>VGBL01000061.1 GCA_016870515.1 Actinomycetota bacterium | reverse complement strand
AGATCAACAGCAGTGCGATGCCGGCGATCATTAGCAGGAGACCGAGCACATCGAGTACGTCGAGCGGCCAGCTCAGCGGACGTCGCCACGGGAGCACCAGAAGCATGATGAGGAGCACGGCCTGGACGCCGACGAGGATCCAGCCCACCTGCGCAGGCTCGAGTGAGCCGCGGGGACGCTCCCTCCCCCGCGGGGCCTGCACCCCCTGATCGCTGCTCACGGCCACAGTGTCCCTCATGCGGGGGACACCCCGCCCTCGTGGCCGGGCTTTCCCTAGCCAACTCCCAGCCGGGGGCGTTCCTCAGGTCCGGCTCACATCCGCGGCAGCGCCGGCGATGGGCTCGCAAAGCCACAGGCACGTGCCGCTGCTACCAGCGTGAATGATGGCGATGTACGCCGGTGCGCTTTGCCCTTCAGCCCTGTCGTCGGGCTCCAGTTGCGTCGCCGTTGCAACTGGGACGCTCACGAGACTGAGCGTGAGGATGAGCAGTGTCGCGAGGATGACCCGGGGAGCGGTCATGCCGAGAGACTAGGCCCTTGAGGCGGAGTTCAAGGTCGCCAGGTTGGTGTCCGAGAGTTCCAGATGCACGGCGTCCAGCACCTCGCCCAACTGTGCGAGCGAGGTGACGCTCACGATGGGGGCGGCCACGGTCGGCTGGTGCATGAGCCAGGCTAGGGCGACCTCGCTGTTGGAGACGTCGTGCTCAGCGGCCACTTCGTCGATCGCGGCCAGCGTGCGCCAGCCACGATCGTGGGCGTAGGCACTGACGCGCGGTGCGCGTGGCCCGTCGCCAATGTCATCAAACGAGCGGTACTTGCCCGTCAGGAATCCCGCGCCGAGGGGGAAGTAGGGCAGGCACGAGATCTCCTCGCGCTCGCACAGGGACATGAGCGCTCCCTCGTATTCATTACGCCAGACCAGGTTGTAGTGCGGCTGCAGGGCAACGAAACGCGGGATGCCCATGGCATCGGACACGGCCAATGCCTCCCCCAGGCGTTCGGTCGAGTAACTGGACGCCGCGATGTAGCGGACCTTGCCCTCATCAACCAGTTCCGCAAGCGCCATGAGCGTCTCCTGCAACGGCACGTCTGGATCGTCGGCGTGGCAGTAGTACAGGTCGATGTAGTCGGTGCGCAGGCGCCGCAGGGATTCAGCGCACGCCTTGCGGATCGTCTCGCGAGAGAGCCCCTCCAGGCCGGGCAGCTTGCCCACCTTGGTCGCGATCACCATGGAGCCGCGATTGCCGCGTGCCTCCATCCAGGCTCCGATGATCTCCTCTGATTCCCCGCCGGCATGGCCCGGCACCCAGGAGGAGTAGGCATCGGCCGTATCGATGAAGTTGCCGTGCATGTGCGCGTAGGCATCGAGGATGTCCAACGACGTGGCGCGGTTAGCGGTCCAGCCGAAGACGTTGCCGCCCAAGCACAGGGGGAAGACGTCAAGGTCGGAGGTGCCGATGCGGTGCATGCCTAGAACCTACGGGAGCGGCCTTGGGGCCGGACTTTGGCTGCCTGTACCCTCGGAGGGCCTCAGCGACGGGGCGACGCGCGAGTGGCGGAATAGGCAGACGCGCACGGTTCAGGTCCGTGTGCCCGAAAGGGTGTGGGGGTTCAACTCCCCCCTCGCGCACCCAACTTCCCGCGCGTTGCACGATGCGACCAACATCGGCTGCAGCGCCACCGATGGAGACGCCAACGCCCACCGACGTAGAGCGGGCAAACCGCCCAAGAAGTGGGTGCCGGAGCCACTCACCTTGGACCGCCGTCGGGAGGCGCTACGCCTTCACGGCGACACACATGTGCAGCTCATCACCAAGGCCGTCACCAGGATCCGTCAGATCGTCGACGAACTTGACGCCACCATGAATTCCAGTCTCGACAACTATCGATATCGCATTCTCGTGAAGAGTTTGGAATCCATCAGGGCGCAGTGCGAGCACCTTCAGATCGTGTCACTTGGCGACCTCCGGCAGTGCCACCGCTGGGAGTTCGGTGCGCGGCACCCGCTCGCGTGTGCCGCGGCTCCGCCGATGCAGGCGATGGTGCTCACGAGGGCGGCAACGGTGATCGCGCGGGATAGGCGCATGCGCTCAGGGTGCCGCAGTGATGGTGAGGAGTTCATTTCGCGGGATTGTTGCGCCTAGAACTCGCTGCGGATCGCCCACAGGTCGGGGAAGACCGGGTG
>VGBL01000060.1 GCA_016870515.1 Actinomycetota bacterium | reverse complement strand
GGGAACATCTACATCCAGCGCGCCGGGCTGCTCACCATGCCATCTCCGGCGTTCTCAACCTGGCAGATCAACTTCTGCACAAGCATCTCCAGTTCGCAGATGCACCGCATCGACGGGCAAGGCAACGTCATTTCCAGCGACAACCCCGACTTCTCCGCCTCGGGCGGTGCGATGACCCTCGGGTTCCTCCGCGAGAACACGGGTGGCTCGGCAGGCAACGGGTTGCTTGAGTTCGAGTGCGGCATCGACGACATCTGCATCACGGCCATCCCGGGGCCAGGTGCGATGGCGCTCCTGGCGGTCGGCGGCGCGCTTGCGCCCCGACGCCGGCGAGGGTGAGGTCTCGGTGCGATGGTGGCTCCGGGGCGCCCGCGCCGCGGGAGCCCGAACTCACGAGTCGCCTGCGTCGGCCTGGTTCCAGTCGGGGAATGGATCCTCGTACTGCGCCCATGCCTTCGGGCCGGCCGCGAACTCATCCTCGGTCAGCAGGCACGCGTCAATCTGGCGCGTGAGTTCGTCACGGTCCATCCCCGCGCCGATGAAGACGATCTCCTGCCTGCGGTCGCCGAAGGGCTCCTGCCAGTTGGACTTGACCCAGTCGGAGAGCCCTGCGAGCTGCTCCCACTGGCTCCTCGGAAGCGCCGCGTACCACATGCCGGCCCGGTCGATCGCGAGCGAAGAGCCCGCCTGCGCCCATGAGCCGCAGTCGCGCATGCGCGTCGCCAGCCAGAAGAACCCCTTGGAGCGCACCACCCCCTTCATGCCCCGGCCGAGGAGGATCCCCAGCCGCCTCGGATGGAACGGCACGCGCGCCCGGAACACGAAGCTCGAGATGCCGTACTCCTCGGTCTCGGGCGTGTGGTTGCCCATGAGTTCCTGCACCCAGCCCGGGCTTGCCTGCGCGGACTCGTAGTCGAAGGACCGCGTGTTGAGGATGTCGCGCGGCGGCACCTTCCCGTGGTCGGCGCGGATGAAGCGCGCCTTCGGGTTCAGCTGCCGCAGGATCCCCTCGAGCCGGTCGGCATTGGCGGCCGTGACCAAATCGCACTTGTTGATCACGATCACGTTCGCGAACTCGACCTGGTCGTTCAGCAGGTCCACGATCATTCGCTCGTCGCCCTCGGCCTGCAGCGCACGACGGTCCTTCAGCTGCTGCGAGCTGTCCCAGTCCTGCAGGAAGTTCTTCGCATCGACCACCGTCACCATGGTGTCGAGGTCGGCCACGTCAGCCAGCATGCGGCCGCCCTCATCCTGCACGTAGAAGCTGGCGGCGACCGGCTTCGGTTCGCCGATGCCCGTCGACTCGATGAGCAGGTAGTCGAAGCGGCCCTCGTCGGCGAGGCGCCGGACCTCCTCCATGAGGTCCTCCCGAAGCGTGCAGCAGATGCAGCCGTTTGACATCTCGACCAGCTTTTCCTCGGTGCGACTGAGCTCGACCGAACCGCGGACAAGGGATGCGTCGATGTTCACCTCGCTCATGTCGTTGACGATGAGCGCCACGCGAAGGCCCTCTCGGTTGTTGAGGACATGGCTCAGGAGCGTCGTCTTTCCGGCCCCGAGAAAGCCCGAGAGGACGGTGACGGGGAGACGGCGGGGAGCGGACGATGGATCGCGGGGCGCGGCGGTGACCATGGAGAGATACCTTGTTGCAAATGGGAATGCGTTCGCATATAGTACCCTCAATGGACCCCCGGCGCCAATCACGCAAGGCCCCGCCGGCCGCACGACGGACATCGGCGCAGGAGGCGCTCGGACGCACCACGCGGCAGCGAAGTGCGCTGCTCGACATCATCGCGCGCGAGGGACGGCCCCTCTCCCCGTACGAATTGCACGATCTTGCCGTCCGGGTCATCCCGTCAATGAGCCGCAGCACCGTCTACCGGAACCTTCGCGCGCTCGAGGATGCCCGCCAGATACACGCCGTGTCCATTCCGGGACAGGCTCCGCGGTACGAGCTGGCCCGCGCTGCCGCCTCCCATCACCATCACTTCCACTGCCAGCGCTGCGACCGCGTCTACGAGCTCGAGGGATGCCCAGGTGGCCTGAAGGGGCTCCTGCCGCGCGGCTTCACGCTCGAAGACCACACCATCGTCCTCACCGGAAAGTGCGGGGCGTGCGTCGGCTGAGCGACGCGACGACCCCCGGCTGCCCCCCTTCACGCCTCAATCGACGGAGCCTCACGCATGTCCGACAATCCCTGCACCTGCCCTTCCTGCTCGGCGGCCACGCTCATTGGGTCAGAGACCGCGGGCCTGTGCACCTCCTGCGGCACATTTTCGCTCGCCGGCAACGCGGTTCCGCTCGTCGCCGTCGTGCTGGTTGCGCTCGCCGCACGCGCGCTTGTCGTTGCCCATCGCCGTGCGCAGCCCGTGGATCGGTTCCTCCGGGCAACCGCTGCCGCGACCTGACCGTCCCATCGCGAATACGGGCAGCCCGGCGGGGGGGGGGGGGGGGGGGGGGGGGACCCTGCCG
>VGBL01000059.1 GCA_016870515.1 Actinomycetota bacterium | reverse complement strand
GGGGTGCTGCAGCTCGTCGATGTCCGTGGTCGAGGACACCCGCTTCTGGAGTCCCTCGAGCAGGTGCTTGCCCATGATCGAAGGCTCCGGGATCGGCAGGGGGTAGACGCCGTCGAAGCAGGCGCGGCACAGGGAGTCCTTGGGCACCCCGGTCGCCTCCACGAGCTCGTCGAGCGAGACATAGCCGAGTGAGTCCGCGCCGATCGAACGGCAGATCTCCTCCACGGACAGGCCGTTGGCGATGAGCTCGGCCCGCGTGGCGAAGTCGATGCCGTAGAAGCACGGCCACTGCACGGGCGGGGAGGAGATGCGCACGTGCACCTCGCGGGCGCCGGCCTCGCGGAGCATGCGTACGAGTGCGCGCTGGGTGTTGCCGCGCACGATCGAGTCGTCGACGACGACGAGCCGCTGGTCGGCGATGACCTCGCGCAGCGGGTTGAGCTTGAGCCGGATACCGAGCTGGCGGATCGTCTGCGACGGCTGGATGAAGGTGCGGCCGACGTAGGCGTTTTTGACCAGGCCCTCGGCGAAGGGGATGCCGGACTCCTGCGCGTAGCCGATCGCGGCATAGCGGCCCGACTCCGGCACGGGGATGATGAGGTCGGCGACGACCGGATGCTCGCGCGCGAGGCGCCGGCCGATGTCGGTGCGCGCGGCCTGCACGCTGCGATCGGAGATCGTCGTGTCAGGGCGCGCGAGGTAGACGAACTCGAAGAGGCAGCCCTTCGGCTCAGGCTTGGCGAAGCAGTGGGCGCGCAATCCGTGTTCGTCGATCGCGACGAGCTCACCGGGCTCGATCTCGCGGACGAACGACGCCCCGACGATGTCGAGCGCCGCGGTCTCGCTGGCCACGACCCAGCCGCGCTCGAGGCGGCCCAGCACGAGCGGGCGGATGCCCTGCGGATCGCGCGCGGCGTAGAGCGTGGTCTCGTCCATGAAGACGAGCGAGTAGGCGCCCTGCAGGGTGGGCAGCTCGCGCATGGCCGCCACCTCCATGGACTCGTCGGGGTGGGCCGCGATGAGCGCAGTCATCAACTCGGTGTCGGAGGTGGCACGGGTCGGCTTCGGCGTACCCAGGGGCAGCTCGCCGCGCTCGGCCTGGAGGTCGGCAACACGCTGCGCGAGCTCGGGGGTATTTGTGAGATTGCCGTTGTGCGCGAGCGCGAGGTGACCCGTGGCGGTGGAGCGGAAGGTTGGCTGCGCGTTGTCCCAGCAACTGGAGCCGGTCGTGGAGTAGCGCGTGTGGCCGATGGCAACGTGGCCCTTGAGCGACTCCAGGCTCGCCTCGGTGAAGACCTGCGAGACCAGGCCCATGTCCTTGTAAACGACGATGTGGTTGCCGTCGCTGACGGCGATGCCCGCCGACTCCTGGCCGCGATGCTGCAGGGCGTAGAGCCCGAAGTAAGTGAGCTTGGCGACGTCCTCGCCGGGCGCCCAGACACCGAAGACCCCGCAGGCGTCCTGGGGCGCTCGGTCATCGCCGAGGAATTCGTGCGTGAGCCTGCCGTCGCCGCGCGCCACGCGTGGAGTCTATGCGGGGGGTCAGAGGAGGTAGGGGAAGTGGCGCCGGGTGACCGGGATCCACGGGATCTGGTCGAGGAAGGCTTCGACTGCGGGCCGTTCGAGGGCGCTGGCGGCGAGGGTGCCCTCCGTCAGATGCCGCCTGAGAGGCCCCTGGGAAAGGGCCTCTGGACTGGCAACCACCGCAACCGCCTCGGGACCCTGGGAGGCACCTTCTGCGGGCGACGTATGCATCTGATCAGCACCTCTCGCCCGAAGAAGGGCGCAAGCGGGAAACGCGCACCGTGGGTGAGCGTTTTGCTCGCCTGCCGCGCCATGACAGCACGCTCGGCCGAATAGTGGATGAACCCGGTCCTACAGATGGCCGGGCCCAATCACGGAGGTCCCATGCGCACCCCGCGCCGCGTCACCGCCCTGCTCGCATCACTCGCCACCGTCGGCGCCACCCTGGCCGGCGCGATCGTCCTCGCTCCCAGCGCGCAGGCACACGGTTCGATGCAGAATCCACCGTCTCGTATCTACGACTGCTTCTTCGGTGACCGCACATCGCCCATGTGTGCCGCGGCGTGGCAGGCGAACCCGCAGGCCCTCTACGACTGGACCGAGGTCAATCAGCCCGCCGCCAACGGCAACCACCAGGCGCTGGTGCCGGACGGCCAGCTGTGCTCGGCGGGCCGCAGCAAGTACGCCGCCTTCGACACGCCCTCCACGCAATGGAAGGCGACGACGCTCACCCCGGACACTGACGGCCGCTACACGTTCACGTGGCAGTCGACGGCGCCCCACGCGACGCTTTACTACCGGCTCTACCTCACCAAGACCGGTTTCGACGTCACCAAGCCACTGAAGTGGTCGGACCTCGAGCTCGTCTACGACTCCGGCAGCCGCCCCGCCCAAGCCTCGACCACGCTGCGCACCGCGCTTCCCGCCCGCCAGGGCCGCCACATCCTCTACACCGTGTGGCAGCGCAGCGACTCCACGGAGGCCTTCTACTCCTGCTCCGACGTCATCCTCAACTCCACGGGCGTGACCCCTACCCCCACTCCCACGCCGACGCCGACGCCCACCGGGCCCGCCGGTATCTCGCTACCGCTGGCCACCAGCGGCAACCGCGTCGTCGATGCCACCGGCAAGGAGGTCGTTCTGCAGGGCGTGAACTGGTTCGGCTTCGAGACCGCCAACCATGCACCGCACGGGCTTTGGACCCGTGACTACAAGGACATGCTCGCGCAGATGAAGTCGCTCGGCTTCAACACGGTGCGCCTGCCCTTCTCACTACAGGCATTGCGCAGCACCACGACCTCCGGTGTCGACTTCGGCGGTGGCCGCAACGCCGCCCTGCGGGGAAAGACCCCGCTGCAGGTGATGGACGAGATCATCGCCGAGGCCGGGCGCCAGGGCCTCATGGTCATCCTCGACAACCACTCGCAGGCAGACGACGGATTCATGTTTGACCTCTGGTACGGCCAGAACGGCTTCACCGAAGACGACTGGGTCGCCGCCTGGCAGTCATTGGCCACCCGCTACAAGAACACCGCCACCGTCGTCGGCTTCGACCTCAAGAACGAGCCGCACGGCTCAGCCACCTGGGGCACCGGCACGGCCAACGACTGGCGACGTGCCGCCGAACGAGCCGGCAACGCCGCGCTCACCATCGCACCGAGCAAGCTCATCGTCGTCGAAGGCGTCGAAAACAGCGGCACGCAGACGCACTGGTGGGGTGGCAACCTCGAAGGCGCGCGCACCTACCCCGTGCGCCTGTCCGTGCCCAACCGCCTCGTCTACTCACCGCACGAATACGGTCCGGGTGTCTTCAACCAGCCGTGGTTCTCCGATCCCAACATGAGCTCGATCCTCGACAGGCGCTGGGAGACCGGATTCGGCTACCTCCACACCGCTGGCACGGCACCCATCCTCGTCGGGGAGTTCGGCGCGAAGAACGTCGGAACGGACACGGTCGAAGGTCGCTGGATCCGCCAGTTCACCAACTACATGAGCAGCAAGGGCATCAGTTGGACCTTCTGGTCGTGGAACCCCAACTCCGGCGACACCGGCGGGGTGCTGAAGGACGACTGGACGACGGTGCACGCCGACAAGAT
>VGBL01000058.1 GCA_016870515.1 Actinomycetota bacterium | reverse complement strand
GCGACGTCGATCGCCTGCGTGACTGGGATCGCCGCAATGCGCTCTCGCCGCTGGGTGCTGGGGCTCTGGCCGGCTCGTCGCTCGGCCTCGACCCGCAGGCGGTGGCGATCGAACTCGGCTTCCGCGGTGCGCTCGCTAACTCGATCGATGCTGTCAGCGACCGCGACTGGGTTGCCGAGTTCCTCTTCGTTGCCGCCATGATGGGCGTGCACCTGTCAAGGATCGGCGAGGAGGTCGTGCTGTGGACCTCGCGCGAGTTCGGCTGGGCGACACTCGACGACGCCTGGTCCACGGGCTCGTCGATCATGCCGCAGAAGAAGAATCCCGATGTCGCCGAACTGATTCGGGGCAAGTCGGGTCGGCTCATCGGCGACCTCACCGGCCTTCTCGCGACCCTTAAGGGCATGCCGTTCGCCTATAACCGCGACCTGCAGGAAGACAAGGAGCCGGTCTTCGACGCGGTCGAGCAGTTGCTCCTGGTGCTGCCCGCGGTCGCGGGCATGATCGCGACCTTGACGTTTGACCGCACTCGCATGTCGATCGCCGCGCCCGAGGGCTTCGCCCTCGCCACCGACATCGCCGAGTGGCTGGTCCGCCGCGGCGTGCCGTTCCGTGACGCCCACGAGATCGCCGGAGCATGCGTGCGCGCGGCAGAAGAGCGCGGCCAGGAACTCTGGGACCTGGACGACACGGACCTGGCCAAACTCTCCGCGCACCTCACACCCGACGTGCGCGAGGTCCTTTCAGTCGAGGGGTCCGTGGCGTCTCGGTCCTCCTTCGGTGGCACGGCGCCGATTCGAGTGCGGGAGCAGATCTCGTCCGCACGCGACATGATCGCGACCGATGCGGCGTGGGCTGCTGGGCCCGCACAGTCATGAGTGATCGAGTCCTGGGGATTCCCCGAGTCGTCTGGATCGTCGCCTCGATGGTCCTCGCGGCCCTCGCGGCCGCAGCCGCCCTCCTGCCGCCCAGGGGCACCCCCGGCATCGAAATCGCCGACCTCGGTGACACTCTCGCCATGGTCCTGCACGGCGTGGGATACGCACTCCTGGCCTTTTGCGTGATGCTGGCCCAGCGCTCACCCAGGCTCGCACCCACAGCCTTAGGCCTGGTGGCCTATGGGTTCTTCCTGGAGATGACCCAGGGTGTCCTCGGCCTGAGGTCCGTCGAACTCGGCGACATGATCGCCAACGCCGGTGGGGTGCTCGTAGGTGTGGCCCTCGCCCTGCTGGTGCCGCGACCGGCCTGACTGTCAGACCCCTCCGCGAAGGTCTGGGTGGCCCGATAGGGACGGCGTGGCCGTCCCGCCGGGCCAGGTTGCCCGCCCCCGGCGCGCCGGGGGGAGCGAACGTGGGCGGGCAACCTCCCGCAGACTGTCCGCATGCCGTCGCGACGCCAACGACTCGCCGGCGCCGCACACGACGTGGCCCCGATGCTGCTGGGCGGGCAGATCTCCTCCCGCGTGGGCACCGACCTTGTCGTCGTCCGCATCACGGAGGTCGAGGCCTACGGCGGCGTGGGGGAGGACCCCGGCTCGCACGCCTTCCGCGGTCAGACGGCCCGCAACGCCACCATGTTCGGTCCGGCCGGCCATGCCTACATCTACTTCACCTACGGCATGCACTGGTGCACCAACGTCGTGACCGGGCCGTCAGGATCCGCCTCAGCCGTGCTCATCCGCGCGGGGGAGGTCATCGAGGGAATCGACATCGCACGCGAGCGGCGCCCTTCGGCAACGGCTGATCGCGACCTCGCGCGCGGTCCCGCCCGGCTCTCCGTCGCGCTCGGTCTGACCGGGGCGCTTGACGGCGTGGACCTGCTCGACCCCGATTCTTCGGTGCGGCTCTCACTCCCGCGCACGCCGATGCCGGTGGCCGTGACGGGGCCGCGCACGGGCGTCTCCGGTGACGGCGCCCTCACGCCCTGGCGTTTCGCCACCGACCATCCGACGGTGAGCCCGTATCGTCCTGCTTCGAGGAGGACGTCATGAACCCTGTTGCTGTTGCGACGCTTGTCGGTGCCGACGCTGAGCTCGGTGGCCAGGTGCCGATCCACTCATTCCTCGGCGGCGCCGAGGCGTCCCCCCGGATGGTGAGAGAGGATGCGTGGTCGTGAACGCCCTCATCGATGACCTGTCGTGGCGCGGCCTGATTGCCAGCAGCACCGATCTCGACGCCCTCGCCACTCAGCTCGCTGAGGGACCGATCACCTACTACGTCGGCTTCGATCCCACAGCGCCAAGCCTTCACTTGGGCAACCTGCTCCAGATCCAGACGATGCGGCGCTTCCAGGCGCATGGCCATCGCCCGTTGGCGCTGGTTGGCGGCGCCACCGGCCTCATCGGGGACCCCAAGATGACGGGGGAGCGCACCCTCAACGCTGTTGACGTCGTCGTCGACTGGGGGTCGCGCCTGCGCCGTGAGCTCGAGCGATTCTTCGACTTCGATGGCCCCGCAGCCGCGCAGGTGGTCAACAACTATGACTGGACCCATGGAGTCAACGTCATCGAGTTCCTGCGCGATATCGGCAAGCACTTCAGCGTCAACCGCATGCTCGACCGCGAGGCTGTTGCTGCACGCCTGGCCGGCGACGGCATCTCCTTCACCGAGTTCAGCTACCAGGTGCTGCAGTCTCACGACTACCTCCAGCTCTTTCGCTCCCACGATTGCCGCTTGCAGATGGGCGGCTCAGACCAGTGGGGCAACATCACCGCCGGTGTTGACCTGATCCGCCGCGTCGAGGGCGCGCACGTGCACGCTTTGACGACGCCGCTGGTCACCAGGGCCGATGGCACGAAGTTCGGCAAGACCGAGTCGGGCACCGTGTGGCTGGATGCGAGCGTGACCAGCCCCTACGCCTTCTATCAGTTTTGGCTCAATTCCGACGATAGTGATGTGGCCACCTACCTTCGCCTCTACAGCATGCGACCGCACTCCCAGATCGAGCAGCTCGAGGCAGCCACCCTTGCCGATCCGGCCAAGCGGGAGGCGCAGCGAGCCCTTGCCCGCGAACTCACCACACTCGTCCACGGGGAGCGCGCGACCGTTGCCGTGGAGGCAGCTGCCTATGCGCTCTTCGACGACGGAGACCTCTTTGCCGTGCCCGGCGACGTGCTGGGGGCGGCCCTACGCGAGGTGCCCCATGCCGAGATTGCCCGCGCCGACCTCGCCGACGGCTTGCTGCCCGATGTGGTCGACCTCTTTACCCGAGCGGGCCTGTCTCCTAGCCGGGGGGCTGCTCGCCGAACCATTGGGGAGGGTGGGGCGTATGTGAATAATGTGAGGGTGACCGACGAAGGCTACCGACCCCCCGCGAGCGACCTCGTCGACGGGCAATTCCTCGTTTTACGGCGGGGGCGAAAGACCATCGCGGGCATCCTGGTCGTGGGGTGACGCAGGTCATCCCACGCGACCTGATCCTGATTTGACCTCCGGCGGGCAACCTCATGTATACTCAAGGCCTCGCTCGGAGAACCGGACATCGCAAAGCCGACTAGGCCGGATCGGCGAGGCGTAACGACTCCCACGTCGATCCTGACCGGTCAGATGTGCCCTCGGGCCGATTTGACCGGCTCGGTTTCACGCGGGTAGCGTTACCGGTTGCCCCGGAAACGGTCCGCACAGCGGACGCGTCCGATGCGCAAGCGCTCCTTGAGAACTCAACAGCGTGCCACATATCGATGCCAAAAAACCCCGTTCACCGGGCATGGTGGCGTAAGCCCCCGTGTTTGCGTGACGGATTCCTTTGGTTGACAGAAGCATCACAGCTCTGTCCGCCATGATCACTCACGTTTGGGTGATAGCGCGCAGGCCACTTCGCGTGGTCGTCGGCGCATCAACATTCCTTAACGGAGAGTTTGATCCTGGCTCAGTACGAACGCTGGCGGCGTGCTTAACACATGCAAGTCGAACGGTGAAGGTGGAGCTTGCTCCGCTGGATCAGTGGCGAACGGGTGAGTAACACGTGGGTAACCTGCCCCTCACTTCGGGATAACTCCGGGAAACCGGGGCTAATACCGGATATGACCTCCTTGGGCATCCTTGGAGGTGGAAAGTTTTTCGGTGAGGGATGGACCCGCGGCCTATCAGCTTGTTGGTGAGGTAACGGCTCACCAAGGCGACGACGGGTAGCCGGCCTGAGAGGGCGACCGGCCACACTGGGACTGAGACACGGCCCAGACTCCTACGGGA
>VGBL01000057.1 GCA_016870515.1 Actinomycetota bacterium | reverse complement strand
TGCCTCGACCTTCGTGGCCTTCCCCGGTGAGCCGATGATGGTGGTCGCGCGCTTCATCGCCTCACTCGCCACCGCGGTCATCATGGGCTGGCTCTGGCTGCGATTCGGCAAGGCCAAGTGGCTGCGCATCGGGCCCCGCGACCACCTGGTCGGCGCGAACCCCTGGCATACCTTCCGGCTCACGGCGACGCATGACTTCCTGCACGCGGGCGGATTCCTCGTCATTGGCGGGCTCTTTGCCGCGGCGCTCAACGTGCTCGTGCCCCAGCAGTGGCTCTCGGCCGTGGCGGACCAGCCGATCCTGTCGGTCCTCGTCCTCGCTGGCCTCGCCGTGCTGCTGAGCATCTGCTCGGAAGCTGACGCCTTCGTCGCCGCGAGCCTCACGGAGTTCTCGCTCACCGCCAAGCTCGCTTTCCTCGTCGTCGGTCCCATGGTTGACCTCAAGCTCATCTCGCTGCAGGCGGGCACCTTCAGCACCAAGTTCGCCACGCGCTTCGCGCCGACGACCTTCGTGCTCGCGGTGATCTTCAGCCTGCTCGTGGGTTGGTGGCTGCTCACATGAGACGCGACGTACAGGCCATCGTCCTCATCCTCGTCGGCGGCGCCATCCTGCGCATCACCATCGGCGACACCTACCTCAACTATGTCAAGGAGGTCATGAAGCCATGGCTCCTGCTCTCAGGTGGCGCCCTGGTTGTCCTCGGCGTGCTCGCGCTCATCGACAGCCTGCGCAAGGGCCGCGCCGCTGACGATGAGGAGACCCCGCACGACGGCCCGCATGAGCATGCCGGTGCCCAGGGGCACGACGGTGCCCATGAAGACGACGATGGGCATGGTCATGGGCACGGGGGCCCCCGCGCTGCCTGGCTCCTCCTGCTGCCCGTGCTCGCGATCTTCCTGATCGCCCCACCCGCGCTCGGCGCCTACGCGGCTGCTCGCGACGTGGCGAATTCGGCCCCGCCCCAGGCGGCGAAGGCTCCGCCGCTGCCTCCTGGCGATCCGGCTCAGGTCACTGTCGCCGAGTACGTGGGTCGCGCGGTCTGGGACGACGGGCTGACGCTCGAGGGTCGCACCGTGGAGATGACCGGTTTCGTCACCCCCGATCCAGAGGGCGGCTGGTGGATCACCCGCATGGCGGTGGCTTGCTGCGCGGCCGACGCCATCGCCTCCAAGGTCAAGGTGCTCAATACGCCGGACCTACCGGCGGACACCTGGGTCACGATGACGGGTCGCTGGGTGCCGGGTGGCGGCACCAAGAACGACACGG
Organism: Actinomycetota bacterium; assembly: GCA_016870515.1. Taxonomy (GTDB): domain Bacteria; phylum Actinomycetota; class Actinomycetes; order S36-B12; family S36-B12; genus Mxb001. The sequence continues at coordinate 3,111 of VGBL01000057.1, read as the reverse complement.
CAATCCCGCTGATCGAGGTCATCGACCTCGTGGAAGTCCCCCAGCCCAAGAACCCCTACGAGTAGGAGTTCCCGGCGGGACCATCCAGGGGCCTATTGACAGACATTTTCATTAAGGCTATAGTCGGCGAGCCGGCCCGGGTCATGGGGTGGCCCTGACGTTGGGGTCAGTTCGCCCTCGCTCGCCTCGTCTCGCGATAGCGATTCGGGCCGGCACCACAAGGTCACCGCCACATATCAAGGAGCTCACATGACCACCCGCCCCCTTCGGAGCCTCGTCGCCGCAGCATTGGCGGCGGCAATGGGACTGGCCGGCGCTGCCGCGTGGATTTCCCCCGCTGCGGCCTCTGAGCGGTCCTCCTGCCCTGCAAAGCCACTGCGTGTCGTGGTCAGCGTCAACCAGTGGGGGGAGATCACGCGCCAACTGGCCGGTTCCTGCGCCAAGGTGGTGCAGATTCTCACCGACCCCAAGATCGATCCGCATGACTACGTCCCCAATGCGAAGGCCAAGAAGCGCTTCGCGGGTGCCGACATTGTGGTGGTCAATGGCGTGGGCTACGACGATTGGGCGCAGCAGGCTGCGCAGGAGTACGCACCCGAGGCTACCGTCGTGGTCCTCGGGGAAGGAGTCGGCGTGCAGGTGGGTGCCAATCCCCACCTCTGGTACAGCCCCGACTACGTCTTTCTCTCCACGCGCGTGATCACCGGGGCGCTCCTTGAGGCGCGCCCCAAGGCCAAGGACTACTTCCTCAATCGGCTGTCGGCTTATCAGTCGGGGCCCCTTGAGGGCTACCTTGAGGCCGTTCGCTCGGTACCGGTTGGCGAGCCCCCGCTGCGGTACGCCGCCACCGAGACGATCTTCAACTACATGGCTGCCACGGCCATGCTGGAGGACATGACTCCGTCAGCCTGGGAAACCAATTCGCTCAACGACCGCCCTCAGACCAATGCCAGTGCCCGGGAATTCAAGGCCCTCCTCAAGGCCAAGAAGGTGGACGTACTCATCTTCAACACCCAGACATCCGATCCCGTCGCCAAGAAGATGGTGAAGATCGCCAAGGACAAGGGCATTCCGGTCGTCAAGGTGACGGAGACAGTCCCGCCAAATTACGCGACATTCGTGGCCTGGCAAGAGGCTATGCTGGCCAATCTTGACCGCGCGTTGAGACGCTGACCATGGCAAACGATGCGCGCATCCCTGTCACCGTCCTGACAGGTTTTCTTGGGTCGGGCAAGACGACGCTTCTCAATCGAGTGCTCAAGGAGAATCACGGGATGCGCATCGCCGTGGTCGAAAACGAGTTCGGCGAAGTGGGTATTGATGATGCTCTAATCATTGACTCCGAAGAGGAAATCTTCGAGATGAACAACGGGTGCATTTGCTGCACCGTTCGCGGAGATCTCATTCGTATCCTAGGAACGCTCGTGAAGCGGCGCGACAAGTTTGACCGCATACTCATTGAGACGACCGGATTGGCCGATCCGGCTCCTGTCGCCCAGACATTCTTCGTCGATGACGACATGCGCGAACACTGTCGGCTGGATGCAATTGTGACGCTCGTAGACGCTCGTCACGCACTGGAGCACCTCAACGAGGTCAAGCCTGAGGGAGTCGAAAACGAGTCCATTGAGCAGGTGGCATTCGCTGATCGCATCGTGCTTAACAAGACCGACCTAGCGAGTGCCGAGGACATCGTCATGCTGGAAGAGCGGATCCGAGGAATCAACGCGGTTGCTGAGATTCTGCCCGCCACCTTCGCTGATGTTCCGCTCTCCCAGGTCCTCGATGTCGGCGCATTTGACCTCGATCGAATCCTGCAAACAGATCCAACGTTCCTGGAGCAAAGCGATCACATGCACGATCTTTCCGTGACGAGCGTGGGGATTGAATCCAGGCAGCCTGTGCGCCGAGATGCCTTTATGTCATGGCTTCGGGAGCTTCTCGTCACCCAGGGCGTGGATATCTTCCGGTCCAAGGGGATTCTGTCGATGGAGGGGTCAGATAACCGCTTTGTCTTCCAGGGCGTCCATATGCTCCTTGACGCGTCCGAAGGTGCGCCATGGGGCGATGCTCCGAGGTCAAGCCGGCTGGTGTTCATCGGCCGAAATCTGGACCGTGACCAACTTGAGGACGGGTTCGCCCGTTGCCTCCTGTCATGACGACTCACTCGCAGGCCCACAGCGTGACCGGGCTCTACTGGCAGGCTCGAGTTGAGAACGCCCCTGTCGCCGTGGATGCGGCGGGGGAGGTCGTCGCCGTAGCTACGGCCGAGGGAGACGCCCTTGTCTTCGATGCTCTTGTGGGTGGAGTGGTCGCGCGAATGGATCTCGATGACACTCTCACCGGGTGCGCGTTCGATCCGGACGGTCATCGGCTTGCCCTCGTGGGTTCGACGGGAGCCTGGATCTGGGACTACGCGGCGGGAGATGCGCGCCGCGTCGTTGGTGGGCGCTGGTGCTCCGCGGCCAAGTGGGCTCATGGCGATCGTCTCGCCGTGGCAGCGGGGCGTCAGGCACTCGTCGTGAGTGGAGCGGGTGAACATCTGTGGGAGTCGCCCTCGTTGGCAAGCACCGTCTCGGATGTTGCCTGGTTGGGCGGTTGGCGGCGGCTTGCAGCTGCCACATACGGTGGAGTGCACCTCTTCGAGCCGAGGCCGCACGGCGATGACCGGCTCTTGAGCTTCACCGGATCGCTACTGGCGCTCGCAGTGACGCCGAACGGTCGATGGATTGTCTCGGGCAATCAGGACTCATCCCTGCAAGTCTTCAGGACTGACAAGGACACGCGGCTCGAGATGCAGGGGTACCCCTCAAAGATCGCGCATGCATCCTTTGACGCGAGTGGGCGCTGGCTAGCCAATGACGGAGCGCCGGAAGTCAGCATCTGGGACTTTTCCGGCAAGGGCCCCCGTGGTCGCGCTCCTGCGCTGTGCGTCTCCGCTGCATCCCAATGCCCGCCGGGCGCTACCGACTGGCCCGAATCATTCGCGTGGCATCCCAGCGAAGCCGTGCTCGCGACCGGCTGGCGTTCTGGTCAGGTGACCATGCATCGTGCCGCGGATGGCATACCCGAACGAGCGTTGAAGCCGGAGGAAGTAGCCTTTGAGTGCGA
>VGBL01000056.1 GCA_016870515.1 Actinomycetota bacterium | reverse complement strand
TGGATCCTCGTCGGCATCCAGGCCGTGCTCCTCATCATGCTTCTGGTGCTCCCGTGGCGACGTCCGCTGAGCTGGCCGCTCGACGTACTCGATGTGCTCGGTCTCCTGCTAATGATCGCCGGCATCGCACTGCTGTTGATCTCGTTCATCTCGCTCGGGCGCGCGCTCACGCCCACGCCATTGCCGGTGGCCGGGGCTGGCCTGCGCACGCGCGGCATCTACGGCGTTATTCGCCACCCCATCTACGTCGCCGTACTCATCGCCGCTCTGGGCTTCACCCTGGCCGTCGGATCGGTCTGGCAGGTCGTCGTGTGGTTCGCACTGCTCGGCTTCTTCCTGGGCAAGGCCTTCTGGGAGGACCGCCTCCTCGCCGAGCGCCATGGAGTTGCCTGGTACGACTACGCCGACCACGTCGGCGGGTTCTTTCCGCGCGTGTGGGGCGGTCGCTAGGACTCATCGAGCCCACCGCGACGTACGATTCACAGGTGGGCCTGCTGGATCGCTTCGAAGACCGTCTCGACCGCATCGTGAATGGCGCCTTCGCGCGTGCCTTCAAGTCCGAGGTCCAGCCGGTCGAGCTCGCCGCGGCCCTGCAGAAGGAAATGGACGACCGAGCGGCCATCGTCTCGCGCGGGCGCACCGTGGTGCCCAACGTCTTCACCATCGACCTGTCACCCCACGACTCCGAGCGCTTAAGCCCCTACCGCGATGCCCTGCAGACCGAACTGGCCACCGTCGTCACCGAGTACGCCGGCGAGCAGTCCTACGCGCTCATCGGCCCGGCCGAGGTGCGACTCGACAGCGACGAGTCGCTAGAGACCGGAATCTTCCGCGTGCACTCCGAGGCGCGAGCGGCGGTCGTGTCCGCCGCCGCCTCGGGAGCGGTGCCGGGGCAGCCCTACCTCGAGGTCGGTGGCACGGCCTACCCGCTTGTCCGCGCGGTAAGTCGCATCGGTCGCGGCACCGATGCTGACATTCGCGTCGAGGATCCCGGCGTGTCACGCCTGCACTGCGAGATCGTCCTCGGCCAGCCCGCCATCGCCCGCGACCTGGGCTCCACCAACGGCACGATGATCGACGGCTCGCGCGTGCAGCAAGCAGCGCTCATGGATGGCAGCACGGTCACGGTCGGCACGACCACGCTGGTCTTCCGGACCGGGTGATGACCGAGTTCGCCCTCACGCTGCTGCGGCTGGCGTTCCTCGGGGCGCTCTGGCTCTTCGTCATCATCACGGTCGTGGCGCTGCGCCGAGACCTGCTGCAGCCCCGTGAGGCGCGACCCGCATCCAATCGCCCCGTGAAGCCAGCCAAGCCCGCGAAGCCCCCAAAGCCCCCGAAGGCCAAGAAGTCAGACCGCGTCGGACCCTCGCTCGTCATCGTCGACGGACCGCTGACCAACACCGTCATCCCCCTGGGCACGGCGCAGATCACCATCGGACGCGCACCTGATTCCACGATCGTGATCGACGACGACTACGCCTCGAGCCGACACGCGCGCATATATCCCAGCGACGGTGGGTGGATAGTCGAAGACCTCGGTTCCACCAACGGCACGTGGATCGAACGCACGCGAATCACGCAGCCCACCGCCCTGACGCCCGGCACGCCACTGCGCGTGGGGCGCACGACCCTGCAACTGCGGAAGTAGCCGTGGCCCTCGCCCTGCGCTACGCCGCGCGCTCCGACGTCGGCATGGTCCGTCGCGAAAACGAGGACTCCGGATACGCCAGCCCACGACTTCTCGTCATCGCTGACGGCATGGGCGGTCACGCCGCGGGCGAACTCGCCAGTGCCACGGCCGTGGCGACCCTGGCAGAGGTCGTCGACGGTGACGGCGACCCCGGGGAGACCCTGGCCTCGCTGGCCGCTGGGGTCCACGCCGCTGGCGCCAGCATCGGGCAGGTCGTCATCGACAACCCCGACCTCGTCGGCATGGGCACCACCACCACCGCGCTGTCGTTCATCGACGAAGGCACCACCGCCCGCGTGGCCGTCGTGCACGTCGGTGACTCCCGGGGATACCTCCTGCGCGGCGGGGACCTCACGCGCATTACCCACGACCACACCTACGTGCAGACGCTCATCGATGCCGGGCGCATCAGCGAAGACGAAGCCTCAGTCCACCCTCGCCGCTCGCTGATCATGCGGGCCATCGACGGCCTGCAGCCGGCTGATCCCGATCTCTCGGTCATCGAAGCGCGCGCTAGCGATCGATTCCTCCTGTGCAGCGACGGCCTCACCGGTGTCGTCGCAGACGACGAACTCCGCAGCATCCTTGCCGACACCGAGCCCACCGCCACGGTCATCGCCCTGGTCGACCTCGCACTTGCGCGGGGTGCCCCCGACAACGTGACTGTCGTCGTGGCAGACGTGCTCGAGGTCGACGGGCAGCAACTCGCCGACCTGACCGGCGGCGAAGCGGTGGTGGTCGGCGCCGCCGGGGAGCCGCGCGTACGCGCTCGACTGCCACGCGTGCACTTCCCGAAGGACGCCCAGGTCGACCCCGATGCCCCGGATCGGCCAGCGCGTGTCGATGGGCCCCCGACCTCAGAGATGCCGACCATCAAGGGGGCCGCTCCCCTCGCGCGCTCGGCCGGGGGCAATGCGGATCGACAGCGCATCTGGACGATCGTGGCCGCAGTGGCCGCTGCTGTCATCGCCATCATCGTCGCCGTGGGAATCGCCGGCACCGCATGGGTGCGCTCCCAGTGGTACGTCGGCCAGTCCGACGGGCTCGTGACGATCTACCGAGGCGTATCGGGGAGTCTCCTCGGCCTCCCGATGCAATCCACGGTGCAGGTCTCCGACCTCACCGTCGGATCGTTGCCGCTCTTCGACGCCGGCCTGGTCGCCGACGGCATCGTCGCCGACAGCGAGGCCGATGCACAGCGCATCGTCAATGACCTGCGCGTGCGAGCAGCCGCGTGCGCGGTGGTGCCGACTCCCGCCGGTTGCCCTGCCATCAAGGTGACGCCGTGAGCACGGCCGCCCATGCGGCGACCGTGCAGCCCAAGCGTCGCGGCCTCGAACTCGCACTGCTCATCCTCGCGTGGGGCCTCGGTGTGCTCGGCACGCTCCAGGTCGCCTGGTCGACGGGCGAGGGCGTGCACCCGCGCTTTTGGATCACCGCTAGCGTCGTGGGTGCCATCGCGTTGACCACACACCTCATCGTGCGCTGGAGGGTGCCCTACGCCGATCCCTTCATCCTTCCCATCGCGACGCTGCTGACGATCCTCGGCCTGACGATGATCTACCGGCTCGACGTCGCCGCGGCCCAGCGTGCTGAGCGCAATGACAACCCCGTTACCACGCCCGATGTCTACGATCAGCTCACGTGGTATGCCTTTGCCGCGACGCTGTTCATTCTCGTGCTCATCGCGCTGCGCGACCACCGCGTCCTGCAGCGCTACACATACACCGCCGGCCTTATCGGCGTCGTGCTCCTGCTCCTGCCACTCGCGCCCATCATCGGCGCAACCGTCAATGGGGCCACGCTCTGGGTGCGGATCGGGGGCCTCACCTTCCAGCCTGCTGAGGCTGCCAAGATCTTCCTCACCATCTTCTTCGCGGGCTATCTCGTCGTCACCCGTGACTCGCTGGCACTGGTGCGCACGAAGTTCCTTGGCATCGGGTTCCCGCGAGCCCGCGATCTCGGGCCCATTCTCATCGTGTGGGCGGTCTCACTGGGCGTGCTGATCTTCGAGCGTGACCTCGGCACATCCCTGCTCTTCTTCGGTCTCTTCGTCGCGATGCTCTACATCGCGACCCAGCGCATCTCATGGCTTGTCCTCGGCTTCCTGCTGTTCGCCATCGGATCCGTCGGCGCCTACCTGCTGTTCGGACACGTACGCACCCGTGTTCAGGTGTGGCTTGATCCCTTCGCCTACGCCGACACCGGCGGCTACCAGATCGTGCAGTCGCTCTACGGCTTCTCCAACGGGGGCCTCTTCGGCACCGGTCTGGGCCGCGGCTATCCCGACCTGGTGCCCTTTGCCAACACCGACTTCATCGCGGCGGGCCTGGGCGAGGAGCTCGGACTCACCGGTGTCTTCGCAGTCCTACTGCTCTACGCCGTGCTCATCGAGCGCGGTTTGCGCATTGCGGTCACGGTGCGCGATCCCTTCGGGCAACTCCTCGCGGCGGGCCTGTCGATCACATTCGCGATCCAGGTGTTCGTGATCTTGGGCGGAGTCACGCGACTTATCCCGCTCACGGGTCTCACGACGCCTTTCCTCTCCTACGGCGGCTCATCGCTCGTCGCCAACTGGATCATCATCGCGATCCTACTTGTCATTTCCCATCGAGCCCGGCGACCCGCAGCGTTGCCATTATCCGCCGACACGGCACCAACCCAGGTGATGAAGCGATGACTCGATCCATCCGCCGAATCAGCATTGCGTTGGCCATCCTGCTGATCGCCCTGCTGGCCAACGTCACGTTCATCCAGGTTTTTCGCTCGGATGACTACCGCGCCCGAGCCGACAACCAGCGCGTGCTTCTCGAGGAATACGGCCGCCAGCGCGGACCCCTCCTCACCGGTCCAGAGCCGATCGCCCTCTCGGAGCAGACCAAGGGCGCCTTGAAGTGGCTGCGCGTGTATCCGTCGGGCGAGGAGTACGCCTCGGTCACCGGGTTCTACTCGATCGTCTACGGCGCAACTGGACTGGAGCGCACCGAAAACGGCGTGCTGTCGGGTTCGTCCGACCTGTTCTTCGTCGATCGCCTCCAGCAACTCATCGCGGGTCGACAGCCGCGCGGCGGTGCTGTCACCACGACCATCGATGCCGCCGTTCAAGATGCCGCGTGGGCCGGTCTTACCGGCGTGCAGGGGGCTGCCTTCGCGATCGAACCCTCGACCGGTCGGATCCTCGCCCAGGTGCAGTCACCGTCGTTCGATCCCAACCAGTTGTCGTCGCACGACCCGCAGACGATTCGCGAGTACTACGACGAACTCATCAACGACCCGTCGCAGCCGCTCATCAATCGCCCGATCGTGGCCTTGAACCCGCCCGGTTCGACGTTCAAGCTCGTCACCGCGGCGGCGGCCCTTTCCTCCGGCCCATTCACTAT
>VGBL01000055.1 GCA_016870515.1 Actinomycetota bacterium | reverse complement strand
CCTCGCCGCCGGGCCCCCGCGGATCACCGCAGCCTAAGGCCGCCGAGGGCCCGTGTCCTGCCTGGGGCGAACCTGGGGGCCTGGCACCCCTCGGACGCAGGGCTCTCACCGGACTACGCTCGCCCCATGGCCCTCAGGCGCCCGGACTGGATCTCACGCTGGTCCACCGACACCGCCGCCCAGGCGGGTGTCATTGGCGCGGCCTGGAGCGTGGCGGGATCCCTCGCCCGCGGCCTGCTCCCGCGCTCCCCCGTCGACCAGGCGATCATCACCGGTGTCACGGCCACCATCAACTACCAGCTGACCGCCACCGCGTGGAGCTCCCTTGAGGCCGTCGCCGCACTGCCCGGACGCCGCCCCGGCACCCTCGCGCGCGTCGTCATCGCCAGCACCGCGATCGTCGGCGGCTACGGCACGGCGTTCGCCACTCAGCGCGCATCGCAGGACGGAAGCCTCGCCGCCTCCGCGGCCTACGCTGCAGGGCGGCAGATCGCGTTTGCGGGCATCTCCGGTGGCGCCGCATCGCTGTGGGACGAGGTGCTGCACAACCGCCTGCACCTCAAGCCCGGTCTCGACACCACCCTCGTGCCCAACCTGCTCACGGGCACGGCAATCGCCGCGGGCAATGTCTATTTCGCGGTACGCCGCGCGCTCAGGTACGGCAATGCCAATCCCGACAACCACCGCATCGAGGGCGCCAACATCCGCTCGATCCTCACCGCCACCGGGATCGGCGCGGCGAGCTTCATCGGTCTCGGCACCCTCGTCGTCGGCGAGCAACTCGCTGCGCACGGCCTGCAGCGGCTCATGCGCGCGGCCATCCGCCGCGATCCTGGCGCTGCGGGTGAATTCGTCGCGCACGCCGCCCTGCTGGGTTCCATGGGTCTCGCTGGTGCCTATGCCCTGCGCAAGATCACGCACCGCCTCGAACGCAAGGACGACATCATCGAGCCGGCGTACCCCGCTCCACCCACCAATCCGCACGTGTCGGCGGGCCCGGCGAGCGTCATGCCCTTCGACTCGATTGGCAAGGAGGGCCGCCGCTTCGTCACGATGGCACTCACGCATGACGAGATCACCAAGGTCATAAGCGAGCCCGCGGTCGATCCCGTGCGTGTGGTCTGCGGATACGAGTCGGCCGACGACCTGCGCGAGCGTGCCGCGCTGGGTGTCGCCGACCTCTGGGCATGTGGTGGCTTCGAGCGCTCGCTCATCTGCGTCGCGAGCCCCACCGGCGTGGGCTATGTCAACTACACGATCATCGAGGCTCTCGAATACCTCACGCGCGGCAACTGCGCGACCATCGTGCCGCAGTACGCGCTCGTGCCCAGTGCGCTGGCCATGCCGAAGACGCTCGATGGCGTCATGCTCACGCGCTACGTGCTCGAGGCGATCCAGGAGCGACTGCAGCCGATCCCCGCGGAGCGGCGCCCACGCGTGGTGCTCATGGGCGAAAGCCTCGGGGCCAACGTCGCCCTCGATGTCTCCACCGTGCCCGGCCCCTTCGTCGGCATCCCTGCGCTCGAGCACCTGGGCGTCTCCGGCGGCGTCTACTTCGGGGTGCCGTTCCGCACTGAGTTCTGGCGCCGCTGGCGCGAGAATCCCGAGGCCATGGATCCCGAGCACGTACTGCTGCTCGTCGCCGAGCCGAGAGAGGCCCCCGCGCTCCCTCCGGGGCAGATGCGCCACCTCATGGTCGTGCACCACGACGACCCGGTGAACAAGTACGCCTACTCAATGGTGCTGCAGCCGCCCCACTGGATGGGCCCGCCCGCCACGCGCCCGCCGATGGTCCCGCGCGAGACGCGCTGGCGCCCGATCACGAGTTTCGTCATCGCCACGATCGATCTCAAGAACGGCATGAACTCCAAGCCCGGCACCTTCATCCGCCGCGGTCACGACTATCGCATCGAAGCGCGCCTGGGCCTGCAGCGTGCCTACGGCCTCGCCTGCACCGACGCCCAAGCCGAGTCGATCGAGCATGCGCTGCGCGAGCGCGAAACCGAGTGGGCCGCGCGCCGCATGATCGCGCGCAAGATGGACCGAGCCCGCCGCTCCATCGCATCGACACTGGAGAAATGGGGCTCACCCCAGATCGACGTCGCCGACATCGATCCCGGCGCGGTCGAGGAGCCCGACTCCCCGCTCAAGCGCCTCGGGATGATCTCCGGGCCGCCCGGTCTTTAACTACCTGCGCGGCGTCCTGAAGGAGTACGACGCGATCGGACCCGGGCCCTTCTCATTGAGCGCCTGAACCTGCAGCGTGTACTTCCTATTCGGGTAGAGCCCCGTCGCGATCGTCGCGGGAGTGTCGAGGTCTGCCCAGTCGCCCCAGTTGCCGGCATAGCCCACGCGCGCGACGTAGCCGACGATCTCCGCTCCTCCGTCTTCCACCGGTGGCGCCCACCGCACCGTGACACGATACGTCCGGCCCTTCTTGATGAACTTGCCCTTGGTGAACCCGTCCACCGCACCCGGCAGCGTCACCAGGTCGGCTCCCATTGTGACGGGTGCACTGGGCTGGGAGTACTCCCCGGCGCCGGCCGAGTTCACCGCCGCGATGCGATAGCGGTACGACACTCCCGAGGTGACATTGGTGATGTCGATGTACGCCGCCGCCGTCTCGGTGCGTCCGAGGTACTTCCATTCGCCACCGTCGGCGCTTTCCTCGACGTCGTAGCCCGTGATTGCCGCGCCGCCGTCGTCGGCGGGCGCCGTCCAACTGACGTTGAACCTGCCCTCTTCGACGACCACGGTCTTCACGCCTGTCGGTGCATCCGGCACCGCGGCAGGCGCCGACGGACCGATCCCGCGGTCAGCAAGCCAGGGTAGGAAGGTCCCGAGTCGGGTGTAGACCCCGGGGGTGAGCCGGATGGCCTTCCCTTCGTCGTATCCCGCGCACCCGATTCCCCAGCTGACGATGCCCACGAGAGTCGTCCCGGACACGAGTGGTCCGCCTGAGTCGCCCTGGCAGGTGTCGATCGCCCCACCCGAACTCGTCGCACCTCCCGCGCAGATCATCTGGTCGGCGTCGAACGACCCGCCAATGCCCTCATACGTCAACGAGCCCACGCGGTACGTCGACCCGGAGTCGCCGCAGACCGCACTCGGGATGACCTTGAGGTCCGCGACGAGGAAGTCATCGGGGGAGTCCCCGCCCGACGACGTCGTGCCCCAGCCCGCGGACGTAACCGCGGATCCGCCGGTCGTGAGCGAGCTCCACTGCGCCAGCGTGGGAATCGTGACGGTCGACACTCCCGTCACCGGTCGTGAGAGCGTGACCAGTGCGATGTCGTAGGCCTCGCCGGAGGGCGAGTACTGGGAGTGGATGTCGACCTTGGATGCGCTCATGAACGACGAGGAGTAGGGCCAGGAAGTGCCATCGCCGGGCGCGGCCGACACGGTGGTGATGCGCCGGCCATCGGGGTCGAAAAAGCAGTGCGCGGCCGTGATGATCTGCGTGGTCGAGACGAAAGAGCCTCCGCAGACATAGGTTGCGCGGTTAGTGCTGTAGGGATTTGTCCTTACCACCATCTTCAGCGCCGCGAGGAACCCAAACTCCCCCGATATCGGCGGACGGCCATTCACGACATCGGTCTGCACGGGCCGCGCCTGCGCCACGGGGGGCGCGATCACCGTCATCGCGAGCGGGAGCAGCAGCGCTGCTACGGACGCGACCCAGTGCCGTGGCATGGATTCATCATTCACCCCGGTGCCACCGAAGGCCAATCGAAGGGGCTATCTGCTCGGCGTCCTTTGAGTACGCCGCCCTCGCGCCCGGGCCCATCTCGTTGACCGCGCGGGCCAGCACGACATGGCTGGGTGGGCGTCGTGGGGAGCCCTGGAGGCAGCCGGCCGTCGGCGGGGCATTCTGGGGGCTGGATGTCACGATGAATTACCCATCTGGCTCGCCGAAGAGGAGACTGGCCGCCGTGACTGCCCCCGCCCCTCGACCCTGGGCGCTGGCCCTCGTCGTAGGCGCGTTGGCCCTGGGCCTGCTCATCGCGCCGGCCACCACCGCGGCGCAGGCCACCGAGCCTGCCGCCCCGGATGCGGGCATGACCGATCAGATCATCGTGACGACCACCTCCGCCTCGGTGCCCGAGCAGGCCCTGGAGGCGAGCACCGAGAGCGCGGCCGCCGAGACCGGCAACGACCTCGACGCGCAGGCCTCCACGCGGATCACCCGCACGATGCGCGTCGTGCGACTGAGTGAGGAACTGCCCGTCGACGACGTGCAGGCCATCGCCACCGAGCTCGCCGACTCACCCGACGTCGTCTCCGCGAGACCCGATATCCGCGTGCACATCGCGGCTGAGCGCGTCAGCCCCGCGTCGGTGACGCTGCCCAACGACACCTACACCGCCGATCTGTGGGGGCTGTGGGATTCCTCGCGCACCGGTGGTGGCTTCGGCACTCGCGCTGCTGCCGCGTGGCCGACCACGCGGGGAGCCGGCGCGGTCGTCGCGGTGCTGGACACCGGCATCCAGGCCCACCCCGATCTCAATGCCAACCTCGTCAGCGGATACGACTTCGTCAACGACTGGTGGGCCGGCTACGCCGCCGCCAATGACGGCAATGGGCGCGATCCCGATCCCACCGACCCGGGCGACTGGTGCGGCAGCGACTGGAGCTCCTGGCACGGCACGCACGTCGCGGGCACGATCGCCGCGGTGGCGGACGATGCGTACGGCGTCGCCGGAGTGGCACCGGCCGCCAAGGTGCAGCCCGTGCGCGTGCTCGGCCGATGCGGCGGCTACTCCTCGGACATCCTGGCCGCGATCACCTGGGCATCCGGGGGCAGCGTGCCCGGCGTACCCGCCAATGCCACCCCCGCCGACGCCATCAACCTCTCGCTGGGCGGACCCGGCACCTGCTACTCAGATGACCAATCGATTATCGACGCCGCGATCGCCCGGGGCACGAGCATCGTCGTCGCCGCGGGCAACGAGAACCAACTAGCGAGCAACTCCTGGCCGGCCAACTGCTCCGGCGTGATCACCGTCGCCGCCTCGACGCGCAGCGGTCAGCGGGCTTCGTATTCCAACTACGGCGCCGCCGTCGAGATCGCAGGGCCCGGAGGCGACTGGTCGGCCGGTGTGAGCGGCATCCTCTCGACACTCAACACCGGCAGCACCACGCCGGGCTCGCCCACCTGGGCGTA
>VGBL01000054.1 GCA_016870515.1 Actinomycetota bacterium | reverse complement strand
GGGCGAGATCATCGCGATGGCCGCCGACCTCTTCCACGATCCCCAGCCTGTCGGCGTCGTGACATCGGGGGGCAGCGACAGCCTCGTGCACGCCCTCTACGCCTATCGCGAAGAGGCCAGGGAGCGTCGCGGCGTGCGGATGCCCAACATCGTGCTGCCCGTCACCGCTCACGTGGCCCTGCGCAAGGGCGCGCACTGGATGGGTATCGACGTGCACGATGCGCCGCTCACCGACTCCTTCGTCGTCGACGTCGACGCGATGGCGAAGCTGGTCGACGATGACACGATCGCCATCGTCGGCAGTGCGGGCGACTATGCCCACGGCCTGATCGATCCGATCGGCCAGCTCGGCGAGCTGGCGCAGGATCGCGGCATCGGCCTGCACGTCGACGGGTGCCTCGGTGGCTTCCTCTTGCCCTGGGCCGAGCAGCTCGGCTACGACGTGCCCCCGTGGGACTTCCGGGTGCCCGGCGTCACGAGCATCTCGGCAGACACCCACAAATACGGGTATGCGCTGAAGGGCACATCGGTGTTGCTGTATCGCGACGCAACCCTGCGCGCGCGCCAGTGGTTCGCCTCGACCGACTGGCCCGGCGGCCTCTACCTGTCACCGGGCCTTGCCGGATCGCGCAGCGGTGGCCTGATCGCCTCGACGTGGGCGGCGATGGTCACGATGGGGCGTGCCGGCTATCTGGCCAAGGCGCAGGCCATCCTGTCCACCAACGACACGATCAAGGCAGGCATACGCCGCGACATCCCTGAACTCAGCATCATCGGCGACCCGCTCTTCATGACGTCGTTCATGTCGGATGTCGTCGACGTGTATCTCGTGAATGACGCCCTGAAGGAGCGAGGCTGGCGCATGAACGCGCTGCAGCTGCCCCCGGCCCTGCACTTCTGCGTCACCGGGCCCAACACCCAGGCCGGGGTTGCCGTGGATTTTCTGGCCAACCTGCGCCTGGCGGTCGACTATGCACTCGAGCACCAGGGGGAGCCGGCCAAGAGCGGGGCGATGTACGGCTTCGGGGCAATGCCCGATGGTGACCAGACGCTGCGCGCGGTGATGGGCGGCGTCCTCGATGCCATGCACGTCGCCGCTCCCGAGGTCTAACGTGTCGTGGGTCCTCGCCATTGACCTGGGCAATGGCGGTCCCAAGGTGGCGGCGGTCTACCCCAACGGCACTTTGGGTCCCGCATCACAGCGCGCGGTTGCGGTCGATATCGGAGTCGATGGGCGCGCAACCCAGGATGCGACCCAGTGGTGGCAGACCCTCGGTGAGGCGATTCGCGACGTCACATCGGCGATGGCACCACGACAGCCCTTTGCAATCGCGATCACCGGGCAGTGGGGATCGACCGTGCCGGTTGACGAAGGTGGCCAACCTGCCGGCCCGGTGCTGCTGTGGGCTGACACTCGCGCCCGTCGCTACATGAAGGAGGTCGTCGGCGGCCCGGTCAGCGTGCAGGGCTTCGCCCCGCAGAAGGTTTTGCCCTGGATCCGGATAACCGGAGGCGCACCAACTCCGAGCGGGGCCGATCCCACTGGCCATTCACTGCTGCTGCAGCGCGAGATGGCCGACATCTACGCGCGGGCACGCTGGCTCATGGAGCCGGTCGACTACCTCGGCATGCGATTGACGGGCCGCGCTGCCGCGACGCCGGCGTCGATGATCCTGTCGTGGCTGACCGACAATCGCATCGGGGCACGCATCGGCTACGTGCCCGAACTCGTGCGCAAGGCCAAGCGCGACCTGCGACGCCTGCCCCCGCTCGTGCCCACCGGCACCGTGCTCGGGCCCCTGCTGCCCGAGGTTGCCGATGCACTGGGTCTCGAGCCAGGTGTGCCCGTGGTCTGCGGACTCCCTGACCTGCATGCGGCGGTGCTCGGCAGCGGTTCGATTGAGCCATTCGCCACGCATGTGACCGTGTCGACGACGGCCTGGATCAGTGCGTGCGTGCCCTTCAAGAAGACAGACATCCTCCACTCCATCGCCTCGGTCCCTGGCTTCGATCCGCACCTGCCTATGGTCGGCAACAACCAGGAGATCGGCGGGGGAGCGCTGCGGTGGCTGCGCGAGCAGATTATCGATGCCGACTACGACACGCTCACCGCTGAGGCAGCCGCTGCGCCCGCCGGATGCGAGGGCATGCTCTTCGCGCCGTGGCTCAACGGCGAGCGGAGCCCGGTCGAAGACAAGGACCTTCGGGGGGCGTTCGTGGGCATGTCGCTGCGCACCGACCGGGCAATGATGATCCGCTCAGTCATGGAAGGTGTCGCACTCAACGCACGCTGGCTCTTCGACTCCTATGAGAAGTTCTGCAGGCGTCGCATCGACTCAGTGCGCATCCTCGGCGGAGGAGCGCAGTCGAGCCTGTGGTGCTCGATGTACGCCGGCACCCTGGATCGGCGAGTGGAGCAGGTGGCGCAGCCACGCGATGCCCAGTTGGTAGGGGCGGCCCTATGGGCCCTGGTCAGCCTCGGCGAGGTCAGCCTGCCGGAGGCCGCCGCCCGGGTGCGGGTCGCCGAGGTGTTCGAGCCCGGTGACTGCAACCGCGACGTCTATCAGGCTGCCTATGAGGAGTACCGGGGGCTCTACAAGCGCCTCAAGGGTCTCGGCACTTCGTAGTTCCCCGACGGGCGATCGCAGCCGACGCGGGTCACAATGGCTGGGTGACCGGTGGTCGGATCCTGGTGCGCGTGGCCCTCGTGGGAGCCCTCGCGCTAGGTGTCTTCGGCATGCATCATCTGGTCATAGCCGCTTGCCATCACATGGGCAGTGACTCCGCGTCAGCCTTGTCGATGGACCCGCATGACGGGCACGCCATGCCGACCCACACGCCTTCCGACTCTGCGGCTCGTGATGAGGCTCCTGCCCCTAGCGGTGCTGTGGGTGCCGCGGCGATGTGCCTTGCGGTCCTTCTGCTTCTCGTCCTTGTCCTTGCTCCCCGCGCTTGGGCGCACCTACGCAGGACAACGCCGCGGCGCTCGCTTCGCACGTCGCTGAGCTCGCGCAGCAGCCCCGCCCGGCCACCCGACCTCTGGCTCCTCTCGGTATCTCGCACGTGATCGATCAGGCCTGACCTGACCATCACGTCCATTTACCCAAAGGAGCTATCAATGAGATTCAACGCGTTAGCACGGGCCACCGCGGTGGCTGCTGTTGCTGCGGGCGCACTCATCGTGATGGGCTGCTCGTCCAATCACGACGCCGACATGATGAGCCCCTCGAGCACCACGGGAGCCTCGGCTGCCGATGCGATGTTCGCCCAGATGATGATCCCCCACCATGAGCAGGCCGTCGTCATGTCGGACTTAGCCGAGACTCGCTCGACCAACCCGGAGATCCTCGCCCTGGCCGCCGAGATCAAAGCGGCCCAGCAGCCGGAAATCGAGCAGATGAAGGGCTGGCTCACCGAGTGGGGCGTGCCCGTGATGTCTGGCATGGACGCCATGGATGAGCACGGCGGCCACGGCATGTCTGGCATGCTCACCGATGAGCAGATCGACCAACTCGCGGCCGCCAGTGGTTCGGAGTTCGACATCCTCTTCGCCGAGGGCATGATCGAGCATCACGAAGGCGCGATAGACATGGCTGAGGATGTGATCGATTCGAAGGATCCGCGGGTTGCGGCGCTGGCCCAGGCGATTATCCAGACTCAGCAGGCGGAGATCGCCCAGATGCAGGTCATCCTGGAGTCGATCAGGACACAACCGCAGGCGGCGGGCTCGTCGCCATCGCCTGCGGCAGCGGTGGAGCAGGATGCCTCGGCATCCCCCTCCACCGTTGATCTCGCTGAAGCGCTTGATCACATGCACGCCGTCACGCTCGTCGGCGGAGACCTCCTGGTCGGCACCCATTACGGCATCGTCGAGGTAGATCCGACTACCGGCGAGGTGGCACCGCGCGGCGAAGCTCACGACGACTTCATGGGACTTGCTTCCGCTGACGACGTCCTGGTGGCGAGTGGGCATCCTGGTCATGGCTCATCCCTGCCGGATCCGCTCGGCCTCCTGAGGAGTGCCGACGGTGCCCAGAGCTGGCAGCCCGTGTCACTGACCGGTGAGGTGGACTTCCACGCGCTCGCCATCGACGGCGATCGAATCGTCGGCCAGAGCACGAGCGGTGAGTTGCTGTACTCGGTCGATACGGGTCAATCCTGGGAGAGCATTGCCACGGCCAACGCCACGTCACTGGCTTGGTTTGACGACCGCGTGTGGATCGCCAACGGCCAGCGACTGTCATCGTGGTCGGAGAGCGGCGAGACGACGGAGTCGAATCTCGGTCCGGTGGTCTTCCTGGCGTCGGCCGTTGATGGCAGCGCGCTGTGGGCGGTCCTCGTGGACGGCACAATTCACCGGACGACCGATGCGGTCGAGTGGTCGATGGTGGGGTCCGTCCCGGAGGCGACCTACCTCGCGGCGACGGCAGACACCGCCTACCTCGTCTCCCCGGGAAGGGTGTACGTCGTTCCTGCTGCTTGATTCTGCTGAGGAGGGTCCCGGTCGCCGGGCCTCCACTGCCACTTCGCCGTAGTTTGGTCTCATGCGTGTCGCCCTTGGCGTGGCCTTCGTGACGCTGCTGATTGCCGGTGTGACCCCGACAACCGTGAGTGCGGCACCGCGCGCCCCTCTCACGATCCAGCCCAGCTCAGTAGGTGCAAACGCGGAAACTGTGGTGCGCATCGCTGGCAGTGGCTTCAAGGCCAGCGACAAGGTGACCATCAGTTCGTGCCCCGACAGTAATCCTGGTGCTGTCTATCCCGTCCCGTTTCCCAATCCGGGTCAGGGGCAGTCGGCGGGCAAGGTAGAGGTCATGGATTCCTCGACTCTTCTCCTCACGACACCCACGGTGATTCCTCCTGGCACCTGCGACGTCTCCGTCGGCGATTCCGTCATTAGGGATGGCCTTACCTTCGTCGCCGCACCCGAGCGGCTCGAGGTCGAGATCGTCAATGCATCCGGCCGACCCGATACCGACGTGTGGATCAGCGCCGGCTACAACTGCCCGTTGAGCACCCCCAGCCCTCCGTACCCTCCCGGCACCGGTGGCTGCGATACCGACGGACTCTCCAACCCGGACTACTCGTGGCCGCCGGGTGCGAGGTCAGCGAGTCCCAACCGCTACTGGTACGAGGTCTATGCCGACAAATCGCCATTACCGGCGTTCACCGGGGTGCGGCTCTCTGACCTGCCCGGTGTCGCGGGTAAGCGCACTATCTCCGTGCCCAACATCG
>VGBL01000053.1 GCA_016870515.1 Actinomycetota bacterium | reverse complement strand
CGAGGCCAGGATCGAGATCACGTAGCCGGGATAGACGGGCACCTTGTTGCCGAAGCCCCCGCCCAGGTCGGGCGATACGATGCGAATCATCTGCTCCGGGAGCTCGGCCACCATAGCGACGGCAGCGCGAATGATGTGCGGGGCCTGCGTCGTCATATAGACGGTGAGCTTGCCGGTCGCCCGGTCATAGTCGGCGATGGATCCACACGTCTCGAGCGGCGACGGATGCGACCGCGGGTAGTGCAGGTCCATCTTGGAGATGACGTCGGCCTCGGCGAAGGCCCGGTCGGTCGCCGCCTTGTCGCCGATCTCCCAGTCGAAGATCTTGTTGTTGGCCTGCGTCTCCTTGTCGTCGCGGATCACCGGGGCGTCGGGCGACTGGGCCTGGAACGGGTTGACGATGGGCGGCAGCTGCTCGTATTCGACGACGATCTTGCTGCAGGCGTCCTTGGCGGTATAGGGGTCGTCGGCGATGACGGCTGCAACCTCCTGACCCTGGAAGCGCACCTTGTCGGTTGCCATGACCGCTTGCGTGTCGTATGAGAGCGTGGGCATCCACGCGAGATTGCGGGCGGCCATGGTGTCGCCGGTCAGGACCAGGCGAACGCCGGGCACCTCCCAGGCGGCACTGGTGTCGATTGACTTGATGCGGGCGTGAGCAATCGGGCTGCGCAGGATCTCCATGTGGAGCATGCCCGGCAGCACGATGTCGTCGACATAGCGACCCTTGCCGCGAATGAAGCGGTTGTCTTCCACACGTCGGCGGCTCGCGCCCATGCCACCGATCTTCAGTTCGTCAAGCGCCATGCTGGTCAGCCCTCCTGCTCGCGCATCTTGTCGGCAGCCCACAGGACCGCCTTAACGATGTTCTGATAGCCGGTGCACCGGCAGATGTTGCCCGACAGGGCCCAGCGGACCTCGTCTTCGGTGGGATTGGGGTTGCGCTCGAGGAGCGCCTTGGCCGCCATCATCATCCCCGGCGTGCAGTAGCCGCACTGCAGGCCATGCTCCTGCTTGAAACCCTCCTGGAGTGGATGGAGTTGCTGCGCCGAAGACAGGCCCTCCACGGTTTCGACCTCGCGGCCGTCGGCCTGAACAGCCAGGACCGTGCAGCTCTTGACGGGACGGCCGTTAAGGAGCACGGTGCAGGTCCCGCAGCCGGTGGTGTCGCACCCCATGTGCGTGCCGGTCAACTGCAGGCCCTGGCGAATCAGGTGGGAGAGCAGGAGGCGCGGCTCGATGTCGAGCGTGCGCCTGTCGCCGTTGACCGTGATCGTGACGCGCCGCGTGGGGACGTCTGCCGGTGGAGCCGCGGGGATCTCTTCGTAGAGGCTGGTCATGTCAAGCCGCCTTCTGCTCGGTGCTGGCAACGGTGCTGAGAATGCGCGTCACGAATGTCTTGACGATGTGCCGCTTGTAGTCGGCAGATCCGCGGTGGTCGGTGCGTGGGTCGGCCGCTGCCGCGACTGCATCGGCGGCCGCAGCCATACTGTCGGCGGTGAGGGGCTGACCGACGAGCACGGAGATGGCCTCATTGGCGTCAATCGTCTTACCTCCCACGCCGGCAAGAGCGCAGCCGGCACGGCGTACGACGTCGCCGTCCATGTCCAGCGCCACAGCCACCGAGGCAGTCGCGAAGTCGCCGATGCGCCGCTCGAGCTTGAGGTAGCCGCCGCGGGCCTCGCCCTTGGCCGGCGGGATGATCGCCTCGACCGCGATCTCATTATAGGCGAGAGCGTTGGTGAACGGCCCCAACACGAAGTCCTTCATGGGGATCTCACGGCGACCGTTGGGGCCGACGGCTACGATGCGCCCATCGAGGGCGATCATCGTCGCCGCCCAGTCGCCCTGGGGGTCGGCGTGGCATACCGAGCCCACGAACGTGCCCCGGGTGCGCACGATCGGGTCTGCCACCACGGCTGCGGCCGCATAGAGCGTCGGATGGGAGTCGGCGATGACCTGGGAGAACTCCAGGTCCTCATGGCGGCACAGCGCTCCGATATGCAGGCTGCCATCCGCGTCGAGGCGATGGTAGTCCAGGCCCTGAATGTTGTTGATGTCGACGATGCGCTCTGGTGATGCGAATCGCAACTTCAGCATCGGGATAAGGCTTTGTCCGCCAGCCATGACCTTGGCCTCTGGACCGGATCGATCGAGAATGGCCACGGCCTCGCCAATGGTGGCCGGCGCCTCGTAGGCAAAACGTGATGGATACATGGGTTCCTCTCGCGCGTTAGGACTGAGCGTCGCGCACGGCGACAGGCATGGAGTCGGCATCGGGATCGGGGCGTGGCTCTTGATGCGGAGGCCACGGGCCCTGCACCGGCTGCCCGGCCACCTTCAGGAAGTCGATAAACTGCGGCCATGCCCAGACCGTGGGGCTCTTGCCGGTCTTGGGAGAGTTCTCGATGAGGGCATACAGACGCGGATTGCCGCGCTCGCTGCCAGTGGATTCGACGGCCACGGGTTACCTCTCTGCGGTGGTGGTGGAACCAGTACCCGCAAACTACTCCCGGGAGCGGGGTCCGCAACCTGGGATGCCAGCTACTGGCCCTCCCCCGGTCGGGGGCGCGAGGCCAGGATCTGGGCGGCGATGGCCACCGCCACCTCCACGGGCGAGCGCGCCCCGATGTCGAGGCCAGCCGGGCCGTGGACCCGATCGAGGTCGGTGACGTCTCGATAGGCGAGCCAGTCAGCCCGGGCCTGCTGCATGGCCCGGGATCCCAGGGCTCCCACGTAGCCCGCGTCCCCCTCCAGGGCCCCCATGAGGCAGCGGCTCGAGGACTCCACGTCGTGGCCCATCACCACGATCGAGTCCAGGGGCGATAGGGCGGCCGCGAGCCCGGCGACGAGCTCGGGTCGGCTCTCCACGACGACCTTCCAGCCCAGGAGACGACCTTGGTCTGCCAGGGCCTCGGCGTAGGGTCCCTGACCGGCGACGACGAGGCGCTCAACAGGCGCCAGGACCGTCACCAGGCCCTCGTCGGTTTCGATCACGGTAGGTCGGGCCGCGGCCAGGAGTTCGCGCTCGCGCTCCTCCGCACCCTCCCAGGAGGTCACGCCGACCGCGGTGACCACCTCGTCGCGCAGTGCGGTGGCGATGGCGACGGGACGACGTTCGAGCAAGAGCGGCCAGATCTCGGCCGGCAACTGGTCGGCGGGGACGATGAGGAACTCCACGGGAGTGCCAGGGGGCAGCCCGCACACCACGCTTTCAAAGTCGGTCACCCGGTGCGCGATACGACGCCCCTCGGGCAAACGTCGCTCAGCGGCGTCGGCCAGCAGGCCGTCGAACGCCCCAGCGGCCACAGACCCGATCCGGCCTCCACCGGGAGTGAAGGCGAGCGCGTCGTCGGATACCACCGGCGACACCATCCAGGCCACGTCGGCGCGGGTCCCCGAGCGGACGCAGGCTGACACGCTGAGGGCGATGTCGTACACGGCATCGAGTGTAGGAGGCCCCGGGAGGCCCAGCGCGTTCGCCTGAGGACGCAGTCGGAGTCCAGCGCCCACGACATCACCAGCTGCAGGCGCTCCTGGCAGTTGGCGAATGTCATCGCACCTGTGCGCGGATCCGTCGTTGCCCTGAGAGTGCGGCCCGACCGGTCAAAGGATCCACTCCGGGCGGTGAGGACGAACGTCTCGCTAATGCCAGTGGCAATCACTCGGACCGTCGAGCCCACGCGTCGGTCCGGAGAGAAGAAGCGGAGGCACCCGGTGTACTGCGCAGCGAAAGCAGGCGCGCCCGGGGCGACAACGATCCCTAGGACCAGCGCAGCCGAGAGGCGGCTAGGAAGGTCACGCGGGTTTCTGACATTGATGGGACCGACCCGCGATTCGAGCATCGGTGCCGCCCCCGTTCACCTCCTGGCGTCACCGCGGTACTGGTACCATGAGGCGTGAAGATCACCGGGTGCCGCCTTGTGCAGGCCGCCGCCCTGACCGCGATGTGCCTGGCATTGGTCGCGCTCGCGCTGCCCATGAGTTCGGCTATCGGCGCCCCGCAAGCCGGCAAACCGTGCAAGCAGATCGGGCGCACCGTGACCGTGGACGGTTGGGTTTACACCTGCAAGAAGAAGGGTAAGCAGCGGGCGGTGTGGGTACGCACCCCGGCGCCGACACCCACGCCGACCCCGACACCCGGGCCAAACGACGACGAGATCTCGAGCCTTGCCTTTGCGCGCACCCAGGGTGCGGAGCGGCCCCCGGATCCCAACGCCACAGGCATTGGTCCTTGGGCAACGCAACTCAATCTCGCCGAGGGATCCGCACCGTCGCTGCTGGGTGCTCCTGCCGACATCATCGATCAAGCTGGCGTTCCCAACCTCCTCTCCTTGAGTGACGGGCGCCTGCTCGCCTACTTCGTCAGTTGGGCCCAGCGCAACGTCATGGCCGTGGGGATCCGTGATGGAGGCCAGTGGACCTTCTATCGCATTGCCATCGCGGGATTCAACGCTGCTCCAGGAGGAGCCAACGGTGTCGATCCCAGTGCCGTGCTGCTTCCTGACGGAAGCATCCGCCTCTACTGGATGCAGCCGGTGGGTCCGCAAGGGAGCTCGCAAATTCACTCGGCCACCTCGAAGCCGGGCACGGCATTGGGCGTGCGGTTTACGCACGACCCTGGCACGCGTCTTGATCCCGGGACGATGGTCTTCGACCCGACGGTGGCCCTGTGCGGCGGCCAGTGGTCGATGTGGGTCAATGTCAATGACACGCCTACCTTCGCAACGTCGACAGATGGGCTGGCATTCACCGTGACGTCGACCCCGCCCGGACTGGAGGGCGCCTTCCCATGGAGTGCCGCCTGCTTGCCTGACGGCTCGCTGCAACTCTTGGCCTCGAAGGGCTCCGCGAGCGGGCTGCCCTTCGTTGGTACCTCTGCCGGCTACCGGGCCAACGGCTCCAGCCTTCTCCCTGCGGGCGCGCTGGCCGATGCAGCGCTTGCCCGCATGGGCGATGGCACCTGGGCACTGTCCTATCTCTCACAGATGTCCTGACCCGCCGTCGGCCCGGCCGGGCGCGCGCGAAGTATCCTTATTCAGTGCAGTCGGTACTCGCGACCCTCGTGGCACTCGCCGCCGTGGCCTTCGTCATCGGCGGCATCACCGGCAAAGCACTCATTGATGTTGGCGAAATCGCCTAGCCGCCTGCTCTAGGGCACGAAAGAGTGGCGGTCCGGTCTTCTGCCCTGGCACTTCTGGATGCCACTGGACACCAAGGAAGAACTCTCGGTTGGGGTCCTCGATAACTTCGATCATGCCGTCGCTGGCCCAACCCGTCGCGGTCAACCGACCAGGGTCGGCGACAGCTTGATGGTGTGCTGAGTTGACCGTCTGGCGGCCAGCCCCGAGGATGCGCGCGATGAGGGTATCCTGTTGCAACGTGACCTCATGATCTACGAAAGCACCCGGGTCTGTGTCATCGTGGGCCAGGGAGGTTACCGGCGGAAGATGCTGCACGAGCGAACCGCCCATCGCTACCGCCAGCACCTGGTGCCCGCGGCAAATACCCAAGGTAGGTAGGGAGCGCTGCCAGGCCAGTTGAGCGAGGGTGATTTCGGCCTCGTCCCGACTCGGATCCGGTGGATCAACCGCGGCACCACGTGCTGCACCGTATCGATCTGGGTCAACATCAGAACCACCGGTAATCAGCAGTGCATCCAGCCGATCGAGCACACTTATACCCACCGGATTCGGGGGGATCATTAGCACTGCTAACCCCGCGTCGGCAATCCGCTGCGGGTACCACGCGTGAGTGATGATGGCATCGGCTGTCCACCCGCCCCAGGACACGACGTCGTAGTGGCAGGTGACGCCAACGACAGGAAGATCAGCGAATCTGGGCAATCCACCCACCGTCCACGACTAGATCGATCCCGGTGACGAAGGAAGCCTGGGGGGACAACAGGTAAATGATCGCT
>VGBL01000052.1 GCA_016870515.1 Actinomycetota bacterium | reverse complement strand
CGAGCCGATCCGCAAGGTGTGGATCGTTCGCGGCGAATGACGCACCACGACGGGTAGAACATGGCGCATGACGTCTTCCTGGGTCCGCGCTGTGTGCCATAATGCCTGCCATGACACTGCT
Source organism: Actinomycetota bacterium (assembly GCA_016870515.1). Classification (GTDB taxonomy): domain Bacteria; phylum Actinomycetota; class Actinomycetes; order S36-B12; family S36-B12; genus Mxb001. Next base: position 6,022 of record VGBL01000052.1, on the reverse strand, counting down.
CTCGCGTCGCGAATTCCTTGAGGCCGCCGCCGTCGCCGGCGCTGCCGCGGCCGTCGGCGTGGGAAGCGCCTCCCCAGCGGCCGCGTCCGACCTGTCGAGAGTAGCTCGCGTCGCCATCCATCCGGCCGTGGGGTTTGCCCGCGTGGGCAACAGCCAGGAGGCTTTCTACTTCGGTCCGGAGGTGCCGGGGATGGCACCCCGTGGACCCTTCAAGGACCCGAAGGGAGCGATGGCCAAGCAGGCCGCGCGTTTTCGCATCTACGGCTACGACAACCAAGGACGCGTACTCGGCGAGATCACAGCTGCCGATGCCGAGATCACCTGGAGCGTGAACGTCGCCAACGCCAAGCCGATTTGGTATGACCCCGCTGAGGCCTTCGATGTGCCCAACCCGCCCGACTGCCGTCGGCGGAATCCCAAGGTGATCGATCGCCGCACGCTCGTTGCCCATGCGGCACCTCGCACTGTCAAGGGCGCGGGTGCTGAGCCTCGGCCGCTTGACGGTGGCACCTTCCTCGGGTTGAGCGTCGGACTCGGCGAGATCCTCACCGACAAGCAGGGGCGACTCATCGTCATGCCTGCTGACGGCCGCGCTATCCAGGGGCCGGATGCTCCACCTCTGACTGGCCTGAGCAGCGACGGCTGGACCGATGACACGTGCGATGGCCCGGTTAACGCCACCGTGCGCATCAAGGGACGGACGCTCAAGGCCACGCCGGCGTATGTCGTGAGCACGTCGCCGGACTGGGGCCCAAGCGTCCCTGAGGGCATCGTGACTCTCTACGACGCCATCGAGGGCGCGCTCTACAAGGCACGCCGACGCAAGAAGCCACCGACCGTGTTCAGTCGAGACATCTACCCGATCTTCCGTCGGATGACCGACACGCAGTGGGTCAATGAGGGCTTCTTCAACACCAATGGCTGGGGATCGCCCGCTGATTGGACGACGCCCGCTCTGCGAAGGAAGCTTGCGGATGGGTCGAAGGCCAATCTTTCCTGGCGCCGCAAGGTCTTCGCTTCGTTCCGTGATCCTGACTTCGCCACGATCGAGCCTGATCTTGTGCCCGCGCTCTACGGCGACAAGATCACGATCCCGCCCAATCTCGTGCAGCCGCGTCAGTGGCTGGCTGTCACCGCCCTGCAGTACGCGCACCTGAGGGCCTGGTCCGAGGGGAACTTCACTGACATTCCGGAGTCTGCGACCGACGTGCTGTCGGAGCTCCCGACGGCGGAGCAGCCAGCCGCGCTCGACCGCGCCTCTCTGGGCGCGTGCCTCGGGGGCGCCTTCCATCCCGGCATCGAGTTCACGTGGCTGGCTCGCATCGCGTGGATGTGGACCGACGACATGCGCATCAAGGCCACGCTGAGCGGGCCCAACTACGCCGACTATGGGCCGCTGATGACGCAGGAGATCGCGCTGTCGCGCTCTGGGCCGCTGTCGAAGATCGGTCCGGGCAGCATCGGACAGTGGATGGGCCTGCCGTGGCACTCGGACTCGTCCTCCTGCCGCTCGGGCTATTCGCTGGCCACCTCTCCCGTCTCGCCAACGTTCTGGCCCGCACGCATCCCCAACCAGGTGCTGGCAGAAGAGGACTATGACGTCGTCATGGATCCGGAGCGTTCGCTGGCCGAACGTCGAGCCGCATTCGACAGACGGCGAGGTTGGGAGCGCTTCATCGCCGGGCCCACGGGCCAGCAGGCCATCAACGCCATGATCACCGACTGGTACAAGCTGGGCGTCGTTACGCAGATGCCCGGCCCCAAGGATGGCTTCTTCCCCGCGACCATGAAGGTCGAGATGGGCGTGGGCTTTGCCAGCGAGCCGGCCTTCGACTACGGCGCATACTTCACGATGCCGCAGTTGCCGCAGTTCCCGATCATGATCGGCTGCTCGGATGACAACAGCATTCGGCTGATCACGGCCAACGGCGACGAGTCAGAGTTCTGGGTCGACAAGCCCCTGGCCCGCCCCGAGGGCATGGCTCGCGACTCTGCAGGCAATCTCTACGTCGCCTGCATGAACGATGGCACCATCGCCAAGGTGTCGCCCCGCGGCCACGTCACGACGTATGCCACGGACCTAGGCACCGTGGTCGGCCTCTACATGACCCAGGGCAACATCCTCTTCGCCACGGACTTCTCTGACGACGGACGTGTCTTTGCGATCACCGCGGAAAACACGGTGAAGACCCTGGTCCCGGCGGGCTCCGGCCTTCGCAAGCCCGTGGGCGTCGTGATCAATCCGGTGACCAACACCCTGCTGGTCAGCAGTGCGACCGATGGCACCGTCTGGAGCATCAACCCGGCCGATGGCTCGATCGTGAGCAAGGCGTGGGCCACGGGGCTCCCCGGACCGCGGCTGATGTGCGTCGACCTGATGCAGCACGTGTGGGTGGCGAGCGCTTCGCCCAGCGGCCCGCCCGTCTATCGATTCGATGGCACCGGCAGGCCTCTGCCTCTGCAACTGGTGGGCACCGACGTGCGCGGCATCATGGGCGTGGCCAACGACTCTCGCAACCGCCTCTACCTCACCCACTCGCTGCGCAATCTTGTCGTGCGCATCACGATGTCGGGCAACGTCGGCACGGTTGAGCCCTTCGCCTACGCCGGGGCGAATCCCGGCGGCCTCGTCTTCAACGGCTAGCGATGGCTGCTGTCGCCGTCGTGGGCGGTGGGCCCGCGGGTTGCGCCTTCGCGGTGACGGCCGCGCGCTGCGGTCACGAAGTTGTGCTCTACGACGAGGGCCGGCGTCTGCGCACATGGCCGGGGGAGTCCCTTCCCTCCGGCGGAGGCGAACTCGTCGCCTCGGTCCTCGGTGTGGAGATCCTCGACGGACACCAGCGCGCCTATGGCACGGCAGCAGCGTGGGGATCGAGTGAGTTACAGACCCACGACTTCATGACGCACTGGGCGGGGCATGGCTGGATCCTCGACCGGGACCGGTTCGATGCATCGGCGCGTGACGTAGCCGCCACCACTGGGGTGAAGGTCGTGCACGAGCGCATTACTGAGCTTCCACGGGACGTCGAGTGGGTGGTCGACGCGTCAGGGCGCGCGGGCACCGTGGTGTCGCGCCTGGACGTGCCAAGGATCGTGTGCGACTCCCAGATCGCCCTGGTCGCCGTCGTTCCCGACATCGGCGGCGAGAAGGTGACGACGGTGGAGAGTGCGCCCAGCGGCTGGTGGTACACCACTCCTCTGGCCGACGACCGTCGCGTGGTCGCCTTGGTCACCGACAGCGACCTCGTCGACGGCGATCGCGCGTCCGCCTGGCGCAGCGGACTGGCGGATACGACGTACATCCGCGTCCTGGCCGGTGACGTGCGGAGCGCGGATGTGGGCGCCTTCCCATCGGGTACGGCGTACCGAGGTGAGATGATCGGCGACGGATGGCTGGCGGTGGGCGATGCTGCCGCGTGCTTTGACCCGCTGTCGTCGCAGGGACTGGTGACGGGGATCGTGATGGCCGCGAGGGCGGCCGCGATGCTGGACGGTGACCTGGCCGGGTGGTCGCGGGACTACGAGGCGGTGATCGCGGAGCACCTGGCCGTGCGCGGTGAGTACCTGCAGGCGGAGACTCGCTGGCCCGATGAGCCCTTCTGGGCGCGCAGGCTCAGCCCACCGGATTGACGGTGACGATCAGTGACGGAATCGCGGGCCCGTAGGGAGTCGTCGCGTCGTTCTCGTAGACGATCTGGTCCGCGGAGTCGGCGATGGCCCACACGAGAGTGGCATGCTCGTATCTAGTCTTCGCTGCCCTCGGGTTCAGGCTCGACGTAGCCGCAGGTGATGCATGCCCGCTTGTCGCCGTCGCGACGAAAGAGGTGGCCGAGCGAGGAGCATCCCGGGTTGCCCTCGAGTGACACCGACATGAGGCAATCCTGACATGTTGGTCACCCGATGCGCAGTTTCTCTCCAGCCCTGACGCTCTTCTATTTCAGTCCAGCAAGGGAGGGCCGATTCGGTACTCCCGGTGGCGACGAGACGTTTTCAATCCCGCGGCCAAGGAAATTGGAATAGCTGGTCTGACTCCCCACGCCTTGAGACACACCTACGCGGCTCTGGCCGTCCAAGCGGGTGCGAATCCCAAGGTTCTGCAGGCAGCTATGGGCCACTCTGACATCCGCTTGACCCTGGACACCTACGGAGGACTCTTTGGCGACGATCTAGATGCCTTGGCGAAGGGTCTTGACTCAGCTGCACACGCGCAGGCAGCAGCGAGGGATGTTCCCTCGGTGTTCCCTGTAACCAATACAGCATCTGGAGGGGAGTAGCGATGGATCGGCAAGTGCCCCCAGGGGACGCCACTTTCACACGGAGCCGCCTGTTCGGTTCCGCCTGATGCTTGACGGAATGTGTTCGTCTGATGCTTGACACTTTTGGATTGATTATGTCTGTTTTGTCGCTTACTGGGCGACGGATGCTCGTTTCTTCCTGACCTCCTTGGTGTTGTCGCGCAGCGCGGTCTTGAGGAGTTCGTTGCCGTCCCAGATGTGGAGCAGTTCGGGGCCGACTTGGATGTCAACGGTGCGTCTGGCTCGGTGCTTGCCGACCGAGATCTGCTGCCAGGCCACGCAGACGACACCGACCGCGGAGACCCGACGGGCGATCCAGTCGTCCCCTGCGCGGTCGACCGGGGTCAATGCCGAGTCATCCGCAGGGCGAGTTTCGGCGCGGGTGGTGAAGAATCGTGACGCGGGCGTGGCCATGTCCAGGGAGTCGTGGGGCCGGTCGAAGTTGTAGTGGCGCACCCACTCATCGAGTTGAGCTTGGGCGTCGGCCTGGCTGGCGAAGACCTTGCCCATCAAGAACCGCTCCCGCAACGTCCGATGCCACCGCTCGATCTTGCCGGTCGTAGTGGGGCTGCGGGGGGCGGTCAGCAGGTGCTCGATGCCGTTCTCCCGGCAGATCCGGTCGAACAGCACCTCCACCTGCTGACGCCCGAACCGGCCGGTGAAGACCTTGCCGTTGTCGGTGAGGATCTCCTGGGGCACCCCATGCAGCCGCATCGCCTGCGCGAAATGCGAGCACACGCTGCGGGCATTGGCCCGGCGCATCAGCCCCGCGCAGACCACGAAACGGGAGTGGTCATCGATCCCGGTCAAGGCCTTCAACTCCGTGCCATCGGCCAACAAGATCCCCCCGACCACGTCCATCTGCCACAACTCCATCGCCGATCCCCGCTCCCAGCGACGAAACTTCCTATCCCGCCGCCGCCTGGCCTTCGGGTCGATCTGGTCATGACGTTTAAGCAGCCGATAGATCCCCGACAGTGACGGCAACGGCTCGATGCCCTCACGCGCCAACTCGTGCAGCAACCGGCGAGGCCCCCACTCCGGGCGCACCCGACGCATCTCCAACACCACCGCCTCCACCGACGCCGGCATCTGATGAGCGCACCCCTTCGGGCGATGCGACCGGTCAGCCAAAGCCGCCAAGCCACCCCGCTCATAGCGGGCCAGCCACGCGTGAACGGTCTGCCGCGACACCCCGAACCGGCGCGCGACCTCGACCACGGACTCGCCGTCATGAACGACCAGCGACACCGCCTGATACCTCTGCTCCATGACACTCAGCTCCACCAACATGAGCGGAGTGTCAAGCATCAGCCGAATACACCGACAGGCATCAGCCGAAACCGTGTCAAGGATCAGCCGAAACCCAAACGTCAAGGATCAGCCGAAACCACACATTCACACGGAGCCGCCTCGGGGATTTGAACCCCGGACCTACGCATTACGAGTGCGTTGCTCTACCCCTGAGCTAAGGCGGCGTGCTCGCAAGGAGCGACGACGATCATAGGGCCGATCCTTTGATGTCCGGTGCCGGGGTGCTGCCCCTCACGCCCTGTGGGCTGTGAAGAGCGCGGAGAAGATCGCGGCGAGCGCCGGATCGCGCACCTCGGGCGGCAGGGCGTCGATGAGGGCGTGTACGCCGGCCATTTCGTCGGGCAGCGGGCCTCCCGAGGTCAGGTCAGGGAGATTCGCGAAGGCCGACTCGAGATTCGATGAGACGTCGGGCC
>VGBL01000051.1 GCA_016870515.1 Actinomycetota bacterium | reverse complement strand
CTGAGCACCTGCTCGTGCAGGCGGGCACGGGCACCGGCAAGTCCCTGGCCTATCTCACGCCCGCTGCCGTGCACGCGGCGACGACCGGGGGGTCGGTCGTGATCGCTACCGCGACCCTCGCCCTGCAGCGGCAACTCGTCGAACGCGACCTGCCGACGATCTCGCTGGCCCTGGAGCCACTGCTCGGACGCCCGCTGACCTACGCCGTGCTCAAGGGCCGACACAACTACGTGTGCCTGGAGCGCCTGCATCGATCAGAGGCCGGTGAGCCCGACGATGACCAGGCGATTTTCTCTGCACCCAAGACCGAACTCGGCCGACAGGCCACGCGCGTGCGGGGCTGGGCGATGCAGACCCAGACCGGCGACCGCGACGAGTTCGGTGAGCCGATCGACGCACGCGTGTGGCGTGGCCTGTCGGTCTCGCGCCGCGAGTGCGTGGGCGAAAGTCGATGTTCCTTCGGCGCGGAGTGCTTCACGGCCAAGAGGCGAGAGGAGGCGATGCACGCCGACATCGTGGTGACCAACCACGCGATGCTCGCCATCCACTTCGTCGAGGGCATCCCCGTGCTCCCCGAGCACGACGTGCTAGTGGTCGACGAGGCGCACGAGCTGGCCGACCGCGTGACCCAGGCGCTGACCCTCGACCTGTCCGCGCGGTCGATCGAGGCAGCCGCACAGCGCGCACGCAGTTTCATCACGCCGGAGATCCATGACGATCTCGAGGAGGCCGCCGACGCCCTGGGCCTGGCGCTGCAGGCAGTGGACGGCCGTCTGACCACTGCCGACCGCGACCTGACCCTGGCGCTCACGCGGGTGCGCGATGCCGCGCGTACGGCGGTGTCGCAGATCTCCGGCGACGACGACATCGACACCATTGCCTCGCGTCAGCGCGCCAAGGGCGCCCTCGACGAGGCCTTCGACGCCGCCGGGCGCTTCCTCACGGCGACGACATCCGATGTTGTCTGGGTGTCCGACGGCGAGGCCCACCTCGCTCCGCTGCACGTCGCGGGCCTGCTCGCTCACGGGGTCTTCACCGAGCGGCCCGTCGTGCTGACCAGCGCCACGCTGACCGTCGGCGGGGGATTCGACGCCACGATGGCCGCCCTGGGCCTGACCCCCGACGCGGCGACAACCCTCGACGTCGGCAGCCCGTTCGATTACGCCAAGCAGGGCATCCTCTACGTCGCCCGGCACCTGCCCCCGCCGGGACGTGACGGGATCCCCGAAGAGGCGCTCGACGAGGTCGGGGACCTGGTGGAGGCCGCGGGCGGTCGTACCCTCGTCTTGTGCTCGTCATGGCGCGCGGTGGAGCGCATGGGCGACTACCTGCGTGTCCGCGTCGACGGCGACGTGCTGGTGCAGCGCCGCGGCGACACCGTCGCACCGCTCGTCGAGCGGTTCGCGCAACAGCGGGGCAGCACGCTGGTCGGCACCCTGTCGCTGTGGCAGGGGGTCGACGTGCCCGGCGACACGTGCTCGCTGGTGGTCATCGATCGCATTCCGTTTCCGCGCCCCGATGACCCGTTGACGTCGGCCAGGCAAGAGGCGGCTGACGCGGCTGGCGGGTCCGGCTTCGCGCAGGTGTCCGTGCCGCGCGCCGGACTGCTGCTCGCGCAGGGCTCCGGGCGGCTCATTCGTGATACGCAGGATCGCGGTGTCGTTGCCGTGCTCGACCCGCGACTGGCGACAGCCAACTACGCGCGCGCACTGCGCGAGTCGATGCCGCCGCTGTGGTTCACCACGGACCGCGACGCCGTGCTGGGCGCCCTGGGACGACTGCGCGAGGGCGCTACACCCGGCGCATGACCGCGACGACGCGGCCGAGGATCGTGGCGTGATCGCCGTCGATGGGGGAGTAGGCGGGGTTGTGGGGGAGCAGCCAGGTGTGGCCGTCGCGCCGCTGCAGCGTCTTGACGGTGGCTTCGTCGTCGAGGAGCGCCGCCACGATCTCGCCGTTGTCGGCGGTCGGCTGCCGGCGTACGACGACGTAGTCGCCGTCGCAGATGGCCGCGTCGACCATGGAATCGCCGACCACCTTGAGCAGGAAGAGCTCGCCATCGCCGACGATCTCGCGCGGTAGCGGGAAGACGGTCTCGACCGCTTCCTCCGCGAGGATCGGCCCGCCCGCGGCGATGCGTCCGAGCACGGGCACGTAGGCGGCCGCCGGGCGCGCGTCACCGCTGCCGGTCGGATCGCCGGCCTCGGGGTCGGCGACGACGAGGGCTCGTGGACGGTGCGGGTCGCGGCGCAGCAGGCCCTTCTTCTCCAGGACGCCGAGTTGGTGCGCCACGCTCGAGGGGGACATGAGGCCCACGGCCTCGCCGATCTCGCGCACGCTGGGCGGGTAGCCGCGCTCGTCGACCGTGCGGCGGATGACATCGAGGATGTCGCGCTGCCGGGCGGTCAGGCCCTCACCGAAGTCGGCCTCGGACACCGGCTGCGGCTCGGCGTCGGGGGTGGGGCGGCGGGCCATGGGTCCTCCTGGGGGTCGGGCTGTTGGGGCGGTCGTCGGGCGGATCTCGTCGGGCGGTCCGGATGTCAGACCCCTGGGGGAGCCTTATTCCCGTGATCACGAAGGTAGCGACACGCCCAGGCGAATTCAAACACCTGTTCGATAAATCCTGGACGTGTCGCGTGACTTGTGGTACCAATGGTACAGGTGTTCGAACGAACACAGGTTCGAGTGCCCTCCCCGCCGGGAGGGCCCGCCGAGAGGAGGAGCCCGTGGCCCTCGCCTACGCCCCTGCCCCCGCCCAGGCCGCGCGCCCGTGCCGGGCCAGCCGGGCGCCCCGCTCCGGGCTGGTCCTGACCCGCCGAGGCCGCCTGGCGATCCTGCTCCTGGCGGCCGTGGCGCTGATCGCCCTGGCCCCGTGGCGCGCCATCGCCAGCGCCCCGGCCGGCGCCGTCCCCGAGGGCTGGTCGACGGTCACCGTGGCCCCCGGCGACACGCTGTGGGAGTACGCCGAGGCCGCCGCCCCCGGCGCCGACCCGCGTCCCCTGGTGGCCCAGATCCGCTCGGTCAACGACCTGCCGACCTCCACCCTCCAGCCCGGGCAGCCGCTCGCCGTCCCCGCGGCCGCTCTCGGCTGAGTCCTCCTGAACCCGCGCTCTATCCACCCGTAGGCCGCCGTTCAGGGGGCGTGGCCCATGGGATTGGTGTGACGGGAGAGGTAAACGCGACACGCCCGTTCGGCGTCTTGCGCGTAGCCGTGCGAGGGTCTATGGTCCTCGCTACATGTAGTGGTCACACCGGTGTAGTTCCTCCACAGATTGTGGTGAGGAGCCCACAGGGTGTCCCCAAGTGGTCCACAGGATCGTCCACCGGGCGGCCCCGTCGTCGCTAGGGAAGGCGCTAGGGAAGGGAGGGTCCGTGCGCTGTCCGTACTGCCGCGGCACCGACTCCCGGGTCCTGGATTCCCGCACCGCCGATGACGGCGCCGCTATCCGTCGCCGCCGCGAATGCCAGGAGTGCGGCCGGCGCTTCACCACCGCCGAGACCGCCGTCCTGTCCGTCGTCAAGCGTTCCGGCGCCACCGAGCCCTTCAGCCGGGCGAAGGTCGTCTCGGGCGTGCGCAAGGCCTGCCAGGGCCGCCCCGTGAGCGACGACGACCTCGCCCTGCTCGCCCAGCGCGTCGAAGACGCGGTTCGGGCAGCGGGCGCTGCCGACGTGCCCAGCGCCGAGGTGGGCGTGGCCATCCTCGGCCCCCTGCGCGAACTCGATGAGGTCGCCTACCTGCGCTTCGCTTCCGTCTATCGCAATTACGACAGCCTCGAGGACTTCGAGGCTGAGATCACCCTGCTCCGCTCCGAGGCTGCGCTCGCGGCAACCTCTCCCGAGTCCGCTGACGCGGTCTCGGCCAGCTCCACCGTGCCCACACTTTCCTGAGGAGACATCCGCATGACCGAGATCACCAACCGCCCCGTCGCCGCTGGCACGGGCACCGGCCTCACCCTCGAGCGCCTCTACACCACGCCCGGCGTTCATCCATACGACGAGGTCACGTGGGAGCGTCGCGATGTCGTCCAGACCAACTGGAAGACCGGCGAGACGGTGTTCGAGCAGCGGGGTGTGGAGTTCCCCGACTTCTGGAGCATCAACGCCTCCACCATCGTCACCACCAAGTACTTCCGCGGCGCCGTGGGCAGCGACACGCGGGAGTCCAGCCTTCGCCAGCTCATCGATCGCGTCGTCCTGACCTACACGCAGGCCGGCCGCGAATACGGCTACTTCGCGACTCCTCAGGACGCGGAGATCTTCGAGCACGAACTCACCTGGATGCTGCTGCACCAGGTCTTCAGCTTCAACTCGCCGGTGTGGTTCAACGTCGGCACGCCGGCCCCGCAGCAGGTGTCGGCCTGCTTCATCCTGGCCGTCGACGACACCATGGATTCGATCCTCAACTGGTACCGCGAGGAGGGCCTCATCTTCAAGGGCGGATCGGGCGCCGGCCTCAACCTCTCGCGCATCCGCTCCTCCAAGGAGCTCCTCTCCTCCGGCGGCACGGCGTCCGGCCCGGTGTCCTTCATGCGCGGGGCCGATGCCTCGGCCGGCACGATCAAGTCCGGCGGCGCCACGCGCCGCGCGGCCAAGATGGTCGTCCTCGACGTCGACCACCCCGACATCGAGGAGTTCATCGAGACCAAGGTGCGCGAGGAAGACAAGATCCGCGCCTTGCGTGACGCCGGCTTCGACATGGACCTGGGCGGTTCCGACATCGCGAGCGTGCAATACCAAAACGCCAATAACTCCGTGCGCGTCTCCGACGAGTTCATGCGCGCCGTCGAGGAGGGCACCGAGTTCGGCCTGCGCGGCCGAAAGACCGGCGAGGTCATCGAGACGGTCGACGCCAAGGCGCTCTTCCGCACGATGAGCGAGGCGGCCTGGGCGTGCGCCGATCCGGGCATCCAGTACGACGACACGATCAATGACTGGCACACCAACCCCGAGACGGGCCGCATCACCGCTTCCAACCCGTGCTCCGAATACATGAGCCTCGACAACTCCTCCTGCAACCTCGCCTCGCTCAACCTGCTGAAGTTCCTCAAGGATGACGGCACGTTCGACGCCGAGACCTTCCGCCGCGCGGTGGAGTTCGTCATCACGGCGATGGACATCTCCATCTGCTTCGCCGACTTCCCGACCGAGGCGATCGGCCGCACCACCCGTGACTACCGCCAGCTCGGCATCGGCTACGCCAACCTCGGCGCCCTGCTCATGGCCGTGGGCCTGCCCTACGACTCCGAGGGTGGCCGCGCGCTCGCTGCCGCGATCACCTCGGTGATGACCGGCACCTCCTACCGCCGCAGCGCCGAGCTCGCCGGCATAGTCGGCCCCTACGAGGGCTACGCCCGCAACGCCGAGGCCCACAAGCGCGTGATGCGCAAGCATGCGGCCGCGACCGACGCGGTCCGCTCCGTCACGAGCCTCGACGGCGATGTGCTGAAGGTCGCCGAGAAGGAGTGGGCCGAGTGCCTACGCGTGGGCCAGACCAATGGCTGGCGCAATGCCCAGGCCTCGGTCCTGGCGCCCACCGGCACCATCGGCTTCATGATGGACTGCGACACCACGGGCGTGGAGCCGGACTTCTCGCTAGTGAAGTTCAAGAAGCTGGTGGGCGGCGGCTCAATGCAGATCGTCAACCAGACGATTCCGCTCGCCCTCAAGCGTCTTGGCTACACCGACGAGACGATCGAGGCGATTGTGGAGTACATCTCCGAGAACGGCCACGTCATCGACGCCCCCGGGCTTAAGACCGAGCACTACGCGGTCTTCGACACCGCCATGGGCCAGCGTGCGATCACGCCGATGGGCCATGTGCGCATGATGGCCGCGGTCCAGCCGTTCCTGTCCGGCGCGATCTCCAAGACGGTCAACATGCCCGAGACGGCGACCATCGAAGAGGTCGAGGAGATCTACTTTCAGGGCTGGAAGACCGGCCTGAAGGCGCTGGCCATCTACCGCGACAATTGCAAGGTCGGCCAACCGCTGTCCGATGCCAAGGCCAAGTCCGCCGACGCCGCGGTCGAGGAGACCGTGGTCATCGAGCACCGGCCGGTTCGCCAGCGCCTGCCCAAGTCGCGTCCCTCGCGCACCACGTCCTTCAGCGTCGCCGGGGCCGAGGGCTACATGACCGCCGGCTCCTACCCCGATGACGGCCTGGGCGAGGTCTTCCTCAAGCTCGGCAAGCAGGGCTCCACGCTCGCCGGTGTCATGGATGCCTTCTCCATCGCGATCTCGATCGCGCTGCAGTATGGCGTGCCCCTGGAGGCCTTCGTCTCGAAGTTCGTCAACATGAAGTTCGAGCCGGCCGGCCTGACCGACGATCCGGACGTGCGTATGGCGCAGTCGATCATGGATTACGTGTTCCGCCGCCTGGCGCTGGATTACCTCCCCGAGGACAAGCGCGCCGAGCTCGGCATCTTCACCGCCGAGGAGCGCGCGGCCACGGTCGCGGCGACCTACGGCGCACCTGTCGCGTCGGCGATCGTCGAAGACGAGATCGTCGCCGATGCGGTCGTCGAAGAGGCGGTTGAGGTTGCACCGGCCCACAGCGTCGTGCCAGGCAAGGTGCACTCGTCCGCGGAACTGCTCGAGGCCCTCACGGGCACCGCATCCGACGCACCGCTGTGCATGACCTGCGGCGTGAAGATGCGCCCCGCCGGTTCCTGTTACGTCTGCGAGGGATGCGGGAGCACCTCCGGCTGCAGCTGATGTAGATGGACATGCAGTGTCACCGCGTAGGTGGACATGGATGACCTTCGGATGGACGTCGATGACATTTGGATGGACATGGATGACATTGCGCTACTAGCAAGACGAC
>VGBL01000050.1 GCA_016870515.1 Actinomycetota bacterium | reverse complement strand
CTGCAGCAGCTTCTTCTGCCCGAGCACCTGGCTGCCCTCGAGTTCGGCGCGCTTGCCCACGTGGCTGGTCCGGCCGACAGCCGGCTGGCCGGAGCGGATCATGCCCTGCAGGAAGAGGATGCGCCGCGCCGCGAAGACGGCGGCCACCACGATGATGGCCGTGCCGAGCACGATCCGGATGACGTCGAGAGTCTCCATGGCGGCAGGCTACTACCGACGAGTAGCCCTCGCCGGGCACGGCGTCAGCCCGAAGACGTGGGTCAGCCCGAGGACGTGGGTCAGCCCGAAGACGTGGGTCAGCCCGATGAGGTCGACGGTGCGGGGTGCTTGACGGACTTGGGGGTCGGATCGTCCCCGTGGTCGCCCGCGCGCTTGAGCAACACGTAGCCCGCGACTCCACCAAGGAGCATGAGGGCAGCCGTGATGTACATCATGGTGGCAAAGGCCAGTCCGTAGGACGCGGTGGCGTCGGCGAGTGCCTCCTTGCCCAGTGAGCTGGTGGGCGCGGTGCTTTGCGCGGCGTACGTCGTGACGGCGTCCAAGCCGGTGCCGACCTGGGTGGCCGGCACGCCCGCGGCCTCGAGCTTTGCCGTCGTGCCGCCGATCGTGAGCTTGTCGATGACGATGGTCGAGGCAGCAAATCCGATGGCGTAGAAGAACTGGCCGAAGGTCAGGCGCGAGCTCGACACCGGGCCGTAGTACTTCGCCGGTGCCTCCTGCAGGATGAGTGAGCCGTACGGCACCGCTGCGATCACGACGCCGGCTCCGACGAGGAACTCGCCAGGCAGGAAGGCCCAGAACGATGTGCCGGTGTGGGTCAGTGCGAGGAGCACCATGCCCGCGGCACTCACGACGCCGCCGAGGAGAAGAACTGCGCGGGCCGACAGCTTGCCGGAGGACATAAGGCGCCCGGTGACGAGTCCGGCGATGATGCCGGCGAGCAGCAGCGGGAGCTGCCACATGGAGACCTCGAGGGTCTTGAGGCCGTTGACGTACTGCCAGAGATTGGTGAGCTGAAGGAAGACGACAGCGTTGCCAAAGTTGTAGATGAACCCCGCGACGATGGCGGCGACGAAGACGGGGTTCTTCAGGATGCTCACGGGGAAGAAGCGATTGCTGTCGCGCTTCTCCCAGATCACCCAGATGACGAGCAGCACGATGCCCACAGCGATCGCACCCAGCGCGATCGGACTGGTGAGGCTCTTGCCCAGCTCCCCGATCCCACCGAGCAGGGCGATGATGCCGAGCCCGAGGAGCACCTGGCCGAGGATGTCCTTGCCGGGGAGCGAAAAGCGAGGCTCCTTGGGCAGCAGGATCGGCACGATGAAGAAGCTGATCGCACTCGCGATCGGGACCACGAGGAACGCCGTGCGCCACTCGAGTGACGACAGCGCGCCCCCAGCGAACGTGAGAATCATCGTCGCCACCATGAGCACCGCGGTGAAAACGCCCATTGCGGCCGCGAGTTTCCCGGGCTTGGCGCACGCGCGGATGTAGGCGAACGCCGCGCCGTACACCGCGCCGAGTCCGATCCCCGCAATCACCCGTCCGAGGAGGTAGAAGGCCGTGTCGGGTGCGAGAAAGACGACAAGGTCGCCGATGATCGTGACGATGAGGGCAACCTGGAGCACCTTGCGTCGTCCCAGCGAGTCGGCGAGCAAGCCGGTGGAGATCGCCGTCGCCGCGAGCGCGAGTGCTGAGATGCTCGCCGCGAGCGAGGTGCTCCCCATGTCGAGGCCGCGGGCGGCACCCACGAGTGCGGTGGACGCGATATTGGGATCGGTGCCCTGGAGGGCAGCGAGGATCCCCAGGAATGTCAGCGCCAACGCCGGCCGCTTAACCGGGCTTTGGGCAGGCTGTGCGGCGCTCGCTCCCGCAGGCGGTGTGGTGGCGGACATAGGGGCCTCTCATCCGGGGGTATGCTGACCGTAGGGGGATGACCGCAGGACGACAAGTTCCTCCTCTGGTTTCCCGCAGTTGTTTGCGTTCACGTTGCTTTCCCCCTCTAGCCTCACCCCACACGCCCGCCCCAGGAGGTCCCCCATGTGCACCAACTTCAAGTACCCCACGGCCAAGGACGGCACCTCGTGCATCGGCCGCACGATGGAGTTCCCCAACGAGATCCCCTGGCAGATCGCCGTTGCCGCCAGTGACCTCAAGGGTGAGTGCACGCTGGTCCCCAACGGCAAGACCTGGCAGGCGAAGTACGGCATCGTCGGCATGTCGGGGTTCAACAACCCCCAGTGGTACGCCGACGGGATGAACAACGCGGGCCTATCAGCCCATCTGCTCTACATGCCCGAGCACGCGACGTACTACGCACCCAAGGGTGATGGCTCCGACATCGGCATCCTCGACCTCATCGCGTTTGTGCTCGGCACATGCTCAACGGTCGCCGAGGCCAAGACCGCGGCCCTGTCCGTCAACGTGGTCAATGTCGAGCCCAAGCAGGTCCCGGTCCCGCTCCCGCTGCACCTCGTGCTCCACGACAAGGATTCGTGCGCGGTTGTGGAGTTCCACCCCGAGGGCCCGCGCGCGACAGACAACCCCGTGCAGGTCGCGACCAATTCGCCCTACATCGAGTGGCACCTGACGAACGTATGCAACTACCTCAGCCTCAGCCCGGACAACCCGGCCGCCATCACGATCGGCGGCACGAAGTTCGCTCCCTTCGCGCAGGGACAGGGCTTCCGCGGCATCCCGGGCGATGGCACCTCGCCGTCGCGATTCATCCGCGCGCTCACTGATGTGCGCTTCGCGCCTGCGCCCGCCAACCAGGCGGATGCCGAGCTCCAGACGATCCGCGTCCTCCACGGCTTCGACATCTCGACCGGGAGCATCATGGAACCCGCGATCAGCGGAGGCCTCACGCAGGAACTCACCATCTGGTCGACGGTGTCCAACCTCACGGGTAATCGCTACCTCTACAACACCTACGACGACCCGCAGTGGTTCGTCATCGACCTCGCGACGACTGACTTCAGCAGCTCACGCTCGGTGGCCTTCACGCACTCGGGCGGCCCCGTGCCGCTCAGGGTCTGAGTCCCTGGCTTTCTGACCCACCACCACATGGATAGAGTCCCCTCATGACGAACGTCATCCTCAAGGCGTCATCGATCGTCACGATGGACCCGACGAACCCCCGTGCGGAAGCCGTCGCCTTCGACGATGCGACGGGCAAGATCCTGGCTGTCGGCACGGTCGCGGATTGCCAAGCGGCAGCGCCGGGCACCGCGGTGACCGATCTCGGTACGACGGTCCTCATGCCCGGCTTCATCGAGGCACACAGCCACCCGATGCTCGGCGGGATGATCACGCAGACCCCGTCGTATTGGATCGCCCCCTATATGGGCTATCCGCACATCAGTGACGTCCACGCCCTGTGGACCAAGGTCAACGCGGAGTTGCCCCCGGACCAGCCCGTGGTCTTCGAGGGACTCGATCGACTGCTGCAGCAGGCGTCCATGCCCACCAACACGGACCTCGATGCCTTCTTCCCGACGCGGCGCGCGGTCGTGCTCGACAACTCAGGGCACGTGGCCTACTTCAACTCCGCGGTCATCGCATTCAACAAGTGGGCCGATGGCAAGCCCCCACCCAATCCGCCGGGCGCTCACTTCGGGCGCAATCCCGACGGCACCTCCAATGGCATCGCCTACGAGACGGCCGCTCAGCTCTAGGCCGTGCTGCCGACAGTGAAGGACGCGGTGCCGCATCCGCTGGAGTCCGCGGCGAAGTGGCTGCAGTACATGGCCGGCTTCGGCATCACCGCGACGTCCGAGATGACCTACTCCACCAACATGCTCAAGGGCTACGAGGCGCTCACGACGCGGCCGGACTCTCCCGTGCGCATGTCGCTTTATCACATGGCGATCGACTCCGATGCCGGCGTGCAGGTCGCGTCGCCTGACCCCGCAATGCTGCGCAAGCAGGGCGTGAAGCTCTGGGCCGATGGCTCGCCGTGGGTTGGGTCCATCGCCTCGTCGTTCCCGTATCTCGACACCCCTGCTGTCCAGCACGCCGAGATTCCCTTGGGCCCAGGCGGCACCGCGATGATGAACTACTCACGCGTCGAGCTCGACGCGCTGCTGGCGAAGTACGCCCCCATGGGCTGGCAGATGTCCTTCCACGTCAACGGCGACGTGGGGCTCGACATTGTGCTCGACGCCTACGAGGAAGCCCTTGTCAACAACAACCTCATGGGCACCGACCACCGCTGGCGCGTGGAGCACTGCGGTGGATGCCGCGGCGATCAGTTTGAGCGCGCCGTCGCCATGGGCGTCACGATCTCGCTTGGCCCGTTCCAGTACATCTACTGGGGCGATCTGCTCGACGGCACGATGTTCGAGCCTGCCATCGGCTCGCAGTGGATGCGCTGGGGTGATGCGGTGCGCGCGGGTGCGCACCTGTCCTTCCACAACGACGGTCCGGTGAGCCCGCCCATCCCGCTGCTCAACATCCAGACAGCCATCACGCGCACGACCGACACGGGTCAGGTGCACGGCGCCAACCAGATCATCGGCATTGAGGACGCGCTGAAGGCCGAGACGATCGGAGCGGCGTACATGCTGCACCGCGACGACGAGATCGGCTCGCTCGCGGTCGGGAAGTACGCCGACCTGGTGGAGTTGTCCATGGACCCGTACCTTGCCGAGCCGTTGAAGCTGGCCACCGAGGTCAAGGTGCAGGGCACGTGGCGATCGGGGCGCAAGATCGACCTCGACGCCTACATGCAGCAGATCCAGGCTGTGGAGGCCGCCGGCACCCATCCGGTGGACCACGCGGCGCCCTTCACCGCCCACAAGTGCTGAGGGCCGGGCTGCCCGGCGTGAACCTCGGGGAGGCGTGAACTTTGGGTGGAAAGTGCCCTGCCAGGGCCGGATCTACCCAAAGTTCGCCCGGCCTCACCTCGGAGCCCCTCATGGCCCCCTCACAAGCCTCTCGGGAAACGCTCCTATGAGTCGATTTGACTCATATTGTCTGAGCCGGCATACTTGAGGTCCGCACGGATCCGGAACCGGCCCGGCCGACGAAGGCCCAGGGGCCCCGGATCCGGCGGCACATACCTAGATAGCAACCGAACCAACCAGAAAGAAGGAACACCTGATGACCCGTGCAGTCGGCATCGACCTGGGCACGACCAACTCCGTCGTGTCCACCCTTGAGGGCGGCGACCCCGTCGTCATCACCAACGCCGAGGGCGCCCGCACGACCCCCTCGGTTGTCGCCTTCGCCAAGAACGGCGAGGTGCTCGTCGGCGAGGTAGCCAAGCGCCAGGCCGTCACCAACGTGGACCGCACGATCCGGTCCGTGAAGCGCCATATGGGCACCAACTGGACGATCGACATCGACGGCAAGTCCTACACCCCGCAGGAGATCAGCGCGCGCGTGCTCATGAAGCTCAAGCGCGATGCGGAGTCCTACCTGGGCGACACCGTCACCGATGCGGTCATCACCGTGCCGGCGTACTTCAATGACGCCCAGCGCCAGGCCACCAAGGAGGCTGGCGAGATCGCGGGCCTCAACGTCCTGCGCATCATCAACGAGCCCACCTCTGCCGCCCTGGCCTACGGCCTCGACAAGGGCGACAAGGAGCAGACGATCCTCGTGTTCGACCTCGGTGGTGGCACGTTCGACGTGTCGCTGCTCGAGATCGGCGACGGCGTCGTCGAGGTCAAGGCCACCAGCGGTGACAACAACCTCGGTGGCGACGACTGGGACGACAAGGTCGTCGACTGGATGGTCACCAACTTCAAGAACGCTCACGGCGTCGACCTGTCCAAGGACAAGATGGCAATGCAGCGCCTGCGCGAGGCGGCCGAGAAGGCCAAGATCGAGCTTTCCAGCTCGATGCAGACCTCGATCAACCTGCCCTACATCACCGCGAGCGCCGAGGGCCCGCTGCACCTGGAGGAGACCCTCTCCCGGGCGCAGTTCGAGCAGATGACCTCCGACCTGCTCGATCGCACGAAGGCTCCCTTCGAGGCCGTCATCAAGGACGCCGGCATCAAGCTCGACGACATCGACCAGGTCGTGCTCGTCGGAGGCTCCACCCGCATGCCCGCGGTGACCGAACTCGTCAAGAAGATGACTGGCAAGGAGCCCAACAAGGGCGTCAACCCCGATGAGGTCGTGGCGATCGGTGCGGCCCTCCAGGCCGGCGTGCTCAAAGGCGACGTCAAGGACGTCCTGCTGCTCGACGTCACCCCGCTCTCCCTCGGCATCGAGACCAAGGGCGGCGTGATGACGAAGCTCATCGATCGCAACACGACGATCCCGACCAAGCGCAGCGAGATCTTCACCACCGCTGACGACAACCAGCCCAGTGTGCTCATCCAGGTCTACCAGGGCGAGCGCGAAATGGCCGCCTATAACAAGCGCCTGGGCACCTTCGAGCTGACCGGCCTGCCGCCGGCGCCGCGCGGAGTGCCGCAGGTCGAGGTCACCTTCGATATCGATGCCAACGGCATCGTTCACGTGTCGGCTAAGGACCTGGCCACGGGCAAGGAGCAGTCGATGACCATCTCCGGTGGCAGTGCCCTGCCCAAGGAGGAGATCGACCGCATGATGCGCGAGGCCGAGGCCAACGCCGAGGCAGACAAGAAGGCGCGCGAGGAGATCGAGGTCAAGAACACCGCCGAGGCGCTCGTCTACCAGACCGAGAAGTTCCTCGCGGACAACGCCGACAAGATCCCGGCCGACGCCAAGAGCAATGTCGACGAGCCGCTCGATGAGCTCAAGAAGGCCATCGAGGCCAATGACATCCCCGGCATGAAGGCCGCGACCGACAAGGTCGCGCAGGCGAGCCAGACGCTCGGTGCCGCGATGTACACGATGGCCCAGCAGGCCGGCGGCGGCGACGCCACGGCTGATGCTGCGGCCGATATGTCCGAGGACGACGTCGTCGACGCCGAGATCGTCGACGACGACGCCAACGAGGCGAAGTGAGTTCCGAGGAGCACCCCGAGGAGGGCGTCCGCGTCACTGACCGCAGGCGCATCGATCCGGAGACCTTCGAGGTCAGGGAGTCGGCCCAGCCGACTCCCTCCTCGGAGGAGGCCGTGATCGAGGCAGACCTCACGGCAGCAGATGCCAAGGTCGCCGAATTGACCGATGACCTCCGCCGGGTGCACGCCGAATACGCCAACTACCGCAAGCGCGTGGAGCGCGACCGCGAGGCCGCGCGCGACGTCACGATCGGCGGCGTACTCACCGAATTGCTCCCCGTCCTCGATGACATCGAGCGGGCGCGTGAGCACGGCGAGCTCGAGGGTGCTTTCAAGTCCGTGGGTGAGACCCTCGAGGCGACGTGCGCCAAGCTCGGCCTGGAGATGTACGGCGAGGCCAATGAGCCTTTCGACCCCGCCATCCACGAGGCGCTCACCAGTGAGACCCGCGAGGGGCTCGATGGGCCGGTCGTCACATCGGTCTACCAGCGCGGCTACCGCCACACCGGGCGCGTGCTGCGCCCCGCGCGGGTTGCCGTTGCCGACGCATAAGCGAACAAGCGAGCTAAGACAGACGGGGCAGGATGAACAAGGACTGGCTGGAGAAGGACTTCTACAAGGTCCTCGGCGTGGACAAGGGCGCGCCAGCCGACGAGATCAAGAAGAAGTACCGCAAGCTCGCGCGTGAACTGCACCCGGACAAGAACCCGGACAACCCGAAGGCC
>VGBL01000049.1 GCA_016870515.1 Actinomycetota bacterium | reverse complement strand
GCCTCGACCGCGTGCTCGTCGATGGCGGCGATCTCGGCGGGCGTGAAGTCGGTGCGCGATGCGGCCGCGGCAGTCTCGCGCAACTGGGCAGCACTGCTGGCACCGAGCAGGGTCGAGGTCACGCGCGGGTCGCGCAGCGTCCACGAAACAGCCATCTGGGCCAGCGACTGGCCGCGCTCGGCGGCGATCGCCGCGAGGCCACGCACGCGCTCGATCACCTCGGCGTTGGCCAGGGACGGATCCAATGACTTTCCTTGCTCGGCTCGCGAGCCCGCGGGCACGCCATCGGCGTAGCGATCGGTGAGCATCCCCTGAGCCAGCGGGCTAAAGGTGATGATGCCAACCCCAAGGTCAGCGCACTCGTCGATGAGGGCGTCGCTCTCGATCCAGCGATTGAACATGGAGTAGGAGGGCTGGTGAATCAGCAGCGGCACGCCCATGTCGGCCAGGATGCGCGCGGCTGCCGCTGTGCGCGAGGCCGAATACGACGAGATCCCGACATACAGCGCCTTGCCCGAGCGCACAGCCGACGCCAGAGCACCCATGGACTCCTCCAGCGGAGTCTGGGGATCGGGCCGGTGGTGGTAGAAGATGTCGACGTAGTCGAGGCCGAGGCGATCGAGCGACTGGTCCAGCGACGTGAGGATGTGTTTACGCGAGCCTAGGTCGCCGTAGGGACCGGGCCACATGTCCCAGCCCGCCTTGCTCGAGATGACGAGCTCATCGCGCAGGCCGGCGAAGTCCTCGCTCAGGATGCGCCCCACGTTGATCTCGGCGGAGCCGTAGGGCGGGCCATAGTTGTTGGCCAGGTCGAAGTGAGTGATGCCCATGTCGAACGCCGTCTGCAGCATGTCGCGCTGGGTCTGCAAGGGCGTGTCATCGCCGAAGTTGTGCCAGCAGCCGATGGTGACCGCGGGCAACTGCAGTCCGCTGCGTCCACATCGGCGGTAGGGCATGCGGCCGTCGTAGCGGGCGGGATCAGGGACGTAGGTCTCGGACATGGGCGAGAGTCTGCCACCCTCGCCCACTACTCACCGTTTCTCCCACGTCGTGGGAGAAACGGTGAGTAGTGGGCCGCTTAGGGGTTGAAACCCACCGTTTGTCCCACATCGATTCGGCACGTCGAATCAGCCGCTATCGCCCGCAGGGCAGAAGCCGCCAGGGCCTCGTGTATCGCCTCATACGGCTGCCCTCCGCGTCGGATCCCCTTGCCGGCGGCGGGTGACGCAGGCACCGCCTCACCCTCGGGGCTCCTCGCCGTGGTGGGATGTCGCCATGACCAAGCCCGTGCACTCCTCCGGCCAGTTCACCCTCGGTACGTCGGATCCGATGAACGTCTACCGCCTCGGCTTCGGCGCGATGCGCATCACCGGCGCCGGCATCTGGGGCGATCCGCCCGATCACGACACTGCCATCCGCGTGATCCGCGAGGCGGTGGACCTGGGCGTCGACTTCATCGACACCGCCGACTCCTACGGCCCCTTCGTCAGCGAAGACCTGCTGCGCGAAGCACTGCACACGGGCAAGAGCGGCAACCCTTACGGCGGCGTGATCATCGCCACCAAGGGCGGCCTCACCCGACAGGGCCCGGATCAGTGGGCATCGGTCGGACGCCCCGAGTACCTCCGCCAGTGCGTGCAGATGTCACTTCGCCGACTCGGCGTCGATCGCATCGACCTGTGGCAGTTGCACCGCATCGATCCCCAGGTGCCCGAGGCTGACCAGCTTGGCGTCATCAAGGAGATGCAGGAAGAGGGCATCATTCGACACGTCGGGCTCTCGGAGGTGTCGATCGACGAGCTTGAGCGAGCGCGCAAGGTCATGGAGATCGTCAGCGTGCAAAACCTCTTCCACGCGGGCCTGCGCCAGAGCGAGGACCTCCTGGATCACTGCACCGCTCAAGGCATCGGCTTCATCCCGTGGTTCCCGCTCGGCAACCGCGCGCTCGTCGCTCCCGATGGCCCACTCGCGCACATCGCGGCCAGTCACGACTGCACGCCCAGCCAGGTCGCCCTGGCCTGGCTCCTGCAGCGCTCACCGGTGATGCTCCCGATCCCGGGCACCGGGTCGATGGACCACGTCAAGGAGAACTGCGAAGCCGCGCTCATCACGCTGGAGCCCGCAGCGATGAAGGAGTTGGAGACGGCCCCCGAGCTCACCTAGGCGAGCTGGCGCGCGTCCTTACCCAGCCTCAGGACGTAGACCGGCTCGACCGGCACGCGCTCGGGCAGCGAGATCTCCACCAGCCCGTCGCGCTCGCCCACGCCGACCTTCGCCCGGCTTCCGACGATGTGGACGTCATCGACCGAGCGACCGTCGATGCCGCGCAGCGTAAAGGTGCGCGCACCGGGCAGGTCAAGCAGAGCGGCGTACACCTCCCCACCGTTCTGCCAAAGGCGAACGTCGGTGCCCTCCGACGTCGTGGCCTCGGGCGTCGTCCAGGGTCGCGAGCCGTAGATCGTCTTGCCGTTGTCGGCCATCCACGCCCCAAGGCCACGCAGCGGAGCCTGCTGCTCCGGCACGATGCGCCCGTGCTCATCAGGTCCGATGCCGATGAGCAGGTTGCCGTTCTTCGACACGACATCGACGAGCAGGCGCACGAGCTCGGTGGTCGTGACGATGTCCTGCGGCCGCTCATGGCGATTGGCACCGAATGAGTGGCCAACCCCGCGGGTGGCCTCCCACTTCTTGGCCTGGATGTCGTGGAAGACCGAGTATTCGGGAGTGTTGAAGTCGTACCAGTTGGCCCCTGGGAACGTCAGCTTCTTGTCATCCTCGGGAATGTGCTTCCACATCAGCTGGATGAGGTCGCCCGCCGCACGCGTGAGCGTGTCGGAGATGATGTTGCGTCGACCGCTGGGCTCGATCCACCGGTCGTTGATGACGCCGTCCGGCACGTGGTTGTAGTAGTAGGCGAAGAGGTCGGCCAGGTTGCCGCCCGGCGGCCATGCCACGTCGTTCCACAGCACGTCGGGCGCGTAGGCGTCGATGAGTTCGCGCACCTGAGCTGTGGCGTAGTCGACGTAGTCCTTCGACACGGGCACGGCGAGCATCGCGTCGGCTGGGCGCTTGAGGACGGCCCCGTTGAACGGCCAGTCGTATCCGCCGGAGTAGTACAGGCCCATGCGCATGCCGTGCGAGCGCACGCTCGCCGACATGTCGCCGACGATGTCGCGCTCGGCGTTGTAGAGGCCCTTGTTGGGGTTGGGCAGCGCCGAGGGCCACAGCCGGAACCCCTCGTGGTGCTTGGTGGTCAGGACGACGTACTTGGCGCCGGCGGAGGCGCACAGGTCGGAGATGGCGTCGAGGTCGGCGGCGTTGGCGCCCGCGTTGAACGCCGGGATGAAGCCGTCGTAGGGGAAGTCCTTGCCGTAGGTCTGCTCGTGGTGGATCTGGGTGGGGCTGCCCTCGATCTGCATCGTGTTGCGGTACCACTCCGCGTAGGGGTTGTTCTTGAGCATCCCGGCGGGGCCCTCATCGTGCAGGAGTTGCTGAATGTCGCCGACCTGCGGCCCCCAGCCGGGCACGGAGTACAGGCCCCAGTGCAGGAAGATCCCGAGTTTGGCGTCGTCGTACCACTGCGGAAGCGGGTGGGTGCTGACTGACTCCCAGGTGCCGTCGTATGCCATGGCGTCGTCAGTCGTCGTCTCGGGCGCGCTCGCGCTCGCGGCGCTCATTGCGCCACGGGCCCGGGATGAACCAGATGATCACCGACAGGAGCCAGATGATCAACGTGGCGAGCACCCAGGTGGTGACGCCATCGATGTCGAGGCCGGAGGAGAGCACGGATGTCAGTAGCAGCGCGAGGAACGTCGAGATCAGGCCGGTGAGGGCGACGACAGCTGCGCCCTTGCCACGCAGCAAGCGAAAGACGATCCACGAGAAGATCGCGCTGAAGATGCCGAACAGCACCACGGCCACGATGAAACCGATGGGAAACGACAACTTGAAGCCTGACAGGAGAAGCCAGCAGACGATCAGGGCGATGGCGTTGGCCGCCAGCCCCAGGAGCCAACCGACGAAGAACTTGGGCATAGCCCGACGCTAGCGCCTGATCAGGGCCAACCCACGGGAAATCGATTCGCCGATTCCGACCGTCCCCGTGAGGAAGGGCGCATCCTCGGGTACGAGGGCCCCGGAGACACTCTGGATGCGGTAGGTGATCCACGCGCCGCGGGAGGCCGACTTCGACAAGGGCAGGACAGCGGCTGAGGCTCAGCACCCGCGCCCTTGACAGTGCGAGGTGTCGCACGGGCAACGAGCGTGCGGCGATCGATCACCTCGGGATTCCGCCGACGGCAGTCGGGCGGGTTGGGCACATCGAAGGCCTCGGCGGGGTCATACCAAATCGGCTTGGCGTTGGCGACGTTCACGTTCCAGGTGATCTCGGCATCGGCGGCTGTGATCTCGCCGAGTACGCGTCCTTGGTTGTCGTAGCCGTAGATGCGAAAACGCGCGGCCTGCTTGGCCATCGCTCCCTGCGGGTCCTTGAAGGGTCCGCGGGGTGCCATCCCCGGCACCTCCGGACCGAAGTAGAAAGCCTCCTGGCTGTTGCCCACGCGGGCAAACCCCACGGCCGGATGGATGGCGACGCGAGCCACTCTCGACAGGTCGGACGCGGCCACGGGGGAGGCGCTTCCCACGCCGACGGCCGCGGCAGCGCCGGTGACGGCGGCGGCCTCAAGGAATTCGCGACGCGAGAGCAGTGTCATGGCAGGCATCCTGGCACACAGCGCGGACCCAGGAAGACGTCATGCGCCATGTTCTACCCGTCGTGGTGCGTCATTCGCCGCGAACGATCCACACCTTGCGGATCGGCTCGGTGACGACCCACGTGGTCTCGTCCTCGGGGTGCAGCACGCCCACAACCCCTGGCGCGAGCTCGATCACATTGCCGTGCTGGTCGGTCACGGTGCCGCTGCCTTGGATCACCACGAAAACCTCGTCGTCGTAGGTGTCGGTCGAGGTGCCGACGCTGTGCTCCCATACGCCGACCTCGAGGCCGACGTCGCTGACGACCTCGGCGATCGCGGTGGTGATGCCCGGGGTCACGCACTTCTCGGCGGGAAGCTCCGAGCGCTCGGTGACGATGTCGCGTGCCTGGAATGAATGGATCATGGAGGCAGCCTAAGCGCTAGGTCCGTGCGACGAGCGCGGCTCCGATAACTCCAGAGTCTCGCCAACTCAAGCATCTCCATGGGCCCCCTGTGGGCATACCGCGAACTGGACACGCTCATTCGGGGTAGCGCGAACAGGATGGCCCCAACTGTCTCTTGATCGACCGTGATCCAGTAGGCCAGCTGCGCCATTGTTCTGGCACGGTGCAAGTAGTGGTGCGTGACGAAGACCTTCGTAGCCTCTCGAATGGTGGCTAGTTCTAGGCTCACTTCAAGAGATCCAGGATGAGCCACTCGGGGAACATCCTGGGAATAGACACGGCTGTACGGGCTGCCACAAAATGACACAGGAATGCATTCACCGTGATGCCTTGGACCCATAGACTGGCATTTCCTCGTACCGAAATCGCACTCGTAATGCGTAGGTCCGGGGTTCAAATCCCCGAGGCGGCTCCGATTTTTGTGTGGTTTCCGCTGACGCGTGACTTGATCTGGCCTGGCAGGCGACCAACGACAGCGTGCGTCGGACCCTCCCGTGGTCACGACTTCAGGGCAGGCATAGGCAAGGGGCGATCAGGATCTCGGTCAGCTCCTCGTTGGTGAGGACCACACGTGGCTGAGGCACCGAGGCCGCAGCAGCGGGCTACCAACTCGCGTCGTAGGTGTGGCCACCGCCGATGCTGATGTGCACATGCAGGCTGCATTGGTCGTCCTGCCAGTCCGAGCCGCTGCCCACCTCGAGCGTGCACTCCAGCGATCCGTCGCCACCCGAGACACTCACGGTGCCGTCCAGCGTTGCCGATGCCGTCGACGGCTTCTCGACGTTCATCGAGTAGGACAGCTTGATCGAGAACTTCGGGTGACGGTTGTAGTGGTGGAAGAAGAACTTCCACGAGGTGCTGCGATCGAAGTCGAACGCCACCTCGCCCGCGAGAATACCCGTCGAAGCGTCGTAGTCGAGCTCGAAGACCTCGGTGATCGACCCGTGGTGATAGTCGTAGTCCATTTCTAACGTCTCGAGTTTGCCGCAGTTCATCGCGATATCGCCGGTGAACGACAGGCTGGTCTTCTTCGCCATGCTCATGAGGCCTGAGGCGTCCTCTGAGAACGACCCGCACTCACCTGCGCCGAAGGGCACGGTCATCGACATGGAGAAGTCGAACTCCTCGACATCGAAGGTGCCACCGGCCCAGTCCCAGTCGGTGAGATCGACGCTGCCATCCATGACAAGGCCCTGCTCATTGGCATCCAGGTCATAGGACCCATTGAAGGTGCCCATGGGCAGCACCATGTCACCAACGAAGGTGATTGAGTCGTCGGTCGCCGTGAGATAGATATCAAGATCCATCTCCTTGAAGTCGAACCCACCGATGGTGATGTCGGTAATGCCGATGTCCTCGGTGAACTCCGGCCCATCATCACCCTCGGTGATCGCGATGTCGAAGCTGACCGTGCCATCTCCGAATTGGCCGTCGAAGGACAGCGACGCGCCCTTGGGCAGGGTGTAGGGACCCACCTGGCAGCCGCGCGGAGCGAAGTTGATCGAGAAGTCCTGCGCGAAGAAGACTCCCGGCCCGAGTGACACCCCGGAGCCCCCTCCGTCGGATTCAAAGTCGAAGAGGAAGCAGGGGTCGGACTCGGAGATGTTGAAGGCCATGTCGCCCTTCATCCAGTCTTCTCCGGTCAAGACATGGGGCATCTTGGCCGGATCCTGATAGGTCGTGGCGCTCACGCCCAGGCCAGGCAGTCCACTGACCACGTCGACCTGCGCGCTGATGGCCCAGAGGTGCATGCCGGGGATCCCGAACGCCTCATCCCAGAGGTAGACCCAGCCTGACTCCGGATGCAGCAACGGCGTGGTGATGCCATCCGGCGGCGGGGTGCCGTCAGAGATCGTCACCGAGTCGATGTCGATCGGCACACTGCTGCCATTCAGCGTCGCCTCGATCCGCAGCGACGACAGAGCCGTGGACCCGACCTTGTAGGACACGGTCACAGGTGTCCATTCGCTGCCCACGCTGAAGGGCGCCGACGACGTTGAACTTCCATCCGTCGTCCCCAACGTCAGTCGTCCGGTGGCCAACTGCGAATCACTCGTCGACCGCAGGTAGACGGTCCCGATCCACGTCTCATTGGCGCCGTACGTGCCGCCGATGTCAGAACTCGCGGCCATGTCGAGGTACGTCGAGGCATTCTGGCCGCTGGTGCTCTCGAGGTTGAGGTAACCGCTACCTGACTGCGCGGAAGCACCATCAAAGATGATCGACTGAGTGGCTCCGGAAAGCGGCGTCCACGGGTTGGTCTGCAGCGCCACCTGATCGAGGTACAGCGTGACCCCCGTCGTGCTGAGGGTGACTGAGACGGTGAAGCCCGTGTGTCCGGACTTCGCGATGGTGATGGGGATGCTCACCATCTGCCACTCGGCATCGGCAGTGAAGGTCTGAGAGAAGGTCTCTGTCGTGCCGCCGGTGGTTGTGACCTGGAAGGTGCCGCTGACCCTCTTGCCACCTGTCCGCACGAAGGCGGTCGCACTGAGCTGGTCCCCCACGCTGGTGGACTGCGTCACCGAGTGCTTCACTCCTCCGCCTGCCGCAGAGGTTGAGAACTCCATCACGCCGTAGCTGCTGTCGTAGGCGTTGGGTGGGTCGTCGTAGACACCCCAGGTCACACCGCTGCCGGTCGCTGACCACGGATCGGTCTGCTCGATGAGCACAGGGGTCAGCGTGAGTTCGTCCACATCGAGCATCCCTGCCGCACCAAGGACGATCCTCGGGATGAGCGTGTTGGCATTCTTCGTCGTTTCGAGGGTGATCTGCACCGGTGTCCAGGATGACGTCGCCGTGAAGACGGTGCTAGTGCTATTGGTGATGGTGCTCCCATTGGCAGCCATAAGTGACATGGTGCCCGAGACACTCGCACCCGTAGTGGAGCGGACGTAGGCTTCAAGCTTGTACGACGAGCCGGCGATCACGTCGATGGGGTTGCCGTCGGTGTCGGCCGTGATGGTGTCGCCCATCCCACCGTTGGCTCCACCGGTGATGAAGCGCAGGTAGTTCTGTCCGTTGGCCGCCTGCCCCGAATTGTCGACGATGGTCAC
>VGBL01000048.1 GCA_016870515.1 Actinomycetota bacterium | reverse complement strand
GCGGTCGTGCGTTGCTCATACGCCGGTACGACGTACAGCCGATGCGTGCTGATCTGGGTGACGACCGACTTCGCGATCGGGCGGGGATGGTTCCAGGGCTACCCCAAGAAGCTCGGCAGCATCTACGTCACGCGCGCGATGAACCACGGCAGGGCCGCGCCGCGCGTGGCACCCGGTGGCACCTTCGGCGCAACGCTCTCGGCGTACGACCACCGTCTGGCGACCGCAAAGGTGACCCTGCGCGAGCCCAGTGACACCAACGGCTTCGTCAACGCCCTGCCGATGCTGCATCACCGCACCATGCCGAGCATTGCCGGCGGAGCACCTGGCACCGAGAGACTGAGCCTTGATCAGGTCGTGACGTTGGGCGGCGTGGACGCCGACCTCGGCAAGCCCTGGGTCGGCGACGCCTCCCTGGAGCTCTTCGACTCCGAGTGGGACCAGCCCGCGTCGCTGCTGCCGGTGCGCGAGGTCATCGGCGGCTACTACCGCGAGGTCGGCGTCACCTTCGCCGGCGGCACGCTCCTCGAGGACCGCTCCCGGCCGGTCTAGGCATGCCCTCCCCCCGACTCGTCTCGGTGCTCACCGAGAACTGGACCATGGTCGATCCCCGAGATCTCCGCGCGATCGTGACCATGGCGCAGGAGGCGGAGGACGCCGGGTTCGACATGGTGATGGTGAGCGACCACGTCCTGCTTGGCCCGTCGGCCGGAGCATCGGGGCGCATGGCGAATCCGCGCGACTACGCGATGCCGGGCAACCAGGATCCGGCCACTCCGTGGCCGTCCAACCTCGTGCTTCTGTCGGCAATCGCCCAGGCCACGAGCCGGATCCGCATCGGTGCGATCGCCCTCATCACTCCCCTTCGGCATCCACTCGCACTCGCGCACGACCTCGCGGCTCTCGACCTGCTGAGCGAGGGGCGCCTGGTCATCCAGCCCACGGTGTCGTGGCACGCGGCCGAATACGCCGCGCTCGGTGTCGACTTCCGCAAGCGCGGGCGCATCATGGACGAGCAACTGGAGATCATGCGCCTCGTCTGGGGCTCCTCGCCCGCGTCCTACGCGGGGGAGATCTTCTCCTTCGATGACGTGTACGTCGAGCCGAAGCCGTGGCGACCAGAGGGTCCGGCCATGTGGTTCGGCGGCGAGAAGGCCAGTGACCATGTCGTCCGGCGACTGCTCGCATACGGCTCGGGCTTCCACCCGGTGGGCCGCGTCGACGAGGCCGACATCGCCGACCTGCGCATGCGCGTCGCTGCGGGTGGCCGCGACCTCTCCGAGTTCGAGATGGTCGGGGGCACGCGCGTGGAGTTCCCCGATGACGACTCCTGCGCGCCGCTGCCTGAGGCGCTGGAGGAGATCCCGCGCCAGCAGGCGCTGGGATTCACGACGTTCGCCATCAAGCCGTCGATCTTCATCGACGACGCGTCCGACCATGCGCGCTTCTGCCGCGAGGTCGTGCAGCGGGTCGATGCGCTCAGCTCCTGAGGCCCCGCCAACTCCTCTCGCATGGCGTGAGGCCCCCCGCTAGCCCATTCGCATGCTCAACGTCGAGGCCCTCGTCGAACTGCAGCAGCGGTTCCCTGGCCTCATCGACGCACCCGTCGCACCCTTCGTCATCGGCGGCAAGGCCTACGACACCGATGCCACGCCCGTGGTCATGGGCGTGGTCAACCTCTCGCGCGATTCCACCTACCGCGAGAGCATCGCGCTGACCTTCGAGGCCGCCGTGCGCAAGGCGCGCGTGCAATCGGCCGAGGGAGCGCACGTCATCGACATCGGCGCCGAGTCCAGCCTCGGCGATGCCAAACGCGTCGACTCCCAGACGCAGCTCAAGCAGTTGGTGCCGGTCATCGAGGCGCTGACCGCCGAGGGCATCGCCACGTCGGTCGAGTCCTACGACGTCGAGGTCGTACGCGCGTGCCTCGCGGCTGGCGCGGGCACCGTCAACATGACCAGCCGCGACCCGGGCGACGAGATCCTGGCGCAGGTCGCCGAAGCGGGCGCCTCGGTCGTCATGTGCTTCCTGCCCGGCGAGCACGCCCGCGACGGCGCGGCGTACGACCTGCAGGACGACCCGATCCCGCAGTTGCACGACTACTTCGCCGAGCGAGTGGCATCTGCGCGCGCACTTGGCGTGACGTCGATGGCGATCGATCCCGGCTTGGGCTTCTTCTACGGCCCGCACGTGCCGCAGCCGGTCAAGCAGCGCCACCAGGGCCAGGTGCTCCTGCATTCCTTCCGGCTGCGCGACCTCGGCGTGCCGATCTGCCAGCTCATGCCGCACGGCTTTGACTTCTTTGAGGACCGCTACCGCGCGGGCGAACCCTTCTTCACGGTGCTCGCCCGGCTCGGCGGCGTGGGCATCTTCCGCGTGCACGAGGTGCCCGAGGTCGTGCGCGTGCTGCGCACGATGAACGACCTGTCGATCTGACGCCTTTAGTAGTGGCGCAGGTATTCCTGCACCTCCCAGTCCGTGACCTCGCGCGTGGCTGGATCGTCGACCGCCTCCTTGTAGCGACGCACCTCGTCGGCCTTCATGGTGACGAAGGTGTCGACGAAGGTCTTGCCGAGCATGCCCTTGAGTACGTCGTCCGCGTCGAGTGCGGCGAGAGCGTCCTCGAGCGTCATCGGCAGCACCTCGGCTGCCGGGTCCTCATAGGTCCAGCCCTCAAGCGCGTCGGGCGGCATGAGGCCGCGTTGGATGCCGTCGAGTGCTGCTGCGAGCATTGCGGCGCTGATGACGTAGGGGTTGGCGGCGCCATCGCCGATACGCAGCTCTAAGCGCGTGCCGCGGCCGCGCTCGGGCGGGATGCGCACCATCGTCGAGCGGTTGTCGTAGCCCCAGTTGATGCGATACGGCGCAAGCGTGTCGGGGCCGAGTCGCTTGAAGGCGTTCACCGTCGGATTGGTCAGCGCCGACAGAGCGGGTGCGTGCTCGAGGATGCCCGCGATCATCGACAGCGCCGCGGGCGTGAGGTCGCCCGAGGCGTCGGCCATGACGTTGTCGCCGTCACGCTCCACGGAGAAGTGCACGTGGAAGCCGCTGCCGCCCTCGTCATTGAAGGGCTTGCCCATGAAGGAGGCCAGGAAGCCCTGGCGGGCGGTGATGTCCTTCACGGCGGTCTTAAAGATGAACGTGCGATCGGCCGAGAGCATGGCGTCGGCGTGCCAGAGATTGATTTCGTACTGCGAGGGCGAGAACTCGTGATTGCCCGCAAACGCTCCGATATCGAGCTTGTCGCACATCCGCAGGGTGTGGAGGAAGTAGCCGTGCGGATCGACCATGGCGCCGGTCGTGTAGACGAGGCCCTTGTGGTCGAAGGTGCGCTCCCAGCGGCCGTCGCGCTCCTCCATCACGTAGTACTCCAGCTCCGGCCCCGTGACGGGCGTGAGCCCGAGCGCGGCGTACTCAGCGATGACCCTGGCGAGCACGCTGCGCGGTGCGGTGGGATGCGGCGAGCCGTCGGGCTCGAAGACGTCGGCGACGACGTACGCCACTCCCAGCTCCCAGGGGATGTCGCGGATCATCGACGGCACGATCCGCGTGACCAGATCGGGCAGGCCGTCGGAGACCGAGCCGTGCCCGTCGAGCACGTCGCCGCCGGTGGTCGTCACCCACACTCCCTGGCAGAACGTCGGCCCGTGGCCGAGGGCGCGCTCCATCTGGGTGACGAGCATGTCCTTCGAGCGGGTGATGCCGAGGACGTCGGAATAGAGGACACGAAGGACGTCGATGCCGCGTGCCTGGAGGGTGGCGCGGACGTCGGCGAGATCGAGCGGCCGGTGGGAATCCATGGTTGACTCCGATCGTTCGGGTACGAACGGATCGTATGGGAGGATTCCGCGGTGCGCGTGCTGTTTCTCCAACATGACCACGTGAGCCCGCCCGGGCCCGTGGCCGAGCGCTTCGCCCAGCGCGGGTTCGAGGTGGTCGAGACCGTGGTCGTGCCCCGCGACCGCTTCCTCTCCCCCGACGTCGACTTCGACTTCCCCGAGGTGCACGAGCACGACATCGTCGTGCCGATGGGCGCGCCGTGGGGCGCGTGGGACGACGACCGGATAGGCACCTGGCTCAAGCCCGAGCTCGACTGGCTGCGTGACCTGCAGGCGCATGACGTGCCGATCTTCGCGATCTGCTTCGGCGCGCAGGCGCTTGCGCGCGCGCTCGGCGGCACGGTGGCACCCGGGCCGCGCGCGGAGATCGGCTACACCTGGATCAACTCCGACGACGCCGACCTCGTCGCCAACGGCCCGTGGTTCCAGTGGCACTACGACCGTTTCACCGTGCCGCCCGGTGCGGTCGAGATCGCGCGCAATCCCCGTGCGTCGCAGGCCTACGTGATCGGACGCTCGCTCGCGGTGCAGTTCCACCCCGAGGTGACGACGGCCTGCCTGACGGGGTGGCTGGAGGAGGGCGGTGACGCGGAGGCGAAGAAGGACGGCGTCGACCCGGGCGAGCTGCTGGCCGGCACGGTGCGCGAGGAGCCAGCCGCCGTGCAGCGGGCCCACGCGCTCGTGGACGCCTTCTTGGACCGGGTCGCCACCCGGCCCTGACCGGGTCGCCACCCGGCCCTGACCGGGTCGCCACCCGGCCCCCTCTTTCCGCGTTCTGCGTGCCAAAGACCGCACCCTGTGGCCCCATTGGCACGCAGAACCCCGGCCCGGCGTGCCTCGGCGGGGCCGTCCATCGCACAATCGGGTTGTGATCTCCGTACGCCGCGCCGCCGCCCTCGCCCTCCCCCTCGCCCTGTCGACCACCGTCCTGGTCGGTTCCGCTGGAGCGGCCGACCCGCCGGCCTCGGTGGAGGCGCCCGCTCCCGGCACGTGCTGGAACCTCACCTACGAGCAGGCGGCCAAGGGCACCTACACCGGCGTACCCGTGGCGTGCACCGAGTCGCACACCGTCGAGACCGTCATCACCCTTGAGGTGCCGAAGGGCATGGCCGCGGAGGGCAATGACAGCCGAGAGCTCGTGGCGTGGCTCGATCCGCAGTGCCAGACCGAGGTGAACCGCTACGCCGGCATCTCCGATCCGGAGACGACCGCCCCCGGCACGCGCACGTGGTACTTCTGGTTCACCCCGACGCAGAAGGACTGGAAGGCCGGCAACCACTGGGTGTCGTGCGCGGCGGGCTCGGTGCCGGTGTCGATGAACAAGGGCCCGCGTACCGTGCCGGTCACCAACTCGATTGCCAACTCGCCCGGCCGCAACAAGGAGCGGACGTTCAAAACCGACGCCTACGGGCTGGGCAGATACATCGCTCGCAAGCCCCTCACCGACATGGCGGCCAACACCTACCCGGGCACCACAGGACTGCAGAAGATCGCGTGGAAGTTCTGCAAGAAGACCGTCGGGTCGGACAAGTACTTCTGGTACGGCCCCAGCGAGAAGGAGTGGTACCAGGGCTGGACCGCCATCCAGTGCTACGCCACGGGCAAGAAGTAGGACTAGGCCACGAGGATCGCGCGTTCCCCTGGCACCAATCGATCGAGGCGGCTACTTCAGCGAGACCTTCACGGGGAATCGCTTGATGCCGTTGACGAAGTTCGACCTCAGGCGCTCGACCGGGCCGGTGCGCTCCATCGAGTCGATCCGCGATAGGAGGTCCTCGAACATGATCCGGATCTCCATGCGCGCGAGCGAGTTGCCCAGGCACATGTGCGGGCCGCCGCGACCAAAGGCCATGTGCTCATTGGG
This sequence comes from Actinomycetota bacterium, assembly GCA_016870515.1. Lineage (GTDB taxonomy): Bacteria > Actinomycetota > Actinomycetes > S36-B12 > S36-B12 > Mxb001. The sequence goes on along the minus strand of VGBL01000048.1, from coordinate 2,805 downwards.
CTTGCGCGTCACGTCGAAGTCGTAGGGCCGCTCAAACATCGCCTCGTCGCGGTTGCCTGAGGCAAACCACACGACCACCTTGTCGTCGGCCCTGATGTCCTTCCCGTGCATCTGCACGTCGCGGGTCGCCGTACGCCGGAAGTGGTAGACCGGGCTCGCGTAGCGCAGGAACTCCTCGACCGCCCACGGGATGAGCGAGGGATCCTCCTGCAGGCGGCGCATCTGGTCGGGATTATCGATGAGGTTGTTCATGGTGTGGCTGATCGTGTGGCGCGTCGTCTCATTGCCGGCCACCACAAGCAGCAGGAAGTAGGCGTGGAAGTCGTCCTCGCTCAGCGGCTTGCCGTCGATCGGCACCCCGTTGGCCAGCGACGAGACGAGGTCCGTGCCCGGCTTCCCCAGGCGCTGGCGCTTCAGCTCGTCGCCGTAGGCCCACACCTCCAGGGCAGCAGGCGAGCGGAAGGGCAGCATCCGATACTTCTCCGACTCCGGGTCGGAGGCCAGCACGTCGGCGTGCTCGGGATCGGTGTTGCCCACCATGCGGTTGCCCCAGGCGATGAGCTTGGGGATGTCGATGTCGGGTACGTCGAGCATGCGCGCGAGCACCCGGATCGGGAAGTCGGCTGCCACTTCGGCGACGAAGTCGAACTCGCCCTTGGCAAATGCCGCGTCAAGCGTGGATGCGGTCAAGCCGCGGAGGAAGGTCTCATAGCCCGCAAGGGCACGCGGCGTGAACTCGCCCTGCATGAGTTTGCGCAGGGCGCGGTGACGCTCGCCGTCGGTCTCGAGCATTGACTTGCGCACCCGCAGTTGCTCGTCATCGAGCTCCTCGAGATTGACCGCACCCCGCTCGGACGAATAGGTCTGCGTGTCACGCAGGACCTCGACGATGTCGTGGTAGCGAGTGACCGACCAGAAGCCCTTGTTCCCGTCGGTCTCGACGTCCCAATGCACGGGATCCTCGCGCCGCGAGGCATCGAACGTCGCCCAGGGCGGCCCCGCTTCGAACAGGTCGAGGTCGGCAAGGGTGATGTCGCTCGTGACGGACACGTACGCCTCCTTCGCGCGGGCCGATCGTTCGGGCCCAAACTATCTGCATCGTGCCAGATGTTCGGGCCCGAACGGAAGGGGAATGCCACACTTCCCACATGGCCGGCCCCCACACCCTCGCCGAGACGGAGCGCCAGGTGGCCGACCGCCTCGGCGACCTCACCCTCGACTTCGAGGCGATGGCCGTGGTCTCCAACCTCTTCCGGGCCGCCAACGCCGTGCGCAACCACCTCGAGCGCAGCGTCCTTGCGCCCGCCGACCTCACCTGGACCGCGTTCGTCGTGCTGTGGGTCGTCTGGATTTGGGGCCGCGTCGAGACCCGAACCATTGCGGCCGAAGGCGGCTTCTCCAAGGCCACCCTGTCCGGCGTACTCACCACGCTCGAAGGCCGCAAGCTGGTGGAGCGTTCGCGCAGCGAGACGGACGGACGCCTTGTCGATGTCGCTCTCACCCCATCTGGCGAGAAGCTCATGCGCGGGCTCTTCCCGAAGTTCAATACCGAGGAGCGCGCGATCACGCGCCACGTCGATGACCTCACCGGTGCGGCAGCGATGCTGCGCGCGCTCACCCACGCGACGGAATAGCAAGAGGATGCGCGCTCCCGATGTCGCCGTCATTGGGGGCGGCATCGTGGGCCTCGCGCTGGCCGACGCCTGGCTCTGCGCACACCCCGAATCGCGGGTCGTCGTACTCGACAAGGAAGCACGCCTCGCCGAGCACGCCTCAGGGCGCAACTCCGGAGTGCTGCACGCCGGCTTCTACTACGCGCCCGACTCGCTCAAAGCCCAGCTCACGCGCCGGGGCAATCAGATGCTCAAGGCCTTCTGTGCGGAGAGGGGCGTGCCCGTGCGCGAGACGGGCAAGGTGGTCGTCACGACATCGCCCGAGCAGCTCCCCCAGCTCGATGACCTCTGCGCGCGGGGCCGGGAGAACGGCGTGCCGCTGGAGATCATCGACGAGTCCGGCTTGCGCGAGCTCGAGCCTTTAGCGCGCACGCACGAGCGCGCGCTGTGGTCGCCATCGACCGCGGTGGCCGATCCCGCCGCTGTCGTCGAGGCACTCGCTGCGCGCGTGCGCGAGCGCGGCGGCAAGGTGCGACTCGCCACGCCCGTCATCGCGGCCGGCCCCGGCTGGATCCGCACGCCGTACCAGCGCATCGAGGTCGGCCACACCATCAATGCCGCCGGGCTCTACGCCGATCGCGTCGCGAGCTGGTTCGGCGTGGGCGAGGACTACGCGATGCTGCCCTTCAAGGGGCTCTACTGGTATTCGAACTGGCCCGCCGGGCGCCTGCAGCGGCACGTCTATCCCGTGCCCGACCCGCGCAATCCCTTCCTCGGCGTGCATCTCACGGTGACGGTGGATGGCCGCGCGAAGGTGGGCCCAACGGCGATCCCCTCACTGTGGCGCGAGGACTACGGCGGGGTGCGCGGCGTCCAGCCCGTCGAGTTCGGCCGCATCGCGCGCCTGTATCCCCGCTTCCTGCGCTCGCCGCACCACGACGTGCCCGGCCTCGTGCGCACCGAGCTGCCGAAGTACTCGCGCAAGCACCTGGTTGCTCAGGCCCGAGCGCTCGTGCCGAGTCTGCGCGCCGCGGACTTCCGCGAGCGGGGCCGGGTCGGCGTACGCGCGCAGCTGTTGCATGTGCCGAGCGGCAGGCTCGAGATGGACTTCATCGTGCGTCCCGGAGAGCGCTCGACCCACGTGCTCAACGCCGTCTCGCCGGCGTGGACCTCGAGCCTGGCGATGGCGGCG
>VGBL01000047.1 GCA_016870515.1 Actinomycetota bacterium | reverse complement strand
ACCAGGCGGTGCGCCGAGGTGCTCGGCGAAGAAGGCCGCCATCTGCGGCACATGGTCGATACGCGGGCCGGGCGCGCTCGACGTAGGTGCGGCGTGCGACCAGGGGCCGGCGAGCAGGCGTGTGGGTGCGCTGAGTTGCTCGATCGTGCGGAAGGTCGTGTTGCGATATCCGTCAGCCCAGCCCGCGATGATCATCGTCGGGATGTCGATGCGGTCGTAGTCGGGCCGCACCGAACCGTGTCGCCAGTAGTCGTCGTCGTGGGGATGCGACATCCAAGTGAGTTGCCAGGGCTCGTGCTCGTCGATGCGGCGCATCCACTCGGTGCGCCAGTCTGGACCCCAGAGCTCGGGCACGGGCGGCTGGGCGTTCATCGGCGTCATGTAGGAGCAGTAGTCGACCTGGTCGATCAACTTCAGCGCGCCACCCATGTAGTGCACGTCGTCGGTGTAGCGATCATCCGTGGCGTAGATCGGGATGATCGCGCCCAGATGCGCGGGCCGCTCGCACGCGAGCTGGAAGGAGTTGAATCCGCCGTACGACGTGCCGAACATCCCGACGCTGCCGCTGCACCACGGCTGTGAGGCCAGCCACGCGATCGCCTCGGTGAGGTCGCGCTGCTCGGCCTCGGGATACTCGTCGGTGGCCGAGCCACTACTGCTACCCGTGCCGCGTACGTCGATTCGGGCGACCGCGAAGCCAAACTCATCACAGAAGCGTTGGTACTCGGGCCGCCATCCCGAGGTCATGTCGTCCTTGCGATAGGGCAGCGCTTCGAGGATGCAGGGTGCGGGGGTGGACTCGGGGATGAAGAGCGTGACCGACAGGCTCTCGCCGTCGGACAGCGGAATGCGCTCGCGGATCATCGGTGACGACCCAGGATCGCCCGCACCTCGTCGAGCGGCAGCGCATGCAGGGTGCGTCCCTGATATCCGGTAGTGGTGGTCGCGTTGATCATCGAAGCGATGACCGCTTCTTCGGCCGTGTCGACGGTGGCCTCGAAGTAGATGTCGAGGGCGCGACCGGTGATCGCGGGGCCGCCGCAGCCGGACTGGCGCAGCCCGTTGGCCAGGCCGAGGAAGATCTCGCCGGAGCCGTGATGGGCGACGGATCCGGCGCGTGCAAGGCCCAGGCCGATGCGACGCGCAAGGCGAGTGCAGCCGGCTGAGTCGATGGGCGCATCGGTGATGACGATGCCGATGCAGGAACCCGCCCGGGGTGGCTCCTCGATACCCCCGCGGCCCAGGTGCTCCCCGACCGGGACGCCATCGATGGTCAGGCGCGCAGCGTTGCCGAAGTTGGTGAGGAGGAGTACGCCGACGACGTGACCGTCGGGCAGCACACGCGATGCGGAGCCGATGCCGCCCTTCCAACCCAGGCACGACATGCCCGTGCCCGCACCGACGGCGCCCTGATCGAATTCCCCGCCGGCCCGCGCCTGCTCCAAGGCGCGGCGCACATCATCGAAGGTGACATGCATCGAGCGCGGATCGCAGACCCAGGAGTCGTCACACTCACCGACGACCGGAATGAATACCTCGCCAAACGTGGAGGGACCGCCCACCAGTAGCTGGCACGCGGCGTCGTAGACGCGACCCACCTGCATGGTGGAGGTGAGGAAGACCGGCGTCTCCGCGAAGCCCCACTCGTCGATCTGCGACCGGCACGTGAGCTCGCCCGCGCCATTCAGTAGCGAGACACCCGCCGGGACGGGGTCAGCGAGGCAGTTGCCCCCAGGATCGAGAACCGTGACGCCGGTGCGCGCGATACCGCGGCCGGCCGGGGGCGCGGACTCGTCGTAGACGACGGTGGCGTGCCCGACGCCCACCCCGGGGACATCGATGACGCTCGCGGTGGGCCCACTGGGAAGCGACCCGATGGTGATGCAAAGATCCGCAACTCGCACCCCGTGATCCTGACAGGTCGTGACAGGCTGTGCCCGTGATTCGCATCATCAGGTCACCTCGCGCACGCGACCATGTGCCCGGGGCGGAGATCTGGCTCGGCATGCGCACGCCCGGCACCGAGGTGCCCGAACGCGTCGACGCGATCGAGGCGGCGATCGAGGACTGGCCAACGATGGAGGCGCTGCCGCACGACGACGAGGTGCTGCTGCGGGTGCACGATGCGCGGCTGGTCGAGCACCTGCACACGGTGTGGGATCGGTGGGGGGAGTACGGCGCGGACCGCGTGGTGCCCTATCTCTTCCCGACCGCTGGCCTCCTCGGTGACCTGCCCGAGCGCCAGCCCGTGGCACCGCATGCGGCAGCCGGTCGCTACTGCTACGACACGATGACGCTGGTGGGACCAGGCACGTGGGAAGGGGCGCGAGCAGCAGTCGATGTGGCGCTCACCTGCGTCGACGTCGTGGGCGATGGCGTCGTCTACGGGCTCACTCGACCACCGGGGCATCACGTCACGCGCGCGGCATACGGAGGCTCGTGCTATCTCAACAACGCGGCCGTCGCGGCCGAGGCGTTACGTCGAGCGGGACACGAGCGCGTAGCGATCGTCGACATCGACGCGCATCATGGCAACGGCACGCAGGACATCTTCTATGGGCGTGGGGACGTGTTCTACGGGTCGCTGCACGTCGATCCGGGCGCTGGGTGGTTCCCCCACTACGCGGGATTTGCCGACGAGGTCGGGATCGATGACGGAGCAGGTGCAAACGTGAACATCCCGCTGGCCCCCGGGGCAGGCGATGAGGCGTGGCTCGATGGCTTGCGGCGACTGGCCGACGCTGTCTCGACGTTTGGGGCTACGGCGCTCGTCTTCTCCCTCGGTGTCGATGCGGCTGCTGATGACCCGGAGTCGCCTTTGCAGGTGAGCGTCGATGGATACGACGAGGCCGGTCGCATCCTTGGTGAATTACGCCTTCCAACGGTCGCGCTTCAGGAAGGCGGCTACCACCTGCCGACGCTTGGCTCACTCGTCAGGGCGACGCTGGAGGGGCTGGAGGCATAGGCGCGTAGGGGCACAGCAGGTTGCCGGGCTGCTGCCGGGTGAGCAGGTAGTTCGTCACCGCGTCGCTGATGCATCGCGACGGCACCTGCCGGTACGACACATGCTGCGTGGAGTCGTAGGTGATCAGCGATGAACCTGCCATCAAGTTGGCCATCGTGCGCCCGAAGATGTATTGCGTGCGGGTGTCGCCCAGGGAGTTGATGACGACGGGAGGGGTGGGCAGGGTGAGGTTGTCGACGAGCGGCGTGTAGCCGTAGGTGAAGTCGGTGGGCAGCCCGGCGCAGAACGCACCCTTGCCGATGGCCGTCACCCCACCGCTGAGTGTGCTGTTGGCGGCCGACACCTCCGTTGCATGAATGATCTCCTCAACCGTGGGGTAGCCGGCTAGGTCGCGGCAATTGATGAAGGTGATGTTGGCCGCCGCGTTGGGGTTGGGCTCGCCCCGCTCCTTCAACTGCCGCAAGAGCCCCGGCAGGCGAGCGGCCGCCGCCCGGTCCTTCTCGTACAGCGCCTTGTAGGCGGCGGTGATGGTCTGGAGGATCGCCGGGAAGGAAGTCTGATACGAGATATTGACGAAGATCGCCGGGATCACCTGCCAGCGCGTCAATTCGGTCCCATCGACAGTGATCGTGCGCTCGTCCAGCCCGTCGATCACCTTCTGCAGGCGGAAGCCCATCTTCTTGCCGAAGAGCGAGGAGAACACGGTCTGACCATTGAAGAAGTTCCAGCTCTCGCCGTTCATCCACCCGCGCACCGTGAGATTGGGTGACCACGCTCCATCCAGCACCAGCGTGCGCACTCGGGTCGGATACTCGCGCGCGTACCGGTATCCGATGCGCGTGCCGTAGCTCATCCCCCAGATGTTCCACTGACGCTCGCCGAGCGCGATGCGCATGGCCTCGAGGTCGCGGATGACGTAGTAGGTGCCGAGATAGGGCGCCACGTCAGGGTTGGCGGCCAGGCACGCGGCCTGTCCCTGCGCCATCGCGTCGTAGGTCTCCTTCGCGAGCAGCGCCCAATCGATAGGGCCTGTGGCGGGTGGGTTGTAGGGCTCCTGACGCGGCGCGATGCAGTTGTCGAGCTGCGGTTCGGTCAGGCCGATGCCGCGCGGATCCCAGGCCACGAAGTCGAAGCGATTCCGCACCGAGCCAGGCAGGGCGCTGTGGATCGCGGACGCACTGGCGAGTCCCGACTCACCGGGACCGCCGGGGTTGAAGGTGAGTGCGCCGATGCGATTGCGTGCGGTCGAGCGGTAGATCGCGAGTTCGATCGAGGCATTGAGCGGGTTGGCCAGGTCGTCCCAGTCACGAGGCACGGTCAAAGTGCCGCATTCGAAGCCCGTGAGGCCTAGGTCCTTGTCGCACGCGTGCCACGTGATCGTGCCCCGCTGGGACGCCGCAGGCGAAGCGGCGGGCGCCGCCGATGCGGTGACGACGCCGAGTCCGGCGACGAGGGAGGCTGCAAGGACGAGGGCGAGGGGTCGACGCATTCATCTAGTCTGGCAGGTATCTCGTGGATTCGAAGGTCAATCGCCTGACGGATCCCTAGCCTCATGCCAGATGAAGGAGGATTCCATCGTGCGCAGAAGCGTCGGCGTAGTGCTGGCCGTGGTGCTGGCTGCGGGATCAGTGGCAGCGGAGGCGACGAGCCAGGCGCAGCGTGCGTGCCGACGGCACCTTCGAGTGGTCGCGCAAGGGCAACGAGAAGGCCTACGTGTACATCGCCACTGACGATGGATCACTGCGATCCAACGGGGTCATCGTGGAGCCAGCGCCGCGGTGATCATCGACGAGCATGAGCAGGTCGTCTTCGGTCGCGACCCGCGCACGGGCCTGCGCGCCATGGTGGCGATTCACTCAACCGCGCTCGGACCGTCGCTTGGCGGGTGTCGCATGCGCCCGTACGCCGACGAGGACGCGATGGTCACCGATGCGCTGCTGCTATCGAAGGCGATGAGCTACAAGAATGCTCTCGCCGGGCTTCCGCACGGCGGCGGCAAGGCCGTGATCTGGGGCGACCCGTCACGCGACAAGTCGCGTGAGCTCTTCTTAGCGATGGGCGAGTTCATCGCAACCCTCGGCGGTCGCTACATCACCGCCGGCGACGTCGGCACGACGGTCGCCGACCTCGATGTCATCCGCGAGACGAATCCGTGGACGACGGGTCGCTCGCCAGAGAAGGGCGGCTCGGGAGACACCGGCATCCTCACCGCCTACGGCATCCAGCAGGCGATGCGCGCCGTGGCCAAGCACCTGTGGGGAAGTGACTCGCTCGAGGGCAAGACGGTCGGCATCGCGGGCGCCGGCAAGGTGGGGCGACGCCTCGCTGAGCACCTGGTCAAGGAGGAGGGCGCCCAGGTCATCATCACCGACCCCTCCCCGGCGGCCATCGCCTCCGTCGTGGAGTTGGTGCCGGTCGAAGTGGTGTCGTCCACCGACGAGCTCATCACGCGTCCCCTCGACATCTACTCGCCCAATGCCCTGGGGCACGCGCTCACGATGGATGTGGCCGAGGCGCTCGAGTGCACTGCAGTGTGCGGTGCGGCCAACAACCAGCTTGCTTCGCCAGAGGTCGCTGTGCGCTTGGCCGAGCGCGACATCCTCTATGCACCCGACTACCTCGTGAACTGCGGCGGCGTGGTGCAGGCGGCCGAGGAGATCCCCGGGTTCGACATGGACAGGGCGCGTGCGCGCGTCGGCAAGGTCTATGACACGACGCTGCGGGTGCTCGAGCGCGCCCAGCGCGAAGGCATCCTGCCCGAGCAGGCCGCAGCAGAGGAGGCCGAGGAGCGCATGGCCGCGGGCGCGGGAGCGTTTCGGCGCTTCGACTAACCCTGCGGGCCACCGGCCGCCGGCACCGAATTGGTGCCGGCGAAGCACCCGAGCAGGTAGGGGAACTCCTGGGTCACGACGAAGTGGTAGATCCTGTGAATGTTGCCGTTCCACATGACCTTGGATGTGCGGCCATGACAGGCGTCCAGTGACTTGTTGGTCAGCATGTTGCCGTTCTTGTCGCGCTCGACGTAGACGCCGAAGCCGTCGAAGGCGTAGCCGAAGCGGGTCGCCGAGCCCGTCTCGCTGCCCACGACGCAGGCCGAGCCCGCGTGGTAGTGGTATTCGGCGAAGTTGGGATGGCCCTCGCACGAGTCCTGCATCTCGTGGGCACGCGCATGCATGTTGAGAGCGTCGAGAGCGTTGTAGAGCATCACTCCGTTGACCGCAATGCCGATGGCACCCATGGGCCGCCTTCACCGGCTACATCGGGATCGAGACCGTCTTGGTGCGTGGCGCATCAACAACTTGGATGCACGCGATCGAGGTGGCGCTTACGCGATGCTTACCCGCGGGTGCTCACGAGCTGGATGGGGCCGTCATATGCAGACAGGGCTGTGTCGGAGGTCAGCAGGGCGACGTCCTCCGCAATGGCTTGCGCGATGAGCATGCGGTCGAACGGGTCCGCGTGGTGCGGTGGCAATTGGCCGACAAGCACGGCGTGCCTTCCAGTGATGGGCAGTTCGGCGTAGCCGTTTTCGAGCAGACCGCGGCGCAGACGCGCAACGTCGACGTCGAACCCCGTGCGGCCTAGGCCCGACTTGATCGACACCTCCCACAGCGATGCACTACTAAAGAGCACCGGGTCGTTCTCCAGGATTTGGCGGGCCTTCTGCGGCAGACGAGGGGATCCCACCGCGGCCCACAGGAGCAGGTGGGTGTCGACCAGCCAGGTCATGGACCCTCGAAGTCGGCCGCGATCCGGTCGGCGCCCATGGTGTCGAAGTCGTCGGGAACGTCGAACTCCCCGGCAAGGAAGCCCACTCGTTGCGCAGGCGCCGGCTGCGGACCGGCGTATGCCGTGACGGTGACGACCGGCACACCGGCCCTGGCGATGACGAAGGGCTCCCCCTGGGCCGCCTGCTCGATCAGGCGGGACAGATGGGTCTTGGCCTCGTGCACATTCACCGTCTTCACGGGCGCAGGCTAACTTAGTCCAGTCTGCTTAGTCCATCCTCGAGGCCGCTCCTGGGGGCGCTCTCCCCCTGCCGACTTCCCGGGGTGTGGAGGTACGCTTTCCACAGTCGGCGCGGGGCCGAAGCCGCCGCCCGAGGACTGATTGAGGAGTCCGGCCATGGGTCGCGGTCGCGCTAAGGCGAAGCAAACGAAGGTCGCCCGTGCCTTGAAGTACGGCGGACCGCAGACCGACTTCGACCGCCTGCAGGCCGAGCTGGCCACCGGTGATCACCCTGTCGAGGCTGAAGCAATCGAGGTCGACGAGCCGGTCGAGGACCCCTACGCGTCCGATCCCTATGCCAAGTACTACGACGAGGACGACGACGAGGAGTCGTCGCCCCGCTAGGCAGGATGTTCGCTGACGACGAACGCCGCTCCGCCCGCTCTGCCCTTCGCCTCCGCGTCGCCCACCTCGCCGTCACGCCGTTCGCGCACCACGCCGCACGGCCATGAGTCGACACCGCGATCACGCAGGCGCGCCATGGCGTCGGATGCTGCCGTCCCATCGACAATCGCGACCATGCCGATGCCCATGTTGAAGGTGCGTTCCATGTCGTCTCGCTGCACGCCGCCGGAGGCGATGAGGGCGAATACCGGCTGAGGGGTCCAGGTCGAGCGATCGATCTCAACGGCCAAGTGGGTTGGCAGCACGCGAGCGATATTGGCGGCGATGCCGCCACCGGTGATGTGGCTGAAGGCGTGAACGTCGACGTTGTCGACGAGGTCGAGGCAATCCTGCGCGTAGATGCGCGTGGGCTCGAGCATCTCCTCGCCCACGGTGCGGCCAAGGTCGACGACATAGGTGCCCAGGCCCGGACCCCCCTCGCCGAGCAGCACACGCCGGGCCAGGGAGTAGCCATTGGAGTGCAGGCCCGATGAGCGCATCGCGATGGCGACATCACCGGCACGCACGCGGTCGGCCCCCAGCAGACGATCGGCTTCGACGACGCCGGTGCCGGCACCGGCGACGTCGTACTCGTCGGGCTCCAGCAGGCCGGGATGCTCCGCGGTCTCGCCCCCGACGAGGGCGCAGCCAGCGATCTCGCAGCCTCGGGAGATGCCGGCGACGATCGCGGCGATACGCTCGGGCACGACCTCGCCGGTGGCGATGTAGTCGGTCATGAAGAGCGGCTCGGCGCCGCAGACGACGAGATCGTCGATAACCATGGCGACGAGGTCGATGCCGATCGTGTCGTGGATGTCCATGCGCTGCGCGACCGCGACCTTGGTGCCGACGCCGTCTGTCGACGTGGCCAGCAGCGGTCGGGCGTAGCCCTTGAATGCGGAAACGTCGAAGAGGCCGGCGAAGCCGCCGAAACCGCCGACGACCTCCGGGCGCGACGCACGCGCGATGGCATCGCGCATCAGGGCGACCGCGCGCTCACCGGCCTGGACATCGACTCCCGCGTCGGAGTAGCTGACCATCAGGGGTGCTGCAGCTCGTCGATGTCCGTGGTCGAGGACACCCGCTTCTGGAGTCCCTCGAGCAGGTGCTTGCCCATGATCGAAGGCTCCGGGATCGGCAGGGGGTAGACGCCGTCGAAGCAGGCGCGACACAGGGAGTCCTTGGGCACCCCGGTCGCCTCCACTAGCTC
>VGBL01000046.1 GCA_016870515.1 Actinomycetota bacterium | reverse complement strand
GGATGTGCTGGTGCAGCAGCAGCGCTTCAAGGAGGCCGATGCCTACACGGCTGAGGGAATCGGGTTTGACCCGCTGCTGGACCTGGCGTGGGTGCTGCGGGCTCGCTACTACCTTGGGACCGGGGACATCCCGGCGGCTGAGGCTGCCGCGGAGCAGGCCAAGCGGGTGCAGGCGCTGTATCCGGCGGGGTCCGCTGATCCGGCGCTCGTGGAGACCCTGGTGAATGACATCGCCCTGGCCAAGGAGCAGAGCTAGACAGACGGCAGGTGGACCCATTCGGGTGGGAAAAGCCCGTCAATCTGCGGACCGCCGACGAACCAAGGGTCTGGCGCGATCACGGGTCGGCCGGGCTCGCCCATCCAAGCCCCCCACCAGCTGAAGGTCGAATTAGCGATGACGTTGGCGGCCGCATAGCTCATCGCGACCATCTCGGCCGCCGGCCCGACGGGTGAGATGACCGACTCTGCATCGTCGGCGTACCGACCCAGTGCCTGTCGTGCGATCACTGGCTCGTCGGAGAAGAGCCAGATCGGCCCTGCGATGCCCTCGTCGCGGACGCGCTCGATCGCGGGCTCGTAGTAGCCAGGGCCGAGAAGGCCAAACTCACTGACCTTGGAGTAGTCCCCGCGACGGACATGGACGGCGATGGGTCGATCGACTTTGGCACGCTGGATGGTGCGCTCGAGCCATTCGCTCGAGCGCTTGAGTCTCGGCCTGCGCGGGCAACCCGCGCGGACGGCGCAGTCCGCGATCTCCCATGATTGGAAGTAGCCGCGCAACCGCGTGCCCGGAGGCTGGTCGAGCAGGGTCGGATCGTGGCCGACCCCGGGGGCCTCGTGGATGCTCAGGGGTTTGCGAAGGGCTGGGACGTCACGGAGCAACTTGGCGACGACTCGGCCGGGGATGGTGCCGGGTGCGGCAAGCTTGGACCTTAAGGAGTCTTCGCTGAGCCACTCGCCTGGCAGGTCGAACCTGAGGATCTCGATCCCATGGTCAGTGATGCCGTGTCGAGTCCACGACGTGTCAAGCCTCAAGGGGACACCGTGATGTGCAGCCAGGGCTGCGCCGGCGTAGTAGCCAAAAAGTTGATTGCCCAATCCACCGATAAGGCGCACGGTGACGGGTTTGGGCATGTGATGAGGGTATTGGCCTCGGGGCGTCAGAGCGGGGTGGCACCCTTGCCCAGGTGAAGGTCCTCCATGTCATCGCCCGGGTCAACCTGGGTGGCACCGCACGGTGGCTAGAGACCCTCACGGCCGAGCAGGTGGCCGCGGGCCAAGAGGTCGTCGTCGCCACCGGCCACGTGCAGGGAGACGAGGTCGAAGATCCAGGGGCGGCCACCATGCCCCTCGTGCGTCTTTCACGCCTCGGTCGAGCAGTCTCCCCCTTCGATGACTTCGTGGCGCTACGCGAACTGCGCGACCTGATCGGCGACGTTCAGCCGGACGTGGTCAACACGCACACAGCCAAGGCGGGCATGGTCGGTCGCGCGGCTGCCCTGTCGTTGGGTCGACATCGCCCCACCCTCGTGCACACCGTGCACGGCCACCTGCTCAAGGGCTACTTCTCCGGTCTCGCCGTGCGAGGCATCTCGATGTCGGAGCGGCTCATGGCCGCGGCCTCCGACCTCGTGCTCGCCGCTGGGCAGAAGGTTCGCGACGACCTCGTCACCGCACGGATCGTCTCTCCTGACAAGGTCATCGTCGTGCGGCCCGGCGTGCGCGACTTCCCGCGCGCCGACCGCGATACCGCCCGTGCAGAGCTGGGGATAGCACATCTTGGGGCTGACCGGCCCGTCGCAGGCTGGCTCGCGCGCGTCGTGCGAGTGAAGCGCCCCGATCGCCTGGCTGGAGCAGCCGCTCTCACGCCTGGCGTGGACTTCATCGTGGGTGGTGACGGCGCCCTGCGATCCGGGCTCGACGAGCACGCCCCGACCAACCTGCGCACTTTGGGCTGGGTGGACCCGCCGACCTTCTGGTCCGCCAGCGACATAGCCGTGCTCACCTCCGACAACGAGGCGATGCCCTACTCCCTCGTGGAGGCGGCGCTCGCCGGGTTGCCCACCGTGACGACCAACGCCGGATCCGCCTCGGAGGTGGTCGTCGACGGGGTGACCGGGCTCGTCGTCCCTCTCTCGGCGGAAGCGGTAGCAGAGGGCGTGCGCCAACTCGTGGCCGATCCGGCGCTCATGGCGTCCATGGGAGCCGCTGCTCGACAGCGGGCGCTGGTGGAGTTCTCGCCCGCCCGGATGCTGTCCGAGCACGCCGCGGCGTACGAGAGGGCTCTGGCAAGCCGCCGTTAAGCGCCGATGCGAGCACGGTCGGCGTCGACCATGATCTTGACGAGCTCGGGTGCGGAGGTCTGCGCCTGCCAGCCGAGAATCTCTTGGGCCCGACTGGCGTCGCCGATGAGGTCGTCGACCTCGGTGGGGCGCAGGTAGCGCGGGTCGAAGCTCACGTGCTGCTCCCAGTCGAGCCCCGCGTGGTCGAAGGCCATGCGCACGAAGTCGCCGACGGAATAACTCGTGCCCGTGGCGACCACGTAATCGTTGGGCTCATCGGCCTGGAGCATCCGCCACATGGCATCGGTGTATTCCGGTGCGTAGCCCCAGTCACGCTTGGCATCGAGATTGCCGAGGTAGAGCTCCTCCTGCAGGCCAGCCGCGATGCGGGCGACCGCCATCGTGATCTTGCGGGTCACGAAGGTCTCACCGCGCCGCGGCGACTCGTGATTGAACAGGATGCCGTTGCAGGCGAAGAGGCCGTAGGCCTCGCGGTAGTTGCGCACCATCCAGTAGGAGTAGAGCTTCGCGGCCGCGTAGGGGCTGCGGGGATAGAAGGGCGTCTCCTCGTCTTGCGGGGGCGGTGTCGCGCCGAACATCTCCGAGCTCGACGCCTGATAGAAGCGCGCCGGCACCTCCGACACGCGCAGCGCCTCGAGCAGCCGCGTGGTGCCCAGACCCGTCACGTCGCCGGTGAACTCCGGCTCATCGAAGCTCACGCGCACATGCGACTGCGCGCCCAGGTGGTAGACCTCCGTCGGCTGCACGCGCTCCAACAGCGTCACCAGGCGAGAGCCATCCGTGAGGTCGCCGTAGTGCAGAAAGAGCCGCGCCTGCGGATCGTGCGGATCCTTATAGAGATGATCGATCCGCGCTGTGTTGAACGTCGAGGCGCGCCGGATCAAGCCGTGCACGACGTAGCCCTTGTCGAGCAACTGCTCCGCCAGATAGGAGCCGTCCTGGCCCGTGATGCCCGTGATGAGTGCAACTTGCTGTGCCATGCCGCCGAGCCTAGAGGGTGGAGTCGCCTCCACTAGGTTGGATCCGTGGGCATGCCCTCTCCCGACGCTCGCGTCTACGTCGCCGGCCACCGCGGCATGGTGGGCTCGGCCATGTGGCGGGCGCTCGAGGCGCAGGGCTTCTCCAACCTAGTCGGCTGGTCCTCCGCGGAGGTCGATCTCACCGATCGCGACGCCGCGATGGACTGCGTGACATCGTCCAAGCCGGATGTCGTGGTCGTCGCTGCCGCAAAGGTGGGTGGGATCATGGCCAATGCGACGTACCCCGTCGAATTCCTCGCCGACAACCTGCGCATCCAGACCAACCTCTTCGAGGCTTCACACGCTGCCGATGTGGACCGGCTGCTCTTCCTCGGCTCGTCGTGCATCTATCCCAAGATGGCGCCCCAGCCGATCCCTGAGTCAGCCCTGCTCACCGGGCCGCTCGAGATCTCCAACAATTCCTACGCGATCGCCAAGATCAGCGGGATCATCGGCGTGCAGTCCTACCGCCGCGAATACGGCCGCCGCTGGATCTCCGCCATGCCGACCAACCTCTACGGTCCGGGCGACAACTACGACCTGCAGACCGCGCACGTCCTGCCCGCGCTCATTCGACGCTTCCATGAGGCCACGCTTGCGGGCGCACCCTCAGTGACGCTGTGGGGGACAGGCACACCCCGACGGGAGTTCCTGCACGTGGACGATCTGGCTGCGGCATGTCTGCGCCTGCTCGATGTCTACGACGAGGCCGAGCACGTCAACGTCGGCGTAGGCGACGATGTCACCATCGCCGAGCTAGCGACGCTGGTGGCTGATGTCGCGGGCTACTCCGGAGACATCCAGTGGGATCCCAGCAAACCCGACGGCACCCCGCGCAAGCTGCTCGACGTGTCTCGGATCTCGTCGCTGGGCTGGTCGCCGGCGATCGGACTGCGCGAGGGGATCAACGCGACGTACGAGGGCTATCGGGCCTCCTCACGCTAGTGAGTGGCGCTGAGGGGTCGGGGAGATCCACGGGACCTCATGCGAGCCCCTAGGCTGCCCCCATGCGCGTGCTGATCACCGGGGGAGCGGGCTTCGTCGGGTCGCACCTCACCGACGCCCTGCTGGCCCGGGGTGACCAGGTCATGGTCCTCGACGACCTCTCCACCGGCCGCCACGACAACATCCGCGACCACATCGGCGACCCGAACTTCGAGTTCGTGCTCGGCTCGATCCTCAACGAGGCCCTGGTCGACGACGCTGTACGCCGATCCGACACGGTGCTTCACCTCGCCGCGGCCGTCGGAGTCGAACTCATCGTCGGCCGGCCCCTGGAGTCACTCGCCACCAATATCCGCGGCTCGGAGATCGTGCTGGAGAAGTGCCACAAGTACGGCCGCAAGGTGCTGGTCACGTCGACGTCAGAGATCTACGGCAAGAATGAATCCGACCTGCTCAGCGAGGAGGACGACCGCATCCTCGGCTCGCCGCTGAAGACCCGCTGGTCCTACAGCGAGGCCAAGGCCATCGAGGAGGTCCTCGCCTACTCCTACTGGAAGGAGAAAGGCCTGCCTGCCGTCATCGTGCGCCTGTTCAACACCGTCGGCCCGCGCCAGGTCGGCTTCTACGGCATGGTCATCCCCCGCTTCGTCGAGCAGGCGCTCAAGGGCTCACCCATCACCATCTACGGCGACGGCACCCAGCGCCGCTGCTTCTGCCACGTCGCCGACGTCGTACAGGCCCTCCTTGGGCTCATCGACTCCCGCGAGGCCGAGGGCGAGGTCTTCAACGTCGGCTCGCAGGAGGAGATCTCCATTGCCGACCTCGCCGTGCGCGTGACCGAGCAGCTCGGCTCAGGCAGCCCCCTCGTCAAGGTCTCCTACGACGACGCCTATGAGCAGGGCTTCGAGGACATGCCGCGGCGAGTCCCCGACACCGCCAAGGTCCGCGGCCTCATCGGCTGGACGCCGACGCGCGATCTTCACCAGATCATCGCCGACGTCGCGGCTGACATCTCGACGCGATGAGGCCATGGCTCTTTGTCGGCGCCTTCGTGGGCTCCGGCATCCTGTCGGCCGTCTTCGTGCGGATCTCGATATGGCTCGCCCACTGGTCCGGTTTGACCGATGGTCCCGATGGCGGACGAAAGACGCAGGACAGGCCCATCCCCAAACTCGGCGGCATCGCGGTCGCCATGGCCTTCACTCTGGTCTTCCTCACCGCCGTCGGCGTGAGCGGCGAGATCACGGCGTTTCAACTGCTGGCGAGCGTCCTCCTGCCGGCGCTCATCGTCGCCGGACTAGGCTTCATCGACGACATACGCTCGTTGAATCCCTGGCTGCGCCTTCTCGCCCAGACACTGCTCGCCCTGCTCGTGTGGTGGACCGGCACTCAAGTGGGATTCACGAAGGTGACCTGGCTCGACGCGGCCATCACGGTCATGTGGATCGTTGGCCTCACCAATGCGATGAACCTGCTCGACAACTCCGATGGCCTCGCCGCCTCAACGACACTCGTCGCGGCGCTCGGCACCGGCATCGTGGCGGTGATCTACGGCCAGTACTTCGTCGGCGCACTGTCGTTTGCCCTTGCCGGCACCGCGGCGGGCTTCCTCTGGCACAACTGGTATCCCGCCACCGTGTATCTCGGTGACGCGGGTGCCTACTTCCTTGGCTTCCTGCTCGCGATCGTCACCCTGCGCCTGCGTCCGGTGGGCATTGCCCTGCCGTGGAGCGCGCTCATCCCCGTGCTTCTCGTCTTCGTGCCGATCCTTGATACGACGTTTGTGGTGGTGCGACGGCTGCTTGAGCGCAGGCATCCCTTCACGCCGGGTCGAGACCATCTCTCGCACGTGCTCATGGATCGCGGGCTCACCGTCCGACAATCCGTCGCGACCCTGCAGATCGTGCTCGTGCTCACCGTCAGCGGTGCTGTGGCGCTGGCGTGGTCATTCCGCTAGCGGCAGGAATCGCCCGCGATTGCGGCACCACATGCGTCCAGGCGATCTCCTTCATCCTCGCGTGCCAGGGCTTGCCCGCGGACTATTCCCCCGCGTGCTCCGGGAGCGCACCATCGCCAATCGGAACGCCGAATCCCGCACCATCACCTACATCAGTTCACAGCAGGTGGCCTTCCTGCGGACTCCGTGGACCTGCTGAGCGCTGAGTGAGCCGCATGTCGCTGTGGATCGGCGTACCCTCCAGGCGGCTGGCTGAAAATCGGCAGAAGAGGAGACCCTCGCGAGGTACTGCTGTAGTCGCGGACGTCGCGGTGGGGGGTGAATCATGACCACCGGGGCGACTTCGATCAGACGCGCCGCTGTGCGGGAGGGCGACACCGGGCAGATCTCGTGCCTCATGGTGGCGTGTAAACGTGGCGTCGCCCCCGTCACTCCCGGCGGTGCAGCGACCGGTAGCGGAGCAGTCCCGGGCGTCGAGTTGCCTTCGGGCGACCCCTTCTCTACGCGGCCATCGGGGACGCCGCCTGGCCGTTGCGTGGCGACGTGTCGATGTCGACGGAGATCGACCTGGACAACGACGATGTCGCTGATCTCTCCCTGCGGCCCGGCCCTCGCTCGGCGCACCGGCACCCACCGCGCCCTGCCCGGGCGCAGCTACTTGTGGTGCGAGATGTCCGTCGACTGATCGTGTCTCGTAGGCCCCGTCTCGGCCAGCGTCCGCCTCATGACGTGCACGGGGACGCTCCAGGGCCCGCGGCCGTGGTCGTCGATGGCGGCTACCCGCACCTGGATGACCCGGGCCTTGGGGCCGGCCGCGAACGAGGCGCGGGCCGTCGACGTGGTGGCCACCCGGCGGAAGGGTGCCCCGTTGATCGACGCAGCCACGACGTAGCGCGTCGCCTGCCCTGTCGCCGGCGGTCGCCACGAGACGGTGACCCCGCGGGCCGTGCGCACGGTCGACACCGACGTCGGGGCGCCAAGGAGCAGGGACTTCGGCGTGAGTGTGATCGGGTTCGACCAGGCGCCCTGCCCGTAGTCGGTGACGGCCGCCACGCGCACGGTGTGGGCGACACCGTTGGCGAGACCCAGCAGCATTGCCTGGGTGTCGGGGGTCGTCAGTTGCTGGGTGAGGCCTGCGGCGCTGACGTCGATGACGTATGTCGACACCGCCGACCCACCCCAGTCGGCCGGCGCCGACCAACTGACGATGGCGAAGTTATCGCCAACACGCCCGTTGAGGCCGAGGGGCTCGGAGGAAGGGCCCGCGGGCACGAGGGTGCCCGTCCACGCCGACCACGCACCCGGACCCGCCGAGTTGGTCGCCGAGACATGCGCCGTGTACGACTCCCCGTTGACCAGGCCCGTGATCACCGCCGATGTGCCGGCATAGGTCAAGGCCTGGGGACCGTCGGGGCCGAGGAGCTCCAGGGTGTAGCCGGTGATGTCGGCGCCGCCGGTGTCGTCGGGTGCCTGCCACTGCACGGAGATCTGCTGGTTGCCGGCCGTGCTCGAGGTCAGCGTGGGCGCACCGGGAGCCGTTGCCTCGGCGGGGGGAGGTGCGCCACCACCGCCACCGCCGCCACCGCCCCCGCCGCCCGAGGGGGCGGGAGCCGTCGGTGTGCCGGAGCCGGTGACGGGGGTGCCCGTGCCGAGGACGGTGGTCGCGGAGACGCGCACCGAGTAGGCGGTGCCGTTGCTCAGGCCCGAGACGGTGGTGCTCGTCGACGAGGTCGACGCCCAGGTATTCCAGGTCGTGCCGTCGGGCGAGGTCTCCACCTCGAAGGTGAGCACGCTGCGACCGCCGTCATCGGCCGGAGGCGACCAGGTCAGGGCGAGGGATCCATCTCCGGCCGTGACCCCCAGGGCCTGCGGCGGACCGGGCAGGGCCAGGATGCGCGGGCTGACCGCGCTGGAAGTCCTTGCCGGGCCTGCTCCGATGACGTTGACCGCGCTCACGCGGACCGTGTAACTGCTGTCGTCTGCGAGCTCGTCGATGGTCGTGGTGAGTGCCGTGGTGGTGTCGTCAGCGACCCACACTGAACCGTCGTCGCTGTGCTCGATGGCGTAGTAGTCGATCGGTCGGCCCCCTGTGCTGGCGGGGGCGGTCCAGGTGACGTTGAGGGTGGTGTCGTCGTCGGCCACGACCTCGAGCGATCCCACCGCGCCCGGCACCGTCGGTGGCAGTGGCTGGGTGCTGGCGCTGGTCACCCAGGCGCTGGAGTCGTCGGCGGTGACCGAGCGCACGCGCACG
This sequence comes from Actinomycetota bacterium, assembly GCA_016870515.1. GTDB lineage: Bacteria > Actinomycetota > Actinomycetes > S36-B12 > S36-B12 > Mxb001. The sequence continues at coordinate 108 of VGBL01000046.1, read as the reverse complement.
GAGTAGGCGATCCCGGGGGTCAAGCCCGTGATCGTCGTGCCGGGGGAGGCGACCGTGTCGTCGGTCACCCAGTTGGTGGAGTCGGTGGAGTGCTGCACGTCGTAGTGG
>VGBL01000045.1 GCA_016870515.1 Actinomycetota bacterium | reverse complement strand
CCGTACGCCGTCGCCGCGCGTGCGAGCACCTGGGTGAATCCACCATTGCCGCCCTTGTGGAAGGACCACGAGCCGCCGATGCCGTCATGCTCACCCATGGAAAGGTAGAGCCAGTTGATGCCCGAGCCAGGCGACATGGGACCGAGTTTGATGCCGACGCAGGCGGCCGAGCAGATGGTCGCCTTTATGATATCGGACTCGAGGTAGTCGTCGACGAAGTCGGCGATGCTGCCGGTGAGTAGCCGCACCGTGTCGTGGAGGAGCTTCTTGTCCGCGTTGCCGAGGTGCTTGACGAGCCATGCCATCCGCTCGGTATCGGCGGGGTCGTCGCTGAAGAGATTGGGCGGGATGCTATCGAAAAGCGGGCGCACGAATTGCCGCACGCGTGCAGTGTCATGCTCGAAGCGCTCCATGCCGTCCACGTCGGCCTTCGAGTGACGAGCGATCTCGGCTCGGTTGACCGCGGCGTCGGGCCCGATGAGGAAGTAGTCGCCGTTGGCCATCGGAGCGAAGTGCGAGCGCATGTAGAGCGGCATGAATCCGAAGCGCACGAGGTCGAGCTCGGCGATGATCTCCGGGCGCAGCAGGCTCAGGGCGTAGGAGAACGTCGTGAAGTTGAAGCCGGGTCGCAGCTCCTCGGTGATCGCCGCGCCCCCCACGATGTGGCGTTGCTCGAGCAGGAGGACCCGCTGGCCCGCCTTGGCGAGGTAGGCGGCGTTGGTGAGGCCGTTGTGACCGCCACCGATGACGATCGCGTCGTAGGCATGGAGATCGGACATCTCAGGCCGTCTTCCTCTCGGGGTTGTAGAAGGGCAGGGTCGTAACGGTGGCGCGCACGTTGATGTACTCGTGGTTGACCGTCTGTTCGATGAAGACCTCGGCACCGGGCTCGGCGTACTTCGGCTTGACGCGCGCGATGCCGATGTGGCACTGGAGCACGGGTGAGTACATGAAGCTCGTCGCGTAGCCGATGCGCTTGTCCCTGTCGTTGTAGATCATCGTCTCCCACGAGACGGGGATCTCGTCGGGGATCGCGAGCAAGCCGTTGCCGTCGAAGAGTTCGTAGAAGTCCTGCCATGACACGGTGATGCCGACGGTCCGCCACCGCGATGTGCCCTCCATGCGCTCGCGGATGATCGCGTCGCGCCCAATGAAGGGGCGCGTTGGATCGTCGATGCCCTTGAGCAGCCAGGCGAGCCCGAGCTCGTCGGGGGTGAAGCGCTCGTCGTCGGTGAATGCGTAGCGACTGGAGCTGAACTCCACGTTGATGAGCGGCAGGCCGGCCTCGATGCGCGTCATGCCGAGCGCCTCGTCGCCGTAGGGGCGCAGGGCGTGGGGGCGGCCGGCCTCCATGAGGGCGTCGAAGACCCGCAGCGCGTCACCGGCCGGGATGAACAACTCGTAGCCCAGGTCGCCGCTGAAGCCGGTGCGGCTGACGGTGACGGGGGTGTCGGCGATCTTGGTCTCGGCAAAGGCGAAGTAGCGCAGGTCGGAGATGTCCGGGGTGAGGGCCTCAAGGATCGCGCGTGAGCGCGGTCCCTGGATCGCGATCGAGGCGTAGTCCTCACTGCAGTCAATGATCTCGACGTTGAAGGGGCGCGCGAGCTGGCGAAAGTAGCCGAGATTGGGCTCCGCCGCGGTGAGGAGGAACTCATCGGAGGAGAAGCGGAAGATGACACCGTCCTCCATGACGCAGCCCGCGTCGTCGCACCAGATCGTGTACTGCGCGCGCCCGGGCTTGAGCGGGCGGATGTCGCGGGCAAAGACGTAGGAACAGAAGCGCTCCGCATCGCGGCCGCGAATCCAGTATTTGTGGAGCGGGGAGGTGTCGAAGAAGCCAGCGCCATTGCGCACGGCGAAGTACTCGTGCTTGGTCGACAGGTCGTAGCGCAGCGCGGAGAGGTAGCCGGCCCAGTTGCCCCAGGCCTGCGTCTGACTCAACTCCTCCAGACGCTCGTGGAACGGCGTGTGCTTGAGCATGGGTCCTCCTGGCGGACACGGTCGCGGGGCGTCGGGGTGCGCCACCTCGCCCTTCAGCCTAGAGGGCTATTGGACAACCGCGCAATAGGGTTTACCGTGCTGCCATGGCCCGGATGAGCCCGCAGCAGCGCCGCGAGGCCATCGTCGCGGCGACCGTGGCCGTCATGGAGAGGCGCGGAATCGCTGCGACGACGGTGCGCGACGTCGCCGCCGAGCTCGGGACATCGAGCGGTCTTATCCACCACTACGTCGACTCGATGGATGACCTCCTCGCCAAGGCATTCGCTCAAGCGGCGGGGGATGACTTCGAGCGCACACGGGCCGCGGTCGAGTCGGGCGCGGATCCGATCGAGCGGCTTACCCTCTTCTTTGCCACCTACGCGCCGGCAGAGGATGACATCGGCATGCAGCTGTGGCTCGACGGTTGGGCAGAGGCAGCGCGGCGACCGGCATTGCAGAAGACCTCGCGCCATCTCAATGTTCAGTGGCACGCCCTGCTTGCGGGCATCATTCGCGACGGCGTGGCCATGGGGGTCATGTGGTGCGATGACGTGGATGGGGCCGCATGGCGGATCCTGTCGCTGCTCGACGGATTGACGCTTCAGGTAGTCGCCCACGGCGCGGTCCTGTCGATGGCCCAGGTGGACGCCTGGTCGCGTGCGGGTGCGGAGCGCGAGCTCGGACTGGCGCCGGGCGCACTGGCGGGCGACGGGGTGGGGATGACCAGGGATCGGGCATACCCCTAGCCTGCCCCTGCGAGCCAGCAGCCGGTGGAGGCGACCGTCACTCTCGCGTCGCCGCCTAGCGCCCGTGGGGCCGCAGTCGCAGGGCCACGGCAGGGGGCTAGGGCTTGGGCAGCGATGCCCAACACAGGACGCCGAGATAGACGCGTACGACGATGTTGACCCACAGCAGCAGGGCGAAGACCAAGACGATGCCGCCCGACACGTTGGGATTGATGAGGGACCCCACGTAGGTGTAGAGCAGGACGAAGTTGCAGCCGACCGTCACGGCGCCGATGACGAGACCGGCGATCACGGCCCGCCCCGACAGGTGGCCGGTCGTCACCCGCACCACCAGCATCGTGACCCCGAACACGAGCAACAGGCTCAGGGTGATGGCCAGGCCCTTGCCCACGTTGACGAGCGCTGGGTCGAGTTCGCGACCCAGGAGCACCGACCACGCCCGTCGCCGCAGCGACGTGGCGAGTGTCAGCAACCACGTGGTGAGAACGATGGCTGGCAGTGCGACGGCGATCGCCAGCGTCTGCCAAGACCGCCAGCGCGGCCTTTCACCCTCATCGCCCCGGAGGGCAAGGGCGGTGCCGGTGCGCAGTGCATGACTGGTCCACGGCGCCGAAACGATGAGCATCACGATGCCGACGAGGCTCACGACTGACGCACTCGTGCGGCTAAAGGAGCCGGTGGCTAGCTCACCCAGATCGATGCTCGGCGCGACGTTGAGCGTCGGGATTATCACCTCGTTCTCGCCGGCCACGAGATCCGTGGCGCGCACGAAGACGAAGAGGAAGACGACCATGAGCATCATCGCGAGGAAGAGTCCGCGGCCGACCACCTTGAGAGCGGAGTACTCCAACTGAAGCGATCGGTAGCGACGCCAGGTGAGCGTGGTGTCGGACTTCGGACTCACGCTGCCAGCGTAGATGCCGACCCGGTCGTAGCATGAGGACATGCGCCTTCACGTCGCGCTCGTCGCCCCGCTCGTCGTGCTCATCGCCGCCTGTGGATCCGGCAGTGATGCCTTGACGGAGCCCCCGTCGTCATCAGCGCCCGCGTCGTCCTCCATCGAGGCCTCACCCATGCCGGAGGAGACGACGAGCGAGGCGCCGTCACCCTCTGCGGATGCTCCCGACGCATTCTTCGTCGATGTGATCGACGAGGCTCTGGCTTCCTACGAAGCGCTCATCGGCAGCCCGGCCGCTGGTGCTGACCTGGGGGCGGTGCTCCCACTTCACGACGGTGATGTTCCCCTGCCCGACGGTGCCACCATCGCGGGTGCCGGCACCAGCGTGCGGGAGTGGGATGACGAGACATTCTACGCCGAGCAGGTCATCGGCCTCAGCGACGCGCTGACCAAGGCCGACCTGGAGGCCTTCGGTGCCGCCGCGCCTTCCGGCTGGACCTACAACTCCGTGTCGACAACCGACTCCAGCAGCACGCTCGTCATGACGAGAGACGGCGACCAGTTACGCATCGTGCTGATGGCTACTCCCAATCCGGAAGAGGGGGAGCCGCCCGCGGAGTTGCGGCTCGAGCAGCAGACTCCCTCCGTGCCCGAGCCCGCGTGGCTGTCGTCGCTTCCTGCGCCCGATGGCGGCACCCTAGTGGCGGTGGCTGAGGGCGTCGGCGCGGTCGACATCAATTTCACCCCAGCTGGTGGCGGCCTGGTCACCGCCACGTGGCGCTATCCGGTGGAGCAGATGGATGCCCTGCTCGACTACATCGCCAGTGGTTCGCTGGAGGCGGCTGGCTTCACTCTTGTCGACCCCGACAGCTTTAGTTTCGGCGCGTCTTTCATTGACGTAACCGCGGGTGAGTGGACGGGCCAGGTGATCGTCGGAGAGACCGTCTTCGAGGATTCGAGCGCCGCCGACCTCACGTGGTACCTGACCCGCCCCTAGTGCTGCGGGCACGTCGATATGGAATGGTGAAGGCATGAAGGACATGAACCCGCTGCGCCGCACGATCGGGCTCGTCCTGATCATGATCGGCGGCATCTGGATCATGCTGGCGGTGGGCATGCTGGAGTCGAGCTTCATGACGGGCAGCCCGTTCTGGGGCGTGGTCGGCGGAGCTGTCGTCGTGGCCGGCCTCGCGGTGCTCTACCTGCCGCGGACGAAGGCCGGGCAGTCAGGTGAGCCGCCCTCGAAGACCAGTTCCTAGTTCGCGTCGCTACTCGTCAGCACGTTCGACGCTGGCTCGGCCGACTCATCATGAGGTCGTCCGCCCCCTGCGCAGGCCATCCTTACAGCCGGCCGACTGATCTAGGAAACCGCCTGCTCCCCCTTGCTGCCCCAGTAAGCCAGGTAGCCAAGAAAGTCATTCGGGATGCGGTCGTAGGGGATGAAGACCTTCATCATGGGGATCGGCCTTGTGTCGCCAGTCGCGATCTTGACGTCGACGACGTCCAGGTGGAGGTTCCCTCGCTGCTCAACTTCGTAGCCCGAGACTAGGTCGGTGATCTTGCCTAGGTAGGTTCTCAGCCCGTCGTTGGCGGCAAAATGCGCCGCTCCTCCGGAGGTAATGGTGAGGGTTCCGGACCCCTGCCCGGCCAATCCAAGAATGTCGGGATCAGTACGGCAGTCACGGCCGTCTTAAGCGGAAGACACGCGGACGGGCGGGCGAGGGCATACGTCGCCGATCGGTCTGCGGTCACCCCACGGTCATGTGTGCACCGACCCCGCGTGGACCTCGTCGGCAGCGCGCAGGCCACTGCGCAAGGCCCCCTCCATCAGCCCGGACCAATCACCTGCCGTGTGCTCGCCGGCGAGGTGCACGCGGGCGATGGGCGCGCGGATGAGCTCCTCGTCATCGGGTGCGCTGGCCGCGCCGAGCCCTGAGTAGGCGAAGGTCGCCCAGGGGTCGTCGTCCCACGTGGTCAGCAGCGCGCCATCACCGTCCAGGTCCAAGTCGGGGCGCAGTGCGCCCAGCGCCTGCAGCCACTCGCCCTCGCCGCGCGCCACGTCGAGCCCGGTGAGCGCGGGGGAGGAGCCGGAGAAGCAGTGCACGACCGGCTGCACCTGCCCGCTGGCGTCGGTCGCAGTCCAGCACCAGAAGCAGCGCTCCACGTCCAGGACCGCACTGGTGCGTGCGGGGGAACCCAGGGGCACGTGCAGCTTGGCCGCATGCCCGCGCACCATGCGCGCCATTGCGTCCCTCTGGACGCCGGGCAGTCCCGGCCGCAGGTCGAATCCCTCAAGCAGCGGCAGCGGTATTGCCATGACCACCGCATCGGCCTCGATCGTGGAGCCGAGCACGTCGATCCGCACGCCATCCTCCGCGGCGTGGACGGCAGATGCCGGCGCATTCAGTCGCACGCGATCGCCGAGGGCGGCAGCAAGTGAGCGTGCGATGCCCTGGTTGCCGCCGCCTATGCGCGCGGTAGGCAGTGGCTGCACGGAGGCGACGGAGTCCAAGAGAACATGGCAGGACAGCAGGTCCACCGGAGCCGCCCAGCTGATGGCCGCCCGCGCGGCGAGCACCTGCGCGGTGGCAGCACCTGGCGCGTGCACATCGAGGAAGGCGCGCAGGCTCACTGTGCGATCCGTCGCCTCGGCGGTGGGCTGCAGGTCTTGCGCGGTGGTAGCGACTTCCTCGGAGGTGACCGGCGCGAAGGCATGGCGCGGCTCTCGCACGTAGTAGGACATGCCCGATGGCGCTACCGGTAGGTCGAACCGGCGCGCCATCTCGTGCATGACGTCGTAACCGGAGAGTACGAACTCCGCACCGCGCTCGACGACCGTGTCCGCTCGACCGGCGATGAGCTCCTGCGACCACACACGGCCACCCACGCGATCACGAGCCTCGAGCACGGTCACGTCGTGTCCGAGCGCGACGAGGCGGTCGGCGCAGGCCAGTCCGGCGAACCCCGCTCCAATGACGACGACGCGCACGGGCTCAGTCTGGCGCAAAGGTGGTGACGTCGTGACTCGGGCACGGGGGTATGGTCCGACTGAGGAAGAGCCCTCGATGGGAACCGCCACGACTGGAAGGTCGAGGACTACCTGCTGGTTGAGACATCCCCGGACTCGGTAGGTACCTCGTCCACCGCGAGGAGATCGCGTCGCTTGCTACCTGGCAGGCCTATATCCAGGAAGCCGCAAAGGCGAACCATTGTCCCGGGGTGCAATCGAGGTCTAACCCAACACTGCCCACACCACGAGTACGAGGATGATCAAAGCGAGACCGATGATCGCCGCGAGGGTCAGGACGAGGAAATTCTTCGACGCAGCGACTCGTCTGGATAGTTCAGTGGGATTGTCAACTTTCGCCAAGTCGGTCACCAGTGCCTCGGCCTCGCGGATCGTCGCGATTTGGGAAGTCATGGCGAGGATGCCGGTAACGACTGCCACGGCTATTGCCAGATAGCGCGCGGGGGCACCGGCGCTCGCGAAAGTGCCCTGGGCAGCCAAGACGAAGACCGCTATGAGCACGAGGGCAGGCGCTAATTGAGCGACGATAATGTGCATTCTCTTTTGATTCCACAGACTGAGCAGTGCTTTCTCATCCATCGCGACTCCTTTGGGTGTTGGCACGTTTTGGGCCCTACGGCTCGAGGCTATGGCACGATCGACTGTCCCGCCCGCATTTGCTTCCCACTTCATGCGAAGTGCCGTCGAGCCGGGGATGCAGCCCTGGGAACGTCGAGGGGCACGGGTGGCTTGGGCCCGGGGCGAGCACGTGACTGTGGCCCTGGCTAAAGCCCGAGTGAGTCGGGCGCGGATCTGGTCGACGGGGGGCGATGGGCACCACCAGAAGGTCAGGCGAAGAGTGGCTCTGGGCCCGGACTTTCCTACACGGGACAGGCGATCGGTGTCGCCCTAACTGCACGCCGTGTCAAGGTGCTCGACTTTTGGGCACTGGGAGCGGGTGACCACGCCTCATCCCCTGGAGGGTGACGGCGGTTCGGTGGGGCCCTGCTGGAACACTTGTGGCGTGACCGGTTGGTATGCCACTGCGACTATTGCCGTCTGCCTGGTCATCGCCCTGTGGGCCCTTGTGCATCTCGTGACCGGTCGGCCGATGAGTCGTGCCCTGCATGCCAGCCAGCTGGTGCTGGTTCTGCTCTTCATCGTTCTCGCGATCGGCGGCTTCGTGCAGATGCTGGCTTCGGATCGCGAGTTCGCCAGGCTCGAGTTCACCGGCTATCTCGTCTTCAGTCCGCTGGTGCCCCTTGGCTCGTGGTGGTGGACGAGGAACGACGCGACACGCATCGGATCCGCGATCGTCCTGGTTGTCGGCCTTGTCATGGCGATCCTCGTAGTCCGAATACAACAGGTGTGGGCAGGAAATGTCTGAGGCAAGCCGGGCACGGGGATTGTCACGTTTGCTCGTCGTTGTCTATGCCATCTTCGCCATCGCCGCCACGTCGCGATCAGTCGTACAGCTCGCCAACCGCTTCGACGAGGCCCCGATCGCCTACCTGTTGTCGGCCGTGGCCGCACTCATTTACATCGTTGCCACGGTGGCGCTCGCCCTCGGTGAGCGCGGCCGCAAAATCGCTACGATCGCCATTGGCGTCGAACTCGTAGGGGTTCTCGTCGTCGGGGCGCTCAGCGTGGCGTACCCGGCGCTCTTCCCGCGCGCCACGGTGTGGTCGGCCTTTGGCCTCGGCTACGCGTTCATCCCGCTGGTGCTGCCCATCATCGGTCTGTGGTGGTTGCGTCGATCGTCGAAGGGCGATCGGGGCGCACCTTGACCCGCGCGGGCTCTGCTGATTTCCGCACGAGGCTGTCTCTGTGGGTGGGCACGTTGCCTTGGCCCGTCGTAGGCGTCCCAGGACTCGCCTTGGCCCACGGTATGACGATCAGGTTGAGTGTGCGTGATGGAGTCCCTGGGGTGTGGCCAGGGGCGGGGTCGAACCGCCGACCTTCCGATTTTCAGTCGGACGCTCGTACCAACTGAGCTACCTGGCCGTGCCCTTCGGGGCCAGCAGAGGCTAGCAGGGCCG
>VGBL01000044.1 GCA_016870515.1 Actinomycetota bacterium | reverse complement strand
CTGTGGCCTGTGCGCCGCATCGAAGGATCGACGTCGAAGCGCTGGACTGTGATGTGCTCCTGTGCTCGCCGTACACGTGCCTCGGCCCTCATCTGGGCATCGCCTGGGTACGCCCGACACTGATCCCTTCGCCGCGTCCCGACCGCGTCAGGCCGGCGGGCATGGAGCCGCCCAGACATCGTTTTGAGACCGGCAGCCTGACCCACGAGGCTCTTGCCGGGCCTCGCGCCGCGGTGCTGCGCCTCGGCTTCGCCCATTACGCGACTTGCGACGGGATCGACCGCTGCATCTGCGCTCTCGCCAACATCGCGCGAGTGCCCTCATGATGTCGACGCGACGCGGGCGCACTCTCGCCTCCATCGGTCTATGGGTCATCATTCTGATCGTCGTCACCCTGATCGGGAGCACGCTGCCGTCCGCCACCCAATTGCTCGTGACGACATCGCTCGTACTCCTGACCGGTGTCATGGCTCTGCAGATCTTTAGCGGCAACAGCGGAATCCTCAGCTTCGGCCACGTCGGCTTCGTCGGTGTCGCCGCCTACACGACGGGCATACTGGCGATGCCCGCTGCCGTCAAGAGGACATCTCTCCCCCTCCTGCCCGAGCCGCTTCAGGAAGTTGAGTTGCCCATTGTCGCGGCGATGCTGGGCGGCATCCTGGCCGCCACTATCGTCGGGGTGATATCCGGGCTGGTCATCGCCAGGCTTGGCGACGCGGCGTCCATCGCGACGCTCGCCGTACTCATCATCCTCCACGGCGTCATGGTCGGTGCCGAGCCCTTCACGCGAGGCAGCCAGACCTTCTATGGAGTGCCTCGCTACACAAGCATCTTCGTCGCTGGCATCACCGCGATTCTTGCCGTGATCGTCGCGCGCCTCTTCCGCGACTCTCGGATCGGCATCCACCTGCGGGCATCGCGCGATGACGCCCTGGCTGCATCGACCGCGGGCGTGCGCGTGCAGTACGCCACGCTGATCGGCTGGATCGTCTCGTCGGTAATCGCCGGCGCGATGGGCGCTGCGTATGCCGGGCTGCTTGGAGCCTTCTCCCCGAAAGACTTCTACTTCACCCTGACCCTGACCCTGCTAACGATGCTCATCGTCGGAGGGTCTGGCTCCGTGGCCGGTGGAATCGTCGGGGCCTTCGTCGTCACCCTCGTCGTGGAGGCACTGAGGCGAGTGGGCGATGCCAACGAGTTCTTCGGTCTGACCAACGCCGGACTCGCCATCATCATCCTGCTGACGCTCTATTTCCGCCCCCGGGGCCTTCTCGGCTTCCGAGAGCCAGAAGAGTTCCTGGCGTACCGCAAGAGCCCCACGCCTCCGGATGCGGACGCCGCTGGCGCTCTACCCGTGCGCAACGAGAATCCGGGGCAGACGGTCCTGTGCGGTCACAACCTGGTCAAAAACTTCTCAGGCCTCGTGGCGCTCAACCACGTGTCGGTGGATGTCGAGGCCCAGCACGTGATGGGACTCATCGGCCCCAACGGCTCCGGCAAATCCACCTTCGTCAACTGCGTGACCGGCGTCACCAAGCCAGAGGAGGCACGCCTCACCCTCGCTGGTGAGGACATCGCCAGGACACCCGTCTGGCGCCGGGCGCGCAAGGGACTCGGGCGCACCTTCCAAACCATGCGACTCTTCCGCGAGCTCACAGTGCTCGACAACGTCACCGTTTCGTGCATATCCGCGGGTATGTCGCCACACGAGGCGGACCAGCGTGCTCTGCAGATCCTCGCTGTCCTCGGTGTCGCCCATCATGGCAATCGCCTCGCCGGAGAACTCCCCTACGGTGATCAGCGCCGTGTGGAGATCAGCCGGGCGCTCGCCCTCAATCCGCGAGTCCTTCTCCTGGATGAGCCTGCGGCAGGCATGAACCCAGCCGAATCGCGCGAACTCCTCCGTCAAATGGAGACGATCCTGGCGACGACGGGCGTGGGGATGCTCCTCATCGATCACGACGTCGCGCTGATCCGATCCGCGTGCGACAGCTTGACCGTCCTGGACTACGGGAAGGTCCTCGCCCACGGCGAGCCACAGGCGGTCCTCGACCAACCCGAGGTAGCCGCCGCATACCTAGGCTGGAGGGAATCCGATCCCTCAGCTACGCAAGAGATCGGTGCCACCGGCACAGAAAGGAAATCGTTATGAATCACTCACATCACCGAAGGGTGACCGGAGCCCTTGTTGCAATAGCAGCAGGCACGCTCTTGCTGGCTGCTTGCGGCTCCTCCGGCTCATCCGACTCCGCCGCATCCAGTGATGCGGCACCTGCCGGCGAGTCCTGCACCGTCAAGGTCGGTGTCGCCACAGGCCAGACCGGGGGGCTGGCCTACGTCGACGTACCCAGCCTTGAGGGCTTTGACATCTGGGTCGACGAGGTCAACGCTGCCGGAGGTATCGATGGGAAGTTCCGCGTCGAGACCATCGTCAAGGACACCCGCTCGGATGCCGCGCAGTCGGCGACCGTAGCCGCCGAACTCCTGGGCGAGGGGATCAGCTTCCTCATCACACCGGGTGATGCTGATCCCTCCATCGCGGCCGGGCAGTTGGCACAGGAAGCCCAGGTCCCTGCCATGTCCTGGTTTGGTTCCTCGCCGGTCCTGCCTGTAGCCGTGGGCGACTTCATGTTCTCCAATGCCTTCGGGGACAACGCCCAGGCGCGAGTCCTCGCCAACTACGCGACTCAGCAGGGCTACACGACGGCCTACACGCTGGGCTCACCCGACAGCGCCTACACCTCGAACCTCCCCCGCTACTTCAAGGAGGCCTTCACCTCCAATGGTGGCACCGTCGTGGGAGAGGGCACGTACACCATGGGCCAGCCCAACTTCAACGTGATCGCCGACGAGATCAAGGCCCTCAATCCGGCCCCCGACGTCATCATGACACCGGCGTACGAGCCTGATTTCCCGACCTTCCTCAAGGCGATCCGCGGCGCTGGCATCAACACGCCGGTGCTCGGCACCGACGGTATCGACTCACCCACCACGCTCGCGCTCGGTGAGACGGCCGAGGGCGTCGTGTACACGACCGCCGGCGTGCTCGCGAACGAGGGGCCGATGGGCGAGTTCTTCACCAAGTACAACGCGAAGTACGGCAAGGATCCCGAGGCGATCTTCGCTGTCACCGGCTACGAGCTTGGCAACGTCCTCAACGCAGCAGTCACGAATGCACAAAGCTGCGACCCGGTGGCCATCAAGGACGCCATCACCAATCTCGAGGGAGTCCAGGGCATCACGGGCACGATCAGCTTCAAGGGTGGTGACCGCATGGCCATCCGCGAGATCGCTCTCATCAAGGTCACCGGAGGCGAGCGCTCGCTCGTCGAGGTGGTCATCGTCGATCCGGCCACCGTGCCCGCGGCCTGAGCGCAATCAAGATAGGAAGCGATATGTCGACGTTGCTGGACGTGACCGGCCTCTCCGTGAATTACGGCGGAGTCCAGGCCGTTCACGACAGCAGCATTCGGGTCGAGGAGGGCGAAGCAGTCGCCCTCCTCGGCCCGAACGGCGCAGGGAAATCCTCGACCCTGCGTGCGATCCTGGGCCTGATCAAGTCAACGGGTCAGGTCAACTTCCGAAGCACATCAATATCCGGGGTCGCCTGTGAGCGCATCGTGTCGCAAGGCTTGACCCTTGTGCCTGAAGGTCGCCGACTGTTCCCGCAGTTGACGATCCATGAAAATCTCATGCTCGCGGCGCGCCACCGCAAGGCGATCCAGTCGACGTATGAGGCCCTCCTGGCGAGACTACCGATCCTTGCTGAGCGTCGAGATCAGCCCGCCGGGACCTTGTCAGGCGGAGAGCAGCAGCAGGTGGCGATTGCGCGAGCCTTGATGTCGCAGCCAGACCTGCTGCTCATTGACGAGCCGTCCCTCGGGCTCGCACCCACGCTGGTGGATCGCGTCTACGAATTGCTGGCGGACCTCAAGGCTGACGGACTCAGCATGCTGATCGTTGAGCAAGAGGTCATCCGGGTTCTCAACTTTGCGGATCGAGCATACGCCATGGCCAACGGCACAATCGTGATGTCGGGATCCGCTGCGGAATTGCGCAACTCTGACGACGTGAAGCACTTCTACCTGGGCGCGGAGGAGTAGCTCGTGGATGCCATCTTGACCTATATCGTTAACGTGGTGAGCTTGGGTGGCACGTATGCACTCCTCGCTCTGGGCTTGGCGGTTGTCTTCAGCGTCCTTGGGCTGATCAACTTCGCTCATGGTGAACTGATGACCCTGGCCGGCTACGCCCTGCTCGCCGGAATCCTCCTGGGCGTGCCCTTCTGGGCTGCCGTCCTCGCGGCGGTGCTCGTGGGCGGAGTCGCCGCGGTCATCATGGAAACAACTGCCTTTCGACCTGTGCGCAATGCGAACCCGGCGACACTGCTCATGACGAGTTTTGCTGTCGCCATGCTGCTGCAGGTTATCTTCCAGAACTTTATCTCTGCGCGGGGCCAAGCCGTGCCCGTGCCTTCGCTTTTCACCGGCTCCATCGCCATTGGCAACGCGCAGGTGTCCATCATCCAGGCGATTTCGATTGTCGTCTCTCTCCTGAGCCTGATCGCGCTCAAGGTCTTCTTCGATCGCAGCCGCTCGGGGTGGGCAATCCGCGCGGCCGCTGATGACTTTGAGACGCTCCGGCTCATGGGCTTTAGGGCGTCTCGACTCATTGCCATCGCCTTCCTGATCTCAGGGCTGCTCGCCGGGATCGCTGGCGTGCTGTGGGTGATGCAGCGAGGGTCCGTCGACCCCCTCATGGGCCTCAAGCCCGTGTTGGCCGCCTTCGTTGTTGTCGTGATCGGCGGCCTCGGCTCAATATCCGGCGCCGTCCTTGGTGGCTACCTCCTTGCTGCCATCGAGATCGCCCTGCAAACCTGGCTGCCAGAAGGCCTGGCTCCCTACCGGGACTCCCTGACATTTGTGCTCGTGATCGCCGTACTGTCCCTGTTCCCCAATGGCCTTTTCGGCAAACGCGTTGCCGAAAAGGTCTGACCTCGGACGGAAGAGTCGACTGTGTGCCGCTTGCTTTCATGGCGATCCCCGCACCCGGTCTGCCCAGAGGAAGTACTCGGGGCAGACCAGGACTCCCTCTCCAACCTCAGCCGTGTCCATTGCGACGGCTGGGGCATCGCTACAGCGGAGCCGCCTGACGACCTCTACATTGAGCGGGGGCCCGTTGCCGCTCACACAGACCCCGTCTTCGCCCGCGACATGCGCTCACGGGCCGCGCGGGCGGGCATGGTCCACCTGCGCAGGGCCACGGATGATCTCGCCGTTCACCTCGGCAACACGCATCCCTTTGAGGCACCCAGCAGCCTCGGTCCCGTCGCATTCGTGCACAACGGCATGCTGCCCGGATCCACCGAGTTGCTCAGCGACATTGATGCCGACCTCGTGGACTCCTTTCGGGGAGATACCGACAGCGAGCGCTACTTCGGCATCTTCATCAGCGAACTCCGACGCGAGAACGGCGACATTGCTGCGGCGATGCAGCGCACCGCCGAGCGCCTGTCGGGCATCGCCTACACATCACTCAACGCCATGATCCTGACGCCGAATACTCTGGCCGTCGCCTGCCTGTTTAAGCCGGAGAATCGGCCTAGCGACGCCGACGACGACTACTTCGACCTGACCTGGAGTGAGGATCGGGGCACCATCAGTGCATGGTCGACGGGAGTCCGGCCACATGCGGACCACGCGCAACCATTGCCCAATGGGACTCTTCTCGTCGTGGACATCCCTACTGGCGCCATCGATCTCGTGTTGATCGCCTGAGGAGGACACATGTCTGATGATCGCCTCGCCTTTGTCGCCACAAACGATCTTGTTGCACTCACGCGGGGTCGGGGGCTTCCCTCCGCCGACCTGTCCGTGACGTCTGGTGTCGGCTGGGTGCCGGCGGATCTCGCCATCAATTCTTTCGGTCATCTCGTCGAACCAAATCCTTTTGGAGCACTCGGTGACCTGCGCCTCATCCCCGATCCGAAAACCAAGTGCGCCTTTCCACTGCCCGGCGGCGACGTTGACTTCTACCTGGCCGACCAAACCCTTCCTGATGGCAGCCCGTGGGAGTGCTGCCCGCGCACCAATCTCAAGCAGGCTCTCGCACGCCTCTTAGCCGATCACCGCCTGTCGCTTACCGTGGCGTTCGAGCACGAGTTCGCCCTTCTTGACGCTACGGACAGGCAGGCTGGACCGGGCGCCTTCACGATTGGCGGACTGACCGCCGGGGAGCCGTTCGGGTCTCGCGCTCGGCGCAACCTCAACGGCGCGGGCATCGAGTGGGAAAACTGGCTACCGGAGTACGGCCCCGGGCAGTTTGAGGTCACCGTGAGGCCGTCGGACGCGCTCCGCGCCGCGGATGCCGCGGTCTTGACCCGAGAGATTATCCGTGAATCAGCTCGCCAGGAAGGACTTCGAGCTACCTTCGCGCCACTGCTCGATCCCAACGCGGTAGGCAACGGTGTCCATGTCCACATGTCCCTGTGGCGAGACGGTCAACAGATGACCTTCGACGTGTCCGGGCCTGCTGGACTCTCGCCCTCGGCGTCGCAAGCGTGTGCGGGCATCCTCACCCACACATCGGCGCTACTTGCGTGGACGGCCCCAAGTCGCGTGTCCTTCCTGCGCCTGACACCGCACCGATGGAGTTCGGCCGGTGCCTTCGTGGGACTGCACAATCGGGAGGCACTGCTGCGCGTCTCCCCCATGGTGCCCGGCGACACCGTCGGCCGCACCTTTAACATCGAGTATCGCGCCGCCGATGCCACGGCAAATCCTCACCTCGTCCTTGCGGCACTAGTCCACGCGATGTGTGACGGGCTGGAGCGAGCGGCGCCGATCGATCGGGTCCTCACGGGGCACATCGACGACGAAGTCTTCGACCCACTGCCTCCCACCGTCGATGCTGCCCACGAGGCATTCCTGGCGGATGAAATCGCGCAGAGCTGGTTCGCCGATGACCTCGTCACGACCGCTGCGGCCGTGCGGCGCGGCGAGGAGGAGCATCTCGCGGGGCTCTCCGAGGCTGAGCGCTGCCGTGCCTACGCCGAGGTGCTGTGATCAGCCCTTCCCCATCGCACCCCATCACGCTGCCCACTGCAGATGCAGCGGCGGTGCTTGGTCGCGATGCCCAGGTGATCGCCGGAGTCGAGAAGCTGCGCTTCTTCCCGCTCGCCGTGGACTCAGGCGAAGGCTCCTACCTCGTCGAGCCGGGCGGGCGACGACTCCTTGACCTTTCGGCCTCGTGGACCGCTGCAGGCTTGGGGTACGGCAATCCAGAGATTGCTCGCGCAATCGCTGATGCCGCGGCCTCCCCCGCCGGCGTGAGTGGCCTTTCCGCAATCAGCACCGATGCGGTCGCACTCGCTGAACGACTGCTCGACCTCACACGCATGCCTAGTGGATCGAGGGTTTACCTCGGCAACGCAGGGACGGACGCCAACGAGGCCGCCCTCCAGGCCTGTCGTCGCGCGACCGGCCGACCCCGCGTGATCGCCTTCATCGGGGGCTATCACGGTGGGATGGGCCTGGCACGGGCCGTGTCACAGGTGCTCAACGCCACCGCCCCTGCCGATCCCCACGTTACATACCTGCCCTACCCCGACCCGGTCCGCCCGCGGACCGGTGACGCAACCGAGACGCTCACTCAAGACCTCTCCGCGCTTGAGCGCAATTTGGATATAGGCGACGTGGCGTGCATCATCATGGAGCCGATCCAGTCCGACGGCGGTCTGATCATCCCCGTCGATGGATTCCTGCGCGGTGTACGGGACGCTGCGACTCGACACTCCGTGCCGCTGATCGTCGATGAAGTGAAGGTCGGCCTAGGGCGCACCGGTGCCATGCAGGCCTATGCCCATGAGGGCATCGGCCCGGACATCGTCACCTACGGCAAGTCACTTGGAGCCGGACTCCCCTTGTCCGCAGCCGTGGGTCCGGCGTCGATCTTGGACTGTGGCACTGCGTCCACCCTCCTCACCTCGGCGGCGAACCCCATCTGCGCACGGGCTGGACTCACAATGCTCAATATCCTCGATCGCGAGGATCTCTCATCTCACGCCGCTGACGTCGGCGCGCAGCTCACCGGTGAGCTCGCCCAGGGAGTCGCTGCCCTGGGCCTAGAAGCGGTCGTCGGCGACGTGCGTGGTCGGGGCCTAACCATCGGAATCGATATCGTCGACGCTGGCGACCTCGGGCGGCGGGCCCCCTATCGTGCGCGCAAAGCGGCCTACCGGGCATGGCAGTTGGGCGCTGTCGTCTTCTACGTCGGTGGCAACGTCCTGGAGGTGACACCGCCCCTGACGCTATCGGAGCGCGAAGCCCACGAAGGCGCGTCGATTCTGCTCCAGGCGATCGCTGAGGCAGACACGGTCACCGACGAGGAGATCGCTCCTTTCGCCGGGTGGTGACCACCAGCAGCCCTACCTGGAGTAGCACCTTGAGCACATCTCTAACTAATGCGCCTGGTCAATTCGATGAGCGAGGCGTAGAGGCTCAAGGGGCGTCGCGGCGTGATCGCCAGGGCGCTGCCCCAGGGGGTCCCCCCGGCATGCTTCGATTCGCTGCATGAGCGAACGCCGCATCCCCATCACCACCCCGTCGGGAACCTTCGAGGTGTGGACGCAGACGCTGGGCGCCAATCCGCGCGCACGCGTGCTGCTCCTGCATGGCGGTCCCGCGGCGACGCACGAATACTTCGAGTCGCTCGCGCCCGCTCTCGTCGATGGCGGCGTGGAGGTCATCTACTACGACCAGCTCGGATCGCACGCGAGTGACCAGCCTGACGATGACAGCCTGTGGACCCTCGAGCGATTCGTCGACGAAGTGGAGCAGGTGCGCATCGCACTAGACCTGGATCGCGACAACTTCATCATCCTGGGCCATTCGTGGGGCGGCCTGCTCGGCATCGAGTACGCCCTGACGCACGGCCAGCACCTCAAGGGCCTGATCGTGTCCAACATGAT
>VGBL01000043.1 GCA_016870515.1 Actinomycetota bacterium | reverse complement strand
CGAGGCGCTTGTGCCCGAGGCCGACGTTCGCGCTGCGCTCCTGACGCTTGCCTGGAGCAGCTACGTCACCAATGACACGTTCCTGCCCGTGCGTGCCCATCTGGGCGCCCGAGGCCACATTCGACGCCCGCCGGTCTCGCGCCGGCGTCGCACCATGCCCCGCACCAATCTGCCGCCTCCCGATGGTCGCTGGTCACTGCTGCCCGCGCCCAGCGCCGATGCGACCGCGCGCGCCCTCGCGCAGGCCGAGTCACTGCTCGACCGGTTCGGGATCGTGACACGCGAGACGGCCACGGGATTCGCGTCGACCTATCGCGTGCTGCGTGCGCTCGAGGACGCAGGCCGCTGTCGGCGCACCTACGTGCTCGAGGGCCAGGGCGCCGCGCAGTTCGCGCTTGCCGGCGCCATCGACGAGGTACGTCGCTGCGCGGCAAGACCCTCCGATACGGCGCGTACGCTCGCCGCTGCCGATCCCGCACAGCCGTTCGGTGCCGCGCTGCCCTGGCCGGAGTCGGCCGTGCGACCCAGCCGGTCGGCCGGCGCCCTCGTCACCCTGGGCCACGCCCAGCCGCTGCTCTACCTGGCGAAGGGCCATCGGTCACTGACCACATGGTCGTGCGAGGACCCCCAGGCGGCGGCACGCTCGCTCGCAGGCGCTCTGCGCGGGCATGCGGTGTCGCTCCAGCGCATCGACGGGCACGACATCGCCTCCGCGCCGGCTGAGTGGGTGTCCGCCCTCGTCGCGGCCGGATTCGCGCGTACGCCATCGGGGCTGCGCCTTCGCGCCTAGGGGGACGCGTTGCCCGGTTCTGGCGAACGCACCAGGGCGCTGGTGACGAAGCCCGCGGTCAGCCCATTGACGTCGACGACGGATCCGATGTGAAAGAGGGACCTGGTCTCATCGATAGCATCATCCGTGCCAGCGCGCAGGATGACCGACGCTTCTGGATTCAAGGCGAGGGCAGAAACGGCGACGGCGATGTTGTCTCGCGTGAGCGACCCGGCGGCCACGAGAGCCACGCAGTGGCCAATGCGAGCACGCGTTAGCAGGTCCCGTGACGTGGCATCGCCGATCAGGACAGGGATGCCCGCGCGGCGCGCCATGGCCAGGAGGCGCGCATTGGGCTCCACCTCGATGCCGAGGACCGAGATGCCGAGGGCCTTGAGTTCCTGGGCGAGACGAAGACCCACCTGCCCCATGCCGACGACGATGACGTGTCCGCTTCGCGGGGCCACTCGGCGACCCAGAAGAGTCACGGTGCGTCCCGAAAGAAGGTAGTTCACCAGTCCCGCCGCGAACATGGCCGTGAAGGCCATCACAAGGATCGCCGCCAAACTGGCCCACGCAAGCACTACTGGATCGTCCGGGGCCTCAGGCGAGGAAATGGTGGCCGTGGTGCGCGTCGCGTCGTACAGCGCCCGGATAAGACCTACATGCGCAATTCCAACGAAGGTGTCGACGACGGTGACAAGTAGGAGCCCCACGACGCCTACGAGAAGCACCGAACTTCCCGGGTCGTAGGGACGCAGTTGTCCCGCCAGACGACCCACCCTCCCTCTCCGTCGCCAGGAGGGTGGAACGCGGTCTGCGTCATCACTAGCCGGTGGCCCAACAATGGCGTCGACGAAGGAGGGGACGCTGATGGATGCGGGTGAAAGAACCACGCATTCGGGCACCACACGCTCAAGTTGCGCCCGCGCCGTGCGATCGAACATTGCGACAAAGAGGGGCAGCTCCGGGCCCAGATGGTGCACCACCAGGCAGTAGCGAAGGGCCTTGATGTCATCGTGAAGCAATACGGCAACTCCGTCGGCACCTCGGTCAAGGATCTCGCGAAGCTCAGCGTCAGTTGGCTCGTCAAGATGGATGACGTCGGCCTGCGCATCTCGCAGCATGCCTGCCGTGCGGCGGCCGATCTCGTCGTACCCGATGACAACTATCCGTCGGGGGACACCGCTGAGCACTCGACCTCCCTTGGCCACGACAACTTCACGAGTCACTCGGGCCGGCCGGGTTGCCCGCTGACAGTTCACACCTGGACGAGGCAGCAGTACGGAGGCGATTGGGGTTTCCGGCAGAATCACCCCATGCCCGAAGGCGACACCGTCTGGTTCGCGGCCCGCCGACTCGACCGGGCACTGGCCGGGCAGCAGATCACGGCATCGGACTTCCGAGTCCCCCGACTGGCCACGGCCGATCTCACCGGCCGACGCGTCGAGGGCATTCGATCCTACGGCAAGCACATCCTCTTTCGCTTCGACGGTCACGTCACGTTGCACACCCACTTCCGCATGGATGGCGCCTGGCACCTGTATCGACCCGAGCGCGCGTGGCGCGGTGGCCCCGACTGGCAGATCCGTGTGGTTCTGCGGACCGACGCATGGAGTGCCGTCGGCTATCGGCTGCCCGTCGTCGAACTCCTGTGCAGCGACGAGGAGTCACGCATCGTCGGGCGGCTCGGACCCGATGTGCTCGCGGACGACGTCGACATCGCGGAGGTTGTAGCGCGCATCGCCACTGAGCCTGAGCGGGCGATCGGAGACTCCATGCTCGACCAGTCGGTAATTGCCGGCTTCGGGCTGATCTACGTCACCGAGGGCCTCTACCTCCACGGGGTCACGCCCTGGACCCCGGTGCGCGACGTGCCGGACCTGGAGCGGCTGATCACCCGCACCACCCGACTCATGGATGCCAACAAGGCACGCGGCGCCCAGGCCTCAACGGGAGACCTCCGGGAACAGCACTACGTGTACGCGCGAGCCGGCCGCGAGTGCCGGCGCTGCGGCAGTCGCATCCGCTTCGGGCGGCAGCACAGCGGAGCCCACCAACGCGACGCGTATTGGTGTCCGACCTGCCAGGCGGGCCCCGGGCCGACATAGTCGCCGTATCCTCGGACCGTGCACCTGTCGGGACGGACCGACTACGCCCTGCGCGCCGCCCTCGAGTTGGCGGCTGCGCCCGACGGCCCACTCACGACCGATGAGCTCGCCCAGCGGCAGTCGATCCCGACCTCCTACCTGGGCGCGATCCTCGCCGAGCTACGGCGTTCGGGGCTGGTTACGGCGCGCCGGGGCCCGGAAGGCGGCTGGTCGCTGGCCCGCGACCCAATGCAGATCAGCCTCGCGGATGTCATCCGCGCGATCGACGGCGCGCTGGTCAACGTCTCGGGCACCCGTCCGGAAAACCTGCACTACGCGGGGGCTGCCGTCGGCCTGCAGGCCGTGCTGGTGGCCCTGCGCGCTGCCGAGCGGCAAATCCTGGAGACCGTGTCGCTGGCGGACGTGGTAGCCGATCACCTCCCCGCTCGGGTCCGCAAACTCCTCGACGACCCCACCGCCTGGCACTAGTGACACCGCTCCGGGTCCTTTGGACGCCACCGGTGTGGGACAAGCGGTGCCTTTGGGGCCTCGGCAAGGCCCATATCAACCGTTTCTCCCACTTTGTGGGACAAACGGTCAGTTATGGGGCTCGGCAAGGCCCAAATCAACCGTTTCTCCCACTTTGTGGGAGAAACGGCGACACCGGTCCGGGTTCCTGGCGGAGGGCGCCGACTGTGCTAATCTCATCTAAGCCAGGTGAGATTTCACTCCATGTCGTGATTGGGGAAGCTTGTGCCCAGCCTCCTGCTCATCGCCGTGGCCGGTCTGGCCGCCCAGTTCGTCGACGGCGCCCTCGGCATGGGATATGGCCTCACCTCCTCGACCCTGCTGATTGCCGTTGGCCTCAGCCCCGCGCTCGCTTCCGCGTCGGTCCATCTCGCCGAACTGGGCACCACCGCCGTGTCGGGCATCGCCCACCAGCGATTCGGCAACGTCGACTGGTCCACGGTGCGCCGGATCGCAATCCCCGGCGCCATCGGCGCACTCGCGGGTGCGACGTTCCTCTCGAGCATTTCCACCGCGGCCGCCAAGCCCATCGCCGGCGGCCTGCTCTTCGTCCTCGGCGTCTACGTGCTGCTGCGCTTCCTCGTCGGACGTGCGCCTAAGCGCAAGCCGGGCACGCCTGGCATTCGCATGCTGCTGCCGCTGGGCATGGTGGGCGGCTTCGTCGATGCGACGGGCGGTGGCGGGTGGGGGCCGGTCACCACCCCGACACTCCTAGCCGACGGACGCCTCGCCCCCAACCGCGTCATCGGCACCGTCAATGCCAGTGAGTTCCTCGTTGCCCTGGCGGCGAGCGTCGGGTTCATCATCGGCCTCGGCACGGCCGGCATCGACTTCGGCATCGTCCTGGCCCTCCTCGCCGGCGGGGTCATCGCCGCGCCAATCGCCGCATGGGTGGTGCGCCACCTCAATGCCCGCATTCTCGGCGTCGTCGTGGGCGGCTTCATCTGCTTCACCAACGCGCGCGTGCTCCTGGGCGCCATGGGGGCCACGAGCGAGGTCATGTGGTCGGTCTACGGCGTCATCGTGGCAGTGTGGATCCTTGCCGTGGTCTGGGTGGTTCGCATCGTGCGCCGCGACAGCGCGACGATCCGGCACAAGGACCTCGAGGACGCCACCGCCTGACGACTAGGCGGCGGCGCGCACCTGCGTGGTCGCCTCCAGCGACGCGATCTCCTCGCCGATAGCGAGGAGCAGGTCGGACAATGGCACGCCGAGTGCGAGGCAGATCGAGGAGAGCAACTCAGAGGACGCTTCCTTTTCGCCGCGCTCGATCTCAGAGAGGTAGCCGAGGGAGACCTTCGCGTGGGCCGAGACGTCTCGCAGGGTGCGCCCCTGCGTCAGGCGCCGGCGGCGCAACTCACTGCCGAGGGCTTCGCGGACCAAGATCACAACACCACGCTACCCCGGCCGGCCGACTGTCGCCCGATGCGGCACCGTCCGTGCTCAGTCAGCGACCAGCACCTGACCCAGCAGGTCAAGGGCCGTCGAGACCGCCGCGGCCCGTACCTCGGCACGATCTCCCCGCGCCGTGAACCCGCGTACGAGGGAACCCCCGGGTCCCACCACGGCCACGAATCCCGCCCCCAGCGCCACCGGCGCAGTCTCCGAGCCGCCCGGGGCTGGATCAGGGCCGGCCGAGCCCGTGGTCGCGACCCCCACATCGGCTCCCAGGACGTCTCGCACGCTCGCGGCCATATGCAGTGCTACGTCCGGATCGACGGCCCCGCGACGGGCCAGCAGGCCGGCGTCCACTCCGAGCACCTCCTGCTTGATGGCGACCGCGTAGGCGATGATGCCACCGCGAACGCACGCGGACGCTCCCGGCACATCGGTCAGGGCAGCGCAGACGAGCCCGCCGGTCAGGCTCTCGGCCGTCGCGACGGTTAATCCGTCGCCAGTCAGCCGCGCGATGAGCGCTTCGGGTGTCACAAGGCCATCCTGCCGCGCTGGCGCAGGCGCCAGGCACGCACGGCATAGTCGACTCCGGTCACGACCGTGAGCACGAGTGCGATGCCCACGGCGATCACACGGATCGGATCGAAGGCATCAGGCAGCGGTGCGAGGCAGAGCGCGATGGCAACCACCTGCGCGACCGTCTTGGCCTTGCCGCCGCGCGAGGCGGGGATGACGCCGTGCCGGATGACCCAAAAGCGCAGCGCCGTGACCACGATCTCGCGGGCGAGGATCACGATGGTGACCCACCAGGGCAGATCCCCCAGCGCGGACAACCCGATCAGGGCAACAGCGGTGAGCGCCTTGTCGGCGATAGGATCGGCAACCTTGCCGACCGTGGTGACGGTCCCGCTGCGACGGGCGAGCTCGCCGTCGAGGAGGTCGGTGATGGCCGCCACGAGGAAGACAGCGGTGGCCCACGAGCGCACAGCCGGATCAGCCCCGTCGTCGGCGAGAAGTAGTACCGCCAGGACCGGGATGAGAAGGAGGCGGATGAGGGTGAGCAAGTTGGGCAGGGTGCGCCATCCGGAGACACCCACCGGATCGCCCGCATGGTCCGGTGGAGGTACGAAGCGCGAGCTCATGGCACCGCCACCAGGTCGGGGCCATGAGATTCCTCGATAGTCGCGCGTACGACGTCGCCCACCTCATGGGCACCACTCAGCACCGTCCGCCCATCATCAGCGCCCTGGTGGGCGGCATGCCCGTAGGCGCCCTCATCGTCTTCACCCTCCACGATGACTTCGACGGCCTGGCCCACGCGCTCGCCACCGCGATGTGCCATGAGGTCATCGACCAGCGCGCTCACACGCGAAACTCGATCCTGGACCTCCTGCTGCGATATGTGCCCGTCGAGCCCCACCGCCTCGGTGCCCTCCTCGTCGGAGTAGCCGAAGACGCCCACGGCATCGAGCCGAGCGGCCGTTAGGAATTCCTCCAGCTCGGCCAGGTCCGCCTCGTCCTCGCCGGGAAAGCCGACGATCACATTGGTGCGCACACCGGCTTCCGGATCTAGGCCGCGGATGCGATCGAGGAGCGCGAGGAAATCGTCGGTGCCGCCGAAGCGGCGCATTCGGCGCAGGATACGCGCGCTGGCATGCTGGAATGACAGGTCGAAGTACGACGCGACTCCGCGAGTCCCCGCTATGACCTCGACGAGTCCAGGCCGTATCTCAGCGGGCTGCAGGTACTGCACCCGAACGCGCACGAGGCCCGGCACCTGCCCAAGCTTTGGCAGCAATCGCTCAAGCATGCGGATATCGCCGAGGTCCTTGCCGTAGGAGGTGGAGTTCTCGCTCACCAGGTGCACTTCGCGAACGCCCTGTTCGACGAGTTCGGCGACCTCGCCAATGATGTGCTCGGGCCGACGACTGACGAAGGCACCGCGGAAGGCCGGGATAGCGCAGAACGTACACCGTCGGTCGCAGCCCGAGGCCAGCTTCACCGCCATGGCCGGCGCGTATACGCGGCGCTTCAGCGGGGCGTGACCGGGCGCGGTTGATGACCCGGAGCCACGGTCGATCGGCGAGATCGGGAGCAGGTGGCGTCGGTCGCGCGGCTCGTGGGCCGTCAACGACTCGCCCGCGAGGACAGCCCTGAGGCGCTCGCCGATATGGGGATAGTCGTCGAAGGAGAGCACCGCCGCCGCTTCGGGGAGCTCGGCGGCTAACGCGCTGCCGTATCGCTCAGCCAGGCACCCCGAGACCACGACGCGGGCGTCAGCATCGGCCGCGACGAGGATCGCGTCGATGGAATCTTTCTTGGCCGCCGCGATGAACCCGCAGGTGTTGACTAGCACGACATCGGGCGACTCGTCCTCTGACGCGACAGCGAAGCCATCTGACGCGAGCCGCCCCTCGAGCTCGTCGGCGTCGACGTCGTTGCGCGCGCACCCCAGGCGAACGATGGCGACGCGGGGCTGGGCGGACACCCCCACAGACTAGAGAGGCTCGCCGCGAAGGGTCATCAGGAAGCCCGGGAGGTCATCGGGCTTGAGGAGCACCTCACGCGCCTTGGAGCCCTCGCTCGGACCCACGACACCGCGGGACTCCAGCAGGTCCATGAGGCGCCCCGCCTTCGCAAAGCCCACGCGCAGCTTGCGCTGGAGCATCGACGTCGAGCCGAACTGGGTGGTGACGACGAGTTCCGCCGCCTGGCACAGCAGGTCGAGGTCGTCGCCGACATCCTCGTCGATCTGGCGCGATGATGCCGTGGGCGCCGTCACGTCGTCGCGGTAGGCGGGCTCCATCTGCTCGCGCGCGTACTTGACCAGGGCGCGGATCTCGGACTCCGAGACGAAGGCGCCTTGTATGCGCTGCGCCTTGCTCGCACCCATGGGTAGGAAGAGTCCGTCGCCCTGCCCGACGAGCTTCTCGGCGCCCGGCTGATCGAGGATGACGCGGCTGTCGGCGAGGGACGACGCGGCGAAGGCGAGACGGCTGGGCACGTTGGCCTTGATGAGGCCGGTTACGACATCGACACTGGGACGCTGGGTCGCCAGCACGAGGTGTATCCCCGCCGCACGCGCGAGCTGGGTGATGCGGACCACGGAGTCCTCGACGTCGCGCGGAGCCACCATCATCAGGTCGGCGAGCTCGTCGACGATGACGAGCAGATAGGGGTACGGGCGCAGCACGCGCTCGCTGCCAAGCGGGGGCTGCACGCGGCCCGTGCGCACGGCCTTGTTGAAGTCGTCGATGTGCCGGAAGCCGAAATGCGCGAGGTCGTCGTAGCGAGTGTCCATTTCCTTGACGACCCATTGGAGCGCATCAGCCGCCTTCTTGGGACTGGTGATGATCGGCGTGATCAGGTGCGGGATGCCTTCGTAGGAGTTGAGCTCGACGCGCTTGGGGTCGACAAGGATCAGGCGCACCTCGTTGGGGGTGGCTCGCATGAGCACCGAGGTGATGAGCGCGTTGATGCAACTGGACTTGCCCGCACCCGTCGCGCCGGCCACGAGCAGGTGGGGCATCTTGGCGAGGTTGGCCACGACATAGCCGCCCTCGACGTCCTTGCCCAGGCCGACGGTCAGCGGGTGCTGCTCTCCGGTGGCGGTCGCAGAACGCAGGACATCGCCGAGGCTGACGAGCTCGCGATCGGAGTTGGGGATCTCGATGCCGATGGCGCTCTTGCCCGGGATAGGGCTGAGGATGCGCACCTCCGGGCTCGCGACGGCGTAGGCGATGTTGCGACTGAGTGCGGTGACGCGCTCGACCTTGACGCTTGGCCCGAGTTCGATCTCGTAGCGCGTGACCGTCGGCCCGCGGTTGAATCCGGTCACGCGCGCATCGATCCCGAATTGCTCGAGCACCTCAGTCAGCGCGGCCACGACCGAGTCATTGGCCTTGGTGCGCGCGCGCGGTGCCGCGCCCGGCTTGAGCATGTCGGAGGGCGGCAGTGCATAGGTCGCCGTCGACTCCAGCGGCAACTGCTCGATGGGGGCGGCCGGCAAGGGCTTGACGGGTGCGGCGACGACAGGAATCTCCTGCGTCGCGTCACGCACCGGCTCGGGTGCGGGCTCGGCCTTGGCCGATTCGTCGAACCGTGCGACCGCGAAGATCTCGCGAGCGGCCGCTGACGTCGGCAGCGGATCGGGATCGGGCTCGCTGACCGAGACGAGGAACTCTTCCTCAGCGACAGGATCGACGACAAATCCATCGGGTAGGTCGGCCTCGTAGGACTCCAGGTC
>VGBL01000042.1 GCA_016870515.1 Actinomycetota bacterium | reverse complement strand
GTCGCCCGTGCCCTGGTCGCGATAGCGGTGGTTGTGGGCGATGCGGAAGTTGGTGACCACTTGGGTGCTGACCTTGCGGAGGGAGGGGTCGTTGACCAGGTTGCCGGTGATGGTGATCTCGTTCATGTGAGTGGGTCCCTTCAGGGCCGGGTGGCCCGCGTGGGGTGACCCTCGGCGACCACGGTGCATGCTCGAAACCACCCTGAGCGATCGGTGGACGATGCCGGCGTGCCGTAGCTGTGGACGATCGGCCGCTATGGATTCGGGTACGGCGCTCCGTCGTCGTCGATCAGGGCGTGCACCCGCACGCCCTTGCCCTCAAGCGCTGCGCGACCCTCGAGGAACGGCAGGTCCATGATCAGGGCCACGCTAGTGACGGCTGCGCCGGACTCCCGCACGAGGTCGACCGCGGCACAAGCCGTGCCTCCGGTGGCGAGGACGTCATCGACGATCACGACCCTGTCGTCGGCGTTCAATGCGTCTCGATGGATCTCCAGGATGCTCGTGCCGTACTCCAGGACGTATTCGCGGCGGTGAACGTCGCGCGGGAGCTTGCCCTCCTTGCGCAAGGAGACGAAGCCGCAGCCGAGTTCGTAGGCGAGGGCACCGCCGAGCGGAAAGCCACGCGCCTCGATGCCCACGACCATGCTCGGTCGCTCCGGCCGCACGGCATCAGCCCAGGCCCGCACCGTGATGCCGAATGTCACCGGATTGGCAAGGATTCCCGAGATGTCCTTGAAGGAGATCCCCGGCATCGGGAAGTCGGGAATGACCACGACTTCATTCCACAGCTCGCGGAGTTCGTCAGACATCCTCAGCAACCCTTTCGGACGATCGCGGCATCAGGAACCACACGAAGGCTGCCCAACTCAGCAGTAGCCAACCACCACCCAAGAGCCACGATCCGACGACGTCGGAGATCCAGTGCTTGCCCAGGAGAAGGCGACTCGGACCGTTCATCAGGCCGACGACCAGGGGGACGCAGCCCAAGACGGTGGACCACGGCAGCGGCAACAGGTAGAAGAGCAGCAGTGAGATCGAGACCCACACGGTGATGCCCGAAAACGTGTGACCGCTAGGGAACGACGTGTAGAGCGCGTCCCCTTCGAAGTTCAGGAAGGGCGGCCGCTCACGGCCCACGAAATGCTTGATGACATTGGAGAGGAGGAAGCCGCCCTCGG
Organism: Actinomycetota bacterium; assembly: GCA_016870515.1. Taxonomy (GTDB): domain Bacteria; phylum Actinomycetota; class Actinomycetes; order S36-B12; family S36-B12; genus Mxb001. The sequence continues at coordinate 8,250 of VGBL01000042.1, read as the reverse complement.
CGGCGACGAAGAAGAAGATCGCCCAGCGCCACTGTCGCAGGGTCAGCAGCGTCACGATGACGATCGGAATGGTGAAGAAGTTGCGGTCGCTGTCGGCGAACCACGAGAAGGCGTTGCCCATGTCGTCGAGGACAGGCCAGCGGACCGCGAGGTCGCGGATCCACGTGTTGATGACCAGATCCCGAGCATTCATGGCAGCCTCGCCAGCGATCACCACCCACGTCAGGATCAGGCCCGAGATCAAGAGGACGGCCCCGGTCCACGCCAGGGGAATGGCCGTGCGACGTTGGGGCCGAGGTCGATAGCGGCGAGCCGTCACGGGCTATGTCTAGCAGGGGCATATCCCCCTGCTGCGACAATGACCGCGGCGCCCGTAGCTCAACGGATAGAGCAACCGGTTTCTACCCGGTCGGTTGGGGGTTCGATTCCCTCCGGGCGCACTTTCGTGAGGGAATCAGCGTCAATGGGCGGCCAATCTGCCCAAGTGCACCAATCAGTGCACCAATCGTCCAGGTCAACCCATCGACATTGTTCGACCGGCTCCCGGACGAGACTTGGGTCTGCCCCGGCCACACCCGCCGCCGGCTGCTCGGCGCCGCCGGACTCCTGACGGAAACGTGATCTAGTTCTCGGCCGACGATGTTGGCCGCTACGGTCGGAGCGTGCCCGCCACCGACGCCGCAACCGTCGATTACTTCGACCGCCACTGCCACGAGTACGGGCGCAACCGCATCAGGGGCGTCGCCAAGGTCTTGCGCCCCCTGGTAGGGCCGCAGGCGCGGCTAGTGGATGTGGGCGCCGGCACCGGGAGCAACCTCGCCCGACTGTCGAAGGCACTGGGCGTTCGCGACATCACCGCCCTCGACGCCAGCAGCGAGACGATTGCGCGCGTCGGCAGCAGGCTGCCCCACGCGCGAACCGAATGCGTCTCCATTCTCGAGCCCCAGCAACTTCGACATCTCGCAGGCACCTTCGACGTGGTGCTCATGGCGGCGGTGCTGCACCACCTAGTCGGCTCGACGCGGGCCGGAAGTCAGCGGCTAGCCCAGGAAGGGCTACGCAACGCTGCGTCCTTGGCCAAGCCGGGTGGCATCGTGGTCGTGCTCGAGCCGGTCTTCAGCCCGCGTGGCGCCTGGATCCGAGGCCTGGATCCCAGTGGCGCTCTCTTCTGGCTGAAGCGAGCCGTGACCTCGGTCACCTCCGAGCGGGTGCCGGTGCTGGGCTACTGGAACAACATCGGCGCGCCCGTGGTGTCGTTCTACAGCCACGCCCAGGTGTCTTCCATGGTGGTGTCGGCCGGACTGACGCCCGTGCACCGCGACGTGCGCAGGCAGTCACTGGGCTGGGCCGACGCGGTCATCGAGCGCGGAGATGCCACATATGTCGCGCGGACGCGCAAGGTCGCATAGGGGGAGTGGCGCTTGTCACCACCCCGGCCGTGACACGACTCTAGGCGCTGAGCGGCCCGACCTGCCGGAGTGGGCAGCCCGACGCTGGTAGGCCGGACAGCGACAGGGCGCCCCGGTTGGGGGAAACCGGGGCGCCCTGTCTACCCAGGAGAAATACGCACTACCAGCGTGCGGATGAATCCCACCTGGAACCTGTCAATCCGGGTCAGGCGTCGTGCCGATCGACCTTGCCGAGGATGAGTCCCTCGCGGAGGGCATAGGAGGCCGCGGCCGCGCGGTTGGGCGCCTGGATCTTGTCGAGGATGTGTTCCACGTGGGTGGCGACGGTGCGTCGGGTGACGACGAGGGCCTCGCCGATCTCGTTGTTGGACAGTCCCTCGGCGGCGAGGGTGAGCACCTCGAGCTCGCGGCGGCTGAGTGGTCCGAGGTCGATGGTGTCGAGGCTGACGAGGGTGGTGATGGATTCCTCGGCGGTGCAGGGCAGGACGCGTACGCGGAAGAACCCGCTGTCGGTGGGCCAGACGAAGGAGGACCAGGACTTCATGCGCGCGGACTTACGCGCGACGGAAAGTAGTTCGGTGTCTTCTTGGAGCAGATCGTGCTTGGGGACACCGGGCAGGGCGATCGGGTGACCGTGGGCGTCGAGGCCCACCGCCATGGCCGATGTTCCCAGCAGTGAGGTGACCCAGCCGCGGGAGCGAAGGGGGTCGGCCATGTTGCCCAGGGCCGTGCACAGTTGGGTGAGGATGTCCTTGGCGATGTCGCTGGGGTGTTGCGGGTCGGTGGTCGAGAGGTTGAGGACGCCCACGAACCTGCCGTCGGAGGTGCGCAGGCACATGGTGAGCCCCTCGCGGTAACCGGCGGGGAGCAGCACGTCGGAGACCGCCCAGTTGTCGAGCGGATCACCGGGCAGGTCTTTCATGCGGGTGGGTCGGCCGGTGTCCGGGAGGTCGAGGTACTCCACGAGCCGGAAGAACTCGTCGCTATGGAGGTTGTCGAGGACTTCGGTGGCGTAGCCGTGGGAGGCCAGCATCATCGGGGCCTGGGTGAAGGGATGGAGGGCGATGATCTCGGCCGCCTCGATCGGGATGATCGACTTGAGTTCCGTCAGGACCGCGGCGGCTCCGGCTTGGGCGGAGGTGTGGTCTGAGGCGACGGCGGCCAGGGACCCGGCCGCGCGCAGGGCAGAAGAAAGGTCGGTCGCCACGGGGGGATCGTGGCATGCGGGTGGGCCTTTCGGGGCCGAATGACCCGGTTCTTTACCACTCTGGGATCAAATATCGGCAGATCTACCGATAGCCGGATTCGGCTGGGACTGGTGGGGTCGATGTACTGGGCGGACAGAGCCCTGTTGTGTCATGGAGGCCACATGAAGAGAACTCGACTGATGGCTGCCGCCGGCTCCGTAGCGGTGCTGTCCTTGGTCTTGAGCGCCTGCAGCTCCTCCGATTCCGGAGAAGCCGCAAGCGAGACGACAGCGGCGGAGACCGCTGCAGAGGAACCCGCCTCTGAGGAGGCCGCCCCGGCCGAAGCCAGCGGCGATCCCATTGTGATCGGCTTGCCGATCGCCCAGTCCGGCCCGGCGGGCATCGCGGACCACGCGGACTGCCTCAACGGCGCCACCCTGGCGAAGGATCAGATCAACGCCGCAGGTGGTCTGAACGGACGTCCCATCGAGTTCAGCGTCACGGACATCGACATCCTCACCCCCGAGGGCATCACCGCTGGCTACCAAAAGCTGACCGGCGAGGGTGTGTCGGCTCTGGTGAGCCCGTTCGTGATCATCCCGCCGCCGGCGTTGGATGCGGCCGCTGCATACGGCGCGCCGTACATGAGCGGTGACACGAACATCGATGCCCAGAAGATCCGGTCCTCGGATCCGGCCAAGTACGGTAACTACTTCGTCGATCCCCCGGAGACCTACTACGGCTCGGGCTTCGTGACGTTCCTGACGAACCTGGCTGACTCGGGTGCGTGGACACCGAAGAACAACAAGGTGGACATCATCCGTGGCGACACGGCATACAACCAGAACATCGCCCAGGCCACGGTGGACGCCATCGAGGCATCGGGTGGCAAGTGGCAGCTCGGTGAGGTCATCGACATCACCGCCGGCACCAAGGACTGGTCACCGGTGCTGCAGAAGCTCGCCGCCAATGATCCCGGCGTGATCATGGTCGATCACTGGATCGGCGCGGAGCTCGCGTCGTTCTCGCAGCAGTTCGCCGCCGCACCGGTTGACGGTTCGCTGGTGTATCTGCAGTACGGACCGTCGCAGCCTGAGTACCTCGACATCGCGGGTGATTCCGCCGAGGGCTTCGTCTGGGGCACCGTGATCGGTACGGGCAACACCAGCGCGGAGGACAAGGCCTTCCGCGAGGCGTACCACGCAGCCACCGGCACGAACGATGTGACGATGGGCATGGTGTACCCAGCCTGGTGCTACGACATGGTCAACGTCCTGGCGAACGCCTGGAAGAACGTCGATCCGGCGGACTTCGCCGCGGTGAACGCGTTCATCGCAGCGAACCCGACCCAGGGTGTGTCGGGCTACCTCAACTTCGCCAACGGAGTTGTGCCGAGCTACCCGAATGACGTCGCCAGCGCAGCTGAAGGCGTCAGTCACTACTTCTACCAGGTTCAAGGTGGTCGCCACACGGTCATCGAGCCTGCCGACGATGCCGAGGCACCATTCATCCCGCCACCGTGGATGCAGTAATCATCCGGTAGGAGAACTGAATGGCGCTCCTGGCCTGCTCCGAGATCACCCTTGAGCTCGGCGGTCGCCGCATCCTCGAGGGTGTGTCCCTCGAAGTTGAGCAGGCGGAGGTTGTCGGTCTTGCCGGCCCCAATGGGGCCGGCAAGACCAGCCTCTTCGAAGTCCTCTCTGGCCGCCAACTGCGGCACGGAGGGGACGTCGTCTTTTCCGGTGAGTCCGTTGCGAAGTTGCCGATGCGCGAGCGGGTGGCGCGCGGGTTGGTGCGCAGCTACCAGCGACCCATCGTTCCGGCCGGGTTGACGGTCGCCGAAACCCTGAAAGCCGCGCGCAAGGCCTATAAGCCTTACCCCTCCCGGCTGCAGTTGGAGTGGGCAACCGAGTTCGTGCACATGCGGGCGTCGTTGCACCAGCCCACCGGATCCCTGGAGACCCTGGAGCGCCGCAAGCTGATGTTGGCGAGTCTGCTGCTGCGCTCACCGCGCATCGTGTTGCTCGATGAGCCGGCATCGGGGTTGACCGGCTCCGAGATCGACGAGATCGACCTGATCGTGCGCAATCTGTCCCAGGAGTATGGGATCGCGGTGCTGCTGATCGAGCACCGCTTGGAACTTCTGGCGATGGTCGCCTCGCGGGTGTTGGTCCTCGACGTCGGGCAGGTGATCGCGGAAGGTCCCCCCGAGAAGGTGTTCCTCGAGCCGCAGGTCCGCCAGGCGTACTTCGATGTTCCGATCACCGGGGAAGTCGTGGCGTAATGGCCATCCTTGAGATCGAAGGTTTGTCCGCGGGATATGGGCCCGTGCGTGTGCTCCACGATCTGTCGTTGACCATCGAACCCGGCGAGCGATTGGGCCTCGTCGGACTCAACGGGCACGGCAAGACCACGTTCTTGAGCGCCATCGTCGGCTTGACCGGGTGGCAGGATGGATCGGTGCTGTTCCGCGGGGAACAGATCGGTGGTCGTCGCACCCACGGCATGGGCCGTAAGACTCCGCAGATCGTGCGCCGGGGGATCGCGCTCGCCCCCCAGGGCGATGCAATTTTCCCTGGATTGTCGGTGCGCGAGAACCTCGACTCCGGCGCGTACACCGGAGCCACCTGGCGTTCGCGTCGTAAGCGGCGCGAGCGGATCTTGGAAGTGTTCCCGCCGTTGGCACCGCTGCTCGGCCAGACCGCGGGCACCCTCTCCGGGGGTGAGCGCCGCATGGTCAGCGTGGGCCGGGCGTTGATGTCGGATGCATCGCTCTATCTGGTGGACGAGCCGTCGTTGGGATTGGCGCCGAAAATCTCGTTGAACCTCGTTGCGGCGCTCTTGGAAATTGACCTGGGTGATGGCGCGATGATCATCGCCGAGCAGAACCTGCCATTGATTGAAGGCCGTGTGGACCGCGTGCTGGGCATGCACGCGGGTGACTTGAAACTCGACGTCGGCGAAGCGCTGGGCGACGTGCCACCGGCAGCGGGGGTGCACCTGTGATCGAGGTGGTGATCAGCGCACTGGTGCTCGCGTCGATGTATGGCCTGATCGCGATCGGCATCTCCCTGACCTGGGCCAGCATCGGCATGCTCAACCTGGCCCAGGGATTCATCTTCACCGCCGGCGGTTACACCGCGTGGCTGTATGCGCAGTATGCAGAGGGGTGGGGCCTGGAGGGCGTGGGTCTCTCCGCGGGCGTGTTGATCTTCGGAATGCTCGGATCGGCGCTGGCAGGATTGTTCGTCGGTGCGATCGCGTTCCTGCCCTTGCAGGACCGGGATAACTTCCGAACCCGCAGCCTGATCGCAACGCTTGCCATCTCGCTGATCGGCACGCAGATCTGGTTGATCCTGTTCGGCCCGCAGAACAAGCCGTTGCCCCCGGTATTCGGCGAGGGCCGCATCGAGATCGGTCCCGCGGGCATGTCGTACCAGCAGTTGGGCACGATCATCGTGGCCTCGGTGATGCTGGCCCTCGTGATCCTGTGGATGCGCAGCAGCCGGCGCGGCCTGCAGATGCGCGCGATGATGATGGATCCGCTCGGTGCCGCGGTGGTCGGGGTGTCGGTGCGCAGCACCGGCATGCGGGTGTTGGCGATCAGCGGGGCGCTGACCGGGTTGTCCTCGGTGCTGCTGGCGCAGGTGTTCTTCGTCAGCCCCACATCCGGTGTGCAGCCGCTGACTACCGGGTTGATCATCTCGCTGGCCGGTGGCCTGGGATCCATCCCGGGAACGGTGGCCGCGGCGGGCTTGATCGGCCTGGCCGAGGCGTTGACCGCCCGCTACCTGCAGCAGTCGTTGGTGCCCTTCGTGCTGTTCGCGATCGTGGTGTTGATCTTGATCTTCCGGCCGCGCGGCCTCGGTGGTCTGCTGGAGGACGTCCGTGAGTGAGACACCCCGCCTCGTCGGCCGTCGGGCATGGCGCCCGCACTGGCCGGTCAACAGCACGCGCGTGTTCAAGCGGCGCCGCTGGCCCGGCACCAAGCGCTCGATGCTGAAGCTCTCCGGCCGCTACAACCCCAAGACCCTGCGCCGAGAGATGGTGCTCACCGACAAGAAGCCGCTGTTCTGGTCGGTGGGTTTGTTGGCGCTATTGCTGCTGCCCCTCGGAATCGCATCCGAGCGGTTCTTCACCATGTTCGGGATCATCTGCATCTACGCCGCCATCAACGTGATGTGGACGCTGATCATCGGCACCGCGGGACTGCAGTCCTTCGCCACGTTGGCCACCGTGGGTGTCGGTGCATACGGAGCCGGGTACCTCTCGGTCACCTACGCCATCCCGTGGCCGCTGATGCTGCTCGTGGGCGCGGTGCTCGGTGGTCTGATGGGCTGGATCATCTCCCTGCCCGCGCGCAGGTTGGACGGCCTGTATTACGCGCTGCTCACCCTGGGTCTGTCAGAGTTCATGCGCAACTTCGTCACCCAGTCCGATGAGCTGGGCGGGAAGTTCAACGGTGCGCTGTTCGGGGTGGGCCGGATCATCCCCTCGGACCTGCTCACCACGCGCCTGGGTCAGTCGCTGTTGTATTTGACCGCGTTCATCGCGCTGCTTATCGCGCTGGCGGTGTACCGGTGGGTGAACGGTGGGCGCACCGGGATCCTGCTGCGCGCGGCGGCCACGTCCAAGGAGGATGAGGCGTTCGCCTCGGCTCTGGGCATAGACTTCAACAAGGAACGCACCCGGGTGTTCATCATCGCTTCGGCGATGCTCGGCTTCCTCGGCGCGTTCTACGCCACCTATATCGGGGGCACGTCGCTGCAGCTCTTCAGCCTGGAACTGCTGCTGCTCCTACTCGCGATGATCGTGATCGGCGGGTTGGGCCGGGCCGAGGGTGCCGTGGTGGGAACCGTGATCGTCGTAGGCATCACCCAGTGGTTCACCGACTGGGGTCCCTGGCGCATCGTGCTCGTCGGGGTGTTGGCCTTGGCTTCTGTGCTGTTCACCCGCAACGGCCTGTTCGGGCTCAAGGCGCAGATCGAGGAGATCCGCGACCGGCGCAAGGCGCTCTACCGGGCGGGTATCACCAGCAGGTATGCCGAGTTCCTTCCGCAGCAGGCTCCGGAGATCCACGACAAGTCCGCGATCGTCGGCCGGGTGTTCGAGCGGTCGCTGCGCGATCGGTTGCGGTCCTGGATCAGCCCGGAGCTCATCGCCGAGCACGAGGCCAAGCCGCTGGGGCAGCACTCGGATCGCCTCGAGCGCATGCTCAATTACTTCCGCAAGGCACCCATCCCGGACAAGTACGTGGTGTATTGCGAAGTCCCGTTCGAGTCCTACCGCGTGGTGGCCCTCAGTGGCCTGCCGGGTGTGCCGCCACGCATCGTCGATGACAAGAAATATGCGAGCCTGGACGAGGCGTACCACGCCGTCTTCCTGCGCCGCGTCAATGATCTGAGAGCACACTGAGGGATCGGAGAAACCATGGCAAAGATCGCACTCACCGGATACACCGACAAGATCAGTGTCGCCCCGGGGGAATCGGTTGACTTCAAAGTCAGCGCCGACAACGCGGCCACCGCGCACGTGGAGATCGTGCGGATCATCCACGGTGACGAGCACCCCGATGGGCCCGGCTACCTCGAGGAGACCGTCGCCTCCAACTGTGCCGGTGACCACCCCGTGCGCAAGCAGTTCGTGGATGTCGG
>VGBL01000041.1 GCA_016870515.1 Actinomycetota bacterium | reverse complement strand
AGAATTTCTCGTGGAACTCCCACTCAGGCCACGGCACGACATAGGACGGGTCAAACATGCCGGGCACGTTGGCGGGAGTATCCAGCGGCGCGATGAACTGCCGCATCTGCACGATCGCCGTCTGCACCCCGGACGCCGACGAGGTGTTGGGCGGGGATGTGTAGAGCTGCTTGGCGAGCTCCTCATTCTGGGCGCCCGCGATCTGGTCGTAGGTGCCCTGGTCGATCGTGAATCCGGCAAGCGGCTTACCCGGTCCGACAAGCGTGCTCGTGGGCGGCTGCACCGCACGCGACGCGGCGAAGACCTGCTCCTGCAGGGAGTTGAGCGCGGCGTTGAGCCCTGCGGTGTCGACACCGCGGATCTTGGACTTCGAGTAGTCGTCCGCGACGTAGGACTTCACCTGGGTGGAGTCAGGGAACATCGTCTGGAAGACCTTCGTATCCGGGTCCGGCGACACGCGCTTGGCCGGAGCCTCGACCCGGCTCGCGGAGCCCCCGCCGGGAGTTTCGAATACGGCGAGGAACTCCATCGGCGCGACCCCCGCGCCGCCGTTGATGTAGGCGCACCAGGCGCCGCTGGCCATGCTGAGGTACGCCGCGAGCGTCGTGTCGGAGGTGGTGGTGAGTTGCGGGGTCGCGACGAGCGTGATGCGCAGGACGCCATCGGTTCTCACGCCCGAGGCGACTGGAGTCCAAATGACCGTGCGATTCGTGCTCATGCGAAGGCTCCGCACCACTCGGACCAGTCGGTTTGCGTCATGACGTCGGCAAAGGTGACCGGCGTGATGGCGTCGGCTCGGGTCTCGAGCGCGCGAGCACTCCGCGACGAGGGCGCAGCCGGCATGACCCCGCCCGTGACGGTGCGGCGCACGGTGATGCGCACCGACTTCTTGATGCCGCAGACCTTGACCTTGACGGTGCAGGTCGCCTGTCCGATGAGTTTGAAGCGCTCGCCGGGATCGGGGATCGGGAAGGTGAAGCCGATGCAGAGCTCGATGCCGATGGTGACGATGCCCAGCACTTCGACGCGGCCTTTGATGCACAGGAACGCCGTGAGCGACATCTCAGTGTCGCTGCCCACACCGCTGATTTCGTACTGCAGGCCGAAGGAGCAGCTCACGCCGCCCGACGCCACACCGAGGTCGAGCTCGAGCGCCGCCTTGATGAGGGCGCCGATGTTGAGGTACTCCACGCCGTCGAGGCCGACGTCGAGGCCGAACCATCCCCCGCCGCCGATGCCCATGACCGTGACCGCAAAGGGATCGGAGGGCGACGAGAAGCCGAGCTCGAGTCTCACCGGGTCGCGGCCGAAGGGCAGGTTGATCGCGACGCGCGTCGCGAGGCCGCTCAGGGTGACAGCACCGAGCCCGACTTCGGGCAGCGCGAGACTGAACCCGGTCGTGATCGAGTCAGCGTCGATGTCGAGGATGGGGCCGTTGCCGCTGCCGAAGGACAGGAAGCTCGACATCGCGGAGAGGAAGGCGAGAGCGTCACCGAAGACGACATCGCCGATCTCGACCTGCATGTCGCTCGCGCGACCCGAGCCAGCGGTGAATCCGATGCGCTCGAGAATGACGTAAGCGAAGACCTTGCGGCCGAAGAAGTTGATCTGCAGATTGGTGAGAGCGCCCTCAGCCTTCCAGTAGGCGTCGAGCTCGAGGGCGCTCGCCTTCGCCTCGACGAGGATGTAGAACTCGGCGAGATCGGCTTCGGGGAGGAGCTTGCCGACCAGGCCCGAACCGACCTTTAGCTCGGGGCGCCACTCGTAGCGCACAAAGACCTCGGTGGGGATGTCTGGAAGGTCCACGTCGAAACTGCGGTCGGTGGCGAAGGCAGGTGCCTTGGGATTGGGGCGCCAGCCCCCCGTGGAGGGCTCCCTTTCGAGCATGTCGATCGGATCGGGCAGCAGATCCGCGAGGGAGATGCCGCCGAAGAGCGTGAAGCCCCTGAGCATGCTGGCGGGATTGATCTTGGGCGCGGCCACCGAGAGATACGGGAGGTCACCCGGCGCGCCGGGCAGCACTCCGGTAATGCTGCCGATGCCGGCCACGCCCATGCTCGGCGCACTAATGCCGCCGCCGCGCTGCGCTCCCGCGCCGACGTCCTGACTGCCAATGCCCTCGAGATAGATGCCCAGCTCGGTGCCGCCGATGCCATCGCGCAGGTAGACGTCCGGGAAGGACACGTCGACGTACTGCGAGTCGCCCGCCATGGCGGACGCACCATCGACGTTGATGGTGGCGCGCTCCATGCGAGGGAAGGAGTAGGGGCGCCGCTCACGGGCGAGGTCGCTGCTGGAGCCGCGCGGCGTGCCGATGTCGAGGTGCCAGTCCAAGCTGGCTGTCGGCATCGACGTGGAGCCATCGGCCGATGCCGCGAAGCCGACATACGCCCCGCGCATGTTGGCGCGGCGCTCCGCCTCGGGAAGTCCGGCGTAGTAGGTGCGCAGGGCTCGCGAACCTGTCTTGGTGAAGTTGGCGCGCTTGCCCCCGACCGCCCTGTCCTCCGCGAAGAGCAGCGGCATCTCGAAGGTGATCGAATGACCAGCGCGGTCACGTCCGGTGAGCGTGAACGCAAAGGGCTCGCCGCCGGGGAGTTCGGGCACGAAGACCTGGGCGCCATTCCACTCACCACCGAGCGGAGTCGCGACGCCGGTGATCGTGGGCGTCGCGCGCGTGCGGAAGACCACTCGGGAGAACGGCGCTCCGCGCCCTTCATGGGGCACGCCGTCAGCGCCGTCCAGATCGATCGACGGGACGTTGATGATGACCCGCTGGCTGAGCCGCTCAAAGGCACGCACGGTGCCCGACCGGTCAGAGAGGAACTCACGCGTCACCTCCTCGACCAGGGTGGCCGGTGCGGCGAAGGGGTAGACGAACCCGCGTCGCGTCGTGCGAATGTAGGTGTCGCGCCCATCCCAGGTGCGCTGCTGCCACGAGGTGAGGCTGGCGACACCGGGCTCATTCCACTCCCCCGCGGCGCGCATCGTGCCGCCGAGCGCAGAGAGAGTGAGATCGACCTCGACGGGATCAGCAACTCCACCCGAGACCGCAGCCGAACCCGCGGCATTGGACGTCATGCCGGTGAGGCGGGCGATATCCGAGCGGTCCTGCGGATTGGGCCGCATCTCGAAGGGGTAGTCGATTGATCCCGGGGTCGTGACGATCCCCGAGGGCGAGGTGCCCAGCATCCGCGCTGCGCGCTTGTCCCGCAGCCAGACCACGCGCACGGTGTCACTGGTGTGGTCATAGCCGGTCGGGTCGCCTGAGGAGTCAAAGGTCCGCGTCGCCAGGCGCGTCTGCCACACCTCAGTGCGGCCGTCACGCGTTGGACCGACGAGCGGGTGGTCCCATCCCGATTCGTCGCTGGGAGATAGGACCATGAACCACGGGATCTCGATCGCGATCTGCGTGGCCGTGGGATCCCGGTAGACGGCGTCGGCGGGCGGGATGCGCTCGCCTGCGGGATAGGCGCCGAGCGACGTCACGCGAGGCTCGCACTCCAGCCACGTGAGCAGTCCCTCCCGCGTCGCCGGCAGTCCGGCGGGCGGCAGAGTGAAGGCGAGACGGCTCGACAGGGCGAGGCGGGCGTCGACAGGAGAGGGTGGACGCATGCCCGAGGTGATCTCCTCGATCAGCGCCTGCGGGCCGAGGTCGACCACCATCGTCGCCGCGCCACTACCGCTCGCGCTGATACGCCCACCGCTGACGCGCGCGTTGGCGAAGGACAGGGTGAGCCGCTGCATGCTCTCGCGGTCGCGGACGGAGAAGACAAGGGAGCCGGACCGGCTGGTGATGACCTTGAGGGCCGCCTCGGCGGTGCCCGGGATGGCGAGCACGGCCGCGATGAGGCCAGCGCCACCGATTACAGCACGTCGACTGACGGCCAACGCGCCCTCGTGTGACTGAGGATCCACCTCGTCACTCACGTGCCCTACCTCCCGTTCGACTCTGGGCGCGAGACTACATGCCCGACGACACCGCTGTCAGCCGACTTCGCCCGCGCCCCTGGCGCGTCACCGCTGGGATGATGATCCGGGCGCACACCACTGCTCTGGAAGTAGATATAGACCTTCTTGTCCGTGAAGCCCTGCCAGGCGAAGGCACCGTCCCGCACGACCGCGCTCGAGCCCTTTCTGCCATCCGCCTAGGATTCCGAAATCCGGCGAGGACGCATGCCCGGCCAGGCATGAGGAGGTCCGCAGGTGCCCGGGCTCACCGCCTGAAAACTGCGGGTTTCCACAGGAAGGCGGACCGACTAGGGCGCCACCGGCGCCTTGCGCCACGCCACCACGAGGAGTGCCAGGCCGAGCACCGGGACGGCCGCAACCGCACACAGGACGGCGTACGACGAGAACGCGACGACCAGTCCCGCCACTGCTCCCCCGATCGCGCCCGCCCCGTTCATCACGAGATCGGACAGGCCCTGCACCGAGGGGCGCTCCACCGGGCCGACGTCATCAACGAGCAACGTGGAGCCGGCGATGAGGGTGCACGACCAGCCGAGACCGAGAAGGAAAAGTCCGATGCCGAGCAGGACTACCTGATCACCAGCGGCGCAGCCCGCGATCACGCACGAGGCAAGCAGGATGACGACGCCGGTCACGATCACCGTGATGCGACCGAACCGGTCGACCGACCATCCCACGACAGGAGAGAACGCGTACATACCGGCGACATGCACGCTGATGACCAGCCCGATGAGAGTCAGCGTGACGTCGACGTGGGCCATGTGCACGGGCGTCATCACCATGACCATAACCATGACGACGTGCCCCAGGGCGATAGCAAACATACCCAGCAGCGCGCCGCGATTGCCTTGCAGGTGCCCTATGCCGTCGCGCAGTCGCGGCTTGGCCACCTCCCGGGCGGCCGCCGCATCCTGACTCGCGCGAAGCTTCGCCGCGAGCGCATAGGGATCGGGTCGTAGAAAGATGAGGAGGATGAGAACCGCGCCCAGCAGGGTGACGGCGGTGATGACGTAGGGGCCGGCGAGCTCGGGAAGCCCGAGCGCCAGGCCCAGGGATCCGGCCGGCTGGAGCAGACTGGGCCCCAGCACGGCCCCGATCGTGGCGGCCCACACGACGTACGACAGTTGCCGGCCACGCTTGTGGTCCTCAGCCAGGTCGACGGCGGCGTAGCGCGCCTGGTAGCCGGACGCCGAGGCCACGCCGACGAGTAGGCAGCCGATAAGGATGACCGGCAGCGCCTTCGACACGGCTCCCGCGATCACGATGAGCGCGCCGAGGGCGCCCACGGCGTAGCCGAGGGCCAGGGAGGCGCGCCGCCCCTTCGACAGGGCGATGCGCGCGAGTGGCAGCGCCATGAACGCTGCGCCCAGAACCCCGAAGGTCTGCGCCAGGCCCGCAACCGTCTCGGATCCAGAGACTGCGACCGCGACAAGCGAACCGGCGGCGACCGATCCGGCGATGGCAATGCCCGAAAGCACCTGGCTGCCGGCCAGGACGCCAACGGTGCGGCGCTGTACGCGCGGAACGTCGATTGAGACGACGGCTGATCCTGTCGAGGTCATCGCGGTGAACTTAACGCAGCAGGGAGGGGACGTCGACGACCCCGCACACGGCGTCCCAGATCTCCCGCGTATCGACGCCACCGTCGATCGCCTGCAGCACGGTGCGATCACCGAGCGAGGCGATGGAGAAGTCGCCCGCCCACGATCGTGCGTATTCGGGACCGAAGACGGCGTCCATCCGCTCCCAGAAGTCGGTCAGCCGCACGCGGCCAGTCTGCCCCACCAGGCGCCACCCGCGGGGAGGGCGGATCATGGGGCGGTGCCGGAGTTCTCCCCCGCGACAGCGGCTTGGTTCGCTGCCGCCTTCGCCGAGCCCACGCCCGCCCAGGAGGGCGCGTGGACGGCGATCGGCGCGGGGAGCGACACCCTCGTCATCGCACCCACCGGCTCCGGCAAGACCCTGGCCGCTTTCCTGTGGGCCCTCGACCAGCTTGCGTCCCCCGGTGTTGAGCGGCGGGTTGTGCTGTCGAATTCGGCCGAATCGACAGCACAACCGGCCACCCAGCGGGGTGGGGGGACGCGGGTGCTGTACGTCTCACCGCTAAAGGCGCTCGCAGTCGACGTCGAACGCAACCTGCGCTCGCCGCTTGCGGGCATCCGGCGCGAGGCACAGCGACTCGGCCTGCCCGAGCCCGACATCACCGTCGGCGTCCGTACAGGCGACACCTCACCCGACGAGCGGCGGCGCATGCTCAAGAACGCTCCGGACATCCTCATCACCACTCCGGAGTCGCTGTTCTTGATGCTCACCTCTCAGGCGCGCGAGACCCTTCGCGACATCGAGACAGTGATCATCGATGAGATCCACGCACTTGCCGGAACCAAGCGCGGCGCCCACGTGGCGCTCAGCCTCGAAAGGCTCGATCGACTCGGCGAGCGCCCCGCTCAGCGCATCGGCCTGTCGGCGACGGTGCGCCCCGTCGAGGAGGTCGCCCGCTTCCTGCGCCCCGGCGGAGACGTGAAAATCGTCAACCCGCCCGCGCACAAGGAGTGGGACCTGTCCGTCATCGTCCCCGTGCCCGACATGGCCGCCATGGGCGTCGAACTCGACGTCGACGGGTCCGCTGCCGCCGATCCTCGACGCACGTCTATCTGGCCATACGTCGAGGAGCGCATCGTCGAACTGGTCGGCGAGAAGACGTCGACGCTGGTCTTCGCCAACTCGCGAGGCCTCGCCGAACGGCTGACCGGGCGCCTCAACGAACTCGCGTACGAGCGCGAGATAAAGGTGCCCCTGGCGCGAGCCCATCACGGCTCAGTGAGTCGGGAGCAGCGCGCCATCATCGAGGACGACCTCAAGAGCGGCCTCCTGCCAGCCGTGGTCGCGACGTCAAGCCTGGAGCTCGGCATCGACATGGGCGCGGTCGACCTCGTGGTGCAGGTCGAGTCACCGCCCAGCGTGGCGAGCGGCCTGCAGCGGGTCGGCCGCGCTGGCCACCGGGTCGGTGCGGTCAGCTGCGGGGTCGTGTTCCCGAAGTTCCGGGGCGACCTCCTGCAAAGCGCCGTCGTCGTGGAGCGCATGAAGGCCGGCGCGATCGAGGCGCTCGCCGTGCCGCGCAATCCCCTCGACGTGCTCGCGCAGCAGATCGTCGCCATGGCCGCGATGGACGACTGGCCGATTGATGAACTCTTTGCCGCCGTCACGAGCGCCGCGCCCTACACCGACCTGCCCGCGGCCGTCTTCCACGCGGTCCTCGACATGCTTGCGGGCAAGTACCCCAGCGACGACTTCGCCGAACTACGGCCGCGCATCGTGTGGGACCGCGACTGCGACGTCGTACGCGCTCGCCCGGGCGCGCAGCGCCTCGCCGTCATCAGCGGCGGCACGATTCCCGACCGCGGCCTCTACCCCGTCGTACTGGTCGGCACCAACAACCGCGTCGGCGAGCTCGATGAGGAGATGGTCTACGAGTCGCGCGTCGGAGACGTGTTCGCCCTCGGCGCCAGCTCGTGGCGCATCGAGGAGATCACCGCTGACCGCGTGCTCGTCTCCCCCGCGCCCGGCCTCATCGCCAAGCTGCCCTTCTGGCACGGCGATGCCGTCGGCCGCCCCGTCGAGCTCGGCCGCGCGCTCGGGGAGTTTCTGCGGTCCAGTGCCGACACCGACGCCCTGCGCTCGCGGCTCGACGATGCTGGCCTCGACGCCTGGGCGGCCGACAACCTCATCGCCTACCTGCTCGAGCAGCGCGACTCCACGGGTGCGTTGCCCGATGACCGCACCGTCGTGGTCGAGCGCTTCCGCGATGAACTCGGCGACTGGCGAGTGGCGATTCACACGCCCTTCGGCGCGCGCGTCCACGCGCCCTGGGGCCTGGCACTCGGCGCTCAGCTCGAGGCCGACTACGGCATCAGCGCGCAGGTCATGCACTCCGACGACGGCATCGTCCTGCGCCTGCCCGACACCATGGACGACGCCGCGGCAGCGGCGGTCGTCGATCTCGTCATGGTGGATCCTAACGAGATCGCCAGCATCGTCGAGCGCCAGATTGGCGGGTCGGCACTCTTCGCCGGTCGCTTCCGCGAGTGCGCCGCCCGCGCACTGCTCCTGCCCCGTCGCCGCCCGGGCCGGCGCAGCCCCCTGTGGCAGCAACGCCAGCGCTCCGCCCACCTGCTAGAGGTCGCCGCGCGCTTCCCGGACTTCCCGATCGTGCTGGAGACCGTGCGTGAGTGCCTGCAGGACGTGTTCGACATGCCCGCACTGCGCGGACTCCTCGGCGACATCCGCGACGGCCGCATTCGCGTGGTCGATGTCGAGACCGACCGACCGTCGCCCTTCGCGCAGTCCCTGGTCTTCGGCTACGTCGCGGCCTTCCTCTACGAGGGAGATGCGCCACTGGCCGAACGCCGCGCCGCCGCGCTGAGCCTGGACTCCCAATTGCTCGCCGAACTTCTCGGCCCCACCGAGCTGCGCGACATTCTCGACGCCGATGCCATCGAGCAGGTGGCGCGCCACGTGGGGCGCTGGGAGTACGACGTCGCCAACGACGAGGCACTGGTCGATCTGTTGCGCATGGTCGGGCCCCTTGATGACGACGCGCGAGCCGCTCGGGGGATCCCGGACACCCTCGCGGACGACATCATGCGCCAGCGCCGGGCGGTCACCGTGCGCATCGCCGGACGCCATCACCTCGCGGCCATCGAGGATGCCGGGCGCCTGCGCGACGCGCTCGGGGCCGCGCTCCCCCCGGGCATTCCCGACGCCTTCCTGGAGATCACGGCCGACCCTCTTGGCGATCTGGTCTCGCGATACGCCCGCACCCACGGGCCCTTCACGGCACACGATGTCGCCGATGCGCTGGGGATCGGCGTCTCCGTGGCGGCATCAACACTCGATCGGCTCGTCGAGCGCGGACGCGTCGTCACGGGCGGATTCCGCCCCGACCACCGCGGCACCGAGTGGTGCGACGTCGACGTGCTACGCCAGATCCGCCGTCGCACGGTCGCAGCACTGCGACACGAGATCGAGCCCGTGCCGGCGAGCACGCTCGTGGAGTTCCTGCCGCAATGGCAGCGCATCAGCGAGCCGCAGTCCGGTGTCGACGGGCTCTTCGCGATCATCGAGCAATTAGCTGGCACGCAACTGCCGGCGAGCCAGCTCGAGTCGCTGATCCTGCCGATGCGCGTGCGCGACTACTCCCCCGCCATGCTCGACGAACTGCTCGCCACCGGCGAGGTCGCATGGTGGGGCACCGGCTCGCTTCCCGGCCGCGACGGCTGGATCGCCCTAGGGCCCAGCGACCTCGCCCCGCTGCTAATCCCGGCTCCTGAGCCCGTGGCGGATCCACTTGCCCTTCGCATCCTCACGGCCCTCGATGGGCGCGCTGTCTTTTCACGCGACCTGGCGCAGCACCTGTCAACCGAGGCGCTTGTGCCCGAGGCCGACGTTCGCGCTGCGCTCCTGACGCTTGCCTGGAGCGGCTACGTCACCAATGACACGTTCCTGCCCGTGCGTGCCCATCTGGGCGCCCGAGGCCACATTCGACGCCCGCCGGTCTCGCGCCGGCGTCGCACCATGCCCCGCACCAATTTGCCGCCTCCCGATGGTCGCTGGTCACTGCTGCCCGCGCCCAGCGCCGATGCGACCGCGCGCGCCCTCGCGCAGGCCGAGTCACTGCTCGACCGGTTCGGGATCGTGACACG
>VGBL01000040.1 GCA_016870515.1 Actinomycetota bacterium | reverse complement strand
ACGTCTGCGACCTTGTCTGTCGGGACGAAGACAAGCATGCCGCCGGAGAATTGCGAGTGATCGCGACGCAGCGACGCGGCCATGGCGTCAAACGGCTGGTAGTGAATTCCCGACTGACCGATCGTGGGATAGGTGTCCGCGCACATGGCGAGGCTCCCGCCTGGGCCTTCGATCCAGCCCAGCACGCCGATGAAGTGACCGACATCCCACTCAGCCGGTGGGTTCGCTGCTTCACCATCGGCGAGGTACCCCAGGAGCTCGGTGGGGCTCGCATGTGAGTCCCACAGTGCCCGAGTGGCGCTGTTGGCGATGACCAGCAGATCGCAGTCGAGCGCGGCGAGGCCGGTCAGCAGGGCGCTGACCCGGGGTGCCGTCCACTCGCCGCTAATCGGCACGGCTGTGAAGCGACCGTTGGAGAGCTGGGTTGTGGCGACCATGAGGCCTTCCGAAGCCGTCCCCGAATCAATGTCAGGGTCATCAGTCCGGGGAAGCTCGATCACGTAGTCGTCCCGGCCCGGATGGCCCGGTGGCAGGGAGTCCGCGGTCTGGACCGCACTCAGCAGGGAACTGGCCGCCAAGCCGACGTGGTCCTGCTCGGGGCTGGCTCCGGCGAAGGCGCGCAGGGCCAGGGTGACCCAGAAGGCCCCGCACAGCTCGTTCTTCTGGGGCATTTCCCGCTGGTGCTCATGCAGGATCGCACGCGTCCCGGGGAGGAGCGTGGCCGTGAACGACAGGTCCGGCATGCGGGCAGCCTTGATGTTGGACTTGTTCCTGTCAAGGACTTCTTTCCGATTGTCTGTAACGAATCCGCCATCGATGGCATCCTGCTCGTGCGGAGACGCCCGCGAAGGCCGGGGCCTGCCCACCAGCAAGGATGGATTCATGAGTGCGGAGCAAACGACCCCTGACGATGTCCGGGCCTTGTCGGCTCAACTCCTCGAGCGCATGGACGACTTCACCGCCAGTGAACGAAGCGTTGCCCGGGTGATCTTGACCGACTACCCGATGTCAACTCTGGATTCGATCGCCTCACTGGCATCCAAGGCATCTGTGAGTCCGCCCACGGTGCTGCGCCTTGTCGCCAAGCTCGGTTTCTCCGGTTGGCCGCAGTTCCAGTCAGTTATGCGCGACGAAGTGTCCCAGCGGCTGGCCTCACCCTTGGCGCTCTACGACCAGCGTCACGTCACACGCCAACTATCACGCAGTGAGCACGCCGAAGACATCTTCATCCGCGCGCTGCAGGCTTCTTTCGCGCGCCTGAAGGGAGACGTTGTTGACGAAGCCGTGCGAGCGCTCGCGGACCCCAAGGCGCGCATCCACGTGGTCGGCGGTCGCTTCTCTACGCCCCTGGGCGTCTACTTCGCCACGCACCTGCAGATGCTCCGGTCCCACGTCTCGGTCGTATCTGAGATCCCCATTCACCGCAGCAATGCACGGCTGGATATGGGCCGTAACGACATTGTCGTGGCCCTTGACTTCCGTCGCTATCAGCGCGACACCATCGACTTCGGTGTCGCCGCGGCCCAGATGGGCGCTCGGATCATCCTCGTGACGGACCCGTGGCTTTCCCCGCTCGTCAACAGCGCCAAGACAGTGATCACGGTCGACACGTCCTCACCATCGCCGTTCGACTCCCTTGTCTCCGCTCTCGGTGTGCTCGAGTTGCTCATCCACCGCATCGCCGAGTCTGTGGGAGAGGATTCGCTGGCTCGGATGAGGGCGCTGGACGAGGTGAATCGGGACCTTATGGTCGGGGGCCGCGAGCAGTGACCACTGACCCGCTCGTCGCATCGGGCATGCGAGAGCATTTCGGCGACGTCCTTGGCACGGATTACTCCGTGGCAGACCTCCCCGGTGAGCGTGACCTCAACATCAAGATCACCGTCGGGGAAGACCAGATGGTGCTCAAGGTCTACGCAGACGACGATCGCCCATGGCTGCTTTTGCAAGACAGGGCACTCCGGCACGTCGCTGCGCCGGGTTTGCGCATCCCGCGACCACTCCACCCCGACATCGTGCGTCTCTCGGACGGGCGAGTCATGCGGCTGGTCTCGTGGCTCGATGGCGCGCCGTGGTCCGCGATCGATCCGAGTGATTCCGAGGCGGAAGCCCTCGGCGCGCTTGTGGCCCGTGTCGACCGCCGGCTCGCAGATTTGCAGATTGGTATTGAGGATGAGGCGGTCCTGCAGCGGCCTTTCCGCTGGAATATGCTTCAGGCCCTCGAATTGAGGCGATCCCTCTCCGTGATCGCTGATCCACACGTGCGTGCCGCGTGTGAGGGTGCCTTCGATGAGTTCGAGTATCACGCCTTGCCGATTCTGGCGAGGCTCAAGCATCAGCCGATTCACAACGACGCAAACGAGAACAACATCATTGTCCACCCCCATGGCCTGGGTCTCATTGACTTCGGCGATCTGGTCCTCGCCCCGAGGGTCGTGGGCCTGGCCACCGCAATCGCCTACGCCATCGCGCCTGCACTAGACCCTGTGCGGGCCGCGATCCCGCTCATTCGCGGCTACCACATGCAGTGGCCGCTGGATCCTCTTGAGTTGGAGATCATATGGCCGCTCGTGCGCATGCGACTGGTGATGAGTGTCATCAACGCGGCAGAGCAGATAGCTGCCGACCCGGGTAACGCCTACCTGCTCATCAGTCAGGATGCCGTGCCCCGCCTTCTGCTCACTCTGACTCAGGCGAGTGACTATCTGGCGCTCTGTCGAGCACGCGAGGCCTGCGGCTATGACCCGAGCCCTCGGGCCCGCGACGTGCGTCACCATCTGCGCACCGCGCCAGCGAGATCTGTGCTTGATCTCGGGGCTGGCCGCAGTGCATGGATCGATTGGTCGTCAGGGTCATCGGATCCCCGTGACACTCATGGCGTCATGGCGATGATGCGAGATGTCGACGTCCTTGCCGGTCACTACGCCGAGGACCGCGATGTGTACCTCGGGGACGCATTCGAGGGCGAAGAGCGCACGGTCCATTTGGGCTTGGACCTCTTCCAGCCCGCCGGCAGCGAGGTGTACGCGCCCTACGACGGCGCGGTGGAGATCGTCGAGGCGCGGCCTGCGGTGGGCGACTACGGCCACGTCGTGATCCTGCGCCATCGGACCACTGCGGGCACGTCATTTTGGACTCTCTACGGGCACCTCGGGCCGTCAGTCGTTGAGGACCTTGCGGTCGGCGATGTCGTGGCTGCGGGTGCGCTTATCGGCGTGATCGGCGACGAGTATCACAACGGTGCGTGGCCACCGCACGTCCACGTGCAGGTCCTCACCGACCTGTGTGGCATGGGAGGGGCGGTCTTCGGCGTTGCGCCACGGTCGGAGGCCACGCTGTGGCGGAGCATCTGCCCCAACCCCAATCTGATGGTCGGCATCCCCCCGGGTGGCGGGGCGTCGGACGCACATCCTGTCCTGGGTCGCGAGGGCATCGCTGCGCAGCGTCGGGTGCGCCTGTCGCGCAACTTGAGTCTGAATTTCCGAGAGCCGCTGCACATCGTCCGAGGTGAGGGAGCCTATCTCTTCGGTGCCGATGGCCGGTCCTATCTGGACCTTGTTAACAACGTCGCCCACGTGGGCCACGCGAACCCTTTTGTGACGGCCGCGGCTGCGAGCCAGATGGCAACGCTCAACACCAATACCCGATTCCTGCATGACGCGATCATTGAGTATGCCCGCAGTCTGGTGGCGACACTTCCCGATCCACTGTCGGTCGCTTTCTTCGTCAACTCGGGCAGCGAGGCCAACGATCTGGCGATCCGGCTCGCCCACGCGCATACCGGCGCGCGGGGGTGGCTTTCCTTGCGCCACGGCTACCATGGCCATACCGCCAGCGTGGTCGACATCAGCCCCTACAAGTTCCTCGGCCGCGGGGGAGAGGGTGCGCGTGACTACGTGCGTGTGGCTGAGTTGCCCGACGCCTACCGGGGTGTGCACACCGGTCCGGGTGCCGGCGCTGCATACGCCGTTGATTTCGCCACGACGCTGTCGACTCTCGACCAGCCGCTCGCGGCCTTCATCTCCGAGGGCATCGTCAGCACCGCTGGTCAGGTCACCCTGGCCGACGGCTTCTTGAAGGATGCCTATCGGCAGACGCGTGAAGCGGGAGGTGTGTGCATTGCCGACGAGGTGCAGATCGGACTCGGTCGGGTGGGGGAGCGCTTTTGGGGTTTCGAGCTCCACGATGTGGTCCCCGACATCGTCACGATGGGCAAGCCGCTGGGCAATGGCCACCCTCTGGCGGTTGTGGTGACCACTCCTGAGATCGCGGAGTCGTTTCACAATGGCATGGAGTACTTCAACACCTTCGGCGGTAACCCGGTGAGTGCCACGATCGGTCAGGCGGTCCTTGACTATGTCCTGGATGGACGGCTCCAGGCCCATGCTGCGGACCTGGGGGAGTACGTCAAGGGCCACGTGAGGCGGATGCGATCAGACCATCCGCTCATCGGTGATGTCCGGGGCCACGGACTCTTCTTGGGCATCGAGTTGATGCGCGATGGTGAGCCAGCCACCCGGGAGGTGAGCGACATCATGGAGTTCGCCTTGCCCAGGGGGGTAATGCTCTCCAGCGATGGCCCGGCAAACAACGTCTTCAAGATCAAGCCGCCCATGGTCGTGCAGCGCGAGGACATGGACCTTTTCCTCGAGGTGCTCGATGAGGCGCTGCGTGCCGTCCGCTAGGTGGCGGTGCACCACGACCTCGCCGCGTGTCGGGTAGGGCAACGCCTGGGGATCCTCGAGGAAGTGGTCAGCGGGAGTCGGAAGACGCTGGCGGCAAATCCGAATTGAGGAGGTTCATCGAACCCTACCGAAGGGGCGATTCACTGCTGATCCGTTCGACCCGGGAATTCCTGGCGCAGCCTCGCTTTGTCGACGTCGTCGGGCATTCTCAGGAAGTCTGGGATGACGCGGCGATGTTGCGAGAGAGGGCGGGCATCCCTCTGATCGACGGGCTGTATATCGCCTATGCGTCCTATGTGCGGTGCAGCGCGCTCATCACGAACGATAATCGGATGAAGTCGGTGCTCGGTGTCGAAGTGATTGCCCTGAGCAGCCTTCTCTGAGCCGGTCAGCACGGCTGGGTCGAGGTGATCCCCGCGGGTCTGGCTGACTATGAGCAGTTGCCGGACGATCCGCCCAGGGTCAGGCTGAGGACCTCGTCGATCCCTGCGCTGGGTACGCCGTAGGACGCAAGCGAGGCTCGAAGCGCTGAGCACTCGGTGGTGTAGATGACACTCACCTTCTTCCATCGGCGCCCGTCCCAGACGGCGATGGGTGCCAAGAAGTACTCCCAGTAGCCGCACGTCTCGTGCTGAGCGGGGTCCTTGCCCCATGCGGTCTTGCTCAGGATGGCCACACGTGGATCCACGCGCAGAAGCGACACGGAGTAACAGCGGTCGGGGAAGTCCTTGATGGGCGCCGCGCCCACATCGCGCGCCACAGCGCGCATCTTGGCCTTGGATCCCGCACGCCACGGGGTCTGGTCATCGACGATGGTGAGCTTGCACTTCTCCAGCGGGCTCAGGCGTACGACCTGGCCGATGACGGCCATGACCGCCTTGACATCGAGACCGGCATCGACCAGCGCACGCTCCAGCGGCGTGCACTCCGGTGCCGCCATGTCCGTGATCACTGTCCAGGTGCCGTCCGCGCCACGCAGTGAGAGATAGCCGGCGGTGTAGCTCAGGCCGTCACCGTCCAGTGGCTTGCGGTCACCACACGCGCCGTCGCGCTCAGGCTTCGCACCCCACTCGGTGACCCAGGTCAGGGCCACGCGCTTGTCGGCGTGAAGCAGCAGCGACTTGGTGCAGTTGACCGGGCTCGATGCGTCCGGGACGAGTCCGATCGCCACGGCGATGGCGTGGGAAGCGTCTGGCGTGATGATCTTCCACGTGCTCTTGGGCGCATCGGCGTGCGCCGCGCTGGTGGCAAAGGCCGATGACGCCAGAGCGAGGGAGAGCGCTGCAGCCATGGCCTTGCCGGTGAATCGCATGGGCACAGGCTAGAGACGGTCTATCGGGGGTAGCAAGCGCTCGACCCGGGGGTTCGACAGTCACGGCCCCGTCGGTGTCAGACCCCCCTGGGATAAAGGGGATGTCCGAGCGGGGGCTCGGGCAGGAGGGGGTCCACCATGGAGTTCACCGCACAGCTCGATGTCGATGTCGTCGCCCTGGAGGCCGAGGATGAGGTGACCTGCCTGGTCTCCCTCACCGCCCCGGTGCCCGAGGAGATCGCCGACCGGCCAGGGGAGACCCTCATCGCGGTGGTCGACCGCTCCGGCTCCATGGCACGCGGCCCCATCGAGGCGGTGCGCACGGCCTTGCACCAGTTGGTGGGCCGGCTCAAGCCGCAGGACCGCTTCGGCGTCGTCATCTTCGACGACGAGGCACACGTGCAGGTGCCCACGCGTCCGATGGCCGATCACGACGCCGCGACCGTCAATGCCCTCATCGAGGCCATCACTCCTCAGGGCACGACCGATCTGTCGGCCGGCTACCTGCTGGGCCTGTCCGAGGCGCGCCGCCACGGCACCGAGACCGGCGCGTCCGTGCTCCTGCTGTCTGACGGCCACGCCAACCAGGGTGTCACCGATCCCGCCCAGCTCGGGTCGGTCGCGGCCAAGGCCCGCGCCGAGGGCATCACCACCACCACGATCGGCATCGGCCAGGGCTACGACGAGGTCCTGCTCGCCGAGGTGGCCACGCAGGGGAGCGGCAGTCACCGCTTCGCTTTCACCGACGACGACGCCATCGCCGTCGTGAGCGAGGAGGCCGGCGACCTGCTGAGCAAGTCGATCATCAACGCGGTGGCGCGCATTCGCCCCACCGATCCGGCGATGGTCGACCGCATCGGCACCCTC
The DNA here is from genome assembly GCA_016870515.1 of Actinomycetota bacterium. Classification (GTDB taxonomy): domain Bacteria; phylum Actinomycetota; class Actinomycetes; order S36-B12; family S36-B12; genus Mxb001. The sequence goes on along the minus strand of VGBL01000040.1, from coordinate 4,583 downwards.
CACGACGTCCCGCGCTGGATCGAGGCCGACGCCGACGGCCTCAAGCACCTCGTCGTCCCGCTCGGTGGTCTCTACGCCGGGGAGGAGCGCCAGCTCCTGCTGCACTTCCCGGTGCCCGCTCTCGCCTCTCTCGGACTGCACGAGCTCGCGCAGGTGAGCATCGAGCACGTCGCCATGCCCGATCTGCTCCAGCAGGTCGTCGCATGGCCGGTGATGGTCAACGTCGTGCCTGGTGATGAGGCGGCCGGTCGCGTGCCCAACCCCACCGTGGCGTCGGCCCGGCTACTCGCCGAGACCACCAAGGTCAAGCGCGAGGCGTCGCAGGCGCTGTCTGAGGGTGACGTCGATAAGGCGGTGGGTCTCATGCAGGCCCAGGCGACGTCGGTGTCGGACTTCCTCGTCGGGATCGATGACTCGAGCCCCGAGGCGGCGCCGATCCGCGAGCGGCTCACTGAGGAGGCCGAGCAGCTCCAGCGTCTGGCGACGGGTGCTCAGGAGCGCGACCGCATCCTCGCCATGAAGTCGATGGCTGAGGACATCAACCTCACCTCACGCGGCCGTGACGACAAGGAACGGCGTATGCGGAATCGGAGCAAGCGCGACTTCTGAGCGTGCGGCTATATGCTTCGACTTCCTCGCCCGTTGTCAAGGGCGGGACCTTTGTTGGCGAACGGCAGGTTTGTGTCCGGGGGAAACATGGTTCGGACCGTGACTCCAGCGGTCGCAGTGCTTGCGGTCGCTGGCGTGGTAGCAGTAGTGATTCCCCCGGCTCAGGCCGCGGTGTCCAAGGAGTAGGCGCGGCAGACCTGGGACATCAGCAAGTTCAAGGCCTTCCCCTTTGAGCAGGGTATTGTCACGGGGGACATCACCGGTGATGGTCGCTTGGATGCCGTGCAAGGTCATCGTGAAGGGCGGGGATTACTCAGATTTCGGGGTGCCCTCGTGTTGTGCTGATGTCCGGGTAATGCTCACCTACGAGTGGAATGGCCGCGCGCTGGTCCTCATGGACGAGAAGCGTCGCCCACAGGGATAGTGCGGCAGGCTCAAGCGTGAGACTCGCATGCTTGATTGGGCTGATGGTCAAGGATGTGCTCGCTGACAAGGAGACGGTGCGAGCCGAAGCGTTGACTTGGTCTACCGGGTTCATCGCACTGCTTGTTCTTGCTCGTGGAGGAAGGCATGTGTCTAGGGTCTCTCTCCATCTCGCCAGAACGAGTAGAGGCGAGCCAGTCCTTGACGCTGGCGCAAGCAATTGACTGCCTGCTTCGTCTCCTCAGTCGGGAAGGCACGTGCAGTGAGGATTGGGACATCGAGCGACGACAGTGAGCATGCAGTCAGGTCGGGAGCCAGTCTTTCCTCATCAGCGAAGAGCGGAACATCGAAGCCCGCAAGACAACGCATGAGCCCTTGCATGGTCAGATCGTTACTCAGGTCAGTCGGCGTGATGGCTGCCAACTTCTCCAAGTCTGCTTCGGTGGCATCGCAGATGCTCATGATTGTTTCCGCAGCAGGCGGCCGCTCGGGCCACTGTGAGGTGATCTCACCTCGCTCGATGCAATCCACCAACTTAGCCCCGAGATTGGACACGCCCATGATCGTTGACCGGAGTAGGCGCTCCAGGACGCGATCGGCGACCTCTTCTGAGACGCCGCAGGCGATGACTTGCTCGACGTCCACGTATGAGTTTAGAGCCGGGGTGTCCAATGCCCAGTCCGGCTCCTCGCCACGCGACAGGTTCGGGAGCGGCGCCGCATTCTCCGCCGTGGAGGCGGGCGTCAGACCCAAGATGCGTCCCACCCCGAAGGGGACGAGGAAGGTCCGCCCGTCCTGCAGGATGGGCGTGGTGCGGGTGCGGTCGAGTTTGGTCAAGACGGTCTTGAGTCTGGCCCGGAATGTGTTGAAGGGGAGGCGGGGCTCGGCCTTTGAGAGGGCCAAAAGGGCCTTGCGGTCGGTGAGGTCTCCGGGTGAACGGACGTAACTGCCCGCGGTGGTCCACTGACCGCACGATCGATTGTCGCCTTCGAAGGCCTCCGGCCCGCAGCCTCGAATCTCGACGAGAACGCCGGCGTCGGAAGGATCAAGAATAACGTTAGTGCCAGGGGCGGAGGTCGAGGCGATGGCGGAGTCTCCCATCACCTCGACGACCTCCTGCTTCGCAAGGTCCAGCCGGTATGTGATGCCTCCACCTGCCTCAAGTACTCGCAGTGGCACGGGCTTGATCTGGGCTTGGATCGGTGTCACGCGCAGATCGATACGAGCACGCTCATTGCCGCCGGGGTACTCCAAGTCCTTCCAACCCAAGCCAAGGTCGATGGTCGATGATGGGCGGCCTGGAAGCGTGGTGATGCCACCCGGCACGGGATCGCGAATCACGAGGACACCGGATAACAGCCTCATCCGGGGCGTCATCTTCTGGACAAGTTGGCGCTCCATCGACCAAAGAATGCGCTCCGCGTAGTCCTGTTGCCCGAAGGCGTTGGGGTGAAGTGCCCCCGCGGAAACGTCAATGGCGTTGTCCATGTCCTCGCCCTGGAAGTCTTGGGCTTCCTCGAAGGTATTGACATACGGCTGGAGGGCGCACATGCCATGCTTGGCACGCCAGCCCTCGTAAAGAGTGTCGCCATTGGGGCCGTGAGAGACCAAGTACCAATTGAGGGAGCCGGCCGGCAGGGTCGTCTGCCCAACTTGCCTTGTGCCTGCCACGGACCGGATGACCTTGACCAGCTCGTCGCCCACGTTCCTGGAAGCGAAGGACCAGTTCTCCTCCTCGGAGAATTGCAGAAGCCAATCCTCATGCATTCGCGTGTAGGGGTCATGCCGCTTCGTGAGCATGGCCTCGTTGGCGGTCTGCAAGTAGTATCTTTGCGGCCAGTCGGTGTCTCCGCAGAAGTGAGCGCTATCACTTCTTGTAAAGTCCGGAACCTCAGCAAGGTATATGCGCGTCGGGTTGAGGGACGCTCGGAGTTCCGTGTCGAGTCGGCGGTAGCGCTGCTCACTCGACGACCAGCGTCCACCCAGGCCATGGCTCAAGCAGCCGTCGTCAGCGATTTCTTGGAGGGTGCACTGCTTGCCACCAAGCGGATCTATTGCTTCCGTCCCCTCCCCGGGACTACCTAGCGGCTTGGTGCGCATACCGCCCGTAATGGCGGCGCGGGCAAGGTCGAGCCATGGGTCATCCGATGTGCACTTCTCTCTTACCACGTAGGGCGGAATCAGGCCTACGACCCCCAGTGGGTGGACGCATTGGGCAATGACGCTGCCGAAGAAGACGTCGTTACCACCGACACTCATGTAGGTGGCGTCCACAGGGGGGGCACCTCGCGCGAATGTCTGTAGCCATGCCCGTGCCTGAGCGATCTGCGTGGGCTGCCGGGCGGCAGAATTGGCGACCAACCTGTACGCCTCACCGTCCCAATCCTCGGGTGCCACGCCTGCCACGTCTTGTGCCTGGAAGAACTTCCAGGGGACGTATTCGTCCTTCCACAGATGACGGCTCTCTGCACCAGAGCAGGCAAAGTTCCGCCAGAAGATGTTGTACTGAGGGTAGAGCCGACGAAGTTCGAGCATTGCACTAGCGAAGCCCGACTTTGACGAGCGATGGCATACTGCTGCCGCGGCTGGGTCGTCCGACTCGGACTCAGCGACGCCCGCCTCGCTGAACGTAGTCCAGGTAACGTGGGGGTAGCCGGCTTCGTCCCAAGCATCGTCCTCGTAAGTCCAGTCGATTCCATCTGCAGGGTTGCCTTCGCCCGAGGCGAAGGAATCACCCATTCCGACGACGACGAAGTCGGGAGCGTGCCTCTCGGAGTCCAGAGTTGGAGGCTGTCCGCGGTTCTGCCAGAGGAGCGCTGACTCGCCCACCTGTTCTAGCATCCGTGCGCGACGCCAGCGCTCTGCGTCGTAAGCCTTGGCTCGGTCGCAGCCCTCGGGGAACACGACCTCGGGCACGAACTCGGGCTCAACGTCAGGGGGCACCTCCGCCCCAAAAAACCCCGCAATGGCCCAATATCCGTCTGAGACGGCTTCGCTGATGTCGTTGGCAATCTTTTCGAGTTCCGTCCCCCATGTCCACTCGCACCAGTTGGCCCGACCGTGCAGGGGGCCGTCCCGATACGGATCTTTGAAATGACGGTCTGCTGAGGCGTTGGGCGCAATGAAGACCGAGGCGCCGATGGCCAAGGAGGTTGCGAGGATGACCGCAGTCCGCTTCACAAGTGCTCCTGCCGGAGGGGGCGCAACTGGACGCAGGCTCCCATATGGCCGCGAAGAAGTCCATGGGACGGGGAAGAAACCACTCTTGTCGCGGCGAAATCCGGGCTGGAGGCAGGGGAACTGCCTTCCTGAAGGCGTCCGTGATACCCGGGCGACGTGAGAACACCCGCCCGATCGGCCTGGGGATCGCCCCACCGTCGGTGGCACCGCGCGGTGACGCAAGGAACGTCCCAGACGGTTGGCCGGCTGGGCGCCAGTCCCGCTACGAGGTCAAGTTGGCTCAGACCAGCATCCGGAACGGGTGATTCATGGATCGATCGACGAAGCGGTCTAGCAGTCATGTGATGACCGCGTTCTGGACGCAGACACTG
>VGBL01000039.1 GCA_016870515.1 Actinomycetota bacterium | reverse complement strand
TAGTCGACGGCCTCGCGCTTGGTGGACAGGTGGTAGCGCACCATCACACGGTGGACGAGCTCATCGTCGATGTCGATGTTGGTTCTGCCCACGTGGACGACCATACACCTACTTGGTGTATGCCTCCCCGATTAGCAGACCGCCTGAGCTCCGGTGATCTCCACGACCGATCCGCACATGTACGCCGCCTCATCGGAGGCCAGGAACGCCACAAGCGCGGCGACCTCCTCCGGCTTGCCAAGTCGGCCGTAGGGCACTTTGGCAGCCAGTTCGGAGACGTCGACGCCCTTCTGAGCCAGCCCCGCTTCGACCATCGGCGTGAGGATCTCGCCGGGGCATACGACGTTGACGCGCACGCCCATCGGCGCGTAGTCGCGCGCGAGGTTCTGCGAGAAGGCGATGACCGCGGCCTTCGAGACGTTGTAGGCGATGTGACCCGGAGCTGGATACATGCCCCACTGCGATCCGATGTTGACGATGGCGCCGCGCCCCGCATCGACCATGCTCGGCAGGAAGGCGCGGCACATGTAGAACATCGAGTCGACGTTGACGCGCATCGTCGTGTGCCAGTCGTCATCGGTCAGACTGAGCAGGGGACCGCGTCTGTTAATCCCGGCGTTGTTGACGAGCACGTCGACACGCCCGTGCGAAGCCAATGCGTCGCTCGCGAACTCCGCAACCTTCGCGGGATCCGCGACGTCGAATGCGGCTGGAGATGCAGAGCCACCCTCGCTCGCGATCACGTCGACCGTGCGCTGCGCAGAGTCCCGCGTGACATCGCACACGATCACGTGCGCTCCCTCGCGGGAGAATCGCCGGGCGATCTCCGTGCCGATGCCTCCGCCGGCGCCCGTGACGACCGCGACCTGCCCCTCGAATCGGCTCATGCCGCACCTCCCGGGGGTCACTGTGTCCGATCCTTGAGGGCGACCCGCCAGGGGCTCCGGCGTGTCGCAGGGGTTCGAACACCTGTTCGTTCTACTGTGGGCCGTGGCGCCGCTCTCCACAGCCCCACCGGCGCCCGGAGCGACTGTCAGACCCCGGTCGTACGGTAGCCCCGACCCACAAGACCCGAGCCGGGCCCACCGGCCGAGCACACAAGGAGAGGCCATGGCCGCCAAGGAGAGCAGCACCCCCGGCACGGATCGCGAGAAGGCCCTCGAGGCCGCCCTCGCCCAGATCGAGCGCCAGTTCGGCAAGGGCTCGGTCATGCGCCTCGGCGAAGAGGGCCGCGCCCCCGTCGAGGTCATCCCGACCGGCTCGATCGCCCTCGACGTCGCCCTCGGCATCGGCGGCCTGCCGCGCGGCCGCATCGTCGAGATCTACGGCCCGGAGTCCAGCGGCAAGACCACGCTGGCCCTGCACGCGATCGCCAATGTCCAAAAGGCTGGCGGCATCGCCGCCATGATCGACGCCGAGCACGCCCTCGACCCGATCTACGCCGCGGGTCTTGGCGTCGACCTCGACAGCCTCTACGTCTCCCAGCCCGACACCGGCGAGCAGGCGCTGGAGATCGCCGACACGCTTGTGCGCTCCGGCGCCGTCGACCTGATCGTCATCGACTCCGTCGCCGCACTCGTGCCGCGCGCGGAGATCGAGGGCGAGATGGGCGACAGCCACGTCGGCCTGCAGGCGCGTTTGATGAGCCAGGCGCTGCGCAAGATGGCCGGTGCGCTCAGCCAGACCGGCACGACCGCGATCTTCATCAACCAGCTGCGCGAGAAGATCGGTGTCATGTTCGGCTCGCCCGAAACCACCACCGGTGGCAAGGCGCTGAAGTTCTACGCCTCTGTGCGCCTCGACATCCGCCGTATCGAGACCCTCAAAGGCGGCACCGAGGCCGTCGGCAACCGCACCCGCGTCAAGGTCGTCAAAAACAAGATGGCACCGCCCTTCAAGCAGGCCGAGTTCGACATCCTCTACGGCGAGGGCATCTCCCGCGAGGGAAGCCTCATCGATCTCGGTGTCGACGCGGGCATCGTCAAGAAGTCCGGTGCCTGGTACACCTACGAGGGCGACCAGCTCGGTCAGGGCAAGGAAAACTCGCGCGCCTTCCTGCGCGACAACCCCGACCTGGCCAACGAGATCGAAAAGCGCATCAAGGAGACAAAGGGAATGGGGGCTCGCCTTGACGAGCCCGCCGCGATCGTCGACGTCGATCTCGATGTGCCGATCGACGTCGTGCCCATCGACTAGTCATGGCAGCGTCCACGACGCAGGGGCGCGCCGACGCAGCCGGCATCGACGGTGACTTTGATCCGGTCAACGTCGCGCGCATCCTCGTCCTACGCAGGCTCGACTCGGCTCCGCGCACCCGCGCGGAACTCGAGTCGTACCTCCGCCAGCGCGGCGTACCCGACGAGGCGGCCGTCGAGGTCCTCGATCGCTTCGAAGACGTAGGCCTCATCGACGATGCTGCCTACGCCGAGGGGTGGGTCCGCAGCCGTCACGGCACCAAGGGCCTCGGTCGGCGCGCGGTAGCCGCCGAGTTGAGGCGCAAGGGTGTGGCCGACGAGATCGTCGCCGCGGCACTCGAGCCCATCGACGAGGGCCAGGAGCGTGAGCGGGCGCGCGCCTTGGCGCGTTCCCGGCTTCCGCAGGTCAGTGGTCTTCCCTACCCGACGCAGATGCGGCGCCTCATGGGAGCGCTCACGCGACGCGGCTACGACATGTCAATGTCGTCCGAGGTTGTGCGTCAGGTGGTCGCGGAAGAGTCGGCCGGGGTCGAATAGCGCACCGCGCTCTCCAGCCAAGGCGCCAGTGACTCGCCCATCGAGTCGGCGAGTCGCCAGAGCAATGAGCCGAGGATGGCGAGTTCGTCATCGGTGAAGACAGCGCAGGCGTGATCGAGATAGGCCACGCGCAGGCCATGGGCGAACTCGACGATCTCGGCACCCAGGGGAGTGAGGGCAACGCTCACTCGACGGCCATCCTCCGGCAGCGAGCCGCGCGTGACGAAACCCTCCTCCTCGACCTCGGCTACGAGGCGGCTCGTAGTCGATCGATCCAACTGCAACGCGGCCGCGACGTCGGAAATGGTGACCGGTCCCGGACGCTTGCTCAACTCGCCGATGGCCTCGCAAGCCAGTACCTTCGAGATCTCGACGGGTTTGCCGATCCTGGGCATGGGCACCGCCAGAGCCGGGGGTCGCAGCACGACCCGGCGCATGGACTGCATCGCCTGGTCCACGAGAGCCACCTGGGGGGCGCGGGCCCCATGCCCAGAAGTTGCGTGTGTCACGCAACGAACGTAGCGTCACATGGTCAACGTCGCCAGAGGAGATTCGCATGGGTGCCCTTTCTCGGTGGGCCGTCCGCAAGCCGGTCTGGGCTCTCGTGGCGTGGTTCGTCGCGATGGTGGCCGTCGTCGGCGTCGGCACTCGCCTCGGCGGCGAGCTCAACGACTCCTTCGCCCTGCCCGACACTGAGTCGACGACGGCGACGGCGATGCTGTCGACCCTTCCCCCCAACGAGGGCGGCGAGGCTGCCGTGCGCATCGTGTGGTCGCCCACCTCCGGCACGGCGACCGACCCCGCGGTGGAGTCCGCGATCACTCCTGTGCTGCAGGACATCGCCGCGCTCGACTCCGTCACGTGCGTGAGCAACCCCTACGGCGAGTCCTTCGGCCGCGACTGCCCCGCCACGGGCGGTGGCGGTGGCGACCTCCCTGACTTCCTGGCCGAGCAACTCGCGCCGGCGTTCGAGGCGACTGCCAAGGCCACGTCGCCCATCAGCGCTGACGGCACCGTCGCGTTCGCGCGCGTGAGCCTCGCCGGCAACGGCGCCGAGATCTCGGCCGCTGACGCCGGTGCGATCGTGGCCGCGGTCAAGGCGGCCAATACCGACGCCCTGCAGGTGGGAGCGGGCGGTCAGGTGCTGGAGTTCGCCGCGACCGAGCCCCCGTCGAGCGAGGCCATCGGCATCGTCGTCGCCATCGTGATCCTGCTGATCGCCTTCGGCTCCCTGATCGCCGCCGGCATGCCCATCATCGTGGCCCTCCTCGGCCTCGTCGTGGGTCAGATGCTCGTGCTCGTCGTCGCGCGCTTCCTCGACGTCGCCACGTTCGCGCCGACGCTGGCGGCCATGATCGGCCTTGGCGTGGGTATCGACTACGCGCTCTTCGTGATGAACCGCTACCGCCAGGCGCTGCTCGCCGGCCACGACAAGACCGCGGCGGCCAACGAGGCCATCGCCACGGCCGGCCGGGCCGTTCAATTCGCCGGCGCCACCGTCATCATCGCGCTGCTCGGCCTGTTCGTGCTGCGCATCAGCTTCTTCAACGGCCTCGCCGTCGCAGCGGCCGTCACTGTCCTATCGGTGATGCTCGCGGCCCTGTGGCTCCTGCCCGCGCTGCTCTCCCTGCTGGGCACCAAGGCGCTGGCCATTCGCATGCCCTGGGCACGCAAGACCAAGGTCGACGGCAACCTCCCGGAGGGGCGCAGCTTCCTCGCCTACGCCCGCTTCCTGCAGAAGAAGCCGATCATCCCGGCGCTGCTCGCCCTCGGTGTGGTGGTCGTCGTCGCCATCCCGACGTTCTCCCTGCGCCTGGGCTTTGCCGACGACAGTGGCAAACCCGAGACCAACACCGCGCGCATCGCCTACGACCTCATGTCAGAGGGCTTCGGTCCCGGCGTCAACGGGCCGTTCTTCGCGGCCGTCAACCTGCCGGCCCCACGCGACCTCGACGCCCTGGCCGAGACCGTCCAGATCATCTCCGAGACCCCGGGCGTGGCCAGCACGCTGCCCAACGCCGACATGCTGCCGATCTATTCGATCAGCCCGACAGCCTTCAGCGACAACGGCATCGTCACCTCGATCCTCATCACCCCCGACTCGGCGCCGCAAGACATCGCCACCAGCGACCTGCTGCAGCGCCTGCGCAATGAGACGGCCCCGGCGATCGAGGCCGCCACGGGAGCGACCATCTACATCGGCGGCTCGCAGGCGATCACGCAGGACTTCACCCAGGTCCTCATCGACGTCCTGCCGCTCTTCCTCGGCATCGTCATCTTCCTCGGCTTCCTGGCCCTGATGATCCTGTTCCGCTCGATCCTCGTGCCGCTGACAGCGGCCGCTACCAGCCTGCTCAGCTTCGCGGCGGCCATGGGCATCACGGTGGCCGTCTTCCAGTGGGGCTGGCTCGCCGGTCCGCTGGGCGTGACGAGCACCGGGCCGATCTTCCCGTTCCTACCCGTCATGGTCTTCGCGATCCTGTTCGGCCTATCCATGGACTACCAGGTGTTCCTCGTCTCGCGCATGCAGGAGGAGTGGGACCGCACCCGTGACAATGTGCTGTCGGTACGTCGCGGCCTGGCCGGATCCGGCCGCGTCGTCGTCATCGCCGCAGCCATCATGTCGAGCGTCTTCCTCGCCTTCGTCCCGTCGACCAACGGCACGATCAAGCTCTTCGGTCTGGCCCTGGCCTCGGCGGTCATCATCGATGCCTTCATCGTGCGCCTGGTCCTGGTGCCCTCGCTCATGACGATGCTGGGCAGGGCCAACTGGTGGATCCCCGGCTGGCTCGGGCGCATGCTGCCGCGCATCCAGGTGGAGGCCGGTGACGGCGAGATCGTCGGGGATGTCCCGGGTGACACCCCGGAGTCCACGCAGGAGCGTCAGCCCGTCGGCGTCTAGGTCACTGCCCGCGCCCTACCCTGGGGGCGTGCCACGCACTTATGAGGTGCGCACCTACGGGTGCCAGATGAACGCTCACGACTCCGAGCGCATCTCCGGCGTGCTCCAGGCCGCGGGCTACGGCCCGGCGATCGACGGCCAGACCCCCGACGTCGTCGTCTTCAACACCTGCGCCGTGCGAGAGAACGCCGACAACCGCCTCTACGGCAACCTCGGCCACCTGGCTCCCATCAAGGCAGCGACGCCGGGCATGCAGATCGCTGTCGGCGGCTGCCTGGCGCAGAAGGATCGCGGCGAGGTGGTGCGCCGCGCACCGTGGGTCGACGTCGTCTTCGGCACCCACAACCTCGGCTCGCTGCCCGCGCTCCTGGAGCGCGCGCGCATCCAGGACGAGGCTCAGGTCGAGATCCTCGAGAGCCTCGAGGTCTTCCCCTCGACGCTGCCTACGCGGCGCGAGTCGGCCTATGCCGCCTGGGTGTCGATCAGCGTCGGGTGTAACAACACGTGCACGTTCTGCATCGTGCCGGCGCTGCGGGGCAAGGAGAAGGATCGCCGCCCCGGCGACATCCTCGCCGAGGTCGAGGCACTGGTCGCTGAGGGCGTTATCGAGGTGACGTTCCTGGGGCAGAACGTCAATGCCTACGGCGTCGAGTTCGGCGATCGTGGGGCCTTCGCCGATCTCTTGCGCTCCTGCGGAGCGATCGAGGGCCTCGAGCGGGTGCGCTTCACCAGTCCGCACCCCCGCGACTTCACCGACGACGTCATCGACGCCATGGCCCAGACGTCCAATGTCATGCCGCAGCTCCATATGCCCCTGCAGAGCGGGTCCGACCGAGTCCTGCAGGCGATGCGCCGCTCCTACCGTGCCGCTCGCTACCTGGGCATCATCGATCGCGTGCGATCGGCCATGCCCGAGGCGGCCATCACGACCGACATCATCGTCGGCTTCCCGGGCGAGACCGAGGAGGACTTCCAGGGCACGCTCGACGTGGTCGCGATGGCACGGTTCGCCGGCGCCTTCACGTTCCAGTACTCCCCGCGCCCCGGCACCCCGGCGGCCACGATGGCCGGTCAGGTGCCCAAGGAGGTCGTGCAGGAGCGCTACGACCGACTGCTCGCCGTCGTCGAGGACATCGCGTGGTCCGAAAACCGCGCCCTCGTCGGCCGGACGGTCGACGTGCTGGTGGCCGAAGGGGAGGGGCGCAAGGACGGAGCGACGGCGCGCATGTCTGGCCGCGCAGCAGACAATCGCCTCGTGCACGTCACGCCGGACGACACCCTCGAGGCGCCGCGCCCCGGTGACATGGTCACGGCCGAGGTCACGTACGCCGCTCCGCATCACCTCGTCGCCGACCGCATGCTGGCCGTGCGACGGACACGCGCAGGAGACGCGTGGCGGTCGCGCACGCTGGCACCGGCATCCACGGGGGTGCTACTGCCGATGCCGGCGCTTCGCCCATGACCGTCATCGCGATCGTCGGCCCTACGGCGGTCGGCAAGTCCGATGTCGCCGTCGAACTGGCCCTGGCCATGGGCGCGGAGATCGTCAGCGTCGACTCCATGCAGGTCTACGTGGGCATGGATATCGGCACGGCCAAGCTCGGGCCGACGGAGCGCCGCGGCGTGCTCCACCACATGATCGACGTCTGGCAGCCGATCGACGAGGTGTCCGTCGTGGCTTTCCGTGACCGGGCCCGCGCCGCCATCAGCGATGCCCTGTCGCGAGGGGTGCCGGTCATCGTGGTCGGGGGGTCCTGGCTCTACGTGCAGGCGGTCCTCGACGAGATGGACTTCCCGGGCACCGATCCCGAGCTGCGCGCGCGACTGGAGTCCGAGCTCATCGAGGTGGGTCCCCAGGTGATGCACGTGCGGCTCGCTGCCGCCGATCCCGACGCGGCGGCGGCGATCCTGCCGACCAACGGGCGGCGCATCGTGCGTGCGCTCGAGGTGGTCGAGCTCACCGGATCCTTCACCGCTCGACTGCCTGAGGCGCGTTCCTGGGTGGAGGCGCGCTGGATCGGGCTCGCGGTCGACCGCGTCGTTCTCGATGCCCGCATCACTGAGCGTGTCGATGAGATGTGGGAGCGCGGTCTCATCGACGAGGTCAGGGCGCTGCGCGAGCGCGGTCTTGGCCGCACGGCCCGGGGTGCACTCGGCTATCGGCAGGTGCTGCAGGCCCTCGACGGCAATGGCGATCTCGAGGTCGCCCGGCGCGAGACCATCGACGGCACCCGCAAGTTCGCGCGTCGGCAGGAACGACGCTTCCGCCAGGACGAGCGCATCACCTGGGTGGCCGCCGGCCCCGACGCCGTGACCACCACCCTCACCCTCCTCCGGCGTTAACGAGAAGGGGTCGGGGGGACCGCGACGTAGTACTCGGTGCCGAGGAGCCGACGGAAGGCGAAGTCGGGCAGCCGGCCCAGCACCGCCAGGGTCCGGGTCGTGCCGTCGGCGGCCGCCTGGCTGGCGTGGGCCGCGAGGCTGGCCCGCTTGGCCGGCAGGTGGCCGGAGACATCCACTCGGTGCGTGATCTGCCGGCGCGGAGTCCACGCGCGCGCGAACTCCGCCGGGTCGAACTCCTCCGGGGTCAGCCGCGTGGCAGCAGCCATGCGCACCGCCGTCGCGATGGGCTCGCGGGGCAGTGTCGCCTCGAAGAGGCGTACGTCGCTTTGCCCACGAGCTGCGGCACGCACGGACTCGTGCACACGCACGTGATCGGGGTGGCCGTATCCGCCGGATGGGTCGTAGCCGACGACGACGTTGGCGGACTCCTCGCTGAGGATGCCGCGAATGCGCTCGCTCACCTCGTCGAGGGAGGCTGACGCGAAGCCGCTGGGTGCATCTCCCGCGAGGCCGGAGTCGGCGTAGCCGAGGTGCACCACGCGGGAGACGCCCAGGTGTCGGGCAGACTCCTCGACCTCTTCGCGTCGAATGTCCGCCAGTCCCTCGCGGTAGGCCGATGACGTGAGCCCGGCGGCACCGTCGGTGGCCACCACCAGGACCACACGCTGCCCCTCGGCGGCTGCGCGCGCCATCGTCCCGGACGTGAGCAGCGCCTCGTCATCGGGATGCGCGTGCACGAAGACGAGGGTGGTCACGGACCACATCCTCGCACTCGCCGTGGAGAGGATGCGGGTACCGTCGTCGCGTGCGCATCGTCCACGTCTCCGACTGCTACCTGCCGCGCACCGGTGGCATCGAGACGCAGGTGCGATCGCTCGCCCTGGCCCAGGCGGCCGCGGGAGACGACGTCCGCATCATCACCGCCTCGCCCGGTCACGACGGCGTACGCGCGGGCCACGAGATCGTGGATGGCCTCGACGTCGAGCGCATCGCCGTTGAGCTGCCCGGCGAGATCCCCATCCATCCGCGCACGCGCGCCCGCGTCGTCGACAGCCTGCGCGAGCATCCCGCCGATGTCGTCCACGTCCACGCGGGCGTGATCTCGCCGTTCGCCTGGGGTGCCGTACGCGCCGCTCAGCAGCTCGGCGTGCCGGCGGTCGTCACCGTGCACAGCGTGTGGGGTCCACTTGCCCGCCCGGCGTTTGGTGCCTCCAATGCGCTGGTGCGCTGGGCCCAGTGGGGCGTCGCACTGTCGGCCGTGAGCCAGGTTGCCGCCGACCGGGTGAGCGAGGCCGTCGGTGTCGATGTCGCCGTGCTGCCCAACGGCATCGACGCCGCAGCGTGGCGACCACAGCGCCCCTGGGCCGCGAAGCCCGGTGAGCTCCGAGTCGTCTCAGTGCTGCGCCTGGCTCCGCGCAAGCGCGTCGGTGCGCTCCTGACGGCCATCGCGCGCGCCTCGGTGCTGCTCGCGCCGCAGGTGTCGGTGAGCGCGATGATCATCGGCGACGGTCCCGAGCGCGCGCGGGCCGAGCGGCTGGCGCGACGACTGGGCGTGGATGCCCGGTTCACCGGCCGTCTCCCCGCTCACCTCATCCGGGAGCGCTTCGCCGACTCCGACGTCTTCGTCCAGGCCTCGGTCAAGGAGTCCTTCGGCATCGCCGCCCTGGAGGCTCGGGCAGCGGGCCTACCGGTCATCGCTCGCGCGCAGGCGGGGTCGGGGGAGTTCATCGCCGACGGGCTCAACGGCTTCCTGGCCGTCGACGACCGGGCGCTGGCCGACCGCCTCGCGCTCCTCGGGCGCGATCCGGAGCTCCTGGCCCGCATGCACGAGGTCAACGCCGGCACCGAGCCGGAGCAGACCTGGGCCCGAGTGTGCGCTCGTGCACAGGAGCTCTACGCCAGGGCCGCCGCGGCGGGCACGAGCACCTAGTCTGGACGCATGCCTCCCGGCCCCATTCCCGTCATCAAGGGACACGGCACGGGCAATGACTTCATCCTCCTGCCCGACCTCGACGGCCAGATCGAGCTCACCGCGCAGATGGTCGCCGACCTGTGCGATCGCCGCTTTGGGATCGGTGGCGACGGCGTGCTGCGCATCGTGCGCAGCGCTGCGGACGACGATCCCGCGGCCACCGGCGCGGAGATCTTCATGGACTACCGCAACTCCGATGGCTCGACCGCGCAGATGTGCGGCAATGGCATCCGCGTGTTTGCCGCCTACCTCGTCGAGCAGGGCCTGGCCGACCCCTCAGGCATGGACATCGCCACGCGGGGCGGCGTACGTCATGTCGTCCGACGCGACGACGGTCTCTACGACGTGGCGATGGGGCCGGCCCAAGAGCTCCCGGGAGTGCCATCGGTCGCGGTGGGTCGGATGGCGTTCCCCGCTAGCGCCATCGCGATGCCCAATCCGCACGCGGTGGTCTTCGTCGGCTCGCTCGACGCTGCCGGACCCCTCGATGACCCGCCCGATGTGTCGCCCGACGGATTCTTCCCCGAGGGCGCCAACGTCGAGTTCGTCCAGGAGATCGCGCCCGGCCACATCGCCATGCGCGCGCACGAGCGTGGCTCGGGGGAGACCTTGTCGTGCGGCACCGGGGCGTGCGCCGCCGCCTATGTCGCCCGCCGGCGCCCGGGTGCGCAGCACGACGGCCCCATGCGCGTCGACGTGCCCGGAGGCACTCTTCTGGTCGATGAGGCCGACGACGGCATGCACCTGATCGGCCCGGCCGAGATCGTCGCCGAGGGCGCGCTCTCGCCCGGCTGGGTTGCCCGTTGGCAGTGAACGACGATCCCACTCCACTGACCGGCGAACTCGACCTCGAGGACCGCCAGGCCCTGCGGCGCGTCGCCGGCCTGTCGACCGAGCTCCAGGACGTCACCGAGGTCGAGTACCGCCAGGTGCGACTCGAGCAGGTCGTGCTCGTCGGCGTCTGGACCGAGGGCACGGCCTGGCAGGCCGAGCGCAGCCTGGTCGAACTCGCTCGACTGGCCGAGACCGCGGGCGCTGCCGTGCTCGAAGGCCTCATCCAGCGACGCGACCGTCCCGACCCCGCGACCTACATCGGGTCGGGCAAGGCGCAGGAGTTGCGACGCATCGTCGTGGCGACGGGCGCCGACACCGTGATCTGCGACGGCGAGCTCACCCCGGGCCAGTTGCGCCACCTCGAAGACGTGGTCAAGGTCAAGGTGGTTGACCGCACGTGGCTGATCCTCGACATCTTCGCCCAGCACGCGCGCAGCAAGGCCGGCCGCGCGCAAGTGTCGCTAGCTCAGATGGAATACCTGCTGCCGCGGCTGCGTGGCTGGGGCGAGTCGCTGAGCCGGCAGGCCGGCGGTCGTGCGGGCGGTGCCACCGGTGGCGTGGGCACGCGCGGCCCGGGCGAGACGAAGATCGAGACCGATCGCCGGCGCATTCGCGATCAGATGACCGTGCTCCGCCGGCAGCTGAAGGAGATGGAGCGCGTCCGCCGCACCCAGCGCAGCGGCCGCCGTCGCTCGGGCACGCCGTCCGTCGCGATCGCCGGATACACCAACGCCGGCAAGTCGAGCCTGCTCAATCGCCTGACCGGCGCGGGCGTGCTCGTCGAAGACGAGCTCTTCGCCACCCTCGATCCCACGGTGCGCCGCCTCGAGCTCCCCAGCGGTCGCGCCTGCACGATCGCCGACACGGTCGGCTTCGTTCGTCACCTGCCGCACCACCTCGTCGAGGCGTTCCGCTCGACGCTCGAGGAGGTGACCGAGGCCGACCTCGTCCTCCACGTGGTGGATGGCTCCGATGCCGAGCCCGAGGAGCAGATGTCGGCGGTGCGCGAGGTGCTCTCGGAGATCGGCGCGGGAGACCTGCCCGAGCTCATCGTCATCAACAAGGCCGATCTCGCCGATCCCCTCGATATCGCACGCCTGCGTCATCTCGAACCCGGGGCGGTGGTCGTCTCTGCCCGCGCCGGTGAGGGAGTGGGCGCGCTCCTCGAGGCGCTCGATGCGCGCTTGCCGCGGCCCGAGGTGGATGTGGATCTCGTCGTGCCCTATGAGCGCGGTGACCTGATCGCACAGGCCCACGACAAGGGAGAGGTGCTCCTCGAGGAGCACCTGGCCGAGGGCACCCATCTGCGCGCGCGTGTGTCGGCCGAGCTCGCCGCGCGCCTGCAGGCCGCGTCCCGATGACATCGTTAGCACAGGCCCTCGCGGCGGCTGCCGCGCAACTCGGCGGCGAGCCCAGGCCGGGCCAGCTCGAGATGGCCGAGGCCGTGGCGCAGGCCATGTCGACAGCGGTGGCAGCACGACGTGGCGAGGGGCTGCCTGAGCACCTGCTCGTGCAGGCAGGCACGGGCACCGGCAAGTCCCTGGCCTATCTCACGCCCGCTGCCGTTCACGCGGC
>VGBL01000038.1 GCA_016870515.1 Actinomycetota bacterium | reverse complement strand
GGGCGTTCGACAACGAAGGACGCCCGCTCCGCGACCTGCAGGAGACGCTCATCGCGCTGCACCAGCGCCGCGGCAGCCTGGCATGACGACGACGCATCGCGAGATCGAGCGCAAGCTCCGAGTCGGTGACGTCTTCGAGGTTCCCGATCTAGCGGACCGCTGCCCCTCGGTGTCGACGGTCGAGGCCGGTACCCCGGTCGTCATGCACGCGACCTACTACGACACCCCGGACCTGCGACTATTTCGGTGGCGAGTCACGCTTCGCCGCCGTACCGGCGGTGGTGATGCAGGCTGGCACCTGAAACTGCCCGTCGAGGGGGCCGACTCCGGCACGCGCGACGAAGTCCGGATGCCCGACGCCGGCGGCGACGTGCCCGATGAGATCTGCGCGCTCGTCAGCGCCCTGACGCGGGATGCTGATCTGCAGCCCATGATCAGCCTGCGCACCCATCGCGCGCCGTCCTTGCTGCGCGATGCAGATGGCAAAGCCCGGGCCGAAGTCGTCGACGACCGCGTGACGGTGATCGACGGCCCGCGCAGCATCATGGATTTCCGCGAGATCGAGGTCGAGTCCCTCGCTGACGCTGACGAACCCATGCTCGACCAGGTGGTGGGCGCACTCGTCGAGCGCGGCGCCGTGCCCTCGACCATGAGCAAGGCGGCCACCGCGCTCGGGCCCCGGACTCTCGCCCCGCCCGACATCCCCGAACTCGTGTGGCCGAGCCCGCATGATCCCGCGGCCGATGCGGTCCGCGCATACCTGTGCCTGCATGCCCGCCGCTTGATCCTGCAGGACGTGCGCGTACGTCGAGACCTCCCCGATGCGGTCCATCAACTGCGGGTGGCCGCCCGCCGCTTGCGTAGTGGCCTGCGTGTTTTCCGGCCACTGATCGATAGAAAGTGGGCTGATCGCCTCCGCGGTGAACTCGCCTGGGCGGCCTCGGGGCTCGGCACCGCACGCGACAGCGAGGTGCTGCTCGAAAGGCTCGACGCCGCCATCGACTCCCTGGGCCAGCCCGATGCGTCAACGGCCAGGAGCGTGGTCGATCCCGCACTCCAGGGCCGCGTCGAACGGGGCCGCCACGAGGTTGCCCAGACTCTCGATTCGCCCCGCTATGCAACCCTGCTCGTCGACCTCGTCGAGGCTGCCGCTACTCCACGCTGGACGGCCTCGGCCCGAAAGTCGTGCGAAGACGCTCTTCCGCCACTTGCGCGCAAGGCCTTTAGGCAGCTGGCACGTGATGTCAAGGCACTCACCGGCGACTCCACTGGAGCGCAGTGGCACGAGACCCGGATAGCCGCCAAGCGGGCGCGGTATGCCGCTGAAGCCATCGCCCCCGTCTTCCCCGAGCGAATCGACGATCTGGCGCACGGACTATCGGCCATCACCGACATCCTCGGCAACCATCAGGACGCCGATGTGGCGCGTCAGGTGCTGCGCTCACTGAGCGAGAAAGCAACACCCGGGCAGGCGTTCGCGCTCGGGCGGGTCGATGAACGCCAGGTGAGCGACCAGGCACTGGATCGAGAGGCCTTCGCGCAGGCCTGGCCCCGTGTTCACCGAATGGCCAGCAAGTCGCACCTCGCCTGACACGCCACCGCGACATGTGATGCACTTGCTCGGTCATGCCTGATCAAGACAGCCTCATTCGCGCCGCCGGCGTGGTTCTCATTCGTGAGGGCGCTGCCGAGCCCGAAGTGGCCCTCATCCACCGTGGCCTCCGCCAGGACTGGTCGCTGCCCAAGGGCAAGATCGACCCCGGTGAGCACGCCATTGCCGCCGCCGTGCGCGAGTGCGATGAGGAGACCGGTCTCGTGCCCGTTCTCGGGGCACCCCTGCCGCGCCAGGAGTACCTCGCCTTGGGCACGCCCAAGGTCGTCGACTACTGGGCTGCTCGCGTCGCCAGCGACGAGGGCTTCTCCCCCGACGAGGAAGTCGACGAGGTGCAGTGGGTCGGTATTGACACAGCTGCATCGCGCCTGACCTACCCACGCGATGCCGACCTGGTGCGCCTGGCGGCGGAGATACCGGCGACGACTCCGCTCGTCCTGCTTCGCCATGCCAAGGCGATGAAGCGCAGCGACTTCAAGGGCTGCGACGATGCCGAGCGGCCGC
Organism: Actinomycetota bacterium; assembly: GCA_016870515.1. Taxonomy (GTDB): domain Bacteria; phylum Actinomycetota; class Actinomycetes; order S36-B12; family S36-B12; genus Mxb001. The sequence continues at coordinate 11,370 of VGBL01000038.1, read as the reverse complement.
TATCCGGCTTCGGTCGCACGCAGGCCAAGGCGCTGGTGCCCCTTCTCCAGGCCTTCGGGGTGGAGGCCGTCTACACCTCTGACGCCATGCGCTGCCGCGAGACCGTACGCCGCTTCGCAAAGTCGATGGACGCTGACATCGTCGAGGAGCCGGGGCTGAGCGAGCGCGAGCACGCCGACCGCCCCAAGCGCGCGGCCAAGCGACTGCGTGCCCTCATGGCCGACCCGACACCCATGGTCGTCTGCTCCCACCGGCCCGTGATGCCGTCGCTCGTCGAGGTCATCGCTGGCATGCGCATCACCGGATCCGCTGACCTAGACCCAGCTCTTCCGCCGGGCGGCTTCCTCGTGGTCCACCGGGCCTTCACCGGCGGTGAGGAGCCCACGATCATCGCCGTCGAGCGCCAAACCCCCTTATAGGCGTTCTCGGAGCCGACGACATTCGTTCACCTGGCGTTCACCCTGGTTCTCACGGTCGGTCATCGCCGCTGCCTAGGTTCGGGGTGTCAGTGCTCAGGCCATCAGGAGGACCAGAATGATGAACACCTGCAAGGCCGCACTCGCGGCCACGATCTTTACCAGCGCCCTCGCGCTCGCGGCCTGCGGTGGCGGGTCTGGCGGTGACTCCGGCGGGGGAGGCGCCCTTTCGGGCGCCGTGCGCATCGACGGCTCATCGACCGTCTACCCCCTGACTGCCCTTGCGGCAGAGGACTTCATGGCCGAGAACCCCGGCGTGCAGGTGACCGTCGCGTCATCTGGCACCGGTGGTGGCTTCGAGAAGTTCTGCCGCGGGGAGACCGATGCCAACGATGCATCCCGCGCCATCAAAGACGAGGAGAAGGCCGCCTGCGAAGCAGCCGGGATCGGTTCCGGCCAGCTCGAGATTGCCGTTGACGCCCTCACCGTGGTCGTCAACAAGGAGAACACCTGGGCCACCTGCCTGACACTCGATGAGCTTGCCGCGATCTGGAGTCCAGACTCCACGGTGACCAATTGGAGCGAGGTGCGATCGGGATTCCCTGACGTACCGCTCGCTCTCTTCGGCGCCGGCACCGACTCGGGCACCTTCGACTACTTCACGGATGTCGTCAACGGTGAGGAGGGCGCCAGTCGCACGGACTTCACGCCTACGGAAGATGACAACGTGACCGTGCAGGGCGTCTCAGGCTCACCGGGGGGGCTGGGCTACTTCGGGTTCACCTACTTCCAGGAGAACTCCGACAAGATCAGTGCGGTCGAGATCGACAGCGGAGCAGGCTGCGTCGCTCCAAGCGTCGCGACGGCGCAGGACGGCACCTACACGCCCCTAGCCCGACCGCTATTCATCTACCCCTCCGTCAATTCCCTCAAGCAGCCACAGGTGAAGGCGTTCTTCGACTACTACGTCGCTTATAGTGCCTCGCTCGCCGAAGGCGCGCTCTTCATTCCTCTCAACGCGGAGCAGTCCGCGAAGCTGCAAGCCGACTATGACGCCCTAGTCAGCCAGGCCGGGTCGTGAAGTTAACGAAAGCCCGGTAGGAATCACATATGACGATGACCACGCCTTCGTCTGCCCCAGGGGTACTCAATCCCCTGCGGCAGACGAAGCCGCGTTTTGGCGAGTCGCTCATCAAGGGGATCCTCGTCCTCGCGGCGGCCGTCTCCCTCTTCACGACATTCGGGATCGTCATATCGTTGCTGATCCCGTCATTGGAATTCTTCGCTGAGATCCCGCTGACCGAGTTTCTCCTCACGACGACCTGGACCCCGCTTTTCGCTGATCCGATGTACGGCGTCCTGCCGCTGGTGATGGGCACCCTGGTCATCACCCTCCTCGCTATCGCTGTGGCGATTCCGCTGGGCCTGGGCAGCGCGATCTACCTGTCGGAGTACGCCAGCCCGCGTGCCCGCAAGGTGCTCAAGCCAACGCTCGAGGTGCTCGCGGGCATTCCCACCGTCGTCTTCGGCTTCTTTGCCCTCGACTTCATCACGGCGTACGTGCTCAGGCCGATCTTCCCCCAGATCGACGTCTTCAACGCCCTATCGGCCGGCCTCGTCATGGGCGTCATGATCATCCCAACCATCGCCTCACTATCAGAAGACGCCATGGCGGCCGTGCCGTCGGGCCTGCGTGACGGTGCCTACGCCCTGGGCGCGACCAAGCGCCAGACGGCCCTGCGTGTGGTGATCCCAGCAGCGCTCTCGGGCATTGTGGCGGCGTTCGTGCTGGGCATATCGCGCGCGATCGGCGAGACGATGATCGTCACCATCGCCGCCGGCCTGCAGCCCAACATGACCCTCAATCCCCTCGAGGGCATGCAGACCATGACGTCTTACATCGCGGCCGCGGGCTCCGGCGACCTGTCGACCGGAAGTATCGAATACAAGTCGATCTTCGCCGTGGGCCTGCTGCTCTTCGTCATCACATTCATCATGAACATGATCAGCATCCGCCTGGTCCGCAAGTACCGGCAGGCCTACCAGTGACTGCCACGCTCAAAACGCTCGCGATGCCCGAGGCCGTCGACCTTCGCGGCCACGGCCAGCCGGTCATCGACAGGACCTTCCGATGGATCCTCTTCTTCTGCCTGTTCATCGGCGTCGCCTTCCTCGCCGTGCTACTCGCGTACGTAACGATCAAGGGCTGGCCGCGCCTGGACTCCCGGCTCTGGACGAATATGCCGACGATTCGGCGCCCCGAGCAGGCTGGCGCCGAATCCGCAATCACGGGCACCATCTGGGTGATCGGCTTCACAGCGCTCTTCGCACTGCCCATCGGCTTCATGTCGGCCGTCTACCTCGAGGAATACGCCAAACCCACCAGCCGCTTCGCACGATTCGTCGAGATCAACATCCAAAACCTAGCTGCCGTGCCGTCGATCGTCTACGGCATCCTCGGCCTGGCCATCTTCGCTCGGGCGCTCGCACTTGGGCAAACGGTGATCACCGCGGGCCTCACACTCGCCCTGCTGGTGCTGCCGGTCGTCATCGTCTCGACGCGTGAGGCGTTGCGGGCCGTGCCGCAGAACATCCGCCACGGGTCGCTCGCGCTCGGTGCCACCCTGTGGCAGACGACCTGGCGCCAGACGATGCCGGCCGCCGTCCCGGGCATGGCCACCGGCACCATCCTGGCCCTGTCGCGAGCCATCGGAGAGGCCGCGCCGCTCCTGCTCCTCGGCGCGGTCACCTTTATCTCCTTCAACCCGACCGGGCCCTTCTCGGCCTACACGACCCTGCCCATCCAGATCTACAACTGGACCAAGGAGTCCCGCGAGGAGTTCCAGGTGCTGGCCGCGGCCACGATCGTGCTCCTGCTGGTCATCCTCCTGGCAATGAACGCCGTTGCCATCTTGATCCGCAACCGAACCCAGAAGCGCTGGTGACATGATGAGTAGGACCATGAGCGAACTCCACGACCCCAATGCTCCCCAGGCGACGAGCGACCTGGCCAGTACCGGCCGCATGGACGTCTCCGCCGTACTCGGCGAGGAGCGAAGCATCCCGCTCGACGACTCCGTGCCCCAGGTGGTCTTCGACCTGGCCAACGTGCGGGTCTTCTATGGCGACTTCGAGGCCGTGCGCGATGTGACCATGCAGATCGGCCGCAATGAGATCACCGCCTTCATCGGCCCCTCGGGATGCGGAAAGTCGACGCTGCTGCGCTCCTTCAATCGCATGAACGACCTCATCCCCGGAGCGCGCGTCGAGGGGCTGCTCGCCTACCACGGCTTCAACATCTATGCCCCCGACGTGGACCCGATCGAGGTGCGCCGCCGCATCGGCATGGTGTTCCAAAAGCCCAACGTCTTCCCGAAGTCCATCTACGAAAACGTCGCCTACGGCCCCAAGGTCAACGGCATGAAGGTCAACATGGACGACCTGGTCGAGGAGTGTCTCACCCGCGCGGCTCTCTGGGAGGAGGTAAAGGACGACCTCAAGAAGAGCGCCTATGCGCTGTCGGGCGGGCAACAGCAGCGCCTGGTCATCGCACGATGCATCGCCGTCAAGCCCAAGGTCATCCTCATGGACGAGCCGTGCGCCTCCCTGGACCCCATCGCCACGGCCAAGATTGAGGACCTGATGAAGGAGCTCGCGGCCGACTACACGATCGTCATCGTCACCCACAACATGCAGCAGGCCGCTCGCGTCTCCGATCGCACGGCGTTCTTCACATCCGATGTCGACGACAAGGGAGTACGGCATGGACGCCTCGTCGAATACGGCCCCACGCGGCGGATCTTCACGGCGCCGAAGGATCCGCGAACCGAGGACTACATCTCAGGACGTTTCGGCTGATCCCGCGACGAGGGTGTATCCGGCTTCCTCCACCGCCTCGCTCACGTCATCGTCAGCCAGGAGCGCCGCACTGGTGACCGATACGGTCCCTCCCTGCAGGTCGACGCGCACGGCCTCCACCCCGGGCACCAGCAGCAATTCGGTGGTGACCGCGTGCACGCAGTGATCGCAGGTCATGCCCTCGACCCAATAGGTCGTCGTCGCCATAGCGCCTCCCTCGCTTTCAGGGGTCCATCATGACCTGGCCTGTCCACCAGGTGCGACTGGAGCCCACTGCCCGCTTCCTGCTTCCCCGCTGCTCGTGCGGGTGGATCGGCACGGCGCGGCTCACGATGACCGACGCCCGCGAGGAGGCTCGTGACCACGCCCTGCTCTTCGCGGGCTCCGACGTCATCGACCTCGCCGGACTCGATCCTGCTGAGCCCGGCCAAGCCGACTGAAGAGCGGGGCGGCGCGCAGCGCAGCATCCGGGACCATGCCGATCGCGCGCACCTGCGCACCGCGCCACTTGGGCACGCTGACGATGCGCTTGGGCCGCTTCAGGACCTTGACCACGGCAACGGCAACCGCGTCCGGCTCGACAAGGCGCAGGCCGGTGAAGGTCATCGCAATGGCCGGATCGTCGATGATGTCGGTGATCATCGGCGTGAGCATCCCATCGGGGCAGACGACGGTGAATTTGATCCCGGTCACCCCCTGTGCGCGTAGCTCGCCCTCCAGGCCGAGGGTGAACGACAGCACCCCGGCCTTGGTGGCGGCATAGACGCACTCCCCCGGTACCGGCACCCACGAGGCGAGTGACCCCACGTTGACGACATGACCGCGGCCCCGGCCCCTGTCGCGCCCTCGCATGACCTCCACCGCCGCGCGCGTGCCACGCATGACCCCGAGCAGGTTGACCGACACCACCTGATCGATGACCGCATCGTCCTGCGATGCCGCATCTCCGGCTCCGAGGACGCCGGCGTTGTTGATCCAGATATCAGGCTGCACGCGCCGGGCGAGGTCGCGGCAGGCCTGGGCATCGGTGACGTCGAGCTGCTCGTCGGTGTCGGCAATATCGGTGCGCACGACGTCGTATCCCACAGCGTGGAGTCGCTCGGCAATGGCTAGACCCAACCCGCGGGCCGCGCCCGTGACAACGGCTATCGCCATCAGACGACCGCCACCACGCCTTTGCCCAGAACCACCACGCCCTTGTCGCTGACCGTGTAGAGCTCGCGATCGCGCTCGACGTCGACGCCGATCCGCGCGCCTTCGGGCACGATGACGTTTTTGTCGAGGATGGCGTTGCGGATCACGGCGTTGCGACCGATACGCGTGCCGGGCATGACGACGGTGCCCTCGAGAGAGGCCCCGCCCTGCACCTGCACGTCGAAGGCCAGCACCGAGCTCCGCACGTGCGCACCGGAGACGATGGAGCCGGTGCCGACCATCGACTCGTGCGCATTGCCACCCTCGACGAACTTCGCGGGCGGAAGGGCCGGATGATTAGTGAGGATCGGCCACTTACGGTTGTAGAGGTTGAAAATGGGGTGCACCGAGACGAGATCCATGTGCGCGTCGTGGTAGGCATCGAGCGTTCCGACATCGCGCCAATAGCCTCGATCGCGATCAGTCGCGCCCGGCACGACGTTGTCGGCGAAGTCGTAGACGCTGGCGCGCCCTTGCTCGACGAGCATCGGGATGATGTTGCCGCCCATGTCGTGCACCGATCCCTCGTCGGCGGCGTCGGCACGCAGCGCCTCGATCAAGGCATCGGTCGCGAAGAGGTAAATGCCCATCGACACATATGACTCGTCTTCGGCACCGAAGATTCCCGGCGGGTCCGCCGGCTTCTCCAGGAAGCGCTTGATGCTCGTGCCGGTCGACCCGACCTCGATCACGCCGAACTGGTGGGCCAGGGCGCGAGGCTGGCGAATACCAGCGACCGTGACAGCGGAACCTGAGTCGATGTGCGCCTGCACCATCTGCATGGGATCCATGCGGTAGACGTGGTCGGCACCGAAGACCGCGACGTAGTCGGGCTTCTCGTCATTGATGAGATTGAGGCTTTGGTAGATCGCGTCAGCACTCCCGGTGAACCAACGCGGCCCGAGTCGCTGCTGGGCGGGCACAGCGGTGACGTAGTCGCCGAGCAGTGGCGACATCCGCCACGTGGTCGTGATGTGCCGGTCAAGTGAGTGCGACTTGTATTGGGTAAGCACGGCGACCCGGCGGAAGCCGGAGTTTATGAGGTTGGACAGCACAAAGTCGATGAGGCGATAGGCCCCGCCGAAGGGGACGGCCGGCTTGGCCCGGTCGGCCGTCAGTGGCATCAGGCGCTTGCCGGCACCACCGGCGAGCACGATGCCCAGGACGTGCGGACCGCTCTCCATCCTCGCCAGAGTAGCCTCCAAATGGACATCCCCGCAGGGCTCTAGGCTGGCCCCCGTGAAGGTCGGCCTGCTCACGCGCGAGTGGCCGCCCGATGTCTACGGCGGTGCCGGCGTCCACGTGACCCAACTGGCCGAGCACCTGCGCAGCCTCGTCGACGTGGAGCTGCACTGCTTCGGCTCGCCACGACCCGATGCACAGGCTCACGCCGTCCCGGCATACCTGGCGGGCTCGAACCCCGCCCTGCAGACTCTCGGCGTCGACCTATCGATGGTGGAGTCCACCGACGACGTCGACTTGCTCCACTCGCACACGTGGTACACCAACCTCGCCGGCCATATCGGCGGGCTGCTGCACGGCGTCCCCCACATCATCACGGCGCACTCGCTCGAGCCCCTTAGGCCGTGGAAGGAGGAGCAGCTCGGGGGTGGCTATCGCGTCTCCTCCTGGGTCGAGGCGACCGCGTACTCCTACGCCAGCGCGATCATCGCCGTGAGCCACGGCATGCGTGCCGACGTACTCGCTGCCTACCCCAGCGTCGACCCTGATCGCGTCCACGTCGTGCACAACGGCATCGACACCACCGTCTATCGGCCCGACCCGGCCCGGCGGGTCGGCACAGCCGTCCCTGACGGGCTCTACCGCACAGCGCTCGAGAAGTTCGGCGTGCCGGACGACCGCCCCTTTGTCCTCTTCGTCGGCCGCATCACGCGGCAGAAGGGCATCCGGCACCTGCTCGCCGCTGCTAAGGGATTCGCGGACGACGTCGTGCTCGTGCTGTGCGCGAGTTCGCCGGATACCCCCCAGATCGGCGAGGAGACGCGGCTGGCGGTGGAGCAGTTGCAGCAGCAACGCGGTCCGTCGAGTGTCATCTGGATCCAGGATCAGGCCGAGCGCACCGATCTGATCCAACTCTTCTCCCATGCCCTGGCCTTCGTCTGCCCGTCGGTCTACGAGCCGCTCGGGATCGTCAACCTCGAGGCCATGGCCTGCGAGACCGCGGTCATCGCCAGCGCGGTCGGCGGCATCCCCGAGGTCGTCGTCGACGGGGTCACCGGCCTCCTGGTGCCCTATGACGCCGCCGATCCCACGGGTCTCGAGCACGGACTCGCGCGTGCCGTCAATGACCTGGCCGGCGACCCGGCACGCGCCCGCAGCATGGGCGTCGCCGGTCGCGAGCGCGCCGTCGCCGACTTCAGCTGGGATGCCATTGCCGCGCAGACCGTCGAGGTCTACCGGGGGGCGCTTTCCCGGTGACGGACACATCCCTCCCGCCGTTGCCGACGGCGCACGATCGCCGACGCCTCGTGATCGGCTACGCCATCTACCTCACCGCGGCGTGCATGTTTGCCCTCAATGGCACGGTGGTGAAGACCATCCTGCTGAGCGATGTATCGGCAGCGCGCCTCAGCGAGATACGCGCGACAGGAGCCTTCGTCATCCTGTTTGCGGTCGTGCTGATCGCACGGCCTCGTGCGCTGCGCATCCATCGCGGGGAATGGGGAATGCTCCTGGCCTACGGTGTCATCGGCGTATCGATGACCCAGTTCCTCTATTTCGTCGCGATCGAGCGCATGCCCATCGGGATCGCGCTGGTCATCGAGTTCACGGCTCCCATCTACGTGGTCCTGTGGGCGCGGTTCGGCCGCAAGGAACTCGTGCGGGGCACCGTGTGGCTCGGCCTCGCACTCGCCCTCGTCGGCCTGGCGCTGATCGCCCAGCTCTGGCAGGGATTCGTGCTCAACAGCATCGGCGTCCTCGCCGCATTCGGCGCTGCGCTTGCCCTAGCCCTGTTCTATGTGCTCGCCGAGAGGCAGCGACGCTCCGGGATCCAGCGTGATGCCCTGTCGCTGACGATGTGGGGAATGGCTGGGGCGGCGCTCTTCTGGGCAATCGCCCAGCCCTGGTGGTCGTTCCCCTGGTCAGACTTCGCCGGCATCGGTGAGCCTCTAGCTGGAAGTGGTCCGCAACTTCCGCTGAGCGGGCTGACCGCATGGATGATCATCATGGGCACGGCGTTGCCCTTCACGCTCATCATCGTCTCGCTGGCCTACATCACGGCCGCACAAGCGTCCATCGTCGGCATGCTCGAGCCGGTCATCGCTTCCGTTATTGCGTGGATAGCCCTGGCCGAGGTTCTCACCCCTGCCCAGATCATCGGCGGGCTCGTGGTGCTCGTCGGCGTCTACCTCGCGGAGCGCGGACGATGAGCGCGCCTGATCCCATCGAACCCCTCTCGCCCAGCGTCGTCGCCCCGACCTCGATGCGCGACCAGGTCATTGGCGCCGTCATGTATCTCGTGGCGGCCTTTCTCTTCGCTGTCAACGGCAGCGTTGCCAAGGCACAGATCGAGGCGGGGCTCACGCCCGCTGAGGTCACCGAGGCACGCACGATCGGGTGCGCACTACTGCTCCTGATCTTCCTGCTGATCAAGAACCCGTCGTCCCTGCGCGTGCGCCGCAGCGAGATCCCCTTCCTCCTACTCTTCGGCGTCCTCGCCTATGGCGTCACTCCTTACGTCTACTTCGTCACGGTGTCATATCTGCCGGTGGCGATCGCGGCGCTGCTGGCCTTCCTCGCCCCGGTGCTCGTGGCGCTGTGGCTTCGCTTCGTCAAGAAGGAGGAGGTGGGCGGGTCTATCTGGATCGCTCTCGCCCTCGTCATCGGCGGCCTCGTGTTGGTGTCGCAAGCTTGGGCAGGGTGGACGGTCAACCCCCTCGGCCTGCTCTTCGGCCTGATCACCGCCGCAGCACTCGCGGCCTACCTCCTCCTCGGTGAGACCGGGTCCAAGCGACGCGACGTCATGAGCCTGGCGTTCTACGGCTTCGCCGTCGCCACGGTGACCTGGAGCACCCTGGCTCCCTGGTGGAACTTCCCGTGGGCGCTGCTGAGCGAGACCACGACGCTCTTCGACGGGCTCGTCACCGGCTTGCCCATCTGGGTCCTCGTCATCGTCATGATCGCCGTCTCCGTCGTGCCCTTCGTCCTCGTGCTCATGTCGCTGCAACGCATCGGCGCACAGCGCGGTGGCATCCTGGGCACGACCGAGCCCATCTGGGCCGCGCTGATCGCATTCGTCATGCTGGGCGAGGTGCTCACTCCCATCCAGGGCCTGGGCGGTCTGGTCGTGCTCGCGGGCGTCATCGTGGCCGAGTTGGCTTCGCAGCGCGCGCACCGCGAGGGCGCACTCACGCGCTAGGCGCATCCCTCGCCGCTAGTCTCGAACGGTGGAGGTCACGCGACGGCAGATTCTCGGCGTCGCCGCCAGTAGTGCGGCCGCACTCGGCCTGGCCGGCTGCGCCTCGGATGCCGGTGGACGCCCGGTCGCGGTGCCCGTCGACGCCGCAGCGGCCGAGCGATCGAAGGCCGCCGGAGCCCCGAATCTCGTCGTCATCCTCAGCGACGATCACCGGGCCGACCACCTGGGCCGAGAGGGCACCGTGCCCTTCCTGCAGACGCCGGCTCTCGATGCGATGGCAGCCTCCGGCCTGACCTTCAACCACGCCTACTGCACCACGTCACTGTGCAGTCCGTCGCGGGCGTCCTTCCTCACGGGCCAGTACGCGTCGCGGCACGGCGTACAGAACAACCTCTCGGCCTGGATCGCCGGCACCACGACCGTCTTCGACGGACTCGCATCCGCGGGATACCGCTGCGCCTACATCGGCAAGTGGCACATGCCCGGCGACCTACCCGACCTGCCGGGGGTCGAGCGCTTCATCACCTTCACGGTGCAGGAGGGCCAGGGTCGATACATCGACTGCCCACTCATCATCGACGGTGTCGAGACGCCGCGACCTGGCACCTACGTCACGACCGACCTCACCGACTACGCCATCGCGTGGCTTGCGGAGCAAGACCCGTCGACGCCCTTCTGCCTGTTCCTCGCACACAAGGCGGTGCATCACGAGTTCATTCCGCCGGCCGACCTCCTCGGCACCTATGACGACGTGGCGGTCACGCTCCCCGACGAAGCCTTCACCTTCCAGACGCTGCTGGACCGCAACGTGTGGGAGGGCACGGCCGGGCGGCTCGAGACGGCGTACCGGCGCTACTGCGAGACCCTGCTTAGCCTCGACCGCGAGATCGGGCGCCTCGTCACGTCACTCGACGATCTCGGATTCGCATCCGACACCGCGGTCTTCTACACCAGCGACAACGGCTACTCGTGGGGCGAGCATGTGCTCACCGGCAAGCGATGGGCATACGACGACAACATCCGGCTCCCGTTGATCGCCCGGTGGCCCGAGGGCATCCCCGACCCCGGAGCGGTGCGGGAGGAGCCGATTCTGAACATCGACCTGGCGCCCACCCTGCTCGATCTCGCCGCGGTGCCCATCCCCGCGTCGATGCAGGGCGTCAGCCTGGTGCCGCTGCTGCGCGACGAACCCGTGCAGTGGCGCGAGGAGATCTACTACGAGTACTTCGAGGACTTCCCCTACCAGGTGCCCGCATCACGCGCCGTGCGCACGGCCGACTACCTCTACATCGAATACGACCGTGGACTGCCGCCGGAGCTCTACGACACCTCGATCGATCCCGAGCAGTTGTCCAACGTGGCCGATGATCCGGCGTACGCCCAGACCAGGGCCGAGCTGTCGGCTCTGCTGGCGCAGTTGCGCGGGGAGTACGCGTGAGCGCGGCCACGATGACGCCCCAGCAGGCACCGGGTCGGCGATGGCTGCACATTGCCGCGCCCGCCATCATCTCCGTCGTCACC
>VGBL01000037.1 GCA_016870515.1 Actinomycetota bacterium | reverse complement strand
GGGGCCATGGGCGAGGCCGACTTCGTCGCGCCCGGCGTGCAGTACAGCGACTACGAGAACGCCATCGGCACCAGCCAGGTCCACGTGTGGTTTGACCGTCCCGCGACGGGCTGGACGCGCGCCAGCACGGGTGAGCAGAGGGTCAGCGCCTGATGCCCGAGTATCGCCGCATCCTGCTTGACGGCTACCCCTGCGAGGTGCGCCGTGAGGGCGACACTCTCGTGTCTGGCGACGGCCGCGAGGTCGGCGTCGACGAGGCCATCCACCTGCCGCCGAGCGAGCCCACCAAGATCATCGCGGTGCACCTCAACTACGCGAGCCGCACCGAGGAGTTCATGACCAAGCTTCCTCCGGCTCCGACGTACTTCCACAAGCCGATCACGGCCCTAAACTCGCACAAGGCCGGTGTCGTACGCCCGGCCCGGTGCAAGTGGCTCAACTACGAGGGTGAGATCGCCATCGTCATCGGGCGCACGTGCCGCAACATCTCGCCCGCCGAGGCCGGCGACTACATCGCGGGCTACAGCATCGGCAACGACTACGGCCTGCACGACTTCCGCGACACCGACGCCGGATCGATGCTGCGCGTCAAGGGCTCCGACACCCTGGCGCCCGTCGGCCCCGGTGTCGTCACGGACTGGGACTTCCGCAACAAGGGCATCCGCACCCTCGTCAACGGCGTCGCGAAGCAGGACTCCACGACCGCCGAGATGGAGTGGGACATGCATTACCTCGTCGCCGACATCGCGCGCACGATCACGCTGGTGCCCGGCGACATCCTCTTCTCCGGCACGCCGGCGTATTCGCGGCCCGTGCAGCCGGGCGACATCGTCGAGGTCGAGGTCGAGGGCCTCGGCACGCTCACTAACCACATCGTCGAGGGCCCCACGCCCATCCGCGATGACGTCGGCGCGCAACCCACCGAGAGCGAGGAGGTCGTCTCGACCGCACTCGGCGGTGACTGGGAGTTCCGCGGCATCCGCACGCCGAGCAAAGACCTGTATCCGTCCACCGTGGAGGAGAAGAAGTGAAGATCTACGTCGACATGGACCAGTGCCAGCACTACGGCCAGTGCACGTTTGAGGCGCCGACCGTGTTCCAGCTCAACGACGACGGCAAGCTCGAGTACGTCGGCGAGGTTGACGCGGCGCTGGCCGAGCAGGTCGAGGCGGCCGCCGACGTGTGCCCGATGCAGGCCATCACCGTCGAGGCGTAGTCCATGCCACACGCCGTCGTTGTCGGCGCCGGCCTTGGCGGGCTGCGCGCCGCGGAGTCCCTGCGCGGCCAGGGCATCGACGTCACCGTCATCGGCGATGAGGTCTATCTCCCCTACAACCGGCCGCCGCTGTCGAAGGAGGCGCTCAAGGGCGGGGTCGATGTCGACGGCCTGTACTTCCGGCGCAAGTTCGACGACATCGACTGGCGACTCGGCGCGGCGGCCACGGGCTGCTCGCTCGCCGAGCGCGTGGTGACCGTCGACGACTCGGCCTACACCTTCGACGGCCTGGTGATTGCCAGCGGCATCCGGCCGCGCCACCTGCCGGTGCCGGGTATCCAGCCGCCCGTCCTGCGCACGGTGCACGACGCCCGCGCCCTGCGCGACCGGCTCACTCCCGGCACGAGCCTCCTTGTCGTCGGCGCTGGCTTCATCGGCTGCGAGGTCGCGGCCACCGCGCGCCAGCTCGGCTGCGAGGTCACGGTCACGGCGTACGACTCGGAGCCGATGCTGCGCCCGCTCGGGCCCGAGCTCGGCGCGGCTATGAAGGCCCACCACGAAGCGCACGGCGTGACCTTCCACCTCGGTCAGGGAGTGAAGGAATTCCACGCGGACGGCGTCACCCTCGCCGATGGCACGCGGCTCACCGCGGATGTCGTCATTGAGGCGGTGGGCAGCGTGCCCAATGTCGAGTGGCTGCACGGCAACGACCTCGACCTCGTCGACGGCGTGCTCACCGACAACCTCATGCGCGTGGTCCAGCCCGCCAAGGGGGACGGCTCCGCCGGCACCACGGCGGGCCCCACCGACGTGCCCGTCGTCGCCGTCGGAGACGTCGCTCGCTTCCCCAACCCGCGCTTCGACGACGTCCCCCGGCGCATCGAGCACTGGAATCTCCCCACCGAGACGGGCAAGCGCGCGGGCCAGACCCTCGGTGCGTTACTCAAGGGAGAGGAGCCGACCGGCGACTTCCGGCCCATGCCCGCTTTCTGGAGCGATCAGTACGACTTCTCGCTGCAGTCCTACGGCGAGCCGGCACTGGGCACTCCCACTCTCGTCGATGGCGAGTGGAGCGGGGACTGCATCGTGGAGTACCTGCGCGACGGGGATGTCATCGGCGTCGTCGGGGTCAATCGCACGAAGGACCTCATGCACTACCGCAAGGAGATCGGGCAAGAGGCGGTCGATAGCGCGTGAAGCTCGAGCGCGAGCGGGCCCTCGATCACGCACGCGACCTAGTCGCGGCCGCGTGGGAGGAGTTCGACCACGCCCGCGACATCGAGCCGCCGATCTCACCCGAACTCCTCGCCACCCTTGACCTGCCACTCCCCGAGGCCGGCATCGATGTCGTCGCAGCCCTCGACGAGGCAGCCGAGGCACTCGACCAGTCCCTGGCGCAGGCACGCCCGCGCTATCTGGCCTACATCGGCTCATCCGGCCTGGAGATCGGAGCCCTCGCCGACCTCCTCGCGCACTCCTATGACCCCAACCTCGCCCTGCATGCCGGTGCCGCGACGCTGATCGAGGCGCAGGCGCTGCGTTGGACGGCGGAGTTTGTCGGCTTCCCCGCTGCGGGCGGTTCCTTCACCTCCGGGGGCACCGTCTCCAATGTCACTGCGCTCGCCGCGGCGCGGGAGCGCGCGGTGCCGGGCAGTCGCAAGTCGGGTACGCCGCCCCACGCTGTCGCGTACTGCTCGGCCGATGCGCACTACTCGATCGTGCGCGCGATCGAGCTGCTCGGTGTGGGGTCGGACAACCTGCGCGCCGTGCCCATCGATGCACACCGTCGCATGCGCCCCGACGTACTCGACGAGATGATCCGCGCCGACCGCGCGTCCGGCCGGACCCCCATCGCGGTCGTCGGCACCGCGGGCACCACGCTCACCGGAGCCATCGATCCCCTCGATGCCATCGCCGATGTCTGCTCAGAGCACGGGATCTGGATGCACGTCGACGGTGCCTACGGCCTGCCCGCCGCCTCGGTGATGCCCGAGCGCTTCGCGGGGCTGGAGCGCGCCGACTCGGTCACGGTGGATGCCCACAAGTGGATGTTCGTGCCCAAGGCCTGCGGTGTCGTCATGGTGCGTGACGAGAGCGTGCTGGCCGCGGCGTTCGGACACGAGACCAATTACATCCCGGGCACGCGCAATGCGGTGGACGTCACGCTGGAGTACTCCCGTCCACTGCGGGCACTCAAGCTGTGGCTGGCCTTCCGGGTGCACGGAGCGGCCAAGTTCCGAGAGTCGATCGCTCGCACGATGGATCACGCGCGCACGCTTCATGGGATGGCAAGCGAGCGGCCCGGCTGGAAAGTGGGCACGGAGCCCGAGCTGTCGATCACGCTCATGCGCTACACCGGCATCGACAACGCCGAGTTGGTCAAGCGCCTGCAGGCCGACGGCCGTGTCTACATCTCCCACGCCGTTGTTGATGGTGAGACGTGGCTGCGGCCCTGCTTCACGAATCCGCGCACGACCGGCGACGACGTCCAGGTGCTGATGGACGTGGCCGACGAGGTGGCCCGGGCCTAGCGGCCCCGGCCAAGCCCCCTCCCCTCACCAGCTTCGCCCCCCTCCCCCAGGTTCTCCGTGCCCGGGGGAGCGGGGGGATCGAGGAAGGTCAGCTCCGGCTTGAGCTCGAACTTCATGGCGGGCTCTCCGCGCGCATTGCGTCCCTGCAGGGGACTGCACGTGCCGCCGCCCACGATATCGCCGCCGTTCCACAACTCCCGCATGCAGGCGCGCAGGGCAAGCTGGCCCCAGAAGTTCGGGTGGAAGGACTCCTCCAGCGTCACGTCGCCAATGCGACTGATCTCGATCTCCTTCATCCACTCCGACTTGTCGGCCGCGTCTCGGTCTCGCCAGGTGTCCACTCCCTTGCGATCCTCGCTCTGCCAAGAATCGACTCGGTAGACGTTCTTGTTGCACAGCTCGTGCCCCTTGAAGGCATCCGTCGTGTCCATCTGCACCAAGCGCAGGTCCGGGAAGCGCTCCCTGGCAGCCGCCGCTGCCTCCTTCGCCGTCTTGTTAACCGTTGGGAGGACGGTGTCGTCGGCCCACAGGATGTCGGCATCGCTCATCCCGCAGCCACCGTGGTACTGGCGATAGCGGGAGTTGGTCACGGTCCTCTCCACGTATCGCATGTCCTTGGGGTATGCGATCGGCCGCGGATACAGGTGCTGCACGAGGGTCCATTCGGAGTTGTCGTATCCCGCACTCCGCATGGCCAGGATGATGTTGGTGATCGCGACCTCGATCTCCACCTTGACGCGCGAGCTCCAGGCAGGAGAGAGGAGGTCGTTCAGCTCAGGGTCATTGCGGCACCCGGCAGAGCCCCGGTCCATATAGGCGAAGAGGCAGTCCGTGACGATGCGACTGAAGAAGAAGTTGTTGCCGCCGATCGACAGGACGACCATTTTCACGCTGTTGTTTCGGGCGAAATCCTCGAGCAGTTTCGTCTGCCCCACGGCCGGGCCGAACTTGCCAAGATCGATATCGGGCCGCTCGACGGCATCGATACCCGGCTTCCAGATGCCACCCGACTCCTGCGACTCCGTGATCGCACCGCTGCAGGCGAAGTTCATCGACCGCGCCACACCGATGTGGATCAGCGCAGACTGGGATCGATGGCACTCCTCGATCGTCTCGCCGTGCTGGGAGTCGTAGTAGGCACGATCGCTCGTATTGATCTCATCGCGACCCCCTAGAGCATCCGTGTTGCCTGCCCACTTGCCGGCTTCTCCCGAAATGAAGGAATCGCCTAGGGAGACGACCCAGTCAACCACAGGGTTCCCCGGCACCTCGAGCCTCAGGGCCGTGGGCATCCCGTAGTCGTCACCGACATCCGCCTGAACGATGGCGGTGTAGGTACGACCGGCAACGAGGCCGCGCAAGCGCGCCTTCGTGCGCTCGGTCTCCAGCGACATCCACCGCTGGGGGCGCCAATCATGGTTGATCATGACGCGGTACGACTCCACCTCGTCGGCGAGACCAATGGGCGGATCCCATGTGATATCGACGTACTTCTTGCCGTGTTCGGTGCCAATGTCCGACAACTTCGCGTTCCACACCCCGGCCGTCTCTGACTCGCCCGCGTCGAGGTCGACCCCTACGGCGCTGAGCCAGTCACGGAACACCGAGAGTCGCGTATAGCCACCCACCGTGGGCTTGGCCATGGGGCCACCAGCGTCCACACCCGCACACCCGAAACCGCCGCTGACGACACCGAGTAGGTACCCATCCGCGAAGAGGGGACCGCCCGAGTCACCCTGGCAAGCATCGACAAACTTCCCGCTCTTGACTCCGATCGCGCAGACAGAGCTTGAGGTGTTTCTGCCTAGGCCCCAGACCGTCACGCCATCCAGGGAGTAGCTCTTGTTTCGGTCAGCGCACACGGAGTCGGGGATCACGGTCAGGTCAGCGACCAGCATCGTCGGCGAAAGATTTCCTGCCCAGGACGTGTCTCCGTATCCGACCGACGTGACCGGCTCACCCTCCTCGAGGAGTTCATCGGACGTTTCGGAGTCGGCAATCGGCATGGGCGTAGCACCGGATATGGGGTCAACAAGGGTGAGCACGGCGACATCATTATCTGGAAAGTCATAGTTGGGATGTACCGCGATGGACTTGACTCTACCGCCGGCCCCAGATGTCGCCGCGCCGCCGGAATTCGACCAAAGGGTGATGATTTGAGAGGACGTGACATTGGGCTGTCCGGCGCTATCGACCAAGCAGTGGCCCGCGGTAACGATGTGGGTCAGGTCGACGAGCGTCCCCCCGCATTGTGAGCCATTCAAGTCGAGCAGCACGTAGGCCGCGATCTCACCCGTGCGCGGCGCACGACCATTGACTATCCGGGGAGTCACGGTGGGATTCTCATGCGATTGACCAAGGGCAACGGCGGGTAGCTCGCGAGCCTCAGCCGGCACCACGAGCGATCCCGCGGCAATGCCCAACACGGCAATTGCCGCCGTCCACATTGCAGCACCTCTGCGTCGCATACTCACCCTCAGATCCCGATGATGTCCTGGTGAACGAGCCGTTGACCCGTGCGGGCAGCCCGTTGCGCTGCTGGCACGCCGCTCCATGGTGTGGCGTCGCCATCCGTGCGAATGCGCTCGTACTGCTCGATCACGATGCGGTAGCGATTGGCCGGACGCTGCTCCGGCACGAACAGTCGCCCCTCCCAGGTAGCGGCCCCGGTCGCATTGACACGTCCGCTGAGCTCCGCCGTCTGCAACTGGGTCCACGCCGCCGACAGCGTTGGGTTGGACTTGGGCCCCACGGGCCCGTCGTAACGCTCGAGGATTGCCACCGCCAGGCCGGGGCCGGAGCCGATCTCGTTCGTGGCATACGAGCGCCCCGTGAGCGTGATGCTCGCCGTCGGCTTGGCTCCCCTATTGATGGCAACGCTCGCCGTTCGGTCGGGCTCGAGCTGCACCACATCGACGAGAGCGACCGGCGAAAGCTGCAGTTCGTCGACACTGGACGGCTGGTAGCGCGCGAAGGCCAGCCGCACGAAGGGGCGATAGGCATCCCCGTGGTCGATCGCCAGGTCGACGAACCACATATCGCGGTCAGCGTCATAGCCGCTCACCTCGCCCCGCCCGTTGTAGGTGCCCAACGGGTAGCGCACGACGTCGACGGTCGCATTCATCTCGGCAAGTCGCACACCGCGTGCAACGGAGTCGGAGTCGAATCGATCCGCCGTCGGGTAGTTGGCTGTGGGGAGCGCCCCGCCGGTCGTGATCGGATCCTGGCCCCACTGAGTGACGAGCGCGTCTCGGGCCGTGTCGTCGCTCCCGCCGCGGGGTCGCAACACGATGGCGAGCTCCTCGCCCACGCCGGAGGTGAACCAGGGCCGGGCAAGGTAGACACGCAGCGACCCGCCGCGACGGATGCTGGTGCGGTTGGCTCCCGAGGGGCCCTCCCAGCGAAAGGCGGGCAGGATCCACTCGGCCTGCGGCACCAGGGGACGCGCACTGCTCGGAACGGTGACGTTCGCCTGACGCTGCTTCACCGGCACCGTCGATTCCGTGCTCGCCCTGGTGATCGGACCGGGGATGAACGAAATACTGAGCAGGGATCCGTTGGGAATGCGGTCGCCAGCGGGCGCATTGGGGTCGATCGCGACGACGCCTCGCGGGGCATCAACCGTGTATGCCGATTCCTGGGCCGTGTGGCTGACGGGCTGGAACGTGTCGTCGAACGTCGTGTAGCTCACTCGAACGCTGCCTTCGACGATCGGGCGCCCACCATTGAGCCGGAACGGGCTCGCATCGGCCGAGACCGACGTCGAGGTGCGGAAGTACTCCGCGAACCGCGACTTTGCCTCAGCCGTCAGCACGAGTTGCTGACGGCGTGTGTCGGCAAAGGCAGCGCGCAGGCTGAGCGGCACCTCTGCCTCGCCGCCGCCCGGTGCCGGGTCGACGATTCCATCGCTGCCGATGACACCCATGTCTGCCCCGACGATCACCCTGGGGGTCGCGGTGCCCGGGCCATCGTCGACGGCGTACGTGCGCCTGCCCACGATGTCGACTGATTCGGACGACGGCTGGTCCACGGTGAGACGCCCGCTGAGGGTCACCGAGGTCTCGCCGGCCTCGCGCACGGCCTTCCAGGCGCGCGCGGGAGGTGTTGTGACGAAGGCAGGTGCCGCGACAGGCCGCTGCACGGCGTGCACCACGACAAGCACGCGATCGGGGGTCAGCAGCCAATAAGCGCCTTGACGTGCTCGCGCAGCATTGCCGAACGACGAGATGCGCTTCCAGAGATCCATCAGCTGCAGGTCCTGGGCGCTCATCGAGTGCGACAGGCGAAGGTGCGCCACGCGCCCAGGCTCGAGGCCGACGGTGAGGCGGTCTCCGGCGACGGTCGCTCCGTTCGCACGGCTGCCGTCCGCGACGATGCTGGCGACTTCGACGCGCGGCCAGGTGCCGCGGTAGGTCAGCGACTCTTCCCCGGTGTACACCGCCCCGCGTCGCGGCAGGCCGCGCACGAAGAGGCCGCGCGCCAGCGGATCGGGTAGGTAGGGCACGGCGCCGGGATCGTTGGCGATCGGGCCATCGGGCAGCGCGGCGCTCTCGCGGTCGGCGATCGTCGCGTAGGCGTCGGCTCGCGGGCGACCCTGGGCGTCGTCGAAGACCCCGTGCAGGAGGCAGAAGGACGCGGCCGACTTCGGCGGCGCGATCCAGCGCTGCGCGGTGCGCCTGTTGGTGCGCGCCTCATTGCCGGTTCGCAGCACCATCACCTCGACGGTCTCCGACCAGACCGGCTGCGCATTCATGTGCAGCGCCGGAGACGGGACGGGGTCGTGGCGCAAGTAAGGGAAGGTGAGGATGGATCCGCCCGTGGCATCGGGGCCGAGCGAATTACCGCCGACATCGACCCAGCGCAGCCGGGCCTGATATTGCGTCGTGGAGAAGCGCAGGGCGGGCAGGCGTGCGCCGCTGGGGGGCGCGGCGTAGTCGATGGTGCCGTGCATGCTGGCGATGAGGTCAGGTGCGTCGGCCGCGGTCGTGGGACCCGACGTGCGATCGTCGGCATTCAGCGAGCGGTCAGGGCCCGGCAGCGAGAGGCTCCAGCCCGACCACAGCGCAAGTGTCTCGCGCAGGCGCATGACCGTGGGCATTCCGTCGACGACGTCCTCGGGGTTGCTGCTGGCGCCGACTTCCGACCAACCCTCGTCGTCGCCGAGGTCGACGGTTCGCTGGGCTTCCTTGCCCGCGTACGGCGTGAGCACGCCATGGCGGCGGTGCAGGCTGCGCCAGCCGCGCTCGCCCGCCTTGCGGACATCGACGCGGTAGCCCATGAGGAGGTCTTCCGCGTCGACGAGAATGTCGTCGTAGCCCAGAAGGGCATCGCTGAGCTTGCCTGCCGCGATCATGCGCGCTCGCCAGTTCTTCGGCTCATCGGCCCGTGCGATCTCGACGCCGGCGGAATGCCGGGCGGGGATGCCGCTGTGCTCCGGCGTGCCGAAGGTCTCCAGCTCCTTGGTGAACATGCGAGCGATACCCGTGGCCTCCGCCTCGGTCGCGATGACCTCGCTTTCGAGGGTGCTCGTGATAGCTCGCGCGGCCGTGAGGTCGACGTAGCCGTCGTCCTTCAGGGCGCCCGTGCGCGGCTTCGGCCGGAAGTACGACGCGGTGAGGGTCGTGCTCACGCGCGGGAACGCCGTGGTGATGTCGAGCCCCTCCTTGTCGGGGTCGTACGGCGGGGGCCAGTCGGTCATCGCATAAACGCGTGGGTTTCCACTGTCGCGCCGCAGCCCGCTCGCGGAGATGCGCAGGTCGACGAGCAGGCCGAGACGACGCAGGAGGTTGGGATGCGACTGCAGCAGGGAGACGACCTGATGGAAGTCGAGCTCGGGCCACGTCGGGCCGTGGAGGGTGCCGGCGCGCTCACTGGGCTTGAGCAGGCGCTCCAGCATCGCGACCGACAGCGCGGTGCTCTCGGCACCATCGCCCGCGGGCGTGCTGAGCACGCCATCGGCCTGCAGGATGCTGTCGATCGTCGCGCCCATCTGCTGGCGTCGCTCGGGTGAGAGCACGAATCCGTCCAGGGGAGCGCGTGCGTACGTGCCCTTGCGAGTGACGAGCCAGTCATTCGCAGGCCGAGCCTCTGGTGACTGCCGAGCGACCGTTGCCTGCAGGTCCGCGAGTTCGCTGTCGAGACGCACAGCGGGGTAGGCGAGGATCTTCGCGTTCGCCGGGTTGCGGAAGCGGAATGGGTCGACCGGCATGTCGTTGGGGAACATCAGCGCGAAGAGCGCGCGGTCGGGATCAGGCGAGATCCGTGCCGCGTCGAGGATGTCCTCCTGGGAGTCATCGCGACTCCACCGCACCACGACGTTCCACTGCATCGCGGCAACAGTCGATGCCCACGTGCCCTCGCGGAAGTCGCGGTACTTCGACAGCGGCAGGCGTTTACCGCTGCCTTCCTCGCCCAGCAGTTGCGGCGAGATGAGCACCGAGGCGTACATGTCCGCGCCCTTGCGCGAGGTCGGCAGGGCGGTGAAGAGGATCGTCTCGAGGATCATCCGAACGCCCCGCAGTACTGACCCCAGGCCTCCGAGGACCAGGCGTCGCGGAAGGTGGCTACCGGAATCTCCCCGGCCGACCTGGCGCGCCGACCCAGGGATCCCGGATCGATGTAGGCCGCCTTCATGGTGCGTTCGACTTCGAAGGTCACGGATTCCGAGAAGAATGCGACGCTCACACGCAGCGTGCACGTGGCGATGCCGTGCAGCTTGGCATAGTCGGGCAGGTCGGTCGGCACGATCACCGACAGCCCGACGTACACGTCGATGCTGGTGCTCGCGATGCCGAGTACGTCGATGTTGCCGTTGAGGCTGGCGAACGCCGTGAGCGACAGTGCCTCGTCGACGCCGTCTACCGCGGGCTCGGGCGGGCCGATGGCGAATTGGAATCCGGCGCGAGCGGTCACCCCGCCGCTGGCCACGCCGAAGTCGACCTTGATGCTGGCCTCGAGGAAGCCCGCGATGCTGAGGCGCTCGATGCCCTTCAGCCCCAGCGACTGCTCCAGCCAGCCGCCGCCTCCGAGGCCGGACACGGTCAGGGAGAAGGGGTCCTCGGGCTTCGACATCAAGAAGCCGAAACGCACCGGCCCCGAGGAGAACGGGATGCCGAGCTCGGCCCCCACGCTGATGCCCGAGATGGCGAAGGCGCCGAGGGCGATCGTGGGCAATTCGACCGAGAACGACGCCTCGATGCCGGAGGAGTCGACGTCGATGACGAGCATGTCGCCGAATGGCAGGTAGGCGGCGAGGGTCTTGAGCAGGCTCAGCAGGCCGCCGAAGTCGACCTCGCGCACGTCGACGTCGACATTGGTGCTCTTGCCGCTGCCGGCCGTGAAGACGATGCGAGCGACGTCGACGTCGACGAACTGCAACCCGTCGAAGGGCACGAGATGCACGACGAAGTCGGTGAACTCGCCGCGCACCGACCACGATGCGGAGCCAGAAACGGTAGGCACCACCGACTCGAGAGCCACGACGAGCCGCGCCTTGTCGACCGAGATGAGCGGGATGCTCTCCAGGACGCCGTCGCCGGATTCGCCTGCCGCGGCCATGTCCATCGACATCGTGACGACCAGGCGCTCGGTGTCGAGGCCCGTGTCGACGAAGGTCGACTCGATCTTCAGCGCCGCCCCGGTCGGCTTGCCGTCGGCACCGACGCCCGGGTAGGGATTCGGGATGAGGTCGGCGAGGCTGACACCGCCGAGCAGTTCGAGCGCCTTGAAGGCCTCCCCGGGCGTGATACGACCGTCGTCGAACATGCCCTTGACTGCCATCGCGTCGCCGTAGACATTGCCGAGGGTCCTGCTCAGGCCCGCTACGTTGAGGTTGGGCGTGACGAGCCCGCCGGCCTTCGCCGCATCCATGAGGAACTCGTTGGCCGCACCTTCGGCCTGCTGCATGTAGACCTGCGCGGAGTTCTTCGCCTCGTCGAACGCGTTCTCGAGGTATTGCCGCGGGTAGTTCAATGCGGCGGCGATGGTCTGCTGGGCCATGCGCGAGGTGTCCTCGAGGAAGACCCTGGCCTCGCTGATGATCGGGAAGTTGTTGGGCTGGAACTCCTCGAGGAGGCTCTCGAGGTCCTCCTGCAGGATGCGGAGTTCGTCTTCCATCCCCTCCACGCCCGGGAGGCCCGGCAGGGAGTTGGTGATCCCGAAGACGATCTGGGACGTGGGCATCGTCGTCGCAGCCGAGGCGTCGCCCTCCAACAGGAGGTCGCCGTCGTCGGCATCGGTCGACTTCGAGGCGTTCTTGGCGTAGCTGACGGAGCTGCCAGCGAAGTCCGCCGCCTTGTCGGTCGATGGCACCGACGAGTCGTAGTACGCGCGCAGCTCGGCGGCACCGGCCTCCGAGAAGTTCGGGTCGAGCACGTCGCGCGGGCTGAATCGGCCCTCGCTGTTGCGCACGGCGCGCGGCCCGGCAACCTTCTGCTGCGCGAAGAGCAGGGGCTGACTGAAGGAGACCTCGTTGCCGTCCGAGTCGATGCCGACGAGGTCGAAGGGGAAGGCCGACGTGCCGTTGCGAGTGCGGATCCTGGGCGTGTACACCTTCATGCCCGCCCACTGGCCGTTGATCGGTGTCGCGTTGGCGACCGGGGCCAGCGGTGGCGTCTGCACCGTGAGGCAGGTGACCTCGCTGAAGAGGGCGCCGCGCTTGGCGGCGTCGGTCGCAGCTCCGGTGCCGCCGAGGTCGATCGTGGGCTCGGTCAGCGCGATGCTGACGCGCTTCTCCCAGAACGCGCGGATGGTGCCGCTGCTATCAGCCCTGAAGACGCGCACGCCCTCGGTGATCTCCGCGGCCTTGAAGCCCCACGGGTAGAGGAAGCCGCGGCGCACGACCTTGGCGTAGGTATCGCGACCCTGCCAGATGCGCTGCTGCCACGAAGACAGTGACGAGACGCCCGGCTCGTCCCAGGTTCCCTCTGCCACCAGCTGGCCACCGAGCGGCGACAGCGCGAGTCGGGCCTTGATGGCGCGCGCGCGGCCGCCGTATTCGTCGCTGCCCGTCTTCATCGACAGCCGCACCAGGTCGGCGCGGTCGCGCGGAGTCGGGATCATGCTCCAGGGATGCCCCGACTGCCCCTCGGCGATCACCTGGTTGGGGTTGCTCACCAGGGAGGCGCCCTGCGGGTCGCGCAGCCAGACGGCGCGCACCGTGCGGTAGTCCTCGTCTTCTGTCTGGGGACTGCCCGGCAGAGCGGAGCCGAGCCGCGTGTGGAAGACCTCGGAGCGGCCATTGCGCGTCTTGGCCTGCAACTGCTCGGTCCATGAGCTCACGCGGTTGGGAGACAGCACCAACCACCACGGCATCTCGATCTGAGTCGCCAATGGGTTTGGGCCCTTGCCGGGCGATACGTCGGAGGGCAGTGCCTCGCCGTCGAGATAGCGGCCGACCTCGCTGAGCACCTGGTCGCGATCGGCCCACGACAGCAGCGATGCCAGCGTGAGCGACACCGGTGACTCGATGTAGAAGGAGAGCTGGCTGCGTCCGGCGAGCCGGGCTTCTTTGGGCGCGGCACCGGCGGGGGCGCCATTTGCAACCGCGCGTTCGACGACGGACTGCGGTCCGAAGGAGACGAGAAGGATGCCGGTGTCGCCCGAGGGAGTCACCCGCCCGGTCGCCTTATCAACCGTCGCGTTGATCGGCGTGATGACGAGGCGCAGGAGGTCTTCGCGGCGACGCAGGATGATCACGGGGGTCTGTGCCGCCGGACGCGGTATCAGGGCCTGCGCGGGCGACGTGGTGGCGACCACGGCCGCGACCACGGCGAGCCCGCCGAGGAAGGTGCGCCGGGTGACGTCCGGCACCAGGTCACCGGCCACGGTGCGCCCAAGCAGCCAGGGGACCCATGGGTGAAGACACTAGAGCGATACGGGCCCGGTGTCCCGCCAAATCGCATGGCGACCGTGCCAGCCCGGGTGCCGTGCGCCGCCCGCTACCCCCCTCTGCCGCGTTCTCCGTGCCGCCCGCTACCCCCCGCTGCCGCGTTCTCCGTGCCAATCAGCTCAAGGGGTGAGCGGGCTGGCACTCAGAACGCGGAAAGGGGAGGGAAGCGGCACCTGAAGGAAATGGCAGGTCGGTGGCGCTTACGAGGGGGTAGCACCACTGACCTGCACGTGCACTAGATGTCCGTATCGCTACCCGCTGATCCGTGGGCCCCCGTTTCCGGCACGGCTCCTGGCCCACCGCTGCCGCGCGTTCTGCGTGCCAGGCAGCCCACCCTCTACGCGGATTAGCACGGAGGACGCCGCAGGCAGGGGCAACACCGCGGATTGGCACGGAGAACGCCGCAGGGAGGGGCAACCCCGCCGCAGACGAACACCACAGCGGCCGGAACGCCCCCGAGGGGCCGACCTCCGCATCCCTCCCGCCCGCGCCCGCCAACCCCTACGCTCGCCCCATGGCCCTCAGGCGCCCGGACTGGATCTCACGCTGGTCCACCGACACCGCCGCCCAGGCGGGTGTCATTGGCGCGGCCTGGAGCGTGGCGGGAT
>VGBL01000036.1 GCA_016870515.1 Actinomycetota bacterium | reverse complement strand
GTGGTGATGCCCGGGGTCACGCACTTCTCGGCGGGAAGCTCCGAGCGCTCGGTGACGATGTCGCGTGCCTGGAATGAATGGATCATGGAGGCAGCCTAAGCGCTAGGCCCGTGCGACGAGGGCGGCTCCGATAACACCAGAGTCTGCGCCGAGTTGTGCCGTCACGATGTCGGGTATGCCGGGGCTTCCCAGTGAGCGGTAGCGGTCGCGGACGCGGTCGAACCACTCCCCGCCTGAACTTCCCATCCCACCGCCGAGCACCACCATCTGCGGGTCGACCATGCTCACAGCCCAGGAGAGCGCCGAGCCGATGGCCGATGCCGAACTCTCGACGATGGCACGTGCGCGCTTGTCTCCAGCGGCTGCGAGTCGCATGACGTCCCTGGCGCCGACGACCCCGCCATAGCGTCGGCCCATGGCGCCGCCGGAGGCGAACTCCTCGAGAGTGCTGGTCGACTGCCGGTCGGCCGATCGGTCAACGGGGAATTCGCCAAGCGAGATCGCCTCGCCGCGGTGCCCCGACCACGGCTGACCATCGATGACGAGCGCGCAGGAGATGCCGGTTCCGACGCTGACATAGAGCATGGAGGTCAGCCCACGGCCAGCTCCGAGCTGACACTCTGCGATGGCACCGCAGCGTACGTCGCTCTCCACCACGGTCGGCCCCAACTCGGCGAAGAGTTCACGTGGCTGCTGATCCCAGGCGATGACCAGGGCACTGTGCAGGCGGCCATCCGGCTCGACAAACTCCGGCACTCCTACGCCGACTCCCCGTAGGTCCAAGCCGCTGGAGCCGGCCCGGGCCGCCATACGGGCGGCGATGTCGTAGGAGACCCGCAGTCCGGGGTCGGCGGACGGGACGCCTCCAGTCGGCGTCTCGTCGATGGCGACGATGCTGGCGAACTCATCGACGAGGGCGACGCGTGTCTTGGTGCCGCCGATGTCGACACCGAGGGTGACGGTGCTAGTCACGGAGGTATCCGGGTGCACTGCCACCGATAAGGCGCGCCGGTGCACCGGACTGATTCACCAGCCGATATCCGAAGCCATCGGGAATTGCCATCGACTCGCCGGAGCGCACCCGCCACCATGTGGCCGACTCCGCATCTGGGGTGTGCACGTGGATCTCGCCCTCCGTGACATGGAGGAGGGCATCGCCTTGGTGGCGCCGCACTGCACTGGCATGGCCGGGGAGCACCTGGATGTCGACGACGGTGAGGTGCTCTGTCGAGCACACGACTCCCACCTGCACAGCGCCTTCGACCCGCCAACGCATGTCTCGCTCCTGGACGAGGTGGAGGGTGTCTTTGCTCTCGATCGACGTACGATCCATCGGCCAGACACCCAGCACGGAGTTGTCAGCGTGCACCGGCTGCTCGAGATAGGGCACCGTCTTCGCGTAGGCAGATGACGCCCCGGTCGCGGGCGGCGGTGAGAAGTACTCCAGCACACGGACCGGTCCGGTGCCCCAGTTGACTCCGTGGTGCCAGGTATCGCGTCGAAAGAACACGCAGTCGCCGGCTGTCGCCTTGACCACCTGCCCCGCTGCCGGATCGATGACGGCGATAGTGCCTTCGAGTACGCGGTAGACCTCGTCGGCGGCGAAGACCGTGCGGTTGTCCGGGGAGTGACCAAACGAGCCGCCGGGAGGCAGGGTAAAGATGAGGGCGTGCAGAGTGTCGGTCGAGAGCAGCACTTCGTCGCCGACGTAACCCGATTCGGCATCTCCCCAGAGATGTCGAGTGACGGAATCGGTCGTGATGGCCTGTGGCTGCGCGTACACAGGTCGGGGGGTTGCGCGCCGAGCCATGTCGTCTCCTCGCAGGGTCAGAGTCTGAAGAGTGTGGCGGTAAAGCGGTAGGCGTCGCCGCGGTAGACCATGCGGCCCGCCGCCATGACGCGGTCTTGGGTGTCGATCGTGACCTCGTGCCCTACGAGCACAGGCGAATCCGGGGCGACGTCGAGCAACTTCGCGATATGCGATGTGGCCGCCTCAGCCTGCAACGTGTAGTCACAACGCGATGGCGTGAGGTTGTATCTCTCACTCAGCAGCCGATAGAGAGACGCCTCGTCGCTAAGGGCTCGATGCAGGTCGGGCACGAGACGGTGTGGCAGTGACAGCGTCTGAACTGCGACAGGGAGCGCATCGAGCGTTCGCACTCTCTCGAGCACGACGATCTCAGAGGCCGGCGGGATGCCCAGGACTTCGGCCATCTCGAAAGCGCATGGACGCACCTCAACAGAGACGATTCGTGAACCTGCAGTGAGGCCGCGTGCAGCCGCACCCTCGGAGAAGCCGGCCAAGACATTGGGGCCTTCGCTGATGTATGCACGGGCGACAAACCAGCCACGCTGCGGCGCAGGCTCGAGGAATCCGGCATCGGCGAGCTCCTTCAGAGCGTGGCGCAAGGTGGTGCGGCTGACGCCGAGTTCTTCGGCGAGCGCTCGCTCGCTCGGCAGCAGTGAACCAGGCGGCCACCGTCCCGCGGCCAGGCTCGAGGTCAATGCCCGGTAGGCGCTCAGGGATGGGCTGCGCCCCCCGGGCCGCTCCCGCGTATCGCTGCGCATGGTGGCGCGACAGTAGCACGATGGTCTCTATTTGAACCAGTGTTGACATTTGCAGACCAGTAGGTAGGTTCAGCCTCAAAGGGAGGGGGGTGCCTGCGTGGCGCCGATCCGAGTGGGTGTGGTGGGTCTGGGCCTGATCACCCAGGGTGTCCACCTGCCCAACCTCGAGACCCTCCGCGCAAACTTCGTGGTCACCCACGTCTGCGACGCCTCCCCCAGTCTCGCGCTCGCCGTGGCCGAGAGGCTGCCCGGCGACGTCGCGGCCACCGACGACTGGAGCCGGGTGGTGTCAGATCCGGGGGTCGATGCTGTCTTGGTGCTCACCCCCGGTTCGCACGGCGAGATCGTGGCCGGTGCCCTTCGAGCCGGCAAGCACGTCTTTGCCGAGAAGCCACTGGGCCACTCACGGGCAGAAATCGAGGGGTTGATCGCGCTGGCACGCGACACGGATCGCGTGCTTCAGGTGGGCACCATGAAGGCCCACGATGACATCATCGCCCCCGCACGCGCCGCCATTGCTCGAATCGGCACCGTGCGCGTGGCTCGGGTCACCGTCTTGCACCCCACCGACGAATGTCAGTTCGAGCACGTCAATCTCCTGCCCGCTGACTCGCCCAACCCCGATGCGGTCGCGGCAGGTCGCACCTACACCGAGGCTCGCAACGACGAGGCCGTCGCGGACTCCTCCCTGGGCGTCCGCCGCCTCTACGCCGACGTCCTGCTGGGTTCCGTTGTCCACGAGATGGCCCTGCTTCGAGCTCTCGGGCTGGGCCTACCGGATACGTGGGACTTCGTGAGCGTCGAGCCCACCCTCGGCGACGCCCCGCCGTTGGAGCCACCGCGCATCATGGCGGTGGGCCAGTTGCCCGGCGGTGTGCAGGCACAACTTTCCTGGAACTGGGTGCCGGACTACCCCGAGTACGACGAGGAGGTCAAGGTCATCGGCAGCGCCGGGCGGGTCACGATCTCGATGCCCGGTCCTTATCTCGCCCACCATCGCGCACGGCTGGTGGCCGAAGCGGTTGTCGATGGCGTGCGCCATCGCGAGGAGATCTTCTCGGGCAACACCACCGCTTTCGTCCGCGAACTCCAGGCCTTCGCTTCCAGCATCCGCGACCGCGCCCCTGTCATGTGCGACGCCGAGGGAGCGTTGCTCGACATCCGCTGCTTGCAGGCCCTCGCTGCCCAGGCAGGCCGACAAGCGGGGCTGCATGTAGCAGGTGAAGCGGCATGAGCGGCATCGGCAATGCCCCGGTCAGCTTTGGCATCTTCGGCACGACGGCCGGCTCGGCTGCTCCGGCCGACATGCTCCGCGCTCTAGCCGATGCCTCGTATGACGGCAGCGAGCTCGGGCCGCCCGGCCTCTTCGGAACCCCCCAAGAGACCGCACGGGTCTTCGCTGAAACCGGACTGCACGCCATCGGTGCCTACGTGCCCCTGCACCTGGCGCTCGATGACGACACCTTCGAGGCCGATCTGGCACGGATGGCCCTCACCTGCGACGAATTGCAGGCCACCGGGGCGACACTGGCCATCCTGGCCGACGAGGGCTCGGCCGAACTCCTGGTCAATCCCGCGCGCAACACCCGCGAACTCGCCCTCGACGACTCCCAGTGGGAGTTGGCCCGACGTCGGCTCGAGCGGGCCGTCGACCTGGCGCACTCAAACGGGCTCGCCGCTTCGTTCCATCCCCACATCTCCACATACGTCGAGTCCGCGTGGGAGGTCGAACGTCTCCTCGACACCACCGAGGTAACACTCACCGTAGATATCGGCCATATGGCCCTCGCCGGCGCCGACCCTGTGGCGTGCGCCCGCGACTGGGCGACTCGCATCGATCACGTTCACATCAAGGACGTGCGCATGGAGGCGCTCGCCAGAGCAAAGGCGACAGGCCGCACCGACTTCGACGAGTGGTGGTCGGGAGTGTGCGTGCCTCTCGGCACTGGCGACGTCGATATCGACGGCGTCTTACGCCAGCTCGCACGCAACTCCTACGACGGCTGGCTCGTCGTCGAGCAGGATCGCGCCCCCACCTCCGCCGAGCAACTGCCTGAGGTCGCTGCCGAGCAGTCGGCCAACCACCGATGGCTCGCGGATCGGTGGCCCGTGGAGTCCACATCGTGACCACGCCCGTGGTGTTTGCCGACGCCGGGGCCATGGGCGTCGCCCTCGCCGTGGAGATCGCCGACGGCATCGAACAAGCGCGACACCGCGGCGAGCGCTACCTTCTGGGCTGCCCCGGGGGTCGTAGCCCGCGCACGACCTACGCCGCACTGGCGCAGATCGTGCGCGAGCGAGTGCAGGACCTGCGCCACGTCGTCATCGTGATGATGGACGATTACGTCATCGATGATGGCGATGGCCCTCAGCGCATCGACCCTGGCATGCACTGCTCAGTGGAGCGCTTCGCTCACCACGAGATCGTCAGACCTCTCAACGCAGCCGCCCCCGAGGGCATGGGCATCTCCCCAGACAACGTTTGGCTCCCCGATCCGAGCTCCCCGCAGGCCTACGACGCGAGACTGCTCGAGGCCGGTGGTATTAACCTGTTCATCCTCGCCACCGGAGACAGCGACGGGCATGTTGCCTTTAATCCCCCCGGTTCATCACGCCATTCACGCACGCGCATCATCGACCTCGCAGAGTCGACGCGTCGTGACAATCTCGGGACCTTCCCCGAGTTCACGAGTCTCGATGATGTTCCACGGCAGGGCATCAGCGTGGGGATCGACACCATCATCGAGAACACTCATCGGGCCGTGCTCGTGGCACCCGGTGAGTCCAAGCGCACCGCCGTCCGTCGCATCAGCGCGGTGGATGACTACGACCCAGACTGGCCAGCCTCCGTGCTGGTGTGCTGTCGGCACTTCTCCCTGTATGCCGACCTGCAGTCCGCTCCCTCCCCCGAGGAAGCTGCTTCGCCCTCCTGGGCATCAACCGAAAGGAACGAGGTTCACACATGAGTAATGCATCAGTAGGGAGGCGGGGGCTGAGCTCCTTCCTCCGCCCTCGAAGTGCGGCGGTGGTCAGCATCGCCGCCATGGGTCTGGTCCTCGCGGCCTGCTCATCGGGAGGGTCCAGCACCGAGAGCAGCAGCGCTGCACCGGCCTCATCGAGTGCCGCACCGGCACCCACCGACGCACCGGCTCCGGCCGAGTGCACCGAACTGAAGGTCCAAAGTGGCAACGGCGGAGCCGACGCCCTCCTCGCCGGATACGACCAGCTCAACACGGCCTTCGAGGCGGCTAACCCCGGAGTGACGGTCGACTTCCAGGTAAAGGGTTTCACCGAACTAGTCGACACGCTCACACTGCAGCTGTCCGGCGACGACGTACCCGACGTCACCCAGGTCAATCAGGGATACGGCTCCCTCGGCCAGTTGGTCACTTCCGGTCTCGTGCAGCCCCTTGATGACGTTGCCACCACCAACGACTGGGCCGGCCGCCAGGGCGAGTCACTCATCGCGCTCAACGGACGCTTCAGCCCCGATGGCCGCGACATGGGTGCCGGTGAGCTCTACGGCGTCTCCGCGACCGGAGCGTGGGTCGGCCTCTACATGAACATGGACGTCGCGGAGTCGCTGGGCATCACCGCCCCGCCTGCCTCACGCGATGAGATGGAGGGCATGCTCGCCAAGGCAAAGGACGCGGGCGTACCTGGGCTGATGTTCGGTGCGACCGACGGCGGTGAGCAGATCTGGCTATGGGCCAACCTGCTGATGGGCTACACCTCGCCGCAGACGGTCACGGATGTCATCAACGGCGTCAACGAGCAGCTGCCGCCGGAGAGCCTGCAGGCCGCAGAGACCATGCGCAAGTGGGCGGAGGATGGCTATCTGACCGACGGCTGGGCAGCGCTCGACAGCACTGAGGTCCTCGGCATGTTTGCCGAGGGCGAGGGGCTCTTCGCGCTGAATGGCTCATGGAACGTCTTCCAGTCGGATACCCCCGAGGCTTTCCGCCTCGTGCCGTTCCCACTGGCATCGGCTTCGGAGATCGGTGCCATCGCCAGTGGCGACCTTCCCTGGTCGGTACCGGCCGCTGCCAAGTGCCCGGACCTGGCGAAGAAGTACATCGACTTCATCACCAGCCCGGAGGCTTCGGAGATCTGGATCAAGGCCGGCCAGGTGCCAGCCACGATTTCGGGCAATGAGGCCGCGCTGGTCGAGGCAAATGGCCTGGTGGGCGTGTCGGCCGATGCCATCACGGAGTGGGTCAACATCATGACCAACGGCACTCCGATCGGCTTCCCCGACTGGGCGACGCCGACCTGGTACGACACCATCGCGCAGTCGTCGACCGCACTCATGGCCGGGGAGATCTCCCCGCAGGAGTTCGTCGACGCTCTGCAGGCCGACTACGGCGCCTTCACGGCGGAGCGAAAGGCTTCGTAACCTTCGTGAGCCTGAGTTCACTGCCGGTTACTGCGGGGGGGCGGCCTACGCCGTCCCCCCGCAGACGGGTGCCGGGGGAGGCCCGCTCGGTCGCCTACCTCTACATCCTTCCCGCCGCCCTGATCTACGCCCTTTTCGTCTTCATTCCTTTCATTCACTCGATTTACCTGTCCTTCTTCAAGGGCAATGGCGTTACGCGCATGGAGTTCGTAGGCATCGACAACTACATCGACATCGTCACCAACCCCGTGCTGCGTTCGGCCTTCGTCCACGCCTTCGAATTGATCGTGTTCTATTCACTGATTCCCATCGCGATCGGACTTTTTCTCGCCAGCGTGCTGCATCGCAGCCGCATTCGCGGAGTGGCGTTCTATCGCACCGCACTCTTCTTGCCTTACGTCATCGCCCCAACCGCGATTGCTGTCATCTGGCGGTGGATCCTGGCCCCGCGCGGCCCGCTCAACTCCTTCCTGGAGGCGGTGGGCCTCGGAGCTCTGGCGCAGCCCTGGCTCGGGGACTTCACGTGGGCATTGCCAAGCGTCGGCATGGTCGGCACCTGGGTCATGTTCGGTCTCGTTCTTGCCCTGCTACTGGCCGGCGTGCAGAAGATTCCGCTCGAGCTCTACGAAGCCGCTCGCCTCGACGGAGCCGGCCCCTGGATGGAGTTCCGGGCCGTCACGCTTCCCGGTCTTCGCTACGAGATCGTCGTCGCCCTAGTGCTGACGGTGACGGCAGCGCTGCGCAACTTCGACATCATCTACGTGATGACCTCGGGTGGGCCCGGTAATGCAACCGTCGTTCCGAGCTATCTCGTTTATCAGCAGGCATTCAAGGTGGCTCAGATCGGCGCGGCGGCCGCTATGGGGACCGTCCTCATCGCTGTCATCGTCGCGGCCAATCTACTCATCGCGCGCGCCGGCCGGAGAGACGCATGATCAGCCGTCGCGACACCATCGTCGGCTACCTAGTCCTCAGCCTGGCGGCCCTCATATCCCTCGGCCCGCTCCTCGGCGTGGTGATCCTGTCGCTCGGTGAGCCGGGCAAGGTCGGCATCAGGATCGATATCGCAAAGGCGACCAACTTCGGCAACTACGCAGACGTTTGGGAAAAGGGCGACTTCGGAGCCGCCATTCAGACGAGCGCGATCATCACGATCGTCGTGGTTGTGCTCTCTGTTGCCCTGAGCATCCCCGCCGGCTATGCCTTTGCCCTGATGAATTTCCCGGGGCGCACAGCGATATTCGCCCTACTCGTACTCGGCATCCTCATGCCCCTTGAATCGATGATTGTGCCGCTCTACCTCGACATGAGGCGGTTCAACCTCGACAACAATTACTGGTCGGTGATCCTTCCGCAGATCGGCTTCTCCGTTGCCTTCGGTGCCTTCTGGATGCGTGCATTCTTCGTGCAGTCCGCTCGATCTCTCATGGAAGCGGCCTGGATCGATGGCGCCAACACCTGGCGGACCTTGACCAAGGTCTTGCTGCCGCTGGCTCGGCCCCAAATGCTGACCCTTGCCGTGCTCTTCTTTGTCTGGAACTGGAACGACTTCCTGCTACCGCTGGTCATGCTCTCCGGCTCCGACCTTCAGACGGCGCCCATGGCTCTGGTCAACTTCGAGGGCGCTCGACGCACGGACTTCGCCTACCTCGGCGCTGCGTCGCTCATCACCATTGCGCCCGTCATCATCGTCTTCATGCTGCTTCAGCGCAGTTTCACCCGCGGG
This sequence comes from Actinomycetota bacterium, assembly GCA_016870515.1. Taxonomy (GTDB): domain Bacteria; phylum Actinomycetota; class Actinomycetes; order S36-B12; family S36-B12; genus Mxb001. Next base: position 5,752 of record VGBL01000036.1, on the reverse strand, counting down.
ATCCTCGCGGGCTCCATCAAGGAATAGGAGAGTTCGCGTGTCATCCCCCGTGCGCATCGGAATCATCGGCCTGGGTCGTGTCTTCAAGCGCTACGCGCTGGTCCTCGACCCACTGGTACGGGCCGGTCGTGCCGAGGTCGTCAGCGTCTACGACCCGGTTGCCCAGATGCGCGCCGAGGCAATCGAGTTGTTCCCGGAGGCTGCCCAGGCCACAGGACCCGAGGCCGTCATCGCCGACCCGAGCATCGATGCGATTTTGATCCTCACCAGCATGAACGAGCATGGGGCCCTCACCTCGAGCGCCTACCAGTCGGGCAAGCATGTGCTGGTCGAGAAGCCGATGGCCACGTCACTCGCTGAGGCCACCGAGCTCGTGCGTCTCAGCCAGTCATCCGGCCATCTTCTCGTCTGCGCCCCCCACGTGTTGCTCTCGCCGACCTACCGCGAGATGCATCGGCGCCTGCAGGCCGGAGAGATCGGAGACGTCAAGCTCGCGCGGGCGCTCTACGGATGGTCAGGACCGTGGTGGGGTGAGTGGTTCTATCAGCCAGGTGGAGGTGCGCTGTTTGACCTGGGCGTCTACAACGTGACGAGCCTATGCGGCTTCCTTGGATCGGTGAAGCGGGTGACCGCGCTCGTCGGCACCGCGATCAAGGAGCGACCGGTCAATGGAAAGCCAATGCCCGTGACTGCCGACGACAACGCTCACGTGCTTCTTGACTTCGGCAACGAGGTCTACGGCTCGGTCACGACAGGATTCACGATCCAAAAGTACGGTCGCGCCCCCGCTATCGAGCTCTACGGCCTAGAGGGCAGCATGGACATGCTCGGCGACGACTGGGCCCCGCGAGGCTTCGAGATGTGGCGCTCCTCGGTCGGCCACTGGGAGGTCTTCGAGGAGCAGGCACCCGACTGGCCCTGGACCGACGGACTCAACCACCTGGTCTCGTGCATCGAACGCGGAGTCCCTTCCGTCACGCGGCCGGAGCAAGCCTTTCACGTGCTTGAGGTCATGCTCGCGGCTATACAGTCATCTGCCGAGGGCCGCGCAATTGATATCACCAGCACATTTCCCGCACCCGACTACTCCCACGAGGAGGAGTTCGTCATGGACGAACATCGCAAGCACGATACGAGTCTGTGATGTCGCAGCGCGTCACGTTCGATGGTGTCAGTGTGACCTATCCCGGCATGACCTCCCCCGCTGTCAGCAATCTCGATCTTGAGGTGGCCGAGGGAGAGTTCCTGGTGCTGGTAGGACCCTCGGGATGCGGCAAGTCCACAGGCCTGCGCGCTGTTGCCGGGCTGGAGCCGGTCTCGAGCGGGCGCATTCTGATCGGTGATCGCGACGTTACCGGCGTTGCCGCGAAAGACCGGGACATCGCGATGGTCTTTCAGAACTACGCCCTCTATCCCCACATGACAGTGGCCGAAAACATGGGCTTCGCCCTGAAGATCGCCAAGACGCCCAAGGCCGAGATGACCAGGCGCGTGGAGGAGGCAGCTCGTCTTCTCGACCTCCACGACTATCTCGATCGTCGCCCCAAGGCGCTCTCCGGGGGACAGCGACAGCGTGTCGCCATGGGTCGCGCCATCGTGCGCGAACCGGCGGTATTCCTCATGGACGAGCCTCTCAGCAATCTGGACGCGAAGCTGCGCGTCCAGACACGCACTCAGATCGCCACGCTGCAGCGACGACTGGGCACCACGACGATCTATGTCACCCACGACCAGGTCGAGGCAATGACGATGGGTGACCGGGTTGCGGTGCTGCGTGACGGCGTTCTCCAGCAGGTCGCGACACCCGATGAGCTTTATCAGTCTCCTGTCAACGCGTTCGTCGCGCAGTTCATCGGGTCTCCCAGCATGAACCTTGTCGAGGTGCCCATCGTCGACGGCGGAGTCGACCTAGGGGAGTGTCGCGTATCGGTGACTCGCGACATTCTCTCCCTCGCGGGGAGTCCTCGAGTGCTCCTGGGAGTCCGACCTGAGGACCTTCGTATCGATGACGGTGGAGCCCTGATGAGAGTGCAACTCGTTGAGGCGTTGGGAGCCGACACCTACGTCTACGGCACTATCACCACCCCCGACGGAGATGTGACGATGGTCGTGCGCACTACACCCGCCACGAGGCCATCGATCGGAGACGTGGTCGGCGTGCGACCCGAGCGCTTCTACGTGTTTTCGGCGGAGGGCGAGCAACGACGCCTGGGCTAGTCGCCCGTCATCACACTCAGCAATGCCTTTCCAATGCCCCTCGCGAGATGCGGATTTTCCAGGCCTGTAAGACGTGCGCAGTGCCAGAAGGCGGGGATCCCCGGCATACATCGCCTGGGGTCAGCAAGCCGCTCCCCACAGGGTCGAGGCCTGAGGGTTCGCCCATGACCACGACGCCCTTGGATGGCCTCCTTACCTTCGACCGCCGTTGGGGGCATCCGGACTCAGCACGCTGGATGCAGCTCGCCGACGCCGACCCGCTGCTCTTCATTGCCGAAAACATCTCCAACACTGATCGACGTGAAGGAAGCCTCGCCTTGCGGGCGGTACGACGGACGCCCAGCCGGTGTGGGCAAGGCCCCCGTGTCGGACAAGTCGCGGCTGTGGATCTCCGTGGGGCGCAAGGCCAAGGTCAAGTCCGACTAGGCCTGACACTCCACGGATCGTCGACGTCGATGGAGAGCCCCTCGCCATCATGGGAAGACGAGGATCGGCTATTCCGCCGCGAGTGATTCGATCGCCTCGCGTGACGGCATGCGCTTCGCACCCGCGGGCAGTGCGGCAAGCACCGCGGCCGCGGCACTGGCGATCCGCACACGTTCCCGCAGGGCCCCTCCGTTGACCAGCGACCACGCGTAGGCGCCATGGAAGGCATCACCGCACCCGGTGGTGTCCACCGCGGTCACCTCGAATGCACTGACGTGCACGTGGAGCTCGCGCGACTCCCAGGCGTGGCACCCGCGTATGCCGTCGGTGAGTACGACGCTGCTACGCCGCTCATTCCACAGCCCTGCTGCGATATCCACGGGCGTTGAGGCACCTGTCAACGTTGCGCCGAAGCCGAGGGGAATGACCAGGTGATCAGCGGCGTCCACGAGCGCCAACACCGAGGAAGAGGGATCGCGCTCTGCGTCGAGCACTACCGGCACGCCGAGGTTGCGCGCCCTCTCGATGACCTGCAGGGTTCCCGGGGGTGCGACACAGGCGTCGACGAGCACTGCATCGGCCACCGACAGCGCGGCATCCACAAGTGCCTCCCCGGGCAGCGGAGTCGTTGCCAGAGTTGAGTCATCGAAGGCGACGTAGCGCTCGCCGCCAGCTGTCACGGTGATGCGCGACATCACCGGATCGGCCCCTTCCACTCGCTCGATGAAGTCGGCTGAGATGCCGTGAGCAGCCAGGTCGGCCATCGCCTCGTCGGACGATGCCGATAGGCCCACTGAGCCGAGGTAAGCCGCGGGGTGGTCGAGTGATGCGACAGCGGCCAGCGCATTGCGCACGTTGCCGCCGAAGCGCGTCTCGGTGTGCACGACCCGGCCCTTGCCCGCTTCCCACGTCGTCTCGGTGGCGAGGATGTGGTCGTGCGCGAGGCAGCCGAGCCCGATGATCATGCGCGGGTGATGGCTTGGTCAGCGTCGAGACCGTCGTGTATGACGGCGGCGTAGGCACGGGCTGCCTTCACCATGTCGGCCTCGCCCCAGATATTGCGGCCGACCACCGCACCACGCGCACCGGCTCGCATGCCCGCGTGGATCTGCGTCAGTGCACCCTTGAGGGTCGGCTCCTTGGGTCCGCCCGCCATCACGACCGGCACCGGACACGCAGCGATGATCTCGGCGAAGGCCTCTTCGTCGCCGGGGTAGCCGACCTTGATGACGTCGACGCCGGTCTCGATACCCACGCGCACGGCGTAGGCGATCTCGTCGGGGGTGAAGACGATCTTCACGCCGTCGGAGTAGTCGCGCGGGTAGATGTGGGCGACGACGGGCAACTCGTAGGGGGCGGCGTCTCGCACGGCGTCGGAGAGCCAGCGTATGAAGTCGCCCTCGGTCTCGCCGCGTACGCCGATCGCCACAGCCAGAGCGTCAGCACCGAGGCGTACGGCGTCAGCCGGGGTGGCGAGCCGATCACGGATGCGATCGTCGGCGGTCCAGTAGGAGGCTTGCACGATGAGCGCCGCCTGCCCTGCGTAGGGGCCCCACACGTGCTTGGCCGTTCCCGGGGTCATCGTCATCGTGTCCGGGCTTGCCTGCATGCATTGCTCGACCGCGCCAGGCAGATTCTTCAGGCCGCCCTCGCGGACGTTGCCGTAGCCCACGAAGTGGTCGACAGCAATGCCGAAGAGGTTGCCCGACGGATGCGCAAAGAGACGCGACAGGCGGACGTCGGTTCCCAGTCCCACAGCGGGCACCTCTTCCGTCGGCTCATGGGTGCACCGCGAGTTTAGCGAGGACAGAAGATGTGCGCCGACCTACGGCCTGCCAGGGTCCGGCTTCGGAATCACCTTGACGAGCGCGCGCAACGTCACCGCGCCCAGACCGGTCACCTGGTCGTAGCCCGTAGTTGCCCCCAAGGGCCGTCGACTCCTTGCCGTCGATTCGCGGGCGCATCTGCTCGACGACGACGCCATTCGACATGTGGGAGGCAACACACATGGTGGTGGGCGCCAACGAGGGGCTCCCCTAAGAGGTGTACTGCGCACCGGAGTTGCCAGCGGCGACGACCGCGACCATTCCGGCGAGCACCGCGTTTCGCGTCGCGATTGTGGCCACGTTGTCCTCGGTGCCAAACGGCGACCCCAGTGACATGTTGATCACGTCAAGGTGATTGCTGACATCGCCATCCTGGTTGGGGTCGTGGGTCCTAGGCTCGAGGCATGACGAGCCAGCCCGCCTTCAACTACTCCGGCTACCTCAAGATCCAGGAGCTGCTGTCGTTGCAGCAGCCGCTATCCGACGGCCCCGAGCACGACGAACTCCTCTTCATCGTCATCCACCAGATCTACGAGCTGTGGTTCAAGGAACTCATCCACGAACTCGCGGCCGCTCAGAAGGCACTGGTTGCTGGCGACACCAGTCTCGCGCTCGCACTCCTAGGCCGCATCCGCACCATCCTCAAGACGTGCGTCGGTCAGATAGACATCCTCGAGACGATGACGCCACTGCAGTTCGATGCCTTCCGTGAGCGGCTCGGCGAGGCCAGCGGTTTCCAGTCCGCGCAGTTCCGCGAGGTCGAGGCCATCCTCGGCCGGCGCGACGCGCGGATCGCCGCGCCACTTCTGCCCGACGACCGCGAGCGCGTCGAGAAGTGGATGAACTCTCCCTCTCTGTGGGACTCCGTGCTTGTCTACGTCAACGGCGAGGGCTTCGCGATCCCCGAGGCGATCCTGAATCGCGACGTCAGCCAGCCCTATGAGGCCAACGCTGCGGTGCAGGACGCCCTGGTCGCGCTGCACCGCAGCGACGCCGCAGCCGCGCTCGTGTGCGAGCGCCTCGTCGACATCGACGAGGGCTTGCAGGAGTGGCGCTACCGCCACGTGAAGATGGTCGAGCGCACGATCGGGCGCAAGCAGGGCACCGGGGGCTCATCAGGGGCGGACTACCTGCGCTCCACTCTCTTCCACCCGGTCTTCCCCGACCTGTGGGCGATCCGCAGCGAGTTCTAGGCGCAACCATCCCGCGAAATGAACTCCTCACCATCACTGCGGCACCCTGAGCGCATGCGCCTATCCCGCGCGATCACCGTTGCCACCCTC
>VGBL01000035.1 GCA_016870515.1 Actinomycetota bacterium | reverse complement strand
ATCAACGACAAGGGCGGCTTTGTTTGGCGCTATCGCACTGGGAAGGCCGTGAGTCTCTCGGTCTACTTCACGGTGGGCTCGACCGCGAGCAATACCGTGACAGTCACGATGCGCCGCTAGCCGGGGTCCAGAGCGCGACGACGTAGGCCACGCCGTAGGGGGCGTCGCCCGCAGCACCTCCGCGCTCCAGTCGGCGCCGCCTGCGGCACTTGCCGCCACCTGCCAGGGTGCGCGCCCGGCGACGAGGAGGTCGCGCGCAAGGTCCGCATTGATGGCGAGCAGCACCGTAGGCGGCAGCGACCGTGGCACGAACGTGTGAGCGGAGGCCCTCGGCGACGGCGCGCTCCGGCGTGCGCGCAGACGAGCCCGCCGCGGCCTTGACCCCGCCGATGTCGGCGCCCTCTTCGATGACCTGGTCGGCACACTCCAGGGCCTCGGCGAGCCCGAACGTGTGAGCGCCGGCGAAGAAGGAGTCTGGATTTCGGTTGACGATCGCCATGACGACGAGGCCGTCAACGCCGGCCGTGCGTCGGCCGAGGACGAGCGCATGGGACACCCAACGGCACTAGCGGCCCGCAACAGCAACGGCCCCCGGGCGAATCGGGGGCCGTTGCGGAGTTCAGGTCGATCAGCCGTAGGGACGACCGGCCCAGGAGAAGTGGGCGACGTTCCAGGAGTTCCACACGTCGGTGACGCGCACGCCGACCTGCGGGCTGGAGGCTTCGACGATCATGCCGCCGCCGATGTACATCGACGCGTGGTGGGCGCCGCCCTCGAAGAAGAACAGCAGGTCGCCGGGCTGGAGCTCGTCGGGGGAGATGCGCCGGACTTCCTGCGCCTGGACGTAGGAGTAGGGGGTCAACTGCACACCCACCTGGGCCCAGGCCCAGGACGTGAGCTTGGTGCAGTCCCACGAGTTGGGCGGGTTGGCCGCGAAGCTGTAGGGCTTGCCGACCTGGGCGAGGGCGTATGACACGACGATCGCCGCGCGGTCCGAGCTGACGCCGCTGCCTCCGCTGTAGCCGCCGCCGCCGTCGTTGTTGTTGTTGTTGGGGCCGCCATTGGCGGAGGTGTCGCTGTAGCCGTTGTCGCCGCTGCTACCGGAGCTGATGCCCGCGGCGGCTGCTGCTGCCCGAGCCGCGGCCTCGGCGGCGGCTGCGGCGCGCTCGGCCTCGATCTGCTGGCGGAGTTCCTCTTCGAGGCTGCCGAGGTAGGAGTCGGCGTCGGCCACGGCCAAGTCGAATTCATCGGACCGGACCTCGAGATCTGCGAGTGCTGCCTGCTCCTGAAGCTCCTGCTGGGTGAGTTCGGCGGTCGCCTGGGCGAGCTGCAGGCGGGCCTGCTGGGTCTTGCGCAGGGCAGCGCTCTGGCCGGCGGCCACGATGTCGAGGATCACGGCCTGATCGAGGAAGTCCTGGGCATCGTCGACCAGCAGCAGCTGTAGGGAGGAGTCGATTCCGCCGGAGCGGTAGGCGGTGGCCGCGTACCGACCGATTGTGTCTTGGGTCTCCTTCAGCTGGGCCTTGGCGCGGTCGACCTTCTGCTGCGTCTTGTCCATCTTGCGGCCGAGCTGGTCGAGGGCGTACTGGGCGTCTTCGACCCGACCGTGGGCGGCCGCGGCCTTCATCTGAAGTTCCTCGAGGTAGGCCTTGGCATTGGCGACCTCCTCGCGGAGATCGGCACTTGAAGAGGCAGACCCGAAGAGTCCCGCGGCGCCCAGGGCGGTGGCCGCAAAAAACGCGGTCAGGGCCTGGCGACCTCGACGGTGGAGCTTCGGCACGCTCGTCCTCTTCCCTGCGGCCTACCGGGTGAGCTGTCGGGCTCGGGCGGGGAGTCGCCCTACGGCGGGGCCGGTGGTGCGCCCTGCTGATTCGCCCCAGGGATCTGGGTCCCCGGCTCCACGCCCCGAGGGGCGCAGACTCGGCATTGGTCGCTTGTTCGACGCCCGGTGGCGCCTCGTCGAGGGTAACAGTCAGGTCACGACGGGCAAACCCGATCGAGTCCCGGTGGGGAAATCCACGGGTGACGTGGGTCACCCGAATGCCGCCCCCTGAGTGACCAGTGGGGCATACGGGGCGAAACGGACGGCTGTACTCTTACGTCCTGGGCACAGACACCGTGAGGGAGAAGGTGAGCTGGACGGGGCTGCCGAGGGCGGCCTTGCGGTAGCCCTTCATGGTGCCGACGCCGGTGGCTCCGGCGTAGGGCCCGGAGCCACCGATGACGGAGACCGCGCCGCGGAAGGTCGCGTTGGCCGTGCCGGTCTGGTCGGAGGGAGTGGTGGCCCAGCCGCTCACGGACAGGCCGAGTCGGGTGCCGTCGGCGCGGGTGACCGTCACGAAGCCGCCGAAGGGGCCGTTGCCGTTGACGTAGTCGACGCTCCCGAGGAAGCGTAGGGAGGCGTCCTTCTTCCCCCAGCGGGTGGGGCCCTGCAGGTCGTTCCAGCCGTAGGTGATGTCGCCCGGCAGCGTCTCAAGGACCGTGCCCGAACTCGTTAGGTCCACGGGGAACGTGAGGTTTTTGGTGGTGGCCTTAGCTTGGGCGGGGGCGGCCCCGATCAGGGCGGCCGCGGTCAGGACGGCGATCGAGAAGGAGAGGGCGGCTCGGCGCACGGGGTACCTCCGGGGAGAATGGCGGGCAAGGTGCGGTGGCAACCGTATCGGGGCGGTAGCTCAGTTGGTTAGAGCAGCGGACTCATAATCCGTCAGGTCGTGGGTTCGAGTCCCACCCGCCCCACCGAGATTCTCGTGCAGTGCTTGATGTTCTGGCACTTGGTAGTTCCGGATGTCACGCGGTATCCCGCAGTGATGCGTACTCAATGCGTACTCGCCGAGCGGTCAGAAGGACACACAGATACGGGGGCGAGCCAGGGGCTAGGGAACGGAGCAAGGGGTCCCAGGGGCTCGCGGAAGGCCACAGGCAGCCAGGGGTGGGTGTTTCTCGCAAAGGCTGAGCGGTCAACACACTTGACCCGAGGGTCTTAACTTCTGCGACTCAAACATATGTAGATATGCCGCTGAGGCACTGCCCCTAATTTCCGGCAGTTTCCGCCTTGAGGCTTGCTTTCCTTGCTCGCTTGCGATGCATGTTGCACAGACCGTTGGCCGCCCACCCACACGCCCACGAGCACGAGCTGCCGCAAGACCCGCCTTGGTTCGCTCACGGATCAAATCCCGCTCAAACTCGGCCAGTGCGCGTCAGAGCGAGTGAGTACATGTCGCTCGCGGAGATTGCTGTGACCCCCGACCTTGCCTCCGTGGGTACGTCAAGAACGTTCTTGTAGTCGAATCCCCAGGCTCCCACTCGCCCAGACGCCGTCAACGCCAGGGAGTGGTGGGATGTCAGGTCGCCGCGGGCCGCGGCCTCCCTCTGCCGGACAAGCCACTTGTACAGGCGCCACTCGTCGGAACGTTCACCGTCCAAGGTGGGGCGGTTCCCGTTCACGCGAATGAAGTCGGCGTACGACTGCAGGTTGCTGTCCCAGCCGTAACGCTTCGTGACGGTCCACTTCCAGGCGGGCATGCTTTCCAGGGCCTGGGACCGGGGCCCGGAGAGCTTGCCGAGGCGGTGGGCCTGTCGCTGTGCGTCGACCCAGCGGGCGAGACGCACCTCGGACTTGTGCTCGGCGGACTGGCGGGGGTAGTAGCCGTTGCTGGCGTAGAAGGTGGCGACGTCCGCCCGCGTGTCCTCCCACGCAAGCGTGTAGGCACCGGTCTGCCAGTGGGGGCCGCCTGGTTCAGGGCCTGGACACGCTCACCGTCGAGGGAGTTGAGGGTTGCTGCGCGGCGCTAGGCGTTGATCCACCAGGCGAGTGAGCGTTCCATCTCTGATGTGGCTGCCGCTGGCGAACTGTCCGGGCATGGACGCCGAGGCGGCTGAGCACGCCTGGAACAGCCTCGTAGAGCTCGCGGGCGGCTCGAAGGTCGAGGACGTCGACCGTCACCGTGCCGTCGTGATCCTGGCCTGCCAGGTCAAGGTGCTGCGGGACTGGCTCATCGTGCAAGTAGTCGAGCACGCCGACCTGTCCCTACAGTGCGTGCGCACACCGCTACCGATCCCGAGCGAAACAGACAGCGAGACATCGCTTACCGCCAACGACCAGAGAATCAATCGCGAGTGCGGGGTCGGCGACTGCGGCACACGTACGGGATCGGAGGAGAGGAGTACGACAGACTCTTGGAAGGGCAGGGGGGCGGTTGTGCAATCGCAGCCTCCGCTGCTCTAACGGCCTGTGGAGCAAGCACCACCGGGGCTACCGACGTAGACGCGGGAAGTAGCGGTGGCGAAAGCGCTGCGACACCCAGGACCTATACCGCACAGCAGATAGCCGTCTTCCGCAACTACTTCAAGCAGGCGATGTCACTGGATGTGCGCCCACGCGTTGTCGATGAGCCACAGTTGCTCCCGGCCCTGCACATCCGGTGGCAGCCGCCGCACGAGCAGGGCGGACACCTTGGCGGCATCGTCACGGGAGAGCAGCAGGAGCTTGGCGGTCCGCTGCGGAGTCGCGATGATGAGGTCCACGCGCGCGGGGCCCATGCCCGCTCCCTGCGGCGTCGTGGCGATGACCTGGATCCGGGCAACGTCGGACCACAGCAGCCGGCGGTTGCCGGCGAGTGACAGGCCCAGGTCGTCGAGGGACCATGGGCGCAGTGCGCGTGCGTAGCCCAGGATGCCCGCGACGACGAGGAGGACGCCCAGGATGATGGCGACGGGTGATCCCCGCAGGCCTCGGAAGGTGATGATGACGCCGAGTCCCACGATGGCGGCAGCCATGGCGGTAGCCCAGCCGCGATTGCGGCCCAGGCGCATCTCGCCGGCGCTCGCGGTCACGGGATAACGCTACCCGGGTGCGCCGGGATCGGAGGGGACCTAGGCTCGCGACCAACCGTGATCGAGGAGGGCAATGTCGGTTCACTACCGCGCGTGCAATCTATGCGAGGCATCCTGCGGTCTGGAGATCACGGTCGAGGCCAATCGCGTGGTGGACATCCGCGGTGATGCGGCCGGCCGGCGGCACCGAAATGCGATCAAGGGGGACTCGATTGGTATGCAGGCTGGAGGCCTGCGGCTGCGGCACCCAACGGTCAACGGCGGGGGGCTTGAGTTCCGCCTAGGCTCAAAGTCGGCTCGCGCGATAGCGTTTGAGCCCGAAGGTTGATCGTCTCGGGTTTTGAGGCGTTCCACGGCTCCGTCACTGTCGCGTCCCCCTCAATGGTAGAGCTATCAATGGGCAGGAGTCCTACGTGCGGGTGCCCCATGTCTTCGGCAGATGGGAGTCCGCGTGACTCGTAACGATCGGGACCGGCAACAGCGCCAAGCCATTCGTCTTGAAATTGAGCGACAGGAACTCGCTCAGGCCTTCAAAGCGTCTCAGATTTCGACCCCGCTCACCCTTGCGACGAGTGTTGACATCAGGTCCACGTGTGCCGAGGCTCTTGAAATCCTGGATTCGGGCGGATTCGATCAGGCACCGGTGGTCTCTGGACCGGCCTGGGTTGGCTGGGTGCAACGGGGATCTCTTCAGGCAATGACCAATGGAGAGCGGGTCAAGAGTGCCTTCCGTCATCTGCCAGCCACGGCTTGTTGCTGCCTGAATATGCGACTAGAGGAATCAGGCCGACGGTTTTGAGGAGCGCTGTCGCCTCCTCCGGATCTGCTCGCCGCTTCGAGCAGTATGCACACCCGCCCTACAAATGCAGCAATAGCAGGGTTTTTCGGCCACGCGACACGCCGCTCCGGGAAGGCACAGCGCTCACTGAGGGGAGGCGGGCCAGGGTCTGCTGCCGTAGAGTCCGCCCATGTTCTTCCCCCGACTCGCAGCACTAGCAGCATCCCTGGCTGGCGTCGGCCTCCTTGCAACCTCGGTGCCCGTCTCGGCGGCTGTGAGCCTTGCGTCAGAGCGCGCAACCGCCGAGTGTGCCTGGTGGGTTGAGACCTCCATGCAAACCACCAACGTCCTCTACCCCGACACGGCCGCGGCGTACTGGACCATGCCCTACCTGACCGACGAAGCGGAACTGATAGAGGTCAACGGGGTTTACCTCGACGCCCGCTACTTCGCCATCCAGGCCTATGGCGCAGATGCGCAACTCTTCGAATCGCCAGCTGGGCAGGAGTCAGCCATCGCTGACTTTCAGATCCAGCCAAACGCCGGCTCGGTCAACCCCTGGGATACGCCGGCTCAACCCGGTGGCAGTTGGACCGTCACCCTGTCGGATGCGCCTTTGGTAGGCGTCAAAAACCTGCTGCCTTTGTCGCCGCAGGGCGCTGTGGAGCCCCTGATCCGGGAGATCCCGGCGACCACAGCCTTCCTCATGATCCGGGTCTACCTCCCCGCTGAAGGTTTCAGCGCCCTGAGGCCCCTCCTCCCCGAGGTGACCATCACCGACCGCGGTGGCATTGTCCGCACTCTGGAGCCCTGCTCGCCCACGCAGCGCAAGGCTCTCGCGGCGACGAAGGACGGCAAGGCCCTGGCCCAGGCCTTGAAGTCGCGCAACACCCCGCCCAGCGCCGACTGCGGGGACTCGTGTCCGCCCGAGTTGGAGTTCTTCAAGGTCGGATCCTCTGCCACGCCATTCCCAAACGCCAACAGCGCCTATGTCGGTGCGCTGTTCACCCCGGCTCAGGGCAAGGTGGTCGTTGCGCGCGCCGTCATGCCGACGACCAGCACGGGAGAGTCTCCCGAGGTCTGGCCTGGAGGCAGGCAGCTGCGCTACTGGTCGATCTGCAACTACGTCCATAGGGCGCCCTTCCCTGCTGTAGAGACAGTCTTGGGCGGCAACGGCAAGAAGGTTGTCGGTTGCACAAATGACACTACGACGGCTGTGAGCGCATCGGGCACGGCGACCCTCGTCCTCAGCTTCCCCGCGGACAAGAAGGCGATCAACAAGAGGCTGACCCGGATGAAAGCCGCGAGGTGGCTACCCATGTCACCGCGTTACGGAACTACGCAGGAGTTGCTGGCCTTCCGCAACATGCTGCCGAATTCGAGCTTTGCCCAGTCGGCCACCAACATCCCAACGACGGGCAACCCGGAGGCTGCGAAAGAGGTCATGGGGAGGTTTTACCCGCAGATCGGCATGTGCTCGATCAAGACCTTCCTCAAGTCCGGCGCGACCGGCTGCTTGAGTTCCAGCTGATCCGCAAGGTGCTTGTGACGACCGGAGCATTGGGTCTGGCGGCGGCCGGAGTCACTGTGCCAGGTGCACGACCTAATCCCAGGGAGGATAGCTGCGAAGATCTCGCGGGTTCGCCCAGGGGCACACCCGAGGTGTGGGACCTGCGTTTCGACCTACCGTGACGTCTCGGCCCGTCCGCACCGATCATCGAGGTGGTCGCAGTGTCCTATCCCGGTAAGCCCACTGAGCACCGTGAGCGCAGCGCCCTCGGAGTCGGGGTCATCGTCCTCTTCGTCATAGGGGGCCGGGGCAGTACCCAGGGTTCCCGTGACGCCTCACCGGCAGGCGCGGCTCCTTATCCGAGCGGTGAACAGCCGCTCAGCGGCGGTACGTGGTGCCCAGTATGAATCGCATGCGCCGAGTATCCGCCAGCCGCGTAGGGTAGGTGCACTGGCCCGCGCTGAAGCGTGCCAGCACCGCGAAGGACGAGTGAGCGATGAGTGCCACACTTGTATTGACTGGGGGATCACTCTTTACTTCCGGCTGGAGCACGTCACGGCCTGGCTCAATCGCCCTGGACGGCGAGCGAATCATCGCGGTGGGAGCTAGCGATGACGTCATGTCGCTGTGCACTCCGCAGACACAGGTGATCGACCTTCACGGTCGTCTCGTACTGCCGGGATTCCAGGACGCCCACGTGCATCCGGTCCTGGCAGGGATCAGCCTGCTGCGATGCGACCTGCACCATTGCCAGTCGGCGGACGACACTTTCGCTACCATCGCGCAATATGCCACGACCCATCCGGATGAGAAGTGGGTGCTCGGTGGTGGGTGGAGCTTGGAGTTCTTCGCTGGCGGCACTCCGACCAAGGACATGCTCGACGCGGTGGTGCCTGATAGACCAGTTTATCTGCCCAATCGGGATGGGCACGGTGCCTGGGTCAACTCAGTAACGCTCGCACGAGTCGGCATCAGCGAGATGACCCCGGACCCCCCGGACGGTCGCATCGAGCGCGACGCCTACGGTCGACCCACGGGAGTCCTGCACGAGGGAGCCATGGACCTCGTGGAAAGTTACCTGCCGAAAGTCTCCGCAGACGAGGGACAGCGTGCACTCCTCCTGGCTCAGCGGCACCTCCTTGGCCTGGGTGTGACGAGTTGGCAGGACGCGGCGGTTGGAAACATTTTCGGTCAAGGTGATCTACTTGAGACATATCGCAAGGCAGCCATTAACGGCGCACTCACCGCACGCGTCGTGGGGGCGCTCTGGTGGGATAGGGAACGCAGCAGCGATCAGATTCCCGAGCTGGTGCAGCAGCGCGCCGATGGGGCGGGCGCAGGATTTCGACCGACGAGTGTCAAGATCATGTTGGACGGAGTAGCGGAAAACTACACAGCCGCTATGCTCGACCCCTACTTTGATGGGTGCGGTTGCAGTACCTCGAACACGGGCATGGATTTCGTTGATCCCGTTGGCCTTCGAGAGTACGTCACGCGCCTGGATGCACTAGGCTTCCAGGTCCACTTCCATTCGTTAGGCGATCGGGCAGTACGCCATGCTCTTGACGCCGTCGAGGCAGCACGTGCAGCAAACGGTCCTGGCGGCCCACGCCATCATCTCGCGCACCTGCAGGTTGTTCATCCCGATGATGTCCCCCGCTTCGCGCGACTCGGCGCGACGGCTAATATGCAGCCGCTATGGGCAGCGCACGAACCGCAGATGACCGAACTCACGATTCCCTTCCTCGGGGAGCGACGTGCCTCTTGGCAGTATCCTTGGGCCGACCTTTTGCGCCATGGGACCGCACTTGCGGCAGGAAGCGACTGGTCCGTGAGCAGCCCGAATCCGCTTGACGGCATACATGTGGCTGTCAATCGTCGCGCACCGCACGCTGATGAAGATGTACCTGCTTTCTACCCCGAGCAGTGCCTGGACCTGGCGACCGCCCTGTCGGCCTACACGGCCGGATCAGCGCGCATCAATGGTCACGAGGACACCACGGGGTGCCTCGCCCCGGGTATGTTCGCCGATCTTGCAATCCTTGACCGTGACATCTTCGCGGCGCCAGCTCTTGAAATTGCTGACGCGCGTGTCGTATCGACTTATGTCGGTGGAGTCCTCGTGCACCAAGAGTGATACGAAGCTGCCCCACGGTGCGAGGTTGCCCGCGTCCCTCGTTGCTCTGTCGTCGTCGTCGATCGAGACCTGAGTGGGCTGCGAGGAAACAGATGACCTCGCGCGACGTAGGCTCGAGGAGCGCAATCGTGTCCATGTCGAGATGGCAACCGGCACATGCACCGTCGGCTTTGCGGGTGCCGGCAGCCCTCTCGTCATCGACGACGTAGCAGGGGCGCTGAATGACCTCCCGGAGAAGGATCTCGGGGCCCTTCCGCCCAGCGAGGCCATGATCCAGGAGATCCTCGACCTCCTGCACGACGCAGCCAAGTCTCCCTACGGCTGGGTCGGCGCTGCGCGAGGGGCTCCCCAACGCCCGCAACATCGTGTGGTGGCAACCCGACCCGCTCATGTGCGCGAACCCCTAGAAGCGCTCCGGGTCGTCGGCGGGACACGGGACGGTCACCGGGCATCCGCATCCCGCGCACTCGCCCTCCAAGAACCACGCGGCGATGTCGTAGTCCTCGAACGATGCCCGGATGACGAAAATGGTGGAGCCGCAGCACACGCATTGGTGCGTGGGTACGCCGCGCTGGTCGATCAGTGCGGGCGTGGGGGATGCGGAGTCACGCACCGGCCGCTGCGCGCTTGAGGGGTGCGCTCGCAGTGATCTTGACCGCACGGCGCGCGGGGATCTCCATGGTCTCTCCTGTCTGCGGGTTGCGGCCCCTGCGCGCCGACCTGTGGACCACGTCGATCGTGGCGACGCCAGGGATCTGGAGCTTCGTGCCCCGGGAGACTTGCTCGACGACAACGCTCGAGAGCGCGGCGAGTACGCCGTCCACCGTGCCTGCAGAGATTCCGCTGCGCTCCACGATGGCGTTTAGCAGTTCTGACTTGCCCCAGGGTGCTGCGGTCATGTTGCCCTCCTAGTGAGAATGATTGGCATTTGCAGTATACCCTGGTAGGGCGTCCCAGCGCCAACGGCCGTTGCGACTGATTGGTGTCCTCGCCGTCGTGCTGAGGGACACCGTGGTCCGTAGCTTGGCGCGGCTCTGCATGTCCGCAGACCTGGAGGCCAGCGGGCTCTCGCAAGCGGATGCCGCGAGCCTCATGGGGGAGATTCAGTCGTCGTCCACGTCAGTGGATCTCATGAGCCCGTACGCCGCGCCTGTGTCCTCCGGTGTCGAGACGGACGAGGTCATCGCCGAGAGCATCCCGACCGGACTGCACGTGAACGGCCTGCTCGGTGCTCTGCTGGCCCTCGCCGGCGTCTTCCTCGTGCGCGGCCGACGCCGCGGCTAGTGCCGGGTAAGGCTCCAGTTGGGCACGTAGTAGATGCGTTTGACGGCGAAGCCAATGGCGATCCTGACGACCACGAGCACGGTGATGCCGGCGGCAAAGCCGATGCCGGGGATGAAGCACGCCGGGATCGCGATCACGGCGGCCAGGACAGGCGACAGCGCTGATAGCACCCAGTTGCGCCTCTCCACCGTGGTCAGGGTCCTCACAAGAAGGTCGTTGCGAATCGCAATGAGCATGAGCACCACCTCGAGGAAGCTGATGCAGGCCATGTAGCCTATGAAGAAGGCCAGGGCGCGGGGGTCGGCGGACTCAGCGAGGATCGATGCGGGGAAGGGCAAGAGGGCGACGAAGGCAAGGTAGGTGAGCATCGCCCAGATGTAGAGGTTGTCCATGCGCTGGAGCGTCAGGGTGAATCGGTGGTTGGCCTTCCAGTAGAAGGCGATCCACAGGAAGGTGAAGGCATAGACGGCGATGTTGGACAGGCCGCCGGTGATGGCGGCGCCAGCATCCTGCGATGTGGTCACGCTCGTGAGCGTCGGGGCGACGAGGGTTGCGGCTATCAGTGTGAGCGCGATGGCGTAGACGGCGTCGGAAAACAGGATGACGCGTTCGAAGCCCTGCGTGCTGCGATCGTAGAATCGCTGGGTCCAGGGATCGGTCGAAGTGTCGCGGTGAGACTCGGGCTGGTCCTCGCTCACCTCGTCGAGCATGCATCGAGCGTAACGGCTCTAGGGGTCGATGAGGTCGATTCGCACGGCTGTGAGCATCTCGGGCAGTTCGGCCACCACGTCGCGGCGCGGGTCCGGCACGGCCAGGTGCGGTCCGCGCGGCACCTCGGCGAGCGCTCTCAGCCGTGGATCGGCGAGCACCTGCTCGACCAGGGCGCGATCGCCCCCGGTCACCAGGTAGGCGACGGGCAGGCAGGGCAGCACCACCTCCTGCGCATATGCCGCTGCCGCGTCGACGAGTTCATCGGCCTGCTTCTGCCGCCGCCGGGCGAAGCGCTGCTGGGACCAGCCGCCCGCCGCAGTGCGGCCCTGCACGTGGCGTCGGCCGGTGTCGCTCGCTTCGACGCGACCATCGTCGACGACCGCGGCCGCGAAGCCGCCCCGGCGCACGAGCACGACGCCGCAGCGCGGGGGATGCGAGATAAGGTCGACGAACCCCTCGACGGTCACGACATCAGTGGAGGGGAACAGCGGCCGCAGCCGTGCGGATGCGCCGCCGTCGCCGTCGATGACGAGTTCGCCCTCATCGATGCGCGGCGCGCCTGCGTGGCGCTCGCAAAAGCCGTCGATCCACCGGCCGATGCGCTGCGCCGGCACCGACACGGTGCGCGACGCCATGCGCCGAACGCTACCTCAGGACGAGGCGTGGTCCCGCGGGCCGATCATGGGGATGGCTATCGTGCCGGTGTCCCGATGCTGTAGACACTTCTCCCATGAACGACGTGACCAACGTGCTGGGTGGCCCACTCCAGGAATGCGGGCGCGACCCGATGACCGGCTTCTACCGAGACGGTTGCTGCTCGACCGGCCCCGAGGACCTCGGCTCGCACACCGTCTGCGCCGTGGTCACCGCGGAGTTCCTCGAGCATCAGCGCGCCACCGGCAATGACCTCATCACGCCTCACCCTGCCTACCAGTTCCCCGGACTCAAGCCCGGGGACCGCTGGTGCGTGTGCGCGAGCCGGTGGCTGCACGCCTACCAAGATGGCGCGGCCGCACCTGTCGTGCTCGCGTCCACCAATTCCGCCGCCCTGCGCATCGTGCCCCTCGAGGCACTGCAGGAGCATGCGGTCGACGTCCCCGAGACGCCCGCCGACCTGGCGTAGCGGCGTACGCTCCACCCATGACCACCATCGCGGGCCGAGCCGATCTCGACGTCGAGCTGCTCGCGGCGCGCCAGAGATACGCCGAGCGCCGGCCCGTCACGGCCCGCATGCACGAAGAGGCGCGCGAGGTCATGCCCGGCGGAAACACGCGCACAGTGCTCTACCACGGGCCCTTCCCTTTGCGCATGGCGCGCGGCTGGGGCTCTCGATTGGTCGACGTCGATGGCATCGAATACGTCGACATGCTCGGCGAATACACCGCGGGGCTCTACGGCCACAGTCAGGCAGCGATCCTCGACGCCGTGCGTGCGGCGATGGATGACGGCCTGAGTCTTGCCGGGCACAACGTCTACGAGGGCCGCCTGGCCCGGCTGCTCGTCGACCGCTATCCGGCCCTGGACCTCGTGCGCTTCACCAACTCCGGCACCGAGGCCAACCTGATGGCGGTATCGCTTGCGCGCGTGGTCACCGGTCGCCCGGCGGTCGCCGTGGCCTACGGCGGCTACCACGGCGGCCTGCTGTATTTCGGTGGCGGCGGCTCTCCCGTCAACGCCCCCTACGAGACCGTCCTCATGACGTTCAACGACATCGAGGGGTCGCGCGCCGTCCTGCGCGCCAACGCCGACCGGCTCGCCGCGGTCGTCGTGGAGCCCGTGCTCGGCTCTGCCGGCTGCATCCCCGCCGACCCCGCCTACCTGGCGATGCTGCGCGAGGAGACCGCGTCGCTGGGGATCATGCTGATCTTCGACGAGGTCATGACCTCGCGGCTGTCACCGGAGGGCGCGGGTGCGGCGTACGGCGTCACCCCCGACCTGATGACCCTCGGCAAGTACCTCGGCGGCGGCCTGTCCTTCGGTGCCTTCGGCGGTCGCGCCGAACTCATGCGCCGCTTCGATCCGACGGCACCCGACGCCCTCCCGCACGCGGGCACCTTCAACAACAACGTGCTGACGATGGCAGCCGGCGTCGCCGGGCTCACCAAGGTGCTCTCCGACGAGGCCTTGCTCGAGCTCAACGCGCGAGGCGAGCGCATGCGAGACCGGCTCAACGAGGTGGTGGCTCCGCACGGCTGGATCGCCACCGGCCGGGGGTCGATGGTCGGCCTGCACCCCGTGACTCACCCGGTGACCCGTCCGGAGGACCTCGCGGATGCGGATGACCGACTGCGTGAACTGCTCTTCCTCGACCTGCTCGAGCGCGGCTACTACATGGCACGGCGCGGCTTCGTCGCGCTCAGCCTGGAGATCACCGACGCCGACGTCGATGGGTTCGTCGATGCCGTACGCGACAGCCTGCGCGAGCGCTCAGGCGAGCGACCAGTCGACCGGGTCGCCGCCGATCTGTTCGAGCAGGGCGTTGGCCCGGCTGAAGGGCCGCGAGCCGAAGAAGCCACGGTTGGCCGACATCGGGCTGGGATGCGCGCTCGTGATCACCGGAGTGTCCTGAAGTAGGGGTGCGAGCGACTGCGCGTCGCGGCCCCACAGGATGGCCACGAGCGGCTGGTCGGCGCGCTCGACGAGCCCGCGGATCGCCGTGTCGGTGATCTGCTCCCAGCCCTTGCCGCGGTGGCTGCCGGGCTCGCCCGCCCGCACGGTGAGCACCCTGTTGAGCAGCATGACGCCCTGCCGCGTCCACGGCGAGAGATCGCCGTTCGAAGGTTGCGCGACACCGACGTCCTCGACGAGCTCTCGGTAGATGTTCTGCAGGCTGCGGGGGAGCGGTCGCGTGTCCGAAGACACCGAGAACGACAGGCCCACCGCGTGGCCCGGCGTGGGATACGGGTCCTGTCCGACGATCAGCACGCGCACGCTCTCGAGCGGGGTCGAGAAGGCCCGCAGGATGTTGGTGCCCGCCGGCAGCCACGCGTGACCCGCCGCCGACTCCGCGCGCAGGAAGTCGCCGAGCCAGGCCAGCGTCTCCCGCTCGGGGTCCAGGACCGGCACCCACGTGGGGTGCACGAGTTCCTCGAGCGCTTGCGCCATGCGGTGACGCTAGAGCCCGCACACCCCTTGGATACGGTCGGGGGCGTGTCGGCCGGTGACCTGCGTCGAAGCCCCGCGTGGTTCGGCTCCGTCATGGGCACCGTCGCGCTCGCGCTCGGCTTCTCAACCGAGGCGTGGTTCGCGTCGTGGTTCACGCCCGTCGCCCACGTGCGGC
>VGBL01000034.1 GCA_016870515.1 Actinomycetota bacterium | reverse complement strand
ATGAGCTTGTCGCCTCCGCCCAGGATGAGGGTGTGACCCTGCTCCACCACAATGGACTTGCCACGTCGGAGGTTGTCGAGTCTGCGGTCGATCGATGAGGAGACCAGGCCGATGATGGCGGCCGCGAGGAAGATTCCCGTGAGCGTGACGATGAGCATGACGAGTCGGAAACTGAGCCCCTCATCGCCGGAGAACGTCCCGGGATCCAGTGAGCGAGTGAGGGCGTACCACAGGGCCTCCGGGAATGTGGTGGGCTCGCCTCCCGGGCCGATGCCGGTGATGAGGATTACCAGGGCGATGACGAGGAAGAACGCCAGGGCCAGGATCCCGAGCCAGGCGAGGACTCCCCAGATGCCTCGGGAGAGGGAGTTGTCGAACCGGTAGCGCAGCCGTTGGCGCCAGGTGAAGGCCTTGGTCATGCGGAGAATCCCAGCACAGGGTCCACGGAAATGTGGGGAAAGTCGACATCGCGCAGGCCCCGTGCGGAGGAGGGTGACGCGACGGTCGTCCTCATTAGTCTGCGTGCTCGGAATTGATCTGCGCCATGGACATACCTCGCCGGTCCTTCATGCGCAGGAGAAGGGGGATCGCGATGAGCGAGGCAAGGACGAGCAGGAACGACGCGGCTACCGGGGTGTCGAACCAGTCGATGAGAAGGGCGGCTACGAGCGGTGCCGTGCCGCCGAAGACGGCGGAGCCCAGGTTGTAGCCGACGGCCAGCGCGGAGTAGCGCGCCTTGGACGGGAACTCCTCGCCGATCGCGGCGACGACCGGGCCTGTGTAGAGCATGAGGAGTGCGAGCAAGACGAGCCCTCCGAGGATGACCACGACGAGGCCTTCGTTCGTCATCAGCCAGAGCATTGGGATGCTCAGGAGGGTGAAGCCGATGGCAGCACCGACAAGCGTCAGCTTGCGTCCGTATCTGTCGGAGAGTGCGCCGAATGCAGGAGTCGCAATGGCGTAGACGACCGTCATGCCCGTGGTGACCCAGAGGGCGGTGTCGGATTGGATCTCGCTGAAGGAGTCGAGGATGGTGGGCACGAATCCGAGCACGACGTAGTAGAGGATCCCGCCGTAGCCCGCGAGCAGTCCCGCGATGATGACCTGCTTCGGCAGGTGCGTGAGGGCGTAGCGCAACGGCTGCTTGGGGATGTCGCCGTCGCGCTCCTCCTCCAGGAACTCCTCGGTCTCGGGCATGCGCCGGCGCATGACGAGGGCGAAGAGGCCGAGCGCTCCGCCGACGAGGTAGCAGATGCGCCAGCCCCAGTCGCTCATGAAGTCGGCCGAGGTCCACGTGGTGAGGCTCGCCACGAGCGCGGAGGCGAGGATCACTCCGAGGCCGGAGGTGAAGACCGCCGTGGACGCGACGAAGCCGCGCTTGCCGGGCGGCGCCTGCTCCACCAGTTGCACGATCGTGCCGCTGTATTCGCCACCCGCGGAGAATCCCTGGAGCAGTCGCATGGCCGTGAAGAGCAGAGGAGCGGCGATGCCGATGACGGCGTACACGGGGAGGAATGCCGTGAGTGCCATCGGCGCGGTCATCATGAGAATCGACAGGACGAGCGCCTTCTTGCGGCCGAGGCGGTCGCCCAGGCTCCCGAAGAACGCCCCGCCCGCGATCCGCATGAGCGAGCCCGCGGCGAACACGCCAAGGCTGGCGATCGCCGAGACGATGGCGTCGTCGGAGGGGAAGAAGAGCGGAGACATGACGGGCACGAGGTAGAGATAGAGCCCGTAGTCGAACCATTCGACGACCGTGCCGGCGGAGCCGTAGATCACTGCGGAGCGTGCTCGCTTGTCTGCCGGAGTCGTGGCCCTCAGTATCGACATCACGGAACCCTAGCGACTCGCGGCCGCCAGGGTGGTGCGCACCATGAGTTGGTAGGGCATAGATCTGTGCGTGGCCTGGTTGACCGTGCCCACGACGGTGATGCCGAGGTCGGGGGTGCGGAACATGACGACGCCAGATGCTCCGGAGTGGCCGATGAACGGAGGCACCCGCCTAAAGCCGGTGAGGACTGAAGGCATGCGGAAGCGCATGATGCCGTTGCCGTATTCGAGGGGAAAGAAGATGCGGTGCCAGTCCGAGCACATCCATTGGAGCGTCGCGGGATCTACGAGGGTCCCGTCAAAGAACGCATCGAGGAAGCGCATGCCGTCAGCCAGCGTGCTCACGATGCCGCCGTCAGCCTGCACCGAGGCCATCGCTTGAGGGATCGTGACCGGGTGGTTGCCGACGCGAAAAGGGGCGACAGTGCCGTAGCGGGCGATGTCGCCGATGGAGAAGACGTAGGTTTGCCCCAGGCCGAGAGGCGTGCAGATGCGTTCGTGGACGGACCGTGCGAAGGGTCGGGCATCAAGGCTCTCGATCACCGCACCGAGGATTTGGTAGCCGGTGTCGGAGTAGCGGCCCTTCCCGGGTGTGCCCGGGCCAATCTCGCGGCTCCAGGTGAGCACGTCGCCGAGATCCCAGGCGAAGTCCGCATCGAGCGCCTGGGCGAGGGTGGTCGCACTATCGGGGCGCTTGCCCTCGAAGTAATCGGGGAGACCCGCGGTGTGGGCCATCACCTGCTGAACGGTGATCTCCGACCCCAGGTCGCGCCCCTGGTGTGTGGAGAGCCCCCAGAGGTCCAGATCGGGCAGGTACGTCGCGATCGGGGAGTCCCACGGCAGAAGGCCTTCGGCGTGAAGCTGAGCGAGGATCGCGGTCACGTAGAGCTTCGTTGCGCTCGCTATGAAGAAGGGCCGATTCGCATCGCCGTAGGTCACATCGATCGCGCCATCGTCGCTCCGCATGCGCCACAGCACCTCGCCGGAGCGACCACCTGAAGCAACCTTGCCGATCTCTCGAAGGATCTTGTCCCTGGTGTCCACCCCTCCATTGTCCTCCGTGGCAGGCTCTCTCCGGGAGGTGGACATGCGCGTGAGGGGACTAGGCGCTGCCGGCGTGATCGCTGCTGCCGGAGTCGGCGGTGTGCTCGCCTACACGGTCGCGCGCGTGCAGGGCCGTGCGGCGGGCGACGTCAGTGCTTACCTCTCGGGCAGCCCCGCGCGCGAGCGGCCCGTCGTGGTGGTGGGCGCGAGCATCGTCCGCGGACGCGCCTCGGTCGACTTCGTGCAGATCCTGCGGGAGCGCTTATCCTCACGTGACTTCGTCAACGGCGGGGTCAACGGCAATGTCGCGTGGGAGCTCCTCCAACGGATCGACCCCGTGGTCGCATGCCGTCCCGCACAGGTGGTGGTCCTTGTTGGGACCAACGACGTGCAGTCGACGCTCACCCCGGATGCCATGCGTGAGGCGCGCGAGTCGAAGGGACTGCCCGAGGATCCCTCACTTGGCTGGTACGCCGCGTGCATGACCGAGATCGTCACGCGCCTGCAGGGTGGCGGAGCACGCGTCGCCGTCTGCTCGCTGCCGCCGATCGGACAGGACCTGGCCGCGCCCGTCAACGTGGTCGTGCGCGAGGCCAACGCCGCGCTCCGCGGAGTCTGCGAGGCGACCGGTGCGGCGTACCTCCCCGTCTATGAGCACCTCGTGGACCTGCTCGCGAGCCAGGGCGCCACGCGCGGACCCGCCTGGACAGGATCGTGGGCGCCGGGCGTCGCAAGCCTCGTGGAGCACTTCGTGCTGGGGCGCAGTTATGACGCGATTGCGCTGGCTCGGGGGTGGATTCTCTCGCCCGATGGCGTGCACATGGACTCGACAGGCGCGGGAATCATCGCGGATGTCGTTGCGGAGTGGCTGGAGAGTCAACTAAGTACGGAGTAGGCGGAATCTCCGATGTTTATCGAGATCACGGGGTCATCGGCAGGTGTTAGCCAGCGGAGAAGCCATTTGAGTTCGGCCCTGTCCATCGAGATGCATCCCTGCGTTGGCTTGTCCTCCGTGACGTGAAGGAAGAACGCCGAGCCGCGTCCGGCAAGCACCGGATCGCGGTTGTAGTCGATGACGATCGCGTAGCGGTAGGCGTCAACGGCACCGAGCTGCTCGGAGCGGGACTGGAGGAAGCCGCAGGAGGCACCGGGATCACAGACGCGCATCCCGTTGTAGTGCGGGCTCTTCACATCGCTGACCCACCAGTGAGACAGGCCCACCCGCGTGTAGGGGAGGGCGGTGCCGGGGTCCCTGGCGAGTCCGAAGGCCTCGGTCAGTGTGAAGACGCCCCGTGGGGTGCGGGAGCGCCGCTCTGAGGCGAGGCCCACGCCGTCCTCCCCGACGTACACCTGCACCGGCCCTCGCACGCGGGTCAAATCCTCTCCTCGTCTCTCCCAGGCCTCGAGCGTGCCCGTCGTCGAGGTGAATGACTTCACCGAGACGGTGATGACCTGCGCGGGATCGACGGGCGGAGCGGCCGAGATCCCCGGAGATGCCACCATGGCAAGGACCGCCACGGCGGCAGCGAGCAAGGCCTTCACGCGGACAGGCTACGTCAGGCGTGCACGACGAGGTCGATCCCGTCGCGCACCGAGTGAGCGCCGTCGCGCGTGACGACATACGCATCCTGGCGGCCGCGCACGGAGAACGACCAGGGACCGGTCTCTCCCGGATCCTCTCCCACGAGCGCCGTGTCCTCATCGATCCCCAGCACGGTGCCGCCGTGGGAGACAAAGGGACGCAGGGCCATGTCGGGCAGCCAGCGCGTGTAGCGATCGAAGTGGGGGAGGATGCGCGCATCAGGCACGACACCGAGGCCCTCGACGGGTGCTGCCCCCGGGCGGCGGAAGTGCTGGATCGAGCCGCCCATCACCATGGCGCCCGCGCTGCATCCGGCAAGCCCTGCGCCGCGCAGCCATGTGCGGCGGATCGCCTCCCACGCGGGGGTGTCGCGCAGGATCTTGGCGAGGAAGGTGGGATTGCCTCCGGAGAGGTAGATCAGACCTGCGCGCTCGATGAGCGGCACCCAGCGCGCGTCCATTGCGTCCTCGCGCGTGCGGATATCGACGATCACCTGTTCCGCGCCGAGTCGTTCGGCGGCCTGGCGGCCAAGGTCGTGCCAGCGGGCCAGGCTGCCGTCGCCCTCGGGAGCGGCAGCAGTGGCCAGTTGCACGTAGATGCGCTCATTGCCTGCGAAGAGCCAGTCCTCGACATCGCTGAGGACGGGGAGGTACTCCCCGCTGCCCACCAGGGCGAGTCGTCCGGCCATGCCGGGACTCTAGTGCCGGCGCAACCCGCTGCGTCTTCGCGAGCCATATGGTGGAAAATCGGGGTCGGGGGCCGTGATTTTCGACCATATGGCTCGTCAAGACGGGGGGATACCTACTTGCCGTCCTTGCCCTCGTCGAAGGCTCCCTTGATCTGGTTCCAGTAGCCGGTCGCCTTGGCGGCGGCCTGGTCGGTGAGTTCGCTGGCCTTGTCGGTCACCGCACCGGCAAAGTCCTCGACCTGCGCCTCCGCCTGATCGGCAGCGCCCTCGGCACGGAGCTCGTCATTGCCCGTGAGCGCTCCCGCTGCCTCCTTGAGGCGTCCCTTGATGTCCTTGTAGAGCGGGTCCATGTCGGCCTCCTCCGTCGAATCCCGGCGTACCCCCCGACGGTAGCCCTTCGGGTGGAGCCGACGCCAGGAATGCGTCGGTCAGGGTCGGCGTTGTGGCCGCTACGGTGCGTGTAGGGGCGTGCGCGGGAGGAGGTCCGATGGCTGACAGCGTCGAACTCGCGATCTCGGGCATGACCTGCTCGACCTGCGCCTCGCGCATTGAGCGCAAGCTCAATCGCGTGCCGGGTGTGCGCGCGACGGTCAACTACGCGACTGAGAGCGCGCACATCGACCTGGATTCCGAGATCCCCGTCGCCGATCTCGTGCGGGTCGTGGAGCAGACGGGGTACGCCGCCACGCCCGTGGATGATCACCGCGGCGCAGACGGCGATGTCGATGCCCTGCGTCGGCGCTCCGTCGTATCGCTCGTGCTTGCCCTGCCGGTGGTGGCGGTCTCGATGATCCCGGTGCTGCAGTTCCCCGGCTGGCAGTGGGCGGCCCTCGCCCTGACCACGGTCATCGTTGCCTGGGGCGCCTGGCCCTTCCATCGCGCCGCGGCCCTCAACGCTCGTCACGCTGCCGCCACGATGGACACGCTCGTGAGCATGGGCGTCCTGGCGGCCTACCTCTGGAGCCTGTGGGCAATCCTCTTCGGTGGTGCAGGTGTCATCGGCTACACGATGTCGCACGGCTTCGGCAATCACTCCACGACTGGAGTGCCGGACATCTATCTCGAGGTGGCCGCTGTCGTGCCGGTCTTCCTGCTGGCGGGTCGGTGGTTCGAGGCGCGTGCCAAGCGGCGCTCGACCGCGGCCCTTCGCGCTCTTGCGGCACTGGCCGCCCCCGATGCCGCGCTGCTCATCGACGGCGTGGAGAGGCGCGTGCCGGTCGCCGAGGTGCGCGTGGGGGATTCCTTCGTGGTGCGCCCGGGCGAGCGCATCGCCACCGATGGTGTCGTCGAGGACGGAGCCAGCGCCGTCGACACGTCGCTGCTGACGGGGGAATCCCTGCCCGTGGAGGTAGGGGTCGGTGACGCTGTCGTGGGCTCATCGATCAACGTCGACGGCGTGCTCACCGTCCGCGCGACGCGCGTGGGAGCAGACACTCAACTCGCGCAGATCTCCCGTCTCGTCATGCGGGCGCAGGCGGGCAAGGCCCCTGTGCAGCGGCTCGCCGACCGTATCTCCGCCGTCTTCGTGCCCGTGGTCATCGCTATCTCTCTGGTGACCTTGGCGGCGTGGTGGCTCATCACGGGTGACGTCGAGGCCGCCTTCACCGCTGCCGTCGCCGTACTCATCATCGCCTGCCCGTGCGCGCTCGGCCTGGCCACGCCGACGGCGATTCTCGTCGGCACCGGCCGTGGCGCACAGTTGGGCATCCTCATTCGCGGACCCGAAGTCCTGGAGGACACGCGACGCGCCTCTGTCATCGTGCTCGACAAGACCGGCACGGTGACGACGGGTCGGATGGCGCTGCAGGACGTGCTCGTCGCGCACGGTGAGGACTCCGTCGTCGTCGGAAGCATGGCGGCGTCGGTCGAGAAGGGGAGCGAGCACCCGGTCGCACGCGCCATTGTCGGAGGGCTCGACGTGGCTCCCGCCACCGATTTCGCCAACCATCGCGGCCTGGGAGTGACGGGACGTGTAGGAGATGTCGCCGTTGCCGTCGGGCGCCCCGCGTGGGTGGCCGAGATGGTCGGTGCTCACTCGATTGCGCCGGAGCTCCTGGCCGGGATCGACGCCGCAGAGGGGCGTGGTGCCACGGTTGTCGCGGTCGGATGGGAGGGAGCCGTGCGCGGTGCCCTCGTCGTGGCCGACGCGATCCGGCCGACGAGCGCGCGTGCCATCGCCCTGCTGCGCGAGCTGGGCCTGCGGCCGGTGCTCCTCACCGGGGACAACACCAGGTCAGCGCATGCGGTGGCCGCTTCCGTGGGAATCGAAGACGTGCGCGCCGAGGTGATGCCCGAAGACAAGGTCGCTGTCGTGCGCGAACTGCAGGCGACAGGCGCCTCGGTCGCCATGACGGGCGATGGCGTCAACGACGCGGCCGCGTTGGCTCAAGCGGACCTGGGTATCGCCATGGGCGCCGGCACCGATGCTGCCATTGAGGCGAGCGACATCACGCTTGTGCGCTCCGATCTGCTGTCCGCAGTCGATGCCATTCGACTGTCCCGGCGCACCCTGCGCACGATTAAAGGCAATCTCTTCTGGGCCTTCGCCTACAACATCGCGATGATCCCCCTCGCTGCGGTTGGGCTGCTCAGCCCCCTCTTCGCCGGGGCGGCGATGGCCTTCTCCTCGGTGTTCGTCGTGGCCAACAGTTTGCTCTTGCGTCGCTTCCGTCCCACGTCCTGAGCCTGCGGCGAGCACCTCCTGTGCCCTTGCTCACAAAGCTGACCGTGTAAAGGTTTTCACGGTTTTCGGATGCTTGCAGGAACGGCAGGATGGCGTCAGGTCGCTCGGGGCCACCCCGGGAGGCATTCGGACAACGGCGTTCGACGAAGGGAATCCGATGACGATCCGCGGCCTGGAGAATCCGCCCACGCGCAACAAGAAGCTGCTTGAGTGGGTCGAGGAAGTCGCGGAGCTCACGCAGCCTGACGAGGTCATCTGGTGCGACGGATCCGAAGCCGAGTGGGAGCGCCTCACGTCGCAGATGGTCGAGTCCGGCACCTTCATCCGGCTCAACCCCGACCTGCGGCCCAACTCCTTCCTCGCACGGTCCGATCCCCGCGACGTTGCACGCGTCGAGAGCCGGACCTACATCTGCTCGCACTACGAGTCGGACGCCGGTCCCACCAACAACTGGATGGATCCGGTCGAGATGAAGGGCATCCTCGGGGGGCTCTTCGCGGGATCGATGCGTGGACGTCCGATGTACGTTGTCCCCTTCTCCATGGGCCCGCTCGGCTCGCACATCGCGCAGCTCGGCGTCGAACTCACCGACTCGCCGTACGTCGTCGTGAACATGAAGATCATGACGCGGATGGGTGCTGCGGCCCTGGACGAGATCGGTGAGCACGGAGACTTCGTCCCCGCGGTCCACTCGGTGGGATACCCCCTCGTCGATGGTGACGGCAGCGCTCGTCCCGATGTGGCCTGGCCCTGCAACGACACGAAATACATCACTCACTTCCCCGAGTCCCGCGAGATCTGGTCCTACGGCTCCGGCTACGGCGGCAACGCCCTGCTCGGCAAGAAGTGCTTCGCCCTGCGCATCGCGTCGGCAATGGCGCGCGACGAGGGCTGGCTCGCCGAGCACATGCTGGTGCTCAAGCTCACGTCACCGAAGGGTGACACGCGCTACCTCACCGCGGCGTTCCCGTCGGCGTGCGGTAAGACCAATCTTGCGATGCTCAAGCCAGCAGTGCCGGGCTGGACGGTCGAGACAGTGGGCGACGACATCGCGTGGATGCGCTTCGGTCACGATGGCCGGCTCTACGCGATCAACCCTGAGGCTGGCTTCTTCGGCGTTGCTCCCGGCACCGGCATGCACACCAATGCCAATGCCGTGAAGGCGCTCTATGCCAACTGCATCTTCACCAATGTCGCGCTCACCGACGACGGTGATGTGTGGTGGGAGGGCCTCACCGAGGAGTCACCGGACCACCTCATCGATTGGAAGGGCAACGACTGGACCCCGGCGTCGGGTGAGCCCTCGTCGCACCCCAATGCCCGCTTCACGGCTCCCGCGGGCCAGTGTGCGTCAATCGCCCCCAACTGGGAGGACCCCGAGGGCGTCCCGATCGATGCGATCCTCTTCGGAGGGCGCCGCGCGTCCAACGTGCCGCTGGTCACCGAGTCGTTCGACTGGGAGCACGGCGTGTTCCTCGGCTCGACCGTGTCGTCCGAGCAGACGGCGGCCGCGGAGGGCAGCGTGGGTGCCCTGCGACGCGACCCCTTCGCCATGCTCCCCTTCTGCGGCTACAACATGGCCGACTACTGGGCCCACTGGCTCAAGATCGGACAGTTCACCGCGCCCCAAAGGCTCCCGAAGATCTACCAGGTCAACTGGTTCCGCAAGGACCGCAACGGCTCCTACATCTGGCCGGGCTTCGGCGACAACTCACGCGTCCTTGAGTGGATCGTGCGCCGCGTGGTCGACCAAGCCGATGCGGTCGACACCCCGGTGGGTCGGATCCCCGCGGAGGGCGAACTCGACCTTGACGGCCTCAGCATCTCCGATGAGCAGATGGCGGAACTCTTCGCGATCAATACGCAGTCGTGGCTCGCAGAGGCGGATATGACCGAGGAGTACTACGGGCAGTTCGGTGATCGCGTGCCGTCGGCGCTGCACGATCAGCTCGGCGCCCTGCGCACCCGCCTCCAGCAGGCCTAGTCACGCGGGCCCATCACGCCAGGGTGGCGACCAGCACGGCCTTGATCGTGTGCATGCGGTTTTCGGCCTGGTCGAAGACGATGCTGGCCGACGACTCGAACACCTCATCGCTGACCTCGGCGCCACCCTGCAGCCCGAAGTCCTCGGCCACGGTGCGGCCGACCACGGTGGACTCGTCGTGGAAGGCTGGCAGGCAATGCATGAACTTGGCGTCGGGGCGACCAGTGAGTGCCATCAGTGATGAATCCACCCGGTAGGGCCGCAGGAGCGCCACGCGCTGCTCCCACACCTCGACGGGCTCGCCCATCGACACCCACACGTCGGTGTGCACGAACTCGGCTCCGGCAACGCCTTCGGCGACATCCTCGGTGAGCGTCAAGCGCGCACCCGTCTCGACCGCTCTCTCCTGTGCGGCACGGCGTATGTCGGCAGATGGCCACAGGGCTTCTGGGGCGACGATGCGTACGTCGGCGCCGATCATCGCGCCGGTGACAAGGATGGAATTGCCCATGTTGCTGCGAGCATCGCCAAGGAAGGCGTAGGAGAGGGGGCCTCCGGCTGAGTGCTCTCGCATGGTGAGGACATCGGCCAGCATCTGCGTGGGGTGCCACGTGTCGGTAAGCCCGTTGTAGACGGGGACGTCCGCGTAGTGGGCGAGCTCGTCGACGGTCGCCTGGTCATCGCCGCGGTATTCGATCGCATCGAACATCCGCGAGAGGACCCGGGCTGTGTCGGCCATCGACTCCTTGTGACCGATCTGCGACGACTGCGCATCGAGCACGGTGACCTGGGCGCCCTGCTCGTAGGCCGCCACCTCGAAGGCGACCCGTGTGCGCGTGGATGTCTTGCCGAAGATGAGGGCGATCACCTTGCCCTCGAGGCGACGCCGCTCGTGACCCGAAAGCCGTTGGGCCTTGAGGTCGGCGGCCAGGGTCACTAGGCCATCGAACTCAGCGTTAGTCAGATCCAGCTCCCTGAGGAGATCGCGGCCGGCGAGGTTCATCCGTAGAGGCTAGCGGTGAAGCGGGTGCGGTCAGTCAGGCGGTAACGCGGAGGGGCGCGGTAGCGGCATCGATTTCATCGGCCGCCATTCGGGCGCCCTCGCCGCGGCGACGGGGGTATTCGGCGAGGTCGATGCGGGCGTAGATCGTCTCGCGCTCTTCCTCGGTCAGTCCGCCCCAGACGCCGTAGGGCTCACGGGCGCGGACGGCGTAGTCAGCGCACTCGATGCGCACGGGGCATCCGGCGCAGATCGCCTTGGCTGCACGATCGCGGTTGCGACGAGCGGAGCCCCGCTCGTTTTGGGGATGGAAGAACAGGGAGGGGTCGGCGGAGCGGCATGAGCCGTGTTCCTGCCAATCCCAAATGGCGTCTACGGGGACCTGGGCGAGGGGCTGCTGGGGCATGTATCAAAGGTAAGTGCGTTGCAACGCAAGGGTTATCGGCCAACACGGCCGACCTAACTCAGCCGAAAGGATGAGGCAAGTCACTTGACAGGGTCATTCCCCCACGCAAGTTCCCTATGGGCCACGATGGAGGCATGGAGTCCGTGGACCCCGAGGGCACGCCCGTGCTGGGCGGCCCCACGCTTGAGGCCGCACCCGGTCGCCTCCTCGTGGCCGCGCCCATTCTCGGCGACCCCTTTCGTCATTCGGTGATCCTCATCCTCGAGCACGATGAGTCCGGCACCTTGGGTGTCGTCCTCAACCAGCCCACATCCCTCGATGTGGGCACCGTGCTGCCAGCGTGGCGCGATCACCTGACGGGTACGCCGATCCTCTTCCAGGGGGGCCCAGTGGCACTGGATAGCGCACTCGGCCTAGCGGCCTCGGTAGACGCCGCCGAACCACCGGGATTTCGCCGCGTGAGCGGACCGCTGGGCATCATCGACCTCGATACGCCGCCCGACGAGCTCGCGCCATCGCTCCATGCCCTTCGCATCTTCGCCGGCTACGCCGGGTGGTCGCCGGACCAGCTTGATGGAGAGTTGGAGGAGGGGGCCTGGGCGGTAGTGGAAGTGGCAGACCCGGTGCTCGACGCGTTCCTGTCCGACCGCGAAGACCTCTGGCGCGCCGTGCTCACCCGACAGGGGGGCACCCTGGCGTGGTGGGTCCATTGCCCAGCGGATCCCTCGGTCAACTGATCGCCCCTAGACTCGGGCGTATGACCGCGCCGCTGGACTCGCCATCGCTCGAGGGCACGACCCTCACCGACGAACGACTGGCCTGCACTGACGATGGCGATCATGAGCGCTTCGCCCACTACGTCCAGAAGGACAAGATCGTCGAGAGTGCCGTGACTGGTACGCCGGTCAAGGCTCTGTGCGGTAAGAAGTGGGTGCCCGGCAGGGATCCTTCGAAGTTCCCTGTATGCCCCGAGTGCCAGGAGATCTACAACAGTCTTCGCCCCGGCAAGCCGCGTGACCCGGACGGCGACTCCTGAGCCTGTTCTCCCCCCACTACCGCGCCGCCACGATCGGCGTCGTCTCGGCGATGACGCTCTTCGCCTTCGAAGGCATGGCCGTCGCCACGGTTATGCCCGTGGTGGCCATCGAATTCGACGGGCTGGGTCTTTACGCGTGGGCCTTCAATGCCTATGTCGCATGCTCCCTCGTCGGCATGGTCATCTCGGGCACCTGGTGTGACCGTGACGGTCCGCGGCGTGCCATGTGGTCGGGCCTTTCGCTTTTCGCCGGCGGCGCGGTCGTAGCGGGCATCGCCTGGTCGATGCCTGTCCTCATCGCCGCGCGAGGGCTGCAGGGCCTGGGGGGCGGGGCACTCATCGTGGCTACCTATGTGCTCATCGCCCGCGCATTCCCTGAGCACCTCCGGCCCAAGGCCTTCTCGCTCTTGGCAGCCTCGTGGGTCGTGCCCGCCATCGTGGGCCCGCTCATCGCCGGTTGGCTGACCGAGTCCCTCTCATGGCGCTACGCCTTCTGGTTGGTGCCGCTGGTCTTGGTGCTTCCCGCGCTTCTCTTGCGCTCGATCCTGCGCGAGCACGACGGCGGCTCCGGTGACCGCGGGCGTAGCGGGCGAGCGGTGCCGGCGCTGGTCACCGCCATGGGCCTCACCCTCGCGATGGCTGCCTTCGTGCGCCCCGCCGGATTGCCCCTGTGGGCCGATGCCCTGGGCCTGGTCGCCGGACTCGGCATGCTGTTGTTCGGTGTACGACGTCTCCTGCCGGCCGGCTCGCTCCGGCTGCGTCGCGGCCTGCCGACCACAGTGCTCATGCGCGGCATCCTCGCCGGGGCGTTCTTCGGTGCCGAAGCGTTCATTCCCCTGGCCCTGGTCGAGCAGCGTGGCTACACCGTGACCCTCGCCGGCCTAGTGCTCAGCGTGTCGGCCGGCGGTTGGTGGGCGGGTTCGTATTCGCAGAGTCGGATTCCCGAATCGACCGACCGCAGTGCGACGGTGCGAGTCGGCGCACTCTTCGTGGCAGCAGGCCTGGCGAGCCTGCCGCTCTGCCTGGTGCCGGGGATTCCGGCCTTCGTCTGCGCCGTCTCCTACTTCATCGCATCAATCGGCATGGGCCTGTGCTTCCCGTCGATCGCGGTGCAGACCCTGCGCCTGTCGCCGGAGTCAGAGCAGGGCGCCAACTCCGCGGCGCTGCAGATATCCGATGCGATCCTCAGTTCGCTGGCGCTCGGTGTGCTCGGTGCCATCCACGCCGCTGCCGTCGCGAGTGGTGGGGCGAGCGTGCGTACCTATGACACCCTCTGGTGGTTGTCGGCAGCGGTGGCCGTCGTGGGCGCGGTCGTTGCCGCCCGCATGAAGGGGGTATCCCGCACACCTGCGACGCAGGGGTCCTAGCGCGGACGGCGGGGCGCATCCTCCTCGACGACGACCTCGACGTGACGGCCTTCGACACCAACCTCGATGCCCTTCGGCGTCGAGTCGGAATCGTCTTCCAGTCCTACAACCTCTTCCCTCATAGGTCGGTGCTCGACAACATCACCCTCGGCCCGCGCAAGGTGCTTGGGTGTGCTTCCTCGACGCAGGGGTCGTCCTGGAAGACGGGACACCCGAGCAGGTCCTGGGGGCGCCCCTCAAGGAACGTACTCGCCAGTACCTAGCGCGCTTCCTGGGATAAGCCCGCCCGCCCCCCTAACCTGGGGACGTCCTGGGGCCAAGCGGCCCTCATCTAAACACTCGGAGGTACTCCATGGCATCGGTCGACCCCATGACCGGCCTGTCCTACGACGACGAGCGTGCGGTGGCTTCAGCTCTGGGCCGCAACTGGTGGGCCCTGCTTGTGCTGGGTGTCGTCAGCCTCATCGTTGGAGCGATCATCATCATCAATCCCGGCGGCTCCACCTGGGTCATTGCCATCGTGCTGGCGATCTACCTGGTCGTCTCCGGCATCGTGTCCCTTGTCCGCGCCTTCGCGCACGGCCTGCCCGGCGGGTATCGCGCCCTGCTCATCATCTCGGGCATCGTCGCCCTGCTCCTTGGCCTGCTCATGTTCCGCTTCGGGCCGGAGGAGAAGGTCGAGCTCTTCGGCATCTTCGTTGGCGTGTGGTTCCTCTTCTCCGGCATCCTCCAGCTCGTCAATTCATCCTCGGTGTCGCAGGGCAAGGGCTGGGCGATCTTCTCCGGCATCGTCTACCTGCTGGCCGGCGTCGTGCTCCTCATCAACCCGTGGGCGGTGGGCATCTTCGTGTGGATCGCCGGCATCTGGCTCCTCGTGCTCGGCATCTTCGAGATCATCTCCGCCTTCAGCGTGAAGTCGCTTGCCAAGAAGGCTGCGGCCTAGCACCGATGGCCAAGGAGACCTCGCAGACCCTTGATCGCGGTCTACGTGTTCTCACACTCCTGTCCGACTCCCCTGAGGGCCTCACAGTCACCGAGATCGCCTCGGCCCTCGGGGTGAGTCGGACCGTTGTCTATCGCCTGATCGTTACCCTGGAGCAGCACGGGCTCGTACGCCGCTACGCCGACGGACGCTGTCGGCTCGGCCTCGCCGTCCTCGGGCTCGCCCGGCAGGTGCAGCCCCACCTTCGTGATGCCGCTGCCCCCTCCCTGCGTCGACTTGCCGAAACGACCGGTGCCACGGCCTACCTCGGCGTCGTCGATGGCGCCGATCTCCTCACCGTGGCCGTCGTCGAGCCTCCGCGCTCCGACGTCCACGTTGCCTATCGCCTGGGGTCACGCGTGCCGCTCGAATTGGGCGCGGGCGGTCGGGCTGTCCTCGCCGCGCGTACCGCCGCCGGACGACCGCTGGACCCGCCGTGGGTGGTGTCGTCGGGGGAGACGCCCGCGGGAAGTGGCATTGCGGCTCCCGTGCTGGGCATCCCCGGTGTCGAGGCGGCCGTCGGACTCGCTGCGGTGGCTCCGCCCGAGGATCTCGGGCCTCGCGTGGCCCGTGCGGCGAGCGAGATTGCCCGCGCACTCGCCTGAGATGCGCGTGATCTGGCGCCCATGCTCCTGGGAAATGCCCCGGATTGCGTGACTGTCGCCGCCAAGTTCAGTGCGACACCGGACGTACTCTAGATGAGATCCCGGCGGAAGGTCCCTAATGCGTGCGCGCTCGACACTCAGCCTCCTTGTGGCGACCTGTGTCGCCGCCGGCGCTGTCGCGCTCCCTGCCACGGTGGCGTCTGCCGAAGCGCCCCCTCGACCGCTCGTCTCGGGATGGTTCGGCTGGTGGGCATCCGATGTTTCCCTGACCGCGATGACGTCGGAGTCCGATGGCGTGGTGGGCGAAGTCGCGATGTTCTGGTGGTCCTTCCAGGACAAGGATGACCCGCTGTGCATCTATGACAATGGCGACTACGACAAGGACGGCAGTTGGGGCGACGCTCTCTGCGACAGCTCCACGCCATGGACCACGCCGAAGTTCGACCGCCAGCGCAAGGCTCTGCAGGCTGCCGGCATCAAGGTCAACGCCTCGATCACCGACTTGGGATCGGCGAGCAAGGGCAAGTTGAGCGCCTATCTCTCCTCTGCCAAGAACCGCAAGGCCTACGCCAAGCTCATCGCCGACTACGCCGTCAAGGCGAGTGTCGACGGCATCGACCTCGACTGGGAGGTCTTTGCCTTCCACGACGGCCGCGAGTCATGGGCAGCTACCCAGCCGCGCTGGGTCGCGATGATCAAGGAACTGTCCGAGCAACTCCGCGCCAAGGGGCTCACCCTGTGGGCGACGGTCCCCGGTGGCGTACCGCCGTTCACCGGCACAGGGGCTGCCAATCCTGGCACTGGATACTGGGTCTACGCGTGGCAGGAGATCGCCCCCTACGTCGATCGCCTCAACATCATGACCTACGACTACAGCTGGAGCGTGCCAGGACCGATCGGGCCCAACGACTGGGCTCGGCTCGTGGCTCAAAGTGCCGTCGAGCAGGTGGGTGAGAAGTACGCCGACCGGGTGTGGGTGGGCGTCCCGCAATACGGCCGCAATTGGCCCCTCGTCTCAGGCGGCACGTGGATCGCCGACGAGGCCTGCCCCGAAGGCTGGAAGCCGAAGGACACCCCCGCGCGAACGACCCTCACGCCCACCGTGGCCCGGGAGATCGCCGCACGGGAGAAGGTCGAGCCCCAGTGGAACGCCGAAGACGGCGAGTGGAGCTTCCAGTACTGGCAGGAGGTCGCGGGGAAGGCCAATAAAAAGGATCAGGCGTGCAAGATCAAGCGCGAGGTGTGGTTCGCTGACACGCGCTCAGCACTCGCACGTGCCTCGATCGTGCCCGACGAGGGCATTGGCGGCATTGCCGTCTGGGACTTCGGCACCGTCACGCCCGACTTCTACACGCGGCTCGCCGACTACGGCCGCGAGATCGCACCAGCTCCCACTGACGTTTCGATCAAGGCTCCCGCGATGGTCACGGCAGGCACCCAGGCACGCATTCGAGTCGCCACGGACTCGCGCAAGGGCCCGGCGGCCGGGGCTCAGGCGACGCTGTACTTCAAGCCGGCCGGTGGGGCGGGCGAGCGGATCGAGGTCGCATCCACCACGCTCGACAAGAACGGCAAGGGCAGTTTCAAGGTCGTCGTCGACCGACCCGGTGAGTGGAGCGTGGAGGTGGCGGGTTCCTCCTCGCGACTGGCGGGCGCGAGCGGCCCGGCTTCCACGCGGGTCCGATTCGCTGTCGAGGCCAAGGCTGCGACTTCAGCACCCAAGGTCAAGACTCCGGTGAAGTTGAGTGCTCGAGTAGCTCCCACGCAGGCCGGCATCGCCGTGGTCCTGCAACGCCAGGCATCAGACGGGTCGTGGGCCCCGCTGCGTAGCCTGAGCACCGATTCGTCCGGAGTCGTGACGGTGACCGTGCGACCAACCAGGGTCAAGCAGGTAAGCTATCGATTTGTCGTGGAGGCGACCGATCAATTCGGGATGGGCCGGTCAGGGGTGCTGACGCTCGACGTTCAGCCCTAGTCGGATCTTCCGTACGCTGGTGCGGTGACCACCGCGCCCACCGATCTCGAGCGTCCGGCATCCGCCGAAGACGCCGTCGTCGATCGACCCTGGATCACCATCGTCTGGAACGACCCGGTCAACCTTATGTCGTATGTCACTTACGTCTTCATGACCTATTTCAAGTATCCCAGGGAGAAGGCCGAGCGCCTGATGATGCAGGTCCATAACGATGGGCGAGCGGTGGTCTCCAACGGCAGGCGCGAGGAGATGGAGCGCGACGTCACCGCCATGCACTCCTACGGCCTGTGGGCCACCCTCTCCAAGGGCGACTGACGTGGCTGTCTATGGCTTTCGGCGCGGCGTCACGGGTCGCATCGTCCTGCGCGTCGACGAGGTGGAGAAGGGCCTGCTCACCGCGCTGCTGACGCAACTCGTCGAGTTCGTCGAGCCCGACGGCGAGCTCCCCGACGATCCCCTTGCTCAACTTGTGGGAATCGACCCGGGAGCCGAGACGCCCGACGACCCCGCGCTCGCCCGGCTCTTCCCCGATGCTTACCACGACGACCCGGAGGCGGCCGCCGAGTTCCGCCGCTTCACCGAGCGATCCCTCCGCCAGACCAAGGTGGCCAACGCGACCACTGCACTCCAGACTCTGGCTCGCTCGGGAGAGAAGGTGACGCTCACGGCCGACGAGGCGACGTGCTGGCTCGGTGCGATCACCGACTTGCGCCTCGCGCTCGGCTCCCGGCTCGGGATCAGTGAGGAGTCGCTCGAGGAATTGGCTGCGCTCCCGGACGACGACCCGCGCGTGGCGACCTACCACGTCTACGACTGGCTCACATTCCTCCAGGAGAGCCTGGTTCAATCGGTGATGCCGTAGGAAAGGGCGCCCCGCCGTGGCGGGGCG
>VGBL01000033.1 GCA_016870515.1 Actinomycetota bacterium | reverse complement strand
CGATTCTCTACGCACTGCTCCTATCCGTAGCGCTGGCCCTGATACTTGGCATACCCACCCTCCGCCTGCGCGCGGACTACCTGGCCATCGTCACGATTGCCACCGGCGAGATCATGCGCCTGGCCTTCAAGTCCACCGATCCCCTCGGCGGGTCCCAGGGCATCAACGGCAAGATGGGCCAGGACTTCTACGACCTCAATCCATTCCCTCAGCAGGATCGCTTCGACTTCGGGCCACTGAGCTACACCCGGGCCGACCTGTGGGTCGTCCTCGTGGGCTGGGTCGTCATTGCGCTCCTTCTTCTGCTCACCTGGGCGCTCATGCGCAGCCCGTGGGGCCGTGTGCTCAAGGGTATTCGCGAAGATGAGGATGCCGTGCGCTCCCTGGGCAAGAACACCTACCTGCGAAAGATGCAGGCACTGATCCTGGGTGGCCTCCTCGGCTCGCTATCAGGCATCTTCTGGGCAATCGCCAAGCAATCGGTGCAACCCGACTCGTTCGTGCCGGCCTTCACGTTCTTCTGCTACACCATTCTCATCCTGGGCGGAGCCGCTCGCGTGATGGGGCCGGTGCTCGGCGCGATCATTTTCTGGTTCCTGCTCGTCTTTATCGAGCAGTTCCTGCTCCTGCTGATCGACAATGGCACCATAACGTTCCTGGTGCCGACTCAGGTCGGGCCCATCCGCTTCATCCTCGTGGGCCTAGGACTGATGCTCCTGATGATCTTCCGACCACAGGGCATCCTCGGAGACAAGAAGGAGATCGCCCTCGATGCCCGGTGACATCGCGGCCCAGGCCGTCTCCGCACTCGCCTCGGTGACCCCGGAGCCCGGCGCCGCCAAGCCCGACCCCATCCTGGTCGCCGACGGCGTCAACCGGCACTTTGGCGGCCTGGTGGCCGTCGACGTCACCCACGTGGAGTTCCAGAAGGGTGCCATCACCGCCCTCATCGGCCCCAACGGCGCCGGCAAGTCCACCTTCTTCAATTTGCTGAGCGGCTTCGACAAGGCCGACGCAGGCACGTGGGTCTACGCCGGGACCACTGTCACCAACACCCCGCCCCATCGCCTCGCCCGACGGGGCATGGTTCGCACGTTCCAGCTCACCAAGAGCCTGTCCCGCCTCACCGTGATCGACAACATGCTCCTGGGCGCGGGCGAGCAGACCGGAGAGGTGATGCTCGCCTCCATCCTTCCGTTCCTGTGGAGCGGCCAGGAGAAGAAGAACCGCGAGCGTGCCATGGTGCTGCTGGAGCGCTTCAACCTCGCAGCCAAGGCGGACGACTTTGCCGGCTCCCTGTCAGGCGGCCAGCGCAAGCTCCTCGAGATGGCGCGTGCCCTGATGCTGAAGCCCAACCTCATCATGCTCGACGAGCCGATGGCCGGGGTGAATCCCGCGCTCAAGCAGAGCCTGCTCGATCACATCCGCGACATCCGCGAAGAGGGCACGACCGTCGTCTTCGTGGAGCACGACATGGACATGGTTCGTGACGTCAGCGACTGGGTCGTCGTCATGGCCCAGGGCAAGGTGATCGCCGAGGGGCGTCCCGACACCGTCATGCGAGACCAGCGGGTCATCGACGCTTACCTTGGAGCGCACCACGATCAGCAGCTCACCGACTCCGGCGAGACCCGAACGGAGGGAACCACATCATGAGCGGCTTCGACACACAGGCCGGTGTACCGCTGGGCGACGAGAACGATCCGCGCGAGCTGCCCGTCTTCGCGCAGGAGATCGACCTCAACGCGGAACAGCGCAGTGAGCCTGGAGCTGTCGTCCCCGGAGACGGCGATTACGTCCTGCATGCCGATGACCTCGTCGCGGGCTACTTCCCCGGCGTCGACATACTCAATGGCTGCTCGCTGACAGCAAAGACAGGCGAACTCATCGGCATCATCGGCCCCAATGGCGCCGGTAAGTCGACGCTCCTCAAGGCGATGTTCGGACTCGTGCGGGTGCACTCCGGGCGCGTGACGCTGCGCGGCCGCGACATCACCAACCTGCGCGCGGATGCGCTGGTCAAGGAGGGTGTCGGCTTTGTCCCGCAAAACAACAACGTCTTCCCCTCGTTGACGATCGAGGAGAACTTACAGGTCGGCTGCTACCAAAATCCCAAGCTTTTCGATCAGCAGTTCGATCAGGTGGTTTCGATCTTCCCAACCATAGCCGACCGTCGCAAGCAGCGTGCCGGATCACTTTCCGGTGGCGAACGCCAAATGGTTGCGATGGGGCGTGCGCTCATGATGAACCCCAGCGTCCTACTCCTCGACGAGCCGAGCGCGGGACTCTCCCCTGCGCTGCAAGACGAGGTATTCGTCAACGTCAAGGGCATTAATACCGCCGGGGTCACGGTCGTCATCGTCGAGCAGAATGCCGCCCGATGCCTACAGATCGTGGACCGTGGCTATGTGCTAGACCAGGGCAAGAACGCATACACCGGCACCGGCGACCAGCTCGCCCGTGACCCCAAGGTCATCGAGCTCTATCTCGGCACACTTGCCAAGGCATAGTTCGCTCACGATACGCAGAACTCATTGCCCTCAGGATCGGCCATCACCACGGCGTAGTAGTTCGCCCCGTCGGGTTCCGACACGCGTAACGCACGGGCGCCTGCGCCCACAAGAGGTTGGATCTGGACGTCGACGATCTCGCGGCGCTCGAGCACGCTGCTGCTACGCCCATCGGTGACATCGACATCCAGGTGCACGCGATTCTTGCCTGCCTTGGCCTCCGGCACACACTGGAACCTCATACGCGGACGCACACCTTTGGGATCGGCTATCGACTCAGAAGCATCGCCGGCGCCCTCGAGTTCGTCATCGGGTATCCCCTGCTCTCGCAAGTAGGCGAGCCACGTGGCGTGACCGCCCGGGGGCGGCTCCGGGACATAGCCGAGGGCCAGGCATTCTCGGGGCGGATTACGCACCTGAGGTGCACATCGAGGCCGAAGAACGGGAGCGCTGCGCCGCGAAAGCAGGAGGCCCGGCCCCTTGCGGGACCGGGCCTCCTGTCAGTGCCTGACTTACGGGACGGGGACCTCGACCGGTCCGATGACCTCGATGCTCTCGAACTTGGTGTTCGAGATGTATTGCACAACATCGATGGTCGCGGCCTTCGGATCGCCGTACTCGTTGAAGTCGAGCGGGCCGGTAACACCCTCGTAGTTGGGCTGGCCGCCGGCCTGGATGATGGCGACGCAGTCCGCGTAGGTGTTGCAAGCCTCACCGCCGGCATCGGCGTTGGCGACCTGCGGCATGGCAGCGGCGATCGTCGTGCCATCGGGGCAGCCGGCATACTCAGCTGCGATCGCGACGAGGATCGTTGCGTCGTAGGCCTGAGCGCCGTACGCGAAGTCGGTCAGCGCCGGATCCTGCTCGAGCAGGCGGGCGTTGAACGCCTCCAGGTCAACCGAGGGATCGCCCGTGGGGACGGTGCCGATCACGCCGGTCATGGTGTCCTTCGGGAACTCCTTGAACGCCGTCGTCGACAGGTTGCCGTCGGCGAGGAAGATCTGGACGTCCTGCGGACCCACGCCCTGCTTGATCATCTCCTGGATGAGCTTGGTGCTCTCCTCGAAGCCGACCACCTGCACGAACTCGGGGTTTGACGCGGCGATCTCGGCTACCTCGGCCTCGAAGGACGGAGCCTCGGGATCGTAGGTGAGCGACGCGGTGATGGTGCCGCCGGCGCCCTCGAAGTCAGCAACGAAGGCGTTCTGCAGGCCCTCGCCGTAGGGATCCTGTCGGGCGATCGTGGCGCCCTCGGTGAAGCCGTTGCCGATGGCGATACTGGCTTGTACGGCACCCTGAAGTGCATCGGACGGCGCGGTCCTGAAGTACAGACCGTTATCGGGGTAGTCGGTCAGCGACGGAGCAGTGTTGGCGGGCGAGATCTGGAGCACGCCATTGCTCGTGATCTTGTCGATGACCGTGAACGTCACACCCGACGAGGCAGCGCCGATGATGACCTGCACGCCCTTGGCGAGGTGCGAGTCGACCGTCTGCGAAGCAATATCGGTGGTGGTATCACCAGAATCGCCGTACTCGTTGATAACCGGCTGGCCGAGCACGCCACCTGCGGCATCAATCTCGGCAACGGCGAGGTCAACACCTGCGAACTCGGGCGGGCCGAGGTAGGCGAGGCTGCCCGTCGCCGGCAGCATCGTGCCGACTATCAGCTGGGTGTTCTTGCAGTCGCTCGAGGGCTCGGGCTCAGCGGACGACGACTCCGGTGCGGGGGCAGCCGAGGATGTCGCCGGAGCTGCTGAGCTCGAGGCCTCTCCACTGCTACTGCCACCGCACGCGGCGAGCACGAGGCTCGCGGCGCCGAGAACCACGACGGCCCCTGCGATCGGGCTGCGTCGAATCATGAAGTGTTCTCCTTCGGGGATAGCGTGCCGCGGTACGCGACATCGCCGGTCGAAATGGTGAAGGCAACCTATCCTGTGGCGCGACCCCGCGAATACGCGCCCCCGCACCGCAAGGGCCGATGGTTGTGAAACCGTGATGAAGGAGCGTTACCGTTTCGTTATCTCCATCGGAATCAGGTGGCGTCGTCGGCCAGCACAGAGCGGGCCACGTCGGCCAGCGGCCGGCGCTGATCCATAGCCGCCTGGCGCAGCCAGGAGTAGGCGGCGTCCTCGCTCAGCCCCAACCGTGCCTGCACGACGCCCTTGGCGCGCTCGACATCGCGGCGCTCGGCGAGGCGCTCCTGGGCCCGCTCTGCCGAGGCCGCCGCCTCGTCGACGCGCTCGCGCAGTGACCGCAGGGTCGTCCAGCCGCTGCTGGCCATCTCCACCGCAGGCATCAGGTCGGCTCGATCAACGGGCTTGATGAGATATGCCATCGCTCCGGCATCGCGTGCCTGCTCAAGCCGGTCGCGCTGGCCGAATGCCGTGATGACGACGACAGCGGTGCGTCCGGCCACCTCGCGGGTGAGTTCGATCCCGTCCAGGCCCGGCATCGCCACATCTGCCAGGAGAACGTCGGGCCGCAGCCGTTCCACAAGATCGAGTGCGGCCAGACCGTCCGACGCCTGCCCCACGACGTCGTAGCCCTCCTCAGCCAGCATCTCGGTAAGGTCCATGCGGATGACAGCCTCGTCCTCGGCGACGACGACGCGCAGGGGTCGATCGACCAACATAGGTCGAGCCTATTGCGGCCACTACCCTGGGCAGGCGGCCCCGGTATCCCAACCGGCAGAGGAAGCGGTCTCAAACACCGTCCAGTGTGGGTTCGAATCCCACCCGGGGCACGTCGCCCCAACCCTGCGTGGCCCTCGCTACTGTGGGCGCAGCGTCGCCACGGCTTGCGGCACCTCGTCGACGGTTGCGAAGTAGCCGTCACTGGGCCCCCCGGGGATGCCCAGCTTGCCGGGGATCCCGCGCTAACTCCAAGCAAGACGGCTGTCGAACTGCGTGCAGGTGTCGTCAGCGTTGAGGATCCTGATGTCGCCGTCGGACTTCAAGACGCAGGAGAAAATCGGCTGGAGCCCGCCTTGGGCTCGCGCGTGAGGGCTATGGCGCTCGCGACGGGCGCGGCACCCACGGCAATGCCAGCTGCCGCGGCTGCCACGATTCCCCAACGCCTGCCCACGCCTGGACCTCCCATGCGTCCGATCATCACCGACCGAGGTCAAGTGTCGAGCGCTCGGACAGGATTCGGCCGAGCACGCCATTGACAAAGACCGGCGAGCCGTCTGTGGAGAGTTCCCGCGTCAACTCGACCGCCTCATCGATGGCCACGGCCGATGGGACGTCGCCCCAGAGAATCTCGTAGGCGCCGATGCGCAGGAGGTTGCGGTCCACGGCCGGCATGCGATCCAGGGTCCACCCCAACGAGTAGGTTGCCAGGACCTCATCGATCCGGTCGCGATGGGCGGTGACGCCCTCGACGAGCGTCACGGCGTATTCGGGGAGGTCCGGGTCGCCCTCCGCGGCTCGGCGCTGACGCGAGTCCGCCATGACCTCGAGCGGATCGGTGCCCCGCAGGTCAGCCTCGAAGAGGGCATCGAGGGCACGCTTGCGCGCCTTGTGCCGGGCGCCCACCGCTAGTTCACGCGGCCGAGATAGGACCCGTCACGCGTATCAACCTTGACTTTGGTGTCGGGTTCGATGAACAGCGGAACCTGGATCTCAGCGCCCGTTTCGAGCGTGGCCGGCTTAGTGCCACCCGTGGCGCGGTCTCCCTGGAGGCCCGGCTCGGTGTAGGTGATCATGAGCTCTACCGCCGCGGGCAACTCAATGTAGAGGGGGTTGCCTTCGTGCACCGCAACGACCGCCTCCTGGTTTTCGAGCAGCCACCGAGAACTATCGCCAACCACGGCGTCAGGGATCTGGATCTGGTCGTAGGACGACGTGTCCATGAAGACCCAATCGTCTCCATCGCGGTACAGATACTGCATGTCGCGCTTGTCGACATTGGCTGTCTCGACCTTGACTCCAGCATTGAAGGTCCTGTCGACGACCTTGCCCGACAGCACGTTCTTCAGCTTGGTGCGCACGAAGGCCCCGCCCTTGCCCGGCTTGACGTGCTGGAATTCCACGACGGTCCACAGTTGGTTGTCGATGTTGAGTACGAGGCCGTTCTTCAGGTCGTTCGTCGTTGCCACGACATTCCCTCCGCGCTATCCCAAGGCCACGAG
This sequence comes from Actinomycetota bacterium, assembly GCA_016870515.1. Classification (GTDB taxonomy): domain Bacteria; phylum Actinomycetota; class Actinomycetes; order S36-B12; family S36-B12; genus Mxb001. The sequence goes on along the minus strand of VGBL01000033.1, from coordinate 11,587 downwards.
GCCGCGTTCGGTCGTCGTGAGTGGCTCCGGGGGGCCGTTTGTCACGAGGACCGTGTCCTCGATGCGCACTCCCCCACGACCGGGGAAGTACACGCCGGGCTCCACCGTGACCGCAGAGCCGCCGTGGAGCATACCTACCGAGCGCGCACTGAAGAATGGCGCCTCGTGGATCTGCAGGCCGACACCGTGGCCGAGGCCGTGCCCGAAGAGCTCGCCATGTCCGGACGCATCGATTATGGATCTCGAGGCTGCGTCGACATCAGCCAATGCCGCACCAGCGCGCGCGGCCAATCGCCCCGCCTCCTGTGCTGCGAGAACCAGCGCATGCGTCTGCGACTGCCACTCCTGGGGCAAACCCATCACGAACGTGCGGGTCTCGTCGGCGTGGTAGCCCCCCACCTCCGCGCCGAAGTCGATGAGCAGGAAGTCTCCGGGCTCCAGCGGCCTATCGGTCGGCGTGTGATGCGGGATGGCGGAGTGAGGACCGCCCGCCACGATAGTCTCAAACGAAATCGCGTCGGCCCCGAGGGCAAACATCTTTGCCTCCAGGCGACGCGCGATGGTGCGTTCGGTGTCGCCGACTCGCACCGTCGGCAGGATGGCGGCAAGGGCATCGTCCGAGATGCGGCATGCCCTGGCGATCAGGTCGAGTTCGAGGGCGTCTTTGACGACCCTGCACTCCTCCACGATGCCGCGCGTCTCGGCAAACGTCACCGACGCCGAATCGGGGATAGCACTTTGGAGGTCGCGTAGGGCCGCGACCGAGAGGTGCTCGGCCTCGAAGGCCAGTGCTCCACCGCTGCGCTGTGCCCACTGGGCTACTACGGCGGGCATCGTCACCCGATCGACGATCAAGGGCAGGTCGGGGCACTGCGCGCCCGCCTGGACGACATAGCGGCCATCGGTGCCGAGGAGGGCTCCATCGCCAGTCAGCAGCAACACGGCGTTGCTGCCTGAGAAGCCGGTGAGGTACCGGATGTTGGGCAGTGACGTGACGATAAGGGCTGCAGCTCCGGGATCTCGCGCAGACAGCATCTCCCAGGTTCGCGCACGCCGATGGCCGTGGCGGTCGCTCATGACGCGAGCCGATCGGCAACCGCATGCAGGGCGAGTACGTAGGAGTTGATTCCGAATCCGCTGATTGAGCCCGTGACGACGCCCGCTATGACCGATGTGTGGCGAAACTCCTCACGAGCGGCGGGATTGGACAGGTGCACTTCGACCGTCGGGGACGGCACCTGCGCGAGGGCATCACGCAGAGCGTAGCTGTAGTGGGTAAGGGCTCCCGCGTTGAGGATCACGGCCGTGCGGGCGTCGGCTGCCTCATGCAGCCACGCTACGAGCTCGGCCTCGGAGTCGGATTGGCGTACGTCGACGTCGAGTCCAAGTCGCATGCCAGTGGCGCGGCACAATTCGGCTAATTCATCGTGCGTCGTCGAACCGTAGATGTCGGGCTCGCGAACGCCCAGGCGACCCAGATTGGGACCATTGATGACCAGCACGCGCGTCATGCCGACACCTCCGCATATGCCGCGCTCAGAATGGCCGGATCGGGGCCTTCGAGGACTTCAGGATGGCCTAGGCCCCGCAGCACGACAAACCGGAGAAGGTCACCGCGCGTCTTCTTGTCGCGTCGCATAACCGCCAGGAGCTCCTCCCACGAGCCGCCCGTGTAGGAGGTCGGCAGGCCGAGTTCGCCCAGGATCTGCCGATGCAGGGCGACTCCCTCGTCGTCAAGCAAACCCGAGAGTCGTGCGAGCTCAGCGACGTAGACCATGCCCACGCTGATCGCAGCGCCATGCCGCCACTGATAGCGCTCCACTTGCTCGATCGCATGTCCGAAGGTGTGCCCGTAGTTGAGCAGCTCACGGCCCAATGCCCCGCCGCCTATGCGCTCCCTGAGGTCGGCTGAGACCACGGTCGCCTTCACGGCGATGGAACGCTCGATCACTTCGCGGAGGACCGGCGAGTCCCAGCGCGTGGCCTCCCGGGGGTCGGCTAGCACGAGATCGAGGATCGCCGGGTCGCGCACCAGCCCGCACTTCACGGATTCGGCGAGGCCAGCGACCAGGTCGTGGTGCGGCAAGGTCTCCAGCGCATTGAGGTCGCACAGCACCCCGGCCGGCTCGTGGAACGCACCCACGAGGTTCTTTCCGGCGTCGATATTGATACCCGTCTTGCCACCGACCGCGGCGTCGACCATGCCGAGCACAGTGGTGGGCATCGTGACGTAGCGCACCCCTCGCAGCCACGTGGCGGCAACGAAACCGGCGAGGTCGGTTGTTGCCCCTCCGCCCACGCCGACGATGGCGTCCGTGCGGGTGAAGCCAGCCTGTCCGAGGACTCCCCAGCAGAACTCCGCGACCTCGCTGATCTTCGCTTGTTCGCCGTCAGGGACCTCGAGCCAAATGGCGTTGTATCCGCTCGCGATGAGGTCCATGCGAATCGCTTCAGCCGTTGCCGACAGAGCCGCGGGGCACACGATCGCAACGCGCTGGACGCGCTCTCCCAGCAGGATGGGCAGCTCTCGCAGCAGTGCCGAGCCGACGACGACGTCGTAGGGGTGCTCGGCGCTTACCGGGATGCGGGTTGGCTCGCTCACTGAGACACCGCCCGCGAGCCCCCGGGGATGATCTCCAGCACTCGATGGGCGACCTCTGCCTCATCGATCCCGTCGGTGTCGACGCTGGCCGAGGCAACCTCTTCGTAGAGCGGCGTGCGCTCGTCGAGCAGACGGATGAGGGTGCCGCGCACGTTGCCTAGGAGCAGCGGGCGTGAGGCATTCATGCCCACCCTGTCGGACGCTGCCGAGATGCCCACGCGCAGCCAGATGACCGTATGGCCGCCAAGAACCTCGCGCGTGGCCGGGTCAAGCACCGCTCCGCCACCTAGGGCCAGGACGCCGGTCGATTCGACCAGGGCTCTGTGGATGGTCTCGCGTTCGAGTGCGCGAAACGCTGACTCTCCGTCGTCGATGAAGATCTCGGCCACGCTCTTGCCGGCCTGGCGCTCGATGATGTCGTCGGAGTCGGCGAAGGGCACGTCGAGCTCGCTGGCCACCCGACGCCCCACGGTTGTCTTGCCGGCGCCGGGAGCCCCCACCAGCACCAGGAGCGGGCCGGTATTCATCGGATCGCCAGATTGTCCAGGTAGCCCTGCAGATTGCGCCGAGTCTCCGTCACGGAGTCGCCGCCGAACTTCTCCACGATGGCTTCGGCCAGAACGAGCATCACCATAGCCTCGGCAACCACGCCGGCCGCGGGCACGGCGCACACGTCGGAGCGTTGATTGATCGCCTTGGCTACCTCGCCGCTGGCCACGTCGACGGTCTGAAGCGCACGCGGAATCGTCGAGATGGGCTTCATGGCCGCGCGAACGCGCAACACCTCCCCCGTGGACATACCCCCCTCCGTGCCCCCGGAGTGGCCGCTGGTGCGCTGCAGCCCGGCGTCCGAGGACACGATCTCGTCCTGGGCGGCCGAGCCGCGGATGGCCGCCAGCGCAAAGCCGTCGCCGACCTCTACGCCCTTGATGGCCTGAATACCCATGAGCGCCGCTGCGAGCCGAGCATCGAGTCGACGATCCCAGTGCACATAGCTGCCAAGGCCGGGTGGCAGCCCATACACCACGACCTCCACGACACCACCGAGGGTGTCACCGTCCTTGTGAGCCAGGGCGATCTCCTCCTGCATGCGTGCCGAGACGTCGGGATCGAGTGCGCGCACGGGATCGTCGTCGACCGACGTTGAGTCGGCGAGGGCGGGCACGCGGCCTGTGTCGTCGACAGCGGCGCCGATGCGCACCACGTGACTGACAACCTCGATGGAACCCACCGAGCGCAGGAACGACCTGGCCACGGCACCGAGGGCCACGCGAGCCGCCGTCTCGCGGGCACTGGCCCTCTCCAACACCGGCCGTGCGTCATCGAAGCCGTATTTCTGCATTCCTACGAGGTCGGCGTGACCCGGGCGGGGCCGGGTCAACGGCGCATTGCGTGCCAGGCCTGTGAGCGCGTCCGCATCGACAGGGTCGGCCGACATGACGATCTCCCACTTGGGCCACTCCGAGTTGCCCACCTCAAGGGCCACGGGACCCCCAATGGACTCACCGTGGCGCACTCCGCCGAGGATGCGAACCTCGTCCTGCTCAAAGGCCATGCGTGCGCCCCGCCCTGCCCCGAGCCTGCGCCTGCGCAGATCATCGCAGATGAGCGGCGTCGTGATGGCTACCCCGGCTGGCAGTCCCTCGAGGATGGCCACCAGAGCCTGGCCGTGGGACTCGCCCGCGGTCAACCACCTCAGCATGGATCCTCCTCGACTAGACATCACATCCTCTCAGATGCGGCGTCCGCGACCGTCCAGCCTGGCGCGCGGCTAGCCGAGCACGATGGGAAGCACGGTCCCCAGGCAGAGGAAGGGACCGAAGGGGATGGACCGTCGCAGGGCATCTCTCGCTCGACCGTGACGCATCATGACGATCACCACGATCACCAGCCCGGTGATGGCGCCGAGGACGAAGCCGGCAAACAGGCCGAGTACGAGATCGGCCCAGCCGTAGTAGCCCAGATACAGCCCCAGGGTCGGTGCGAGCTTGACGTCGCCCATGCCGAGGCCTGCGCGCCCGAAGAGCCCGAGCAGCCAGAATGCCCCGAAGGATGCAGCTGCGGCGATCCATGCCCGCAGATAAGCGTCGGACGCATCGTCCTGCGTGCTGGCCAGGAAGAGCAGTCCCGCACCAATGACAAGCATGCCCAGGGCGAGCACGTCAGGAATTCGGTGGCACGCGAGATCTGTCCGCGACACCGTGACAGACCCAAGCGCGAATGCCCACCACGCTGGCAGAGTTGGCACAAGGCCGGCAAAGATAGCCACGCCCGCGCACGACAGTCCGGCAGCCGCGCTCATCCAAGCCGTACGCCGTGGCAAGGGCGTGTCGTCGCCTGGCCGCATGGTCAGTGACCATGCGGCCAGGCGTTCAAGTCCGATGCCTGCGATTGCACCCACGATTCCCGCCGCGAGGGCGACCTGCCATACGTCCATTAGCGACCGGTCGCTTCTCGCAGAGCCGCTCGCATGGCCTGGATGGGTGCCGGCTCGCCGGTGAAGAGCGTGACCTGATCGCTCGCCTGCCACAGCAGAAGCCCAAATCCATCGGCCACCGGAGCGCCCCTGGCGGACCACTCCTCGACGAGGCGGCTGCGGTCTGCGCCGTAGGCAACGTCGAGCAAGGCACCAGGTTTCGCCGGCACGGCTCCGGCCAGCTCGTCCGCGGTCCCCAGCGGCGTCGTGGCGATCACGATGTCGCCGTCGAGATGGCGCGACGCCTCAGCCCACCCATGGGGGTGCACGTTGACCCCCAGGCGGGCAGCCAGGTCGGCGAACTCCTCAGCCCGCGTCATGGTCCGTAGGCACAGGTGCACGTCGAGCACTCCGAGATGCCCGACGGCGGCGACGGCGCTGCGTGCGGTAGCTCCCCCGCCAAGAATGGTGGCCGTGCGTGGCGCGAAGGCATCGCCGGCTGCCTCCGCGATGGCCCGGCATATGCCATTTACGTCAGTGTTGTGACCCTCGGGCCCGCCCTCCCCGAAGATCACGGTGTTAGCGGCCCCCACCACATCGACTAGATCGGACGCACGGGAAAGCAGCGGCAATACGACGGTCTTCAAGGGCATGGTCAACGACAAGCCCCGCCACGCGGGACCACACGACTCGATGAACGACGTAAGCGTGGACTCGGTGACCTCGATGGCGTCGTAGGACCAGTCCAGTCCCAGCTCGGCGTAGGCGGCCCGATGCAGGACGGGCGACAGGCTGTGGGCAATCGGCGAGCCGAGAACCGCGGCTCTGGTCACTGCCATCGAAACGAGCCTACGAGGAGGCCCCGGGCAACGGCGCGGCCGTGGCGCCGTAGCCCTCCCGGAACTCCTGCTTCCACTGCAGGAACTGGTCGTAATCGTTGGTGAACTTGGTCGTGAGCGACTCGGGGTCGACGGTGACGAAATAGAGCCAGTCGCCCTTGGCCGGGTTGAGTGCGGCGTCGATTGCCTGCTGTCCGGGAGAATTGATGGGAGTGGGCGGCAGGCCCTCGATCACGAAGGTGTTATAAGGCGAGTCAACGGCCAGCATGTCGTCGGTCAGGAAAAAGGTGTCGGTCTTCAAGGCGTAGTTGACCGTGGAGTCGAACTGCAACTTCATGCCCTGGTCGAGACGGGTGTAGATAACCCTTGCGACCTTGCGGAAATCCTCGGGGGCCACCTCAGCCTGCACCAAGCTCGCCACGATCATGATCTCGTAGGGGTCACGCCCCATCTTCATTGCTCGACGCTCCAGGCTCACCTCATCGGCCGCCAGGCCAAACCGGTTGATCATCGCAGCAATGACCTCCTGGGCGGTGCGTCCGGGGATGATGTCGTAGGACGCGGGGAAGAGCAGACCCTCGGGCCGACCCTTTGCCCAGGATGGCAGCTCCATCTCAACCGGCGTGCGCAGCACGGATTCGAGCTCAGCACTTGCAAGACCGGTCGCCTGCGCAGTGATGCGCACGGTCTCGTCGATGCGCAGCCCCTCGGGCAGCACGAGACGGGCCGCCCGCGACGCCGGGTCAAGCATGGCGTCGATGACCGCGGCAGGATCCATCGCCGTCGTCAGCGTGTAGACACCGGGGCCGATCCTGGTGGCGCGCTCGTCCAGGTCGGCACTCGCCAGGAACGCGGAGGCAGACGTGACGACGCCGGCGGCCTCGAGGGACTGGGCGAGGGTGCTGAGCGAATCTCCGGTCTCCACCACGAGGAGCACGGGCTGGCCACCGGCCACCCGGGACGTCTCCGCGGGCGCAAGCCCGCGAATGGCCATGGCCGCCCAGGTGCCGGCGAGTACGAGGGCGATCAGACCCAGGGCCGCCACCGTCCAGCGGAAGGGGCTGCGCCTATTCTTCGAGGGCGGAAGAGGGTCTTGGGTGAGGAACGGAAGCATCTGGCTCACGCCGTGCCCTCCTCTCCCTCGGCACCGTCGACGGTAACGGCTAGTCCTGCCAGAGTCCCAGCGGCGCGCTCCAATGCAAGGGCATGCTCGAGAATCAGCACCGCAGCAGCCTGGTCGATGACCGGTCGGGACGCACGCGCGTCCCTGCCGGCATCGCGCAACGCCCGCTGCGCCTCGACCGTGCTCAGCCTCTCATCGATGAGTTGAACCGGGCATTCCACCGTGGCAGCCAGTGAGCTCGCCAGTCCACGGGCCGCCTCAGCCGCGAGGCCCTCCTCGCCAGCGAGAGTGCGCGGCAGTCCGACGTAGATGGCGATGGCCGACCACTCATCGGCGAGAGTTGCGAGGCGTGCGACGAGTTGATCGTCGCACGTAAGGGTCGCCTCGGGCACGGCAAGAAGGGCGTCGGGGTCGCTGCGGGCCACACCCACGCGCACGCTCCCGACGTCGATCGCGAGTCGCACGCCGCGGGCCAGTTCTCAGCCCTCCCCGGCGCGTGACTTCACGAGCGCCCGCACAGCTTCGAACCCTGCGTCGAGGCCATCAGGCTTGGTGCCACCTCCCTGTGCGATGTCGTCCTTGCCACCACCCCTGCCATCAACCGCAGGCAGCGCGGCCTGCAGTAGGTCGTTTGCAGTTAGGCCGAGTTCGATCGATCGAGCATTCACGATGGCCACCATCGACACGCGTCCGTCAGCGATCGTCGCCCCGATCATCGCCACACCGCAGTCCGGGCGAGCGGCAGCGCGGCCCTTGGTAGCGAGTTCGCGCAGGTCGTTGGCCGACAGGCCGTCGGGTGCTCGGTAGGTCCACACTCGGACATCACCGTAGTCATTCCCTTCGCCGATGACCCCCTGGACGTTGGACGTGAGCTGCGCGCTGCGGAAGCGCTGAAGTTCGCGCTCTGCCTCCTTCAACCGAGTGATGAGGCCCTCCACGCGGTCGGGCAGCTCATCGGCCGGCGCCTTGACCAGCGTGGTGAGGTGGTCGACCAGAAGGTGCTCACGCGCCAAGTGCCGGTAGGCATCCACGCCCACCAGCGCCTCAACGCGCCGAACTCCCGCCCCGATGGATCCCTCGGAGAGGAATGTCACCACGCCTACCTGCCCGGACCGCTGAGCATGGGTCCCGCCACAAAGTTCGTGCGCCCAATCGCCCACGGAGATCACCCGGACCTCCGAGCCATACTTCTCACCGAAGAGTGCCATCGCGCCGAATGAGCGCGCCTCGTCGAGGGACATGATCTGGGCGATGACCTGGAGATCGGCCGACAGCACGTCGTTGACCCGGGCCTCCACGTCTCGAAGGACGTCGGGATTCACTGCGCCCGCACTCGGGAAGTCGAAGCGCAGGCGCCCGGGCGCGTTCTCGGAGCCCATCTGCGTGGCGGTCTCGCCAAGGAACTCTCGAAAGGCACGATGCACGAGATGCGTCGCCGTGTGTGCCCGCGAGATCGCACGACGTCTCGCACTGTCGACCTCGCCGGTCACCTCTGCCCCTACGGTGATCTCGCCCGACGCCACGGACGCACGGTGGATGAAGAGTCCGGGGACGGGCATCTGGACGTCGTAGACATCGAGAACAGCCCCCCCGGGGCCGACTATGACTCCGTGATCGCCAAGCTGCCCGCCTGCCTCCGCGTAGAACGGCGTGCGATTGAGCACGACCTCAACGTGCTCGCCCTCGCGCGCCACGGGGACGACGGCGCCATCTCGAAGGATCCCGGTGACGACCGCCTCGCTGACCGCCTCGACGTATCCGGTGAACCCGGTCGTTCCACCGGACTCCAGGACCTCGCGATAGGCGGTGATGGCAGTGACACCCGCCTTGCGAGTGCGGGCATCGGCTTTAGCGCGCTCCCGCTGCTCGGACATCAGGCGCTGGAATCCCCCCTCATCAACGGCCAGGCCCTGCTCGCGCGCCATCTCGAGGGTGAGGTCGATGGGAAAGCCATAGGTGTCGTGCAGGATGAATGCCTGATCGCCGCCCAGCACACCGGCTCCGTTGGTGCGAACCTCCTCAGCTGCAAGGTCGAAGATCTGGGTGCCGGTGCGCAGCGTCTGCAGAAACGTGCCCTCCTCCTGAACGGACACGGATTCAATGCGGATCGCCTCGTCATTGAGCTCCGGATATTGCGGTGCCATCGTCCGGATGGTCGCGTGCATCAGTTGTGCGATCGACGGTTCCTGGCAACCCAGGATGCGCATGTTGCGGATGACCCTGCGCATGAGTCGACGCAGCACGTAGCCCCGACCCTCATTGCCGGGGACGACACCGTCGCTGATGAGGAAAGCGCAGGTGCGACTGTGGTCGGCGATGACGCGAAGTGCGACGTCCGACTTATCGTCGGCGCCGTAGCGCACCCCGGTGAGTTCGCTCGCACGGTCGAGGATGCCCCGTGTGGTATCGATCTCGTAGATGTTGTCGACACCCTGCAGGAGTGCCGCCATGCGCTCCAGGCCCATGCCCGTATCGATGTTCTTGGCCGGGAGCGGCTTGAGGATGTCGAAGTCCTCCTTCGAGCGCACGGCCGAGAGCTCGTCCTGCATGAAGACGAGGTTCCACACCTCGAGGTAGCGGTCTTCATCCGCAACCGGTCCGCCCTCACGTCCATGCTGGGCGCCGCGGTCGTAGTAGATCTCCGAGCAGGGGCCGCCCGGCCCGGGCACGCCCATAGACCAGTAGTTGTCCCTGGCACTGCGGCGCTGAATGCGCTCGAGCGGCACGCCGACCCCACGGTGCCAGATATCGATGGCCTCGTCGTCATCGTCGTAGACGGTGACCCACAGGAGATCCTCGGGAAATCCGAAGCCGCCATCGGCGGAGGAGCCGGTGAGCAACTCCCAGGCATACGGAATCGCTCGAGACTTGAAGTAGTCCCCGAACGAGAAGTTGCCGGCCATCTGGAAGAAGGACGCGTGCCGAGTGGTCTTGCCAACTTCCTCGATGTCGAGGGTGCGCACGCACTTCTGCACGCTGGTCGCGGTCGGGTAGGGCGGTGGGGCCTCACCCAGAAAATAGGGCTTGAAGGGCACCATGCCGGCATTGACGAAAAGAAGGGTCGGATCATCGAGGATCAGTGACGCCGAGGAAATCACCTGATGGCCGCGATCGGCGAAGAAGGTCAGGAACCGGGTGCGGATCTCCGCCGAATCCATTAGTTGGCTCCGTCGGCCGGACGGGTGCGCGCCTGAGCCAGCACGCGCGCCGCGGCGGCTCCGGTCGCAGCCGCCGACACGGGCGCGGCCACTGGGCGTTGGGTGCCCCCGGCCGCTTGAAGCAGATTCCGCGCCGATCCGGCCAGGCCCGCCGCCGAGCCGGTCGCTGCCTGGACGCTGCCCACGACGCCGCGCTCGCGAGCCTGCTCGACGAGCCGCTGGCCGCGCCGGTAGGCAAGAACGCCACCGGCAGCACCGATGGCCACCCAGACCAAGCGTCCCACGGCATCCTCCTTGCCCTCGACCTCGCTCGCAGCGAACCCTAACGCCTAGGGAGACCGGACCGGAGGGTCGACCGAGCCGCCCCTGTCGGTCCGGTGTGAGCCGAGAGCCGTGTTGATGCGTTCGAACACCTCGGCCCATCCCGCCTCGGCACCGTGGTCCGTGGGCTCGTAGTACGTGCGGCCCACCAGCGCGTCGGGCAGGTGCTGCTGCGCCACGATTCCGCCTGCTGCGTCGTGGGGGTAGCGGTAGGAGGTGCCATGTCCGAGCGACCGAGCTCCCGGGTAGTGGGCATCGCGAAGGTGCGGGGGCACGGTGCCGATGAGACCGGACCGCACATCGGCCTGCGCGGCATCGATCGCCGAGATCACCGCATTGGATTTCGGGCTCAGCGACAGATGGATGGTCGCGTGCGCGAGGGTCAGGCGGCCCTCGGGCATGCCCAGCATCTGGACCGCCTGCGCGGCCGCCACGGCCGTCTGGAGTGCAGACGGATCCGCCATCCCGATGTCCTCGCTTGCCAGGATCATCAGGCGACGGGCGATGAACCTGGGGTCCTCGCCCGCCTCGATCATCCGAGCGAGGTAGTGCAGCGCCGCGTCGACATCGCTCCCCCGCACGCTCTTGATGAACGCGCTGATGACGTCGTAGTGCTGGTCGCCATCTCGGTCGTAGCGCACGGCGGCGGCCTGCACAGCGCTTTCGACGTCGACCACCTCGATGACCGATCCCCGCCCCCGAGTGGACCCGACGAGGCCAGCCGACGCCTCTAGGGCGGTTAGCAGCCGGCGCGCGTCTCCACCAGCCAGTCGCAGTAGGAGCCCACGAGCATCCTCCGACAATCGCACCGCTCCATCCAGTCCGCGCTCGTCCACCAGGGCCCGATCGATCAGTCGCGTGAGGTCGTCGTCGCCGAGCGGCTCAAGGGTCAGGACCAGGCTGCGCGAGAGCAGCGGCGAGACCACCGAGAAGCTCGGGTTCTCCGTGGTTGCAGCAATGAGCGTGACCCATCCATTTTCGACAGCCGGCAGGAGCGCGTCCTGCTGGGTCTTGCTAAATCGATGCACCTCATCGATAAATAGCACGGTACCCCTGTCATGCAGGGCAAGTTGATTGCGCGCCGCATCGATGACCTCGCGCACGTCCTTGACGCCGGCGGTCACGGCA
>VGBL01000032.1 GCA_016870515.1 Actinomycetota bacterium | reverse complement strand
GTACGCCCAGACAAGGGCCGAGCTGTCGGCTCTGCTGGCGCAGTTGCGCGGGGAGTACGCGTGAGCGCGGCCACGATGACGCCCCAGCAGGCACCGGGTCGGCGATGGCTGCACATTGCCGCGCCCGCCATCGTCTCCGTCGTCACCTACCTGGTGCTGCAGTTCGCGGTCTCCCGCGCCGTCGGGCGACCCGCGACGTTCTGGTCGGCCGATGCCTACCGGTTATCGCTCGACGCGCTCGTGCTGCTGCAACTCGGCCCCATCATGTTCTCCGGGGTCATCGTCTGGCCGGTGATGCGCGCGCGAGGTGCCACGCGACTGGGGGCGGCCATCGGCGTACTCGCGACACCCATCGCCTTCGGGATCGTGTCGGCCCTCGGGGCCATGGCATTCTTCGCGCCGGCCGAGGCGGTGTACTACGGGACCAATCCCATCGCGCTCGGCGCCGTCGGCTCGCAGGTGGCCATGTCAGGGCTGGGGGCTCTCATCGCGGCCCGCTATCGCCACAGGCGCACTCCGTCACGGCGGTCGTGGTGGTCATGGCCTGCGTTCGCCGCGTTCATCATCGGCGAGATCGTGCTCGTTGCCTGCGTCATCTGGGACGGCGGCCAGCATGTCTTCTACGTGTGGATCCAGGTCTACCGGACGCTCTTCCCCGCGTAGTCGCTAGACGATGTTGCGCTCGGGGCGCAGCTCACCGGTGGCGAAACGCGTGACGTCAAGCGGACTGACGTCGATGAACGGCGTCTGCCCGAGATACATGTCGCGCAGGATCTCGCCGATCGCTGGCCCCTGCAGGAATCCGTGGCCGGAGAACCCGGTGGCGTAGAGGAAGCGCGACACGTCCTTCGACTCCCCGAGCAGGGCGTTGTGGTCGGGGGTCGCCTCGTAGAGCCCGGCCCACCCGCTGCGCACACCGAGGTCCAATAGCGCGGGTGCGCGCACGGCGGCAAGCTCCCCGAGGCGCTCGGGGAAGTCGGCGTCGCGTGAGATGTCGAATCCCGGCTCGACGTCCTTGCGCGAGAAGCCCGAGAGGATGCCCGGGCCCTCGCGATGCCAGTAGAAGGTCGTGGCGTAGTCGATCGTGAACGCCATGTCGATGGGTTCTGCCATGGGCTCTGTGATCAGCAGCTCTCGCTTGTATGGCGTCACGGGGAGGTCGACACCGACGTAAGCGGCGATCTGCGGTGACCAGGCGCCTGCGCAGTCGATGACGCATTGGGTCTGGACGGTGCCGTCGGTGCTGTGCACGGCGCTGACCTCGCCACCCGTTGAGTCGATGCCGGTGACCTCGACGCCGGTGCGTACGACGGCACCGTGACGTCGAGCCCCCGACGCGTAGCCCATGACCACCGACTCCGGCGTGCAGTGCCCGTCGTTGGGCGACCACGCGGCCGCGAGTACTCCCTCGGGATCGAGCAACGGGGAGAGTCGGCACGCCTCCTCGACGTCGACCATGCGGGACTCCACGCCGAGGGAGTGCTGCAGGGCGACCGAGGCGGTGAACAGGTCGACGTCCTCGGGCCGGGTCAGCACGAAGAGATAGCCGCTGCGGTGCAGGTCGATCTCCTGGCCGGGCCGGTGCGGGAAGTCCGCGAAGAGTTCGAGGGAGCGCTTGCCGAGGGAGATGTTGAGCTCATCGGAGAAGTTGGCCCGCACGCCACCCGCCGCCCGCGATGTCGAGCCGCCAGCGAGCTCGCCGCGCTCCAGCAGGACGACGGACACTCCCGCCTCGGCGAGATGGAAGGCCGCCGAGGCGCCCATGACGCCGCCGCCCACGATGACGACATCGCTGCGTTCGGGCAGGGTCACAGACGGAAACCGGGGTCGTACGGAAGCTCCTCGACGTCCATCTGCGCCTTCTGCAACTTGCCGCTGTAGTCCCAGTTCATTGACTGCCAGCGGGTGAACTGGTCCAGCACCCAGATACCGCTCTGACGCGATCCGTTGCCACTGCGCCCGTTGCCACCGAAGGGCAGGTGCGCCTCGGCACCCGACGTCGAGTTGTTGATCGACAACATGCCCGCGGAGATCCCCTGTCGGAACCGCCAGACGGCCTTCGGATCCGATGTGTAGATCGCGCTCGACAGGCCGTAGCCGTGGCCATTGGCGAGTTCGATGGCCTCGTCGAGCGTGTCGAAGACGCCCATGCCGACGAGCGGGCCGAAGGTCTCGGTGTCGTAAAGCGCATCGCCCGCGCGGATGCCATCGACGATCGTCGGGTGGGCGTACCAGCCGGCGTCGGGATCGCCCACGAAGCCACGGCGTGGATTGTGCGAGGTGATACGCCCGATCGCGGTCGACCCGTAGACGGTCTGGTGGTCCTGGATCAGGCCCAGGTGCTTCTCGTGGTTGGCGAGGTACTTCTCGTCGATCATCGGGCCGTAGAGCACCCTTTCGAAGGGGTCACCGACGATCGCATTTTCGACCGCGTGCACGTAGCGCTCGTGCACGGCGTCGTAGACATCTCGGTGCACCCACAGCGTGCCCAGCGATGTGCAACGCTGGCCCGCCGTACCGAAACCGGCGAAAAGCGCGCCCTCCACCACCAGGTCGATATCGGCGTCGGGCATGACAACCATCGGGTTCTTGCCGCCGAGCTCAAGGCAGGGCGACTGCAGATGGCGCCCCGCGAGCTCGCCGAGCTTGCGTCCGACCTCGGTGGAGCCGGTGAAGCCGATCTTGTTGACCAGGCCCTTATGCAGTGCGGCCTCCAGGCCGTCGTAGGTGGTCGGCCCATCGGCGATGACGACCTTGAGCACATCGCGCGGAACGCCACCGGCGTAGAAGATCTCGGCCATGGCCTGCGCGATCGCGGCCGTCTGCTCCACGGGCTTCCAGACGATGCTGTTACCGGTGACCAGCGCCGGGATGATGTACCAGGAGGGCACGGCCGCCGGGAAGTTGCCGGCGGTGATGATCATCGCCGTCCCGACCGGCACGCGAAACGTGAAGAGCTGCTTGTCGGGCATCTCGCTCGGCACGGTCTGGCCGTAGAGCCGGCGGCCCTCGCCCAGGAAGAAGTCGCACGTGTCGATGACCTCCTGCACGTCGCCCAGGGCCTCGGCATAGACCTTGCCCATCTCGCGCGTCACCAGACGCGAGAGCGACTCCTTGTTGGCCTCGAAGAGGCGTCCGACCTGCGCGATGACACGACCGCGCGCGGGTGCGGGGACGGCGGCCCACCCCGGCTGCGCGTCCTTCGCGGCCTGGCAGGTAGCCACGACGTCAGCGACGGTGGCCAGCGGGACCTCGACCACGATGTCGTCGACGCATGCCGGATTGCGGGAGATGTACGTCGTCATGGGCCGATCCTCCCACCGCGTCGAATGCGGGCCGCGCGAGCCCCTGTGACCTTGCGTGCTGCGACTCTGACAGGCTGGGCGCGTGAGCGACCAGCACACCGTGGGCACGGCGATGTTGCAGCTGGTCGCCTCCCAGGGCATCCCCGCGGTGTTCGGCCTGCCCGGCGTGCACAACCTGACGTTCTGGTCGAGCGACGCCCCGGTGCGGGTGGTCGGGGTGCGCCACGAGCAGGCCGCGGTCTACGCCGCCGACGGCTATGCGCGCGCGACCGGGCGCCTCGGCGTGGCGTTTTCGACAACCGGTCCAGGGGCGGTCAATGGCGTCGCCGCATTCGGTGAAGCGTGCGTCAGTGGGTCGTCTGTGCTGCTTATCTCCAGCGACGTGTCGAGCGCCCTGCGTCACCCGGATGGGCCCCGCGGAATCCTGCACGAGATGACCGACCAGGCCGCCCCCTTCGCGGCCTTCGGCGTGCGGGCCCTCACGGCATCGACAGGCGAGCAGGCTCTTAAGGAGGTGGCGGGTGCGCTGTCTCGCGCCCAGTCGTCCCCAGGTCAGCCCACCTACCTGGGGGTGCCCTCCGACGTCCTCAGCAAGCCGTGGCACGACCCGCTGCCCAGCGTGCCGGCGCTAGAGCAGCCGCACGGCGCCGATCCCGATGCAGTCACCGCTCTCGATTCGCTCATCCGCACCTCTCCCAGGGTCGTCATCTGGGCCGGCGGCGGGGTGACGCAGTCCGGTGATGCTGGCGAGCAGTCGGTGGCCCAACTCGCCGAGCGGCTCGGTGCACCCGTCGTGACGACGTACGCCGGACGCGGTGTCATGGCCGGTCACCCGTTGATCGTCGAGTCGTCGGTGCACGAGCCCGAGGTGGGTGCGCTCATCAGCGGCGCGGATCTGATACTCGTCGTGGGTTCCGGTTTCGACGCCATGAACACCAAGAACTGGAAGATGCCGATGCCCGAGCGGCGTGCAGCCATCGGGCTCGGTGACGAGCTCGCTCGCACGATCGACTGGGACGTGCTTGCGGTGGGGCATCTCGTGCCGACTCTCCGGGCACTTGACGCCTCGCTCGGCGACGTGCAACGCGAGCCGTGGAACGACATCCGTCTGCGTGAGGTGATCCGCTCACGCGTCGCCGCCGACCAGCGGACCACCGAGGCCGTCGAGTTCGTCGAGGCCGTCGAGACGTGGCCTGCCGACGGCGTGGTCGTCACCGACATGTGCATCCCCGGCTACTGGACCAGCAGTCACGCCGTACACCCCCGGCGCCGTCGCCTGATCAATCCGGTGGGCTGGGGCACGCTTGGGTTTGCGCTGCCGGCGGCCATCGGGCCAGCCGCCGTCGGGCTTCGCACTCTCGCCGTGTGCGGCGACGGCGGGCCGATGTTTGCGCTCGGTGAACTCGCGACCTATGTGCAGGAGCGGCTGCCCATCACGCTCATCGTGGTCGATGACGGCGGCTACGGCATGCTGCGCTTCGACCAGAAGGTCTTGGGCCATGACAACCGCGGGGTCGACCTCGTGACTCCCGACTGGCAGCTGCTCGCGCAGTCGTTCGGCATCGCGTTCACCGAGGTCAGCGATGCCACCGGCATGCGGTCAGCCCTGGCCGAGTCTGCTCGCCGCGACGGGCCCTCGCTCATCTTGCAGCGAGCGGAGTTCTATCCCCCGGCATCGACCAGCCCCCGTTGGTTCGAGGCGATCCCCGGCAACACCGAGACCGCCTAGCGCCCTTCTTCGGGGTGATCTGCATGATCAGCGTGCGAATCCGCCCGAAGAACGCTCCCGCTGGGCGACGGCAGCGATGATGCACGCGATGACGGCCTTCGGATCGCGAGTGATCTGCTCCCATGTGAAGCGGAGCACCAGCCAACCGTCAAGCACCAGGAGATTCTGACGCCGACGATCACGCTCGAAGGCATGCCGATCGGAGTGGAAGGCACGCCCATCAACTTCGATGGCGATGCGGAGGGACTTCAGCGCGAAGTCGATCTCCGCCACGAGGTTGCCGAGGTCGTCCATGAGCGGATAGTTGGCAATCCACGGACCCGTCTTCGTGCGCTTCAGAAGGGCCGCCATGCGCCGCTCGGCTTCCGAGCGAGTTCCGCCATTGGCGGCATCGCGCAGTTGGCGCAGAATCGCCGCTCCGTGACTACCCCGTCCCAAGCGGCCTTCGACGACTGCAGAAAAGTCGCGCAGAGACGTGTAG
Source organism: Actinomycetota bacterium (assembly GCA_016870515.1). Lineage (GTDB taxonomy): Bacteria > Actinomycetota > Actinomycetes > S36-B12 > S36-B12 > Mxb001. Next base: position 14,828 of record VGBL01000032.1, on the reverse strand, counting down.
TGACGTTGCAGCGCGCGGTCGAGAAGCCGCTCGCCCGCCTCAGCACCGAGGCATGCCAGCGCGTCTACCAGCCCGTCGAGTGGAGGACTCAGGCGCAGGCCGCCTGGTGCACTGAGCGCGTCCACCGGGCCCCGCCTGATGACGGTCGTACCGGGAAGGCCGATACGCGTATGCCCTGGCTGGACCAAAATTCGATCGCCTCCCGGCAGATCCCAGCCCGCTAGCCGAGCGGCGAGCGTTCCGCTCACAACCGCGTCCGCCGCACCATTCGTCTGAAGAAGCCATGCTGTCTGCAGGTCACCCGCCGTGGCCGCAGCTCGCACGATCCAGACCCGTCCGCAGCGCTCCCACTCGCCCGCCCCGACGCGGGTCGCCACGGCTGATCGGCCGATTCCCAGCCGCTGAAGGTCGCCAGCGGTCAGCACTCCATGCCGGGGTGCGGCAACGGCACGCACCCGCGCGTCGATACTCCTGCCTCGGTCCACGCGCACAGCGTTGCGGTCGAACGGCGCCCGCGTCGGTCGCCATCCACAGGCTGTTCTTTGGGCAGATTCGCACGCTGAGCGTGCAGATCTGCCCAAAGAACGGGGGGGTCGCGCCCGGGAACTGATGGGCGGGGCGGGGAAGGGGGCGGGAGGCTGGCTGCTCCGGCGGGCGTGCGGCTGACTCAGCCCTTGCGACCGATGATGAGGTCGGCGACCAGGCCGGTCCAGCCGGTCTGGTGCGACGCCCCGAGCCCGGCGCCGTTGTCGCCGTGGAAGTACTCGTAGAAGAGCGGATCGTGCCAGCGCGGATCCTTCTGGAAGCGCTCGCTGCCACCGAAGACCGCGCGCGTGCCATCGGGCTGTTCGAGGAACACCGACACCAAACGGCGCCGGATCTCATCGGCCACCTGCTGGAGGTTCATCATCACCCCGCTGCCGGTCGGGCACTCGACGGTGAAGTCATCACCCACATACATGTGGTAGCGCTCCAACGCCTCAATCACCAGGTGATTGATGGGGAACCACACCGGGCCACGCCAGTTGGAGTTGCCGCCGTAGATCGGGGTCGTCGACTCCGCCGGCTCGTAGTCGATGCCGTACTCCTGGCCGTCGACATTGATCTGGTACGGCGCTCCTTCGAGGCGCTTCGACACCGAGCGCAGCCCGTGAGGCGACAGCATGGAGTCCTCGCTAAGCACCTCCATGAGCACACGTCGCAGATGATCGGGGTCGACGACCGTGAGCAGGGCCTTGCGTCCCTCGCTGGTCTCCTTGAGCGAGATAAAGCCAGCGGAGATTTCATCGCCCTTGCGCTTCACTCCATGGCGACGCAGGAAGTTCGCGAGGCGATTTTGATAGCGTGGCGACTGCGCCAGGCGCGATGACTGATCGATCACCGCGCCCGCGAGCACGGGAATCACGCCCACGAGCGAGCGCACCTTGATCGGATCACGACTTCCGTCCGGGCGGATGAGCTGGTCGTAGAAGAAGCCGTCCTCGTTGTCGAAGAGGCCGACCTCGCTGATGCCGTCGGTGATGTCGGCGAAGTGCTCGAGGAACTTCAGTGCCATCGGTGCATAGGCATCGTCATGCCGCGCAATGCGCAGCGCCATTCGGATCATCATCAGCGCGTAGAAGGCCATCCAGGCGGTGCCGTCAGACTGCTCGATCAGGTATCCCTCGGGCAGTTGCGATCGATCGATGGGCCCGATGTTGTCGAGCCCGAGGAATCCGCCCTCGAAGACGTTGTTGCCCTCGCGATCAACCCGATTAACCCACCACGTGAAGTTGATAAGCAGCTTCTGGAAAACCCGCTCGAGGAAGTCGATGTCGCGGGAGCCATCGATCTCGAATACCCGGATGGCGGCCCACGCATGGACCGGCGGGTTGATGTCGTCGAAATTCCACTCGTAGGCCGGAAGCGCACCGTTGGGATGCATGTACCACTCGCGCAGCATCAGCATGAGCTGGTACTTGGAGTACTCGGGGTCGATGTGCGCGAAGACGACGGTGTGGAAAGCCAGATCCCAGGCCGCAAACCAGGGGTACTCCCATGAGTCGGGCATCGACAGCACGTCGTAGGCATCCAGATTGCGCCACCGCATGTTGCGCACGTGACTGTGCCCGGGCGGCGGTGGTGGCTCATCAGGGTCGCCATCGAGCCACCGCGAGACGTCGTAGCGGAAGAGTTGCTTGCACCAGATCATCCCGGCGAAGGCTCGACGCATGACATCGCGTGCGTCGTCCGACGTGCCCTCTGGGGCGAGAGCGGCGTAGAACTCGTCTGCCTCACGCTCGCGCAGGGCCATCAGGCTCGCGAAGCGGTCGCCTGCCCAACCCGGATCGGGGTGATCGCCGTCGCTCGGTGACCACAGGCGCAGTCGCAGTTCCACACTCTCGCCCGCCGGCACGTCGACGGCGTACCACCACGCTGACTTCGTGCCCTGTCGGTCGGGGTTGATCGTCGGCAGCCCGTGAACGACGTGATCGTTGATGCCATCCTTCGGATACGGCTCGTCGAGTGGGATGCCGTAGAGCCGCTGCGTGTTGGTGCGGTTGTCGCAGAAGACCGCCTCGGGTGCCGTGCCGTCAGAGGCGACCTCGGCATCGAGGTGATAGCGCCCCAGCCGGGAGTGGTCGGCCACGATGGTGCCGGCGTCGAAGGCGAACTGGGGCACGTCGCGGTCCTTGCCCCACGACCACGAGTCGCGGAAGACCATGGTCGGCAAGACGTGGAGCCTGTCCTTGTCGGGACCGACATTGGTCACGCGTATGCGCATGAAGATGTCGGACGGGTTAGCCTTCGCGTAGGCGACATCAACCACCCAGTAGCGGTCGTCGTCGAATGCGCCGGTGTCGAGCAATTCGAATTCGGGGTCCTGGCGCGTGAGCGATCCGTTGACCGTGACCAGCTCGTCGTAGGGGAAGGCGCTCTGCGGGTAGTGGTAATGGGCGCGAAGCCACGCATGCGAGGGCGTAGCGTCGTCGTACCACCAGTATTCCTTCACATCCTCGCCGTGATTGCCCTGCCACCCGTCAAGGCCGAAGAACCGCTCCTTGAGATGGGAGTCCCGACCGTTCCACAGGGCGAGCGAGAGCGTCATGTCCTGATGGAGATCGCAGATGCCCAGGAGGCCGTCCTCGTTCCACCGGAACGTCCGCGACCGGGCATGGTCGTAGGGGAAGTAGCGCCAGGCGTCACCGTCGGCCGAGTAGTCCTCGCGCACGGTCCCCCAGCCGCGCTCGGCCAGGTAGGGACCCCACAGGTACCAAGGGCCGGCCTCCTCGGGGCCGAAGCGGTAGTCGCCGCAGTCGGCCATGCGCGCGGCTTCGCGAGCGGGCCGGGGCTCGGTCACGGCACGATCCTGCCGCATCGGGCTCCTCGACGGGTCAGTGCCGTCCCTGGCGCTGACACGCGGGCGAATGATCGATAACCTCCAGGCGGTCTTGGATCCGGAGGGGCTCATGCGCATCGCACGTTCAGCGGCAATCATCACGGCGACCCTCGCCCTGGCGCTGGGCGCCGCCTCACCCGCCCTCGCCAAGGACCTTCCGCGAGATATCCCCCTCGAGTACGACGACAAAGGCGACACGGTCGCCAAGGCGCAGTACCGCCTCGACTGGCTGGGCTACGACCTGCGTCACAAGGAGATGGACAGGGGCTACTTCGGGCGGTCGACCAAGGCAGCCGTCAAGGACTTCCAGCGCAAGTTCTTCCTGCCCATCAACGGGAAGATCAACAAGGACACCTGGAAGATGCTCGACGAGGTCGGCGACGACGTCGGCAAGTTGCCCAAGGCCTGCCTCGAAGAACGTCAGGTCCTCTGCATCGACAAGACCGCCAAGGTCTTGCGCTATGTGCTGAAGAAGAGGGTCGTCCAGACGCTCGACGTCCGGTTCGGCGTGCCGGGCCTCGACACCCCGACGGGCAGCTTCCGCGTCTACTACCGCGATCGGTATGCCACGTCCGGCATCAACGGCCCCGACCAGCCGCGTGCTTCCATGCCTTATGCGCTCTTCTTCAACGGAGACATCGCCGTGCACTATTCGCCGACCTTCGCCGCGAGCGGCTACTACCCCGGCGGGGGGTCGCACGGCTGCGTCAACGTCGCCGATCTGCAGGGTGTGTCCTGGCTCTTCGATCAGATTCCCGTGGGCACGAGGGTCTACGTCTACAACACCTAGGCACCGCGTGGTTGACTGCGTGACGTGACCGAGCCCTACCGCGTCCTACTACTGGGCTACGGCCTCGCAGGACGCGTCTTCCATTCCCGTCTCATCGCTGCGGAGCCCGGCCTGGAGGTCGCCTCCGTCGTGAACCCCGCAAGACGGACCGGTTACTGATTCGATAGCGGTCCGATCACGCCCCCCGCCCCAACCCCGGGCCTCAGGGGAGGTGGCCGTGGACCTGGGCGAAGGCCTCGGCGTAGGCTTCGCGCACCTGCGGCCGGGGGACCGGCTCGAGGGTCAGCGCCCGCGAGCCTTCCCAGGAGGGGGGTTCGGAAGTGCCCGACAGGGCCCAGGCGCCCTGGCGAGCGGCCCCATCGGCCACGTATTCACCGGGCTCGGGCACCACGACGGGAACGTCGAAGACGGTGGCGGCGATCTGCTGGACCGCCGCGTTGGCCGCCGCTCCTCCGACGAGCAGGATGCGCTGCGGCGCGACGCCCTGGTCGCGTAGCGCATCCACCGCGTCGGCCAGACCGCACAGCATCCCCTCGACCGATGCACGCGCCAGGTTGGCCGGAGTCATGGCATCGCGAGTCAGGCCGGCGAGAGTGCCCGTGGCGTTGGGCAGGTTGGGCGTTCGCTCGCCGTCTAGGTAGGGCAAGAGCACGAGCCCTTCACTTCCTGGCGAGGCCGTCAATGCCAATGACGTCATTTCATCGAGATCGATGCCGAGCATGGCCGCGGTTGCGGTGAGTACGCGAGCCGCATTGAGCGTGCAGACCAGCGGGAGGAATCGTCCGGTGGCATCGGCAAACCCCGCCACCTGCCCCGAAGGGTCCGACGTGGGCACGTCGGAGACCGCGAACGCCGTGCCCGACGTGCCGAGCGACACCACGACATCACCCGGCCGCGCTCCCACGCCCAGGGCGGCGCCCATGTTGTCGCCGGTGCCCGGCGACAGCGCGATCCCGGTCGACGTCTCGCCCACCACTTCGCAGGGGGCGGCCACCCGGGGCACGTCGAAGACCCTGCCGAAGGCGAGCTCGATCAGGTCTGGGCGGTAGTCCCCCGCCGCGGGCGACCAGTAGCCGGTGCCGGACACGTCTCCGCGGTCGGTGGTCGCCTCGACCGGGCATCCCGCAAGCTTCCACGTCAGCCAGTCGTGCGGCAGCAGCACTCGAGACACGCGAGCGGCAAGGTCGGGTTCGCTGCGCGCCAGCCACCTCACCTTCGACACCGTGAAAGATGCCACCGGGACGCTGCCTACCGCGCGCGCCCAAGCCTCGGGACCACCCCACTCGGCGATCAGGTCAGCAGCATCGGATGCCGATCGAGTGTCGTTCCACAGCAGTGCGGGTCGAACGACGTCACCACCGGAGTCGAGCGTGACCATGCCGTGCTGCTGGGCCGCCACCCCCATCGCGGACACGTCGTCTAGCACGCCGTCCATGGCCTGCTGGAGCGCCGCCCACCAGTGGTCGGGATGCACCTCGGTGCCTTCGGGATGGGATGCGCGGGCTTCGCGCACGAGGCGACCGGTCTGCGCATCGCGCACGACCACCTTGACGGACTGGGTCGACGAGTCGACCCCCGCGACCAGGGTCACTGCGTCGTCTCCGGCGGCGTGACCTTGCGGTGCTGAAGCCGATGGATATCGGTTTCGAGCGTCTCGAGCGCTTCCCGGATCTCCCTGATCCTGGCCAGGGCATCGGCGTCAGGACCGGTGTTGTCCATCGCCTCACGGAGAGCCTCGCGCTCCCGAGCACTCTCCATCGAACTAATGATGATGCCGATGAGGAGGTTGAAGATCACGAAAGCCGCCACCAGCACGTAGCTCACGAAGAAGACCGTCGCCCAGGGGGTGACGGTCAGCGCTTCCTCCAGGTAAACGGGGAAGTTCTCGAGGGTCAGGAGGATGAAGAGGGTCAGCATTGCGCGCGTGATGGTGCCCCACGAATTTGGAAGAGCCTCGCCAAACATCGCCCAGCCGATCATCCCGTAGAGGAAGAGGATCAGGACGGTGAGCACGACGATGCTGCCGAGCGGGGGAAGCGATCGGACGACTGTCGACAGCAGCACTCGCGCATCGGGCAGGAAGCGCAGCAGGCGAGCGACGCGCGCGAGGCGCAACAACCGCAGCACGGTGACGTTTTCGCGCACGCCCGGGATCCAGACTCCACCGATGATGATGAGGTCGAAGACGTTCCAGCCGTTGCGGAAGAAGTCCTGCGGCCGGCGACCGTACGACGCGAATCGCAGGATGAGCTCGACGACAAAGATGCCGTAGCAGACGTTGTTGAGCAGCACGAGGGTGCCGCCATAGGAGTCGACCATCGCGGGGAAGGTCTCCAGGCCCAGCACAACGGCGTTGAAGATGATGACACCCGCGATGAGCAGGTTGAACGGGTCGGAATCCACGAGACGAGCCAGCCGGCCCTCTCGCTGCACAGTCACTTCGGCCACCATTGGATGCTACGGCGAGCCCACGCCTAGAGCCACTTGCCGTAGAGCATTGCCACCGGAGGGGTGTATTCGATCGCGGCTGACATTCCGGCGAACTGCCCGGTGATAGCCCGGGCCCATTCGCCAGCCTCGGGCACTAGGGTGCGATCGGCGGTTTGCATGCGATCTCGCACAAGCAGCACGCCCATGTCGGCACCGGGATAGCGGTATTCGCTCAAGCCGTAGACGCGCAGGTAGAACGCCTCATCGGGTCTGGTGACGTTGTGCCAGTCGGTCACCATGCGCACGAAGCTGATGGAGCCGTCTTCAGCCATGCGCCAAAGGCCACTGCGCGGTGCCTGGGTGATGATCTCGACCTCATCGGTGGTCTGCTTGAGGACCAATTGACTCCACCGGTCGAAGTCACGCCACCGGGACTCGACCTCTTCGAGATCGCACTCCCACTCCACGTCCATGAATTCCAGCAGGTGGAAGAGGAAGAGCGGCACGCCGCCGTATCGCGAGGTAATGAGGTTGGTGAGGGGCGAGGCGCCGGAGATTCGTGGATTTATCTCACCGAGGTAGACGGTGCCATCGTCGAGATCCACCAGGACGTCTATGCAGAAGACACCTCGGTAGCCCTCCTGGTAGAGGCGATCGCCTAGTCGCCGGGCAAGGCCGCGGATCTGCTCCTGGCTGGCGAGCAACGAGATGGGGGAGCAGTCGTTGCCGCACCAGCCACCGGGATACGGCGTGAGCTCCTCGAATCCGGTGATGTCGACCTGGACCGGCCCCACGAGCGTGCCATGTCGAGTGGCACACGCTTCGAGCGTGCCGGGGATGTGCCGGATGTTGCGCATGACCTTGAGCTGCTCACCCTCGAGATCTTCCGCATGCTCGTCCCAGTCCTCGCGAGTGCTGATGAAGAACGTGGTGCGTCCGGAGTCACCGTAGGGGAGTTGCACGACGAGTCGATCCCCCAGGCCCGCGGCTGCTGCCTGTGCGAGCAGGTCGTCGTACGACGAGCACTCCGTGAGGACGTTGGGCGCGCTGGGCACACCGGCCTCATTGCCCAGGCGCGTGGTCTCGATCTTGGAGTCGATGCGCTCGCGCAGCTCTCGGGGCGGCAGGGCGATGGTGAGGCCGAGGTCGAGGGCACACCGCTCGGTCTCTTCATCGAACATGACGAAGAGCACGTAGCCCGGGTCTCGCGACCCGATGTAGTCGATGACCTCCTTGTGCCCCAGCAGATAGGAGTTGACCGACTCGAAGGTGGCGAAGTCGCGTGGACCCGGGTGCGTCGGCACGAAAATATTGTCGTATTCGCCGTCGAAGGAGTCGAAGTAGCACACGTAGCGGAATGAGCTCACCCAGTCATCGAGGCCCAGGAGGTTGTAGGCGGTTGGCGAGACGAAGTAGATGGGCGTGGGGTTCTTGCGGAAGAAGCGATAGATGTCCGAAAGCCCTCTGAGCACGGGCCCACTGTAGGGAGCGGGCGACGCCCCGGCGGGCCTCTTTGAGCAGTTCGCGCAGGTCGAGGTGGCACTCGGCTCGCAGGGAGCGCCTAGACGAGGAAGAGCATTCGCTCCGGCTGGGGCACGCTCACCTCTACCTCGGTGGCGTCAGGCACAAGCGCCGTGACCTCGCGCGGGTGGTCTCCGGTGACGTCGCCGTGCACGCTGAGCATCCAGTGGTCGCCCGGCCACAGCAGTGTCAGCGTGCCCTGCTGGGGCGCATACAACGCGGTGTAGACGGTGCCCCACAGGCTCTCCGACGGCGGCCGGTAGATCGGCGGCATCAGGAAGGCCTCGGTCACGCGTTCCGGCGCCCCGAGGGAATCCGCCATGAGTTCCGCGAGCACTTCCTCCCTCGCGACCGTATTGCAGTAGGCGGCGTGCTCAGGCCACTGGGTATCACCCTGACGGTTGCCCGCGTAGCGCGCCCCCGTGACAGCCAAGGGTCGGTCCGGCCCCACCTGCGCGATATGCGCATCGCCCCACGCGTCGAGCACGGCGATGTTGTAGGACATGTGAACGGGTACGGCGGCCAATCGCGCGATGGCCTCCGCTGTCGTCGTGCAGGTCTGCAGGAGGTAGCGCATGACCAGGCCGATACCGAAGCCCTGGCCGGCGATGCGACGTCCGCCGAAGGCGAGCGACACGGTGAGCCCCTGGTCGTTGATGCCGTCCATGACACCCCAGCCGCAGTCGGACATGCCGAGGACCGATCGACCCGACCAATGCGTGCGCAGAGCGAGAGTGTCGGACAGCGACGGCGGGTAGTCGTAGTTGCGCAGCATGGTTGGCCGAGGTCCCGGCAGCATCGCCAGCGAGCAGGCGGAGGCCAGGGCCGGAGGGCACCACTGGCTCAGGAAGCGGGATTCGAGGTCTCCCCCACCCACCACCTCGACGAGGGCATCGAAGTCGCCGAGCAACTCAGGCATGTAGCGCGCGAGCGCGGCGCGACTGTCGGCGTAGGAGGGGCGGGCTTCCTCTCCCTCGTGCAGGAACCAGCGTCGATACGACGGCCACGCCCGCTCGAATTCAGCACACACGGACGCACCCGGGGAAGTGCCCGCGTCAACGCAGCGGAAGGGGAGCACCATGTCGGCGAGGTGAACGGGAAACGGCTCGCCAGCCACGATGCCCCCTTCCGCATGCGCTTAATGGACGTGCTCAATCACAGGTGCTCACGCGCATCGCCTCGCGCCTGGCCTAGGGTATCCCGGTGCGACCCGATGAGTACGCCGCTCGCGATGCCGTGTCGCTCGCAGAGCTCGTGCGCGTGGGCGAGGTCACACCCGGCGAACTCCAGGAATGCGCAGTTTTCGCTCACGAGCAATTGCGCATGTCGGTCAATGCGATCGTTGACGTCCATCCGCTGGATGCTGACCGATTGAGCACCACAGGGCCGCTCGCGGGTGTTCCCACCCTAATCAAGGATCTCTTCCACGGGCAGGTCGGCACCGTATGCGGCAACGGCAGCCGGCTTTCGGAGGGCTGGGAGGTCACGTCTACCACTCAGCTTTACGAGCGCACCGTCGCCTCGGGAATGACGCCGATCGGGAGGTCGACGACGTCGGAGTTTGGGATCATGGGCACGACCGAGACGCTCGCGCAGAGCACGACGCGCTCGCCTTGGAGCGCTGACCACATGGCGGGTGGGTCGAGCGGTGGTGCGGGCGCGGCCGTGGGGTCGGGCATCGTCCCCATCGCGCTCGCGAGCGATGGTGGCGGATCGATCCGCATCCCGGCGTCATCCTGCGGGGTCGTCGGCCTCAAGCCGAGCCGGGGGCGAGTGCCCTGGGGCCTGCGTCAGAAGGAGCCGCTCATCGGATGGGCCGTGCAGTTCGCTGTCACGCGCACCGTCCGCGACACCGCCGTGGCGCTAGACGCGCTGTGCGGCCCGACTCCGGGCGACGTGGAGGGGCTCCTGCGCCCTGACACTCCCTTCGCTGAGGCGATGAAGACGCCCACGGATCCTCTTCGCATTGCCTGGTGGGCCTATCCGTGGTCGGGTCATGATCCCGACCCCGTCATCGTCGAGGCGACACAGGCCACGGCCCTGCTGCTCGAGCAGATGGGCCATCACGTCGAGGCGGCAACACCGCGCTTCGACTGGGAGACCTACCTGCAGGCGATGACCGATGTCTGGGCCTGCACCAGCGCCTTCACCATCGATGCATTCGCTGAGGCGATTGGCCGGCCGGTCGACGTCGACACGGTGGAGGGCGCCACCTTGCGCATGGTCGAGGAGGGGCGCGCTGTCACGGCCAAGGACCTCCTGGCCGCCATCGACGTCGAGACCGCGCTGACGGTGATCATGAACGATTTCTTCTCGCGTTACGACGTGCTTCTCACGCCGACCCTGGCCGCGACACTCGCGCCGATCGGCGACTACGACCCCCACGCGCTGACGCCCGCCAAGGAGACCTTCGCCACGTGGTCGAAGTGGGAGACCTTCTTGCCGGTCTTCAACACGACGGGGCAGCCGGCCATCAGCCTGCCCCTCCAGATGACCCCCGACGGCCTGCCCATCGGCATGCAATTCGTCGGCGGGCTCGGGCAGGAAGCCCTGCTGCTGAGCCTGGCGGCCAGCCTGGAGGAGGCGCTACCGTGGCGCGACCGCCGTCCCCCGGCCTACGTCACCTGACAGGGGTAGTCGTGAAGACGGACAACATCAACCACGAGTTCCTCGACGGTGTGATCAGTGGTGCACATGATGACGTCTACTACCACTTCGGCGTCGCCAGCTCCGATGCGATCCTCGACAGGCTGCGCGGCATCCGCGCCGTGATCATGGCTGGGTCCGGCGGACGCATCAAGGACTTCGCCCAGCGGTGGAGCGACCTCAACGGCAGGTCCGAGATCATCGCCTTCCCCAAAGAGGACCGCTTCGTCACGCGCTACACGGCCGGTGTGCTCTTCGCCTCGCACGGCATGGGTATGCCGAGTGCCTCCATCGCCCTACAGGAAATGATGCGGATGGTCTACTTCCTCAAACGCGGCGACCTCGAGGCCATTGACAAGGTCTTCTGGGCTCGCGTGGGCACCAGCGGCGGCGTAGGGCTGCCCGGTGGGACCATCGTCGTCACCTCCGAGGGCCTCATGGCCGACCTGAAGCCCTACCGACTCCTGCAGGGCGCGCGCGGCACCTACTGGTTCGACGGCACGTTCCCGGCCGCGACGCGCGAGGCCATCATGCGCGCCAACGACGGATCCGGCCTGCCGATCGTGTCGGGCAAGACGATCGCCACCAACGAATTCTTCCTGGAGCAGTTCCGGCTCGACGGCGCCATACGCATGGAGACGACCGAGACCAAGCAGGAGTTCCTCGAGTGGCTGCATGCCAACGGCGTTGCCAATATCGAGATGGAGGGGGCCATGCTCGCCGCCTACCTCAACTCATGGGGCTTCTCGTCCTTCGCCATGATCTGCGCCTGCCTGCTCAACCGTCTCGAGGGCGATCAGGTGACATCCACGCCCGAGCAGTTGCACAAGTTCAGCGAGGACTCCGGCGATGTGCTCTTCAACTACCTGCGCGCACTCCTGCTGACCGACGAAGGGCACTGACGATGGCTGACTACGCATCCCTGATCACCAGCGCGCAGCGGCAGGTCGACGACGCACTGGGCCCCGAGGGCACAGCCGTGGATCGCCCGAGTGCCAAGCGCGATGGCGCGTCCCTGGCCAACCGCATCGACCACACGCTGCTGCATGCCAACGCCACGCAGACCAGGATCGAGCAGCTGTGCGCCGAGGCGCGCAGCTATGGCTTCGCATCCGTCTGCGTCAACACCCGTTGGGTCCCTACCGCCGCGGAGGCCCTGTCGGGTTCCGAGGTCATGGTGTGCACGGTGGTCGGCTTTCCCCTTGGGGCCATGACCCGCCTGGCGAAGGCCGAGGAAGCTCGCATCACGGTGGCGGAGGGTGCGCAGGAAGTCGACATGGTCATTGATGTCGGCGCTCTGCTCTCCGGCGACCTGGCAGGAGTCTACGAGGATATCCGCGGAGTAGTTGCGGCTGCGGGCGTGCCGGTGAAGGTCATCCTCGAGACATGCCTGCTTGGCGATGAGCAGAAGGCCATCGGGTGCCTGCTCGCCATGCGCGCCGGCGCTGCCTACGTCAAGACATCCACCGGCTTCAGCACGGGCGGCGCTACGGCGGACGACATAGCGCTCATGCGCGCGTGCGTGGGCGATGCGCTCGGCGTGAAGGCTTCGGGTGGCATCCACACGCGTGATGAAGCCGAGGCGATGGTCGCGGCGGGGGCCGATCGCATCGGTGCCTCGGCCTCCATGGCCATCGCCGACGGCACGGCGCTCTCACCCTCCGAAGGGCAGTACTAACGGCTCTGAAGGGAGCGTCATGACCGACGACCTGCTGGCGACCGCCGAGCGGTGGGCGGCTGATGATCCCGATCCGGTGACCGCCGCCGCACTCGCTGATCTCATCGCAAAGGCACGCGCGGGCGATAGGGCCGCAAGCGAGGAACTCGCCGCTGCGTTCGACGGCACGTTGCAGTTCGGCACGGCTGGCCTGCGCGGCCGACTGGGACCGGGCAGTAATCGGATGAACCGCGTGGTCGTTTCGCGCGCGGCGGCCGGGCTCGCCGCCTACCTCGTGGAGCGGGGCGGTCACTCGATCGTCATCGGCTACGACGCGCGTCGAAACTCCGATGTCTTCGCCCACGACACGGCGCAGATCATGGCCGCCGCAGGGATCTCGGCGATGGTCTTTCCGCACCATCTGCCGACGCCGGTGACTGCCTTCGCGATCAACTTCCTCGGCACGAGTGCCGCGGTGATGGTGACCGCGTCGCACAACCCGCCCGATGACAACGGCTACAAGGTCTACCTCGGTGACGGGTCGCAGATCGTGCCGCCGGCCGACGCCGAGATCTCCGAGTGCATCGCACGCGTGGGGCCTGTTGCAGACATTCCCCGCTCCGATGACTACATCACCCTCGATGACGGCGTACTCGATGCCTACATCGCACGCGCAGAGGCGCTTTTGCCGCCCGGTCCGCGCGACATCACCTCCGTCTACACCGCGATGCACGGTGTGGGCGGCGATGTGTTCGTACGCGCGGCCCGCGAGGCCGGATTTCCCGATCCGCGCCCGGTTGCCGTGCAGTTCGCACCCGACGGTCGCTTCCCCACCGTCAGTTTCCCCAATCCGGAGGAGCCCGGCGCGATGGACCTCGCGCTCGCCGAGGCACGCGAGCACGGCGCCGACATCATCATCGCCAATGACCCAGACGCCGATCGCTGCTCGGCCGGCATTCCCATCCCTGAGGGTCGCCGTCGGACCGGCGAGGCCGCCCCGCGTGGCGACCGCTATCGGATGCTGTCCGGCGATGAGGTGGGCTGGCTCCTCGGGTGGTGGACAGCAGAGCGCATGCGCCGCAGCGGCCAGCCGATGACCGGCACCATGGCGCAGTCCATCGTCTCCGGCACCCTTCTCAAGGCCATCGCCCTCGATGCGGGCCTGGACTACGCCGTCACGCTCACCGGGTTCAAGTGGATCTCCCGGGTGCCCGGCCTGGTCTTCGGCTACGAGGAGGCCCTCGGCTACTGCGTCGACCCCTCGCACGTGCGCGATAAGGACGGCATCACCGCGTCACTGCTCATGATGGAGATGGCCGCGCACCTCAAGGCGGAGGGTCGCGGCATCCAAGACGTGCTCGACGACCTGGCCCGGAAGTTCGGCCTCTACCTCACCTCGCAGGTTGCCGTGCGCGTCTCCGACGTATCACTGATCGCCGACGCGATGGCGCGCCTCCGCACGGCTCCGCCACGTGAGCTGGGCGGCCGTGCCGTGCAGGAGGTCGTCGACCTCGAGGAGGGCGCCTACGGCCTGCCACCCACCGACGGCTTGCTCTTCGCCCTCGAGGGTGCTCGAGTCATCATCCGGCCGAGTGGCACGGAGCCCAAGATCAAGTGCTACCTGCAGATCGTCACCCCGGTCGACGGGGACTTGGGCGCCGCCAAACTCGGTGGCCAGGCAGCAATGGCAGCCCTGCGCGACAGTGTGTCGGCTGCCCTCGCCCTCGGCTAGGCCATCGTGAGGTCATCGGCCGGCAGGTGATCCGGCTCGCGCCGGCGGCCGATGACAAGCAGCGCGAAGATCGCGCCCGCGAGTGCCACGATGCCGAGCGCCACCATGCTGATGGCGATCGACGACGCCTGGGCCGTCTCGACCGCGGCCTCGATGGTCGATGCGACGTCGCAAGGCACGCCCTTGAGGATGTCGGCGGCACCATTGGCGTCACCGTTCTGCATCGCCTGGGCATACTGCGTCGCCTGATCGACGTACGGCGTGCCTGAGACGGCCGACTCCACTCGCGACAGCGACAGGCTGAGGTCGTCTTGAATCGTGGGAAGCGCAGGCCCGATGACGGTGCTGAACATCTAAGCGATGAGCGCACCAAATCCCATCGCCGCGAGGATCGCCCACGCCGTGGCCGAGACCTGGGGCGCAGGATCATTCGCTGCATCGCTGTGCGACGAGGAATTCACGGGTTCCGTCATGCCAGCCCTCCCCACGCACGGGACTTTCCGCGCAACGTAGCACCGCATGGCATGGATGCGTCTGCGAGACTTCGACAATGCCACGCGGACGCAGCGGGAAAGTCTCTCGCCTGTGGCCTGCGTCCGCCGCCGGCACCTTCGTGGTCGCGGCCCTACTCGCCTGCCCGCTCCTGACCTGGGCAGTCGCCGCTGCTCCCGAG
>VGBL01000031.1 GCA_016870515.1 Actinomycetota bacterium | reverse complement strand
CACGGCATCACCGGTCTGGTGCGCATCAGCCCGCACGCCTACAACACCGACGAGGAGCTCGACCGCGCTGTCGCCGCCATCTCCCGCCTGGCCGCATCTGCCTAGGGGATCTGGGCGAAGACGTGCTGGCGGATCCACGCGTGCATGGCGACGGCCGCAGCCGCCCCGGCATTGATGGATCGCGTCGACCCGAACTGGGTGATGGCGAGCAGGTCGACGCACGCCTGCTGCGCGTGGGCTGACAGGCCCGGGCCCTCCTGGCCGAAGACCAGGATGCACTCCCGTGGCAGCCGGTAGGTCTCGATCGGCACCGAGCCCTCGACGTTGTCGATGCCGATCAATGGAAGATCCGCCGCACCAGCCCAGTCGACCAGAGCATCAATCGAGTCGTGGTGACGCACGTGCTGGTAGCGCTCGGTCACCATTGCACCGCGACGGTTCCAACGACGATTACCCACGATGTGCACCTCGGACGCCAGGAAGGCATTGGCGGAGCGCACGACCGAGCCGATGTTCATGTCATGCTCGAAGTTCTCGATGGCCACGTGGAAGGGATGACGTCGCGCATCGAGGTCGGCCACGATCGCATCGACCGTCCAATTGCGATAGCGATCGACGACATTGCGGGTATCACCCGACGCAACGAGCTCCGGATCGAGGCGAGGGTCCTGCGACGACCCGGTGTCCATGCAGGCGACCCTAATCCTCGGCCCGGGCCCGACGACGCCGTACAGTCGAGGCGTGGTCGAGACCGCCTTCGCCGTGCTCGCGGCCATCCCCGCACTCGGCCCCGAGTGGCTCAATCCCGAAACCCTGCTGACCGAGCTGGGCGATATCGCGTTTTGGGTTGTCTTGGCCATCATCTTCGCCGAATGCGGGCTCCTCATCGGCTTCTTCCTGCCCGGCGACTCCCTACTCTTCATCACCGGACTCTTTATCGCGTCGGGATACATCTCGATCAACATCTGGCTGGCCTGTCTCATGCTCTTTGCGGCGGCGGTGCTCGGCAACGCGACCGGCTACGGCATCGGCTACCAGGTGGGGCCAGCCCTCTTCAAGCGCGAGGACTCCCGACTATTCAAGAAGGTCTACGTCGACAAGACGCATGACTTCTTCGACAAGTACGGCGGGCGGGCGATCGTGCTGGCCCGCTTCGTGCCCATCATTCGCACTTTCATCACCGCGATCGCCGGTGTAGGGCGCATGGACTTCCGGCGCTTCATGCTCTACTCCGCCATCGGCGGCCTGCTCTGGGCGGTTGGCGTCTCCCTCCTGGGCTACTTCCTCGGCGCGATCCCGTTTGTGAAGAACAACATCGAGATCATGCTCATACTCATCGTGCTCGTCAGCGTGCTTCCTATCGCGTTCGAGTTCATCCAGCACCGACGCGAAAAGCCGGCCAAGGGCGCCTAGGACAGGCCGAGATCGGCCAGCGAGTATTCGGCCCGGTAGTCCAGGCTGGCCTCGCGCACAGCATCGCCCGCACCGCGATCCACGATCACGGCGACGCCGACCACCTCGGCGCCCGCCTCACGCAGCGCCTCGACAGCCGCAAGGACGGACGAGCCCGTCGTCGACGTGTCCTCGACGGCCAGGACGCGGCGCCCCACAACGTCGGGTCCCTCGATGCGGCGCTGGAGTCCGTGCCCCTTGCCCTCCTTGCGCACGACGAAGGCATCGAGGCGGCGGCCCGACGCGGCAGCCGCGTGCAGCATCGCGGTGGCCACCGGATCGGCACCGAGCGTGAGACCGCCCACGGCGTCGTAGCCCCAGTCGGCGGTGAGATTGAGCATCACCCGGCCTATCAGCGGCGCCGCCTGGGAATCGAGCGTCACTCGCCGCAGGTCGACGTAGTAGTCCGCCTCGCGCCCGCTGGAGAGGATGACCTTGCCGTGGACGACGGCCTTATCGATGATCTGCTGGCGCAGGACTTCGCGGTCGCTCATGGGATGACCCTAGGGTGCGACCATGGCTGTCGGCACGGTGGTTCTCACACCCGGGGCGTCGTTCGCCCTCGCCCTGCCGACCCTGGACCTCTCCGACCACCATTTGCCGCCGGATGAATGGACGGCCCGGTGTGCACTCATGATCGCGGCGGCGAATCCCGCTCCGCCCGCGCTCCTCGTGCTCGCCCGCGACCACGCCGCCAATGCGCCGGCACTCGGCTTCGCTCAGCGCTCGGCGCGACGGGCTGTCGCCGGCTATGTGCTCGTCGACCCGGTGCTCCCGGCCGTCGGCGGTGACTGGCCTGATGCTCCCGTCACCGTAATCCTCACTCCCGGCGCCGACACCGACACGCGATCGGCCGCACTCGGCGCCCGGCTGCGCGGATGGGAAGTGGTGGAGGGTGAAGCGGTCGGGCTGATCGGGCAGATCGCGACGCGGCCCTAGGGGCTCAGTGCTTCGCGCGCGACTGGCCGCCTGCGCGTCGCGATCCAATCGACCGTACGAGGGGACGCGGCAGGTATTGGGCAACGAGCGACAGTGCCTTGTACTGCGACCCGGCAACGCTCACCGGCTTTCCCTTGCGTACGTCGCGAAGCGCCTGGTCAACCACCTTCTGGGAGTCAAGCCACATCCACTCGGGCACCGAGTCGATCTCCATGCTCGCCCGCTGGTGGAACTCCGTGTGCGTGTAGCCGGGGCAGACCGCGGTCACGTGGACCCCGGTGCCCGCAAGCTCGACCGACAGGCTCTCACTGAACACGGTCACCCATGCCTTCGCGGCCGAGTAGGTGCCCCCGGTGATCCAGCCGGCCACGCTGCTGACGTTGAGGATCGCCCCGGTGCCGCGCGCGACCATGCCCGGCAGTGCCGCGTGAGTCAGGCGCATAACCGCGGTGACGAGCACGTCGAGTAGACGCTGCTCCGTCTCGAGATCGCCCCCGGCGAAGCGCTGGGGCACGCCGAACCCGGCGTTGTTGACGAGGATCTCGATGGGACGGCCCGGATCGGAGAGGCGCTGCTCCACGATGGCCATCTGCGAGCGGTCGCACAGGTCTGCAACGAGCACCTCGACCTGAATGCGGTTGGCGCGCAGTTGCTCCGCGACCTCCTGCAACCGATTGAGATCGCGGGCGACAAGGCAGATGTCGTGCCCGCGGGCGGCCAGGGTGCGTGCGAACTCCAGTCCGATGCCCGACGTTCCGCCGGTGATGAGTGCTGTCCCCACGTCGCTCCCCACTGAGCCGCTTCCACGATTCAGGGTGATCTTCGCCTACGGTGACGCCATGCATCCAGGGCGGGTCCTCGCCGCGGCCGTGGCCGCCGTGGCCCTCATCCTCGGCACCGGTCCGGCGTGGGCGCTGCCCGTGCAGCCCCGGGTCGTCAACGGTCGCCCTCCCGAGCCCGGCGAAATCCGCGCCCTCGTGTCGGTGCAGTCAGGTGGGCTGTCGTGCGGGGGCACCCTGGTGGATTCGATCCACGTCATCACGGCGGCCCACTGCGTCGTCGACTCCTCGGGCAATGTCATGGATATCGCGCGCGTGAAGGTGGGCTGGTCGAGTTCGACGACGAGAGCAATCCCAGCGCTCCCTGTCATCAAGGTGGCCAAGCACCCCGACTACAGCCCCGTCACTTTCGCCAACGACCTGGCGGTCCTTACGCTCCCGGGACCGATTCCCGGAGCCACACCCATGCTGGTCGCCAACGCATCTCGTTCCGTTGCGGCTCTCGCCAAGGGTGCGAGCGTGCGGTCGGCGGGATACGGATACACGTGGGTCACCGGACCATCGAGCAACACCACGCTCGTCGCCGATCTCATCGTGATCCCCGACAGGGTGTGCGGAAGCCGCACGATGTCCTACTCGGTGGGCGGCGTCGACTTCTACGGCTTCGGAAGCGAGGTCGATACCGCCAACGCCGTCTGCGCCATCGGTGTTGTGCCCGATACGACGCAGATCATCGACACCTGCCAGGGAGATTCCGGCGGGCCCCTCTACGCCGGATCCGGGCTCAATGCCCGACTCGTTGGAGTGGTGAGCGTTGGAGATGGCTGTGCCGGATATCACGACGACGGCACGGAAATGCCGCGCAAGCGTCCCGGTGTCTATGCCCGCACGGGAAGTGCCCTGCAGTGGCTGGCGAGCGAAGGCGTCGACATGAGCGACACATCACTCGCGCCACCCGTGATCACCTCGGCCCTGGCCACGGGCACGCGGATCGACATCGTCGTGGCACCGGGGAGCAGCACACGACTCGACACCGCGGCGGTCACCGCCACCCCGTCGACCGGCACGGCAGCTCCAGCGATCTGCACGGCGGTCTTCCAGTCGGGCACGGCGGCCTGCACCATCACGGGCCTTGCCTCCGGTCAGTCCTACGCCGTCACCGCCATCGCGGCGGCGGGCGATCTGGTCTCTGACCCATCGTCCCCCGTTACGGTGACCATCGGCTCAAAGCCCGGGGCACCGCGCATCCGGGAGACCTTCATCCTGGGTAAGGGGAAGGTCGAGTTCATCGTTGCTGCGGGAAGGGACAACGGCAGTCCCCTCACGTCGACGACGATGACCTGCGTGGCCCGAGGCCCAGCCAAAGCCCAGCTGCCGCAGGCCAGCGGCCCCGTGGTGGATGGCTCGGTCATCCTCACGCTGAAGCAGGGGATGCGCTACACGTGCCGGGCGACATCCACCAATTACTTCGGCAGTACCCGGTCAGCACCCCTCACGTTCCTGCTCTGAACCGGTCAGAATTGGCTGGGAGTCTGCTCCCCAGCGCGAATGCCGCTCGTCCGGGCACCTACCGTGGGCGTGTGCGCCGCACCCTCGCCACGGTCGCGGCCGTGATGACCGCCGCGGGACTGCTGGCCACCCCCGGCCTCGTCGGAGCCGCCACCGTGCAGCCCCGTGTCGTCAACGGCGAGATCGGCCCGTCGCCGGAGTTCGGCTTCATCGTGGCCCTCGGCAATCGATCGATCTATGGCTCCTACGGCATGCCCGAGGCCCAGTTCTGCGGTGGATCGCTGGTCAGTCCGACCCTCGTCATCACCGCGGCACACTGCGTGGTCGACACGCGAGCCAGTTCGATCGTGGTGGCTTCGGGGTATCCCAGCGGTAACCTCTCGCGCTCCGACCTCACGGTCAGCAACGTCTCGGCGATCACCCGGCACCCGGACTACGACAACAAGTCGCAAGACAACGACATCGCCGTACTCACTCTCGCGACCCCGTTGACCGGCATACCGATGATCACGCCGCTCACTCAAGCGGAAGCGACCACGATGATCGCCGCGCGCGCCCAAGTCGCCGTCGCTGGCTGGGGTGCAATCAACCAACAGGAGCCGTGGGTCTCGCCAAGCCGACAGAACTTCGTCTATCGCTACGGCGAACTCGTGGTCTTCCCCGAGTCCGCATGCGGCGGCGGCCAGTCGTTCACCATTGACGGCGTTCGCTTCAGCGGCTACGGCCCCGGTTACGTCAATCCAACGGTCATGCTCTGTGCAGGAGGGGTCAACGGCGGCGAGATCGTCGACAGCTGCGTGGGCGACTCAGGAGGTCCGCTGATCGCTGGCAGCGGCACCGGGCGCCGACTGGCCGGCGTCGTCAGCTGGGGGCTCGAGCAATGCGCCACCAGAGACGGTGCCGGTGTTTACGCGCGCGTATCAGCCTTCACCAGCTTCCTTAAAGATGCTGGCGTCCCTTTCGACTCCGAGCCCGTCGATGGGCCACAGGCGCCGACCATCGCCAAGGTCACCGGCACCAATAATTCACTGACGATCACCGTCACGCCCAGTGCCGTCGGTGCCGTTCCCGAGTCCTATGAGGTCGTGGCCGTCGACGAGCAGGGTGCCGACTCGACGTGCACGATGGCTGCGCAAGGCACAGCATCGGCTCAGTGCACGATCGACGGCCTGCTCAGCGGCGCCCTCTACACGATCACGGCCACTGCCACCGCAGGCGGTGTGATCTCCGACCCCTCCTCCCCCGTCACGGCCCGAGCCGGGGGCCTGCCAGCGCAACCGCGCATCAGGTTCGTCCAGGTCGAGCGCGGTGGCTTCGCTGGCTTCCTCGTCAAGAACATCAGCGGCAACGGCTCGTCGGTCCTGACCAAGACGGTGACGTGCAATCCACGTTCGGGTATCCCCCGAAGTGCGCGTATCGACGCCGACGGAATCGCCGTCGTGTCGCGCCTCAAGCGCGGGACGACGTACTCGTGCCTGGCGAGTGTCTCGACCGCCTACGGCACCGCCTCGTCGCGCCCCGTCTCCCTTATCGCCAAGTAGCCCACCCACCAACCGCCGCGGCACTACGCTGCCCCCATGCGGGCAGCCGTCTACGAGGGCCGCGGGGCATCGGACGTACTCCAGGTCAAGGAAGTCCCGACTCCGGGTCCGGGTGTCGGCGAGGTTCGACTCCGGCTCCATGTCGCGGCGGTCAATCCCACCGACTGGAAGGCGCGCAAGTCTGGCGGCGACCTCGATGCGGACTTCCAGATCCCCGGCCAGGACGGCGCGGGCGTCATCGAGGCCGTCGGGCCGGGCGTCGACCTCGGCCGTATCGGTGAGCGGGCCTGGGTCTACCACGCCGCCTACCGGCGGCCATTCGGAACGGCGGCGCAATACACCGTCGTACCAGCGCGGCAGGCCGTGCGGATCCCCGAGGGCACCGGCTTCGATCAGGCCGCCGCGCTGGGCATTCCCTACATCACCGCCTACGGGTGCCTCCTCTCTGACGGACCCATCGATGGGCAGACGATCCTCGTGCATGGCGGTGCCGGCGCGGTCGGGCATGCGGCCATCCAACTGGCACGCCGCGCGGGAGCCCACGTCATCACCACCGTCAGCAGCAAGGCGAAGGCTGCCATCGCGACATCAGCTGGCGCTCACGTGATCGTGGACTACACGCAAAAGAGCGCCTTGGAGCAGGTAGCCGCGGCGGCGCGTGCCGGCGTCGATCGCATCATCGAGGTCGATCTGACCCACAATCTTGAGCTCGACCGTGCCGTCATCGTCCCCCACGGCGTGATCGTCACCTACGCCGCTGATGCCGATGATCCGACGGTGCCCGTCAGGGCTCTCATGAACGGCAACGTGACGTTGCGCTTCGTCATGGTCTACGGCTTCACCCCGTCGACGATCGCCGCGGCCATCGACGACATCACGAGGGGGTTGGTCGACGGCGATCTCACGCCGCTCCCGGTGATCCGCTTCAGCCTCGACCAGATCGCCGCGGCCCATGACGCGGTGGAGAAGCGCTCCACCGGCAAGGTGCTGATCGACCTTCCCTAGCGGCCCTCTCCATCGAGTTCGCCCAGGAGGTCCACGCGGCACTGGTGGCGCCCGCCGTCGAAGGCGGTGCTCACGAACACTCCCAGGGCATGCTGGGCCTCGGCCACCGCCGTGACTCGACCGCCGAAACAGGCGACATTGGCATTGTTGTGACGCCGAGTGAGCTCGGCGTCTTCGGCAGTGCGAATGACTCCGGCGCGCACGCCGGGGATCTTGTTGGCTGCCATGCAGATGCCCTCGCCGCTGCCGCACACCGCGACTCCGAGCTCGGCATCGCCTGACGCCACCTCACGGCCCACGGCCGCGCCAAAGACGGGATAGTCGCAACTGTCAAGTGAGTCGGTGCCAACGTCGATGACCTCGTGGCCCTGCTCATGCAGCCATTCCTGAAGTGCGGACTTCAATTCGAACCCCGCATGATCGCTGCCGATCGCGATTCTCATAGTGCGCCCCTCCCCTCGACCGCCGACAGCCATCGCGCCCGGCGTTCGGCCACGACGGCATCATCGCGTGCGTTGACGATGGCAGCGTCCCGCACCCCGGCCGGAGGGATCAGCGCACCGGCCAGCCCAGCTGCACCCACGACGGTCGCATCACCCACCTCGGCGGGCCGAAGCGCGGCGCCGAGAGAGGTCGCCAGCAACTGGACGTATGCGGCGTCGCGGCTGCCACCGCCCAGAAGGGTCACGGGCTCCGCCGGCGCCGCGCCGGAATCACGCACGGCGTCGTAGGCGGCGCTCACGGCGTATGCCATGCCTTCCAGCACGGATCGGAGCATGGCCTCGCGCGATGTGCCGAGCGAGAGCCCTCTCCAGCCAGCGCGCAACGTGGGATCGAGGTACGGGCTGCGCTCGCCGGCGACGAAGGGGAAGAACAGCGGGTCTGCGCTTTCGACGCCCTGCGCGAGGGCGCGCTGCGCCTCCGCCGTGTCGGCACCGAGCCAGGCGAGCGCCCGCTCCAGTGCGAGCCCGCCGCTTTGGACCGCTCCGAGGCGATACCACGATTCGCCGATGTCCCCCGTGGTCGCGAATGTGTGCGTGCGAAGTGTCTGGTCTGGTCGCGGGGAGTCCAGGACGCTGCTGATCTGCGTACCGGTCCCGAGCGCGATGGCCCCGTGGCCCGCGGTCAGGCCCAGTCCGCGAATCCCGCATGCAGCATCTGCGCCCCCCACGACCACGGGCAGGCCGTCGAGTGATCCCGCGGCGCGGCGCGCGACGCCGCCGATCGCGGATGACGGCATGACGCGTGGCAGGAGATCCGGGCGTACGCGCGCAGCCGCCAGCGCCGCCTCGCTCCAACCACCCGCAACGACGTCGTAGAGGAGCGTCCCGCTGGCATCCGAGGGATCGGTCGCCGCATCGCCGGTGAGCATAAGCCGCAACCAGTCCTTCGGCTGCAGAGCCCATCTCGCTGCGCCGATCATGTCGGGTTCGTGGTCGGCAAGCCACGCAAGAGTTGGTCCCGCAAACCCCGGAAACGCCGCGGAGCCAAGCCTGGCGAGCTCGCCTGCACCCAACTCCGCGGAGATGCGGGCCGCCTGCTCAGCACTTCGTCCGTCCGCCCAGGTGATAGCCGGTCGAAGATGCGTGCCATCGGCCGTGCACAGCACCACGCCGTGCATCTGCCCGCTGAGGCCGACGGCGTGTGCTGGCTCGGGCGACGTAGCCACGACCTCGTTGGCCGCATCGACCGTTGCCGTTAGCCATTCGGCGGGATCGGCCTCGGCCCAGCCCGGATGCGGGGAACGCACCGGGTAGGGGCGAGTGGCGGCCGCAAGGACGCGGCCGTCGTCGCCGACAGCCGCCACCTTGACGGACTGGGTGCCCAGATCGATGCCGACGACTGCCATGGGGACATCTTGCCGCGCTAGCCTTCGGGCGTGTCCGAAGTGGTGTGCATCGGCAGCCTCAATGTCGACCTGGTGTTCCAGGTGGAGCGAATGCCTGTCTCCGGCGAGAGCGTGACGGGCCGCAACCTCGAGCGACACCTGGGCGGCAAGGGACTCAACCAAGCACTGGCGGCCACGCGGGCTGGCTGCCAGGTCGCGCTCGTCGGGGCCGTCGGCGATGACGATGGCGGCACATGGATGCTCGGCGAGCTCGCCGACGAGGGAGTCGACGCCACCGGGGTCGAGCGCGTCGACGGGCCCAGCGGCACGGCGCTCATCGAGGTCGATGCCACCGGCGCCAATCGAATCGTGGTGATTCCCGGTGCTAATGGCTGGGTGAATGCCGACTACACCGCCACGCAGGTGAGTCGGCTGGCCCCGGCGGCAGTTGCGCTTGCTCCGCTGGAGGTGCCCCCGCAGGCCGTGGTCGGTGCGATTCGCGCGGCCCGCGCCGCTGGCATGACCACCATCCTCAACCCCGCCCCCGTGCCGCATGACGGCGTCCCGGAGGGCTTGCTCGAACTGTGCGACATCGTCATTCCCAACGAGCACGAGGCAACCAGCATCACCGGCATCGACGTACACGACGTCGACACCGCACTGCAGGCCGGGCGTGCGCTCATGGATCGCGGCGCTGGGAGCGCTGTCGTCACGCTCGGCGCCCGCGGAGCGGCCTGGGTCACCACGAGTGGGACGGGACATGTCCCCACTTACGCCGTGCGCGCTATCGACACCGTGGCCGCAGGCGATGCATTCTGCGGCACGCTGGCCGCGTCACTGGCCGGTGGTGTTGAGTGGGGGCGTGCGCTGCAGCGGGCCTGTGCGGCTGGAGCGCTGGCGACGACGGTCGTCGGTGCATCTGCCTCTCTGCCTCGCCTCGCCGACATCGAAGCCCTCATCGCGACCGGGGAGGTCACGTGATCATCAACCCGCAACTCGCATCGCTCCTGGCCCGCTTTCGTCACGCCAATGCGATCGCCATCCTCGACGCGCCCTTCCCTTCGTATCCCGAGGTTGAGACGGTGGAGTTGATCCTTGCGCGCGGCATACCCACGATCCCGCAGGTGGTTGACGTGATCCTCGCCGAGCACGAGGTGAGCAGCGTGGTGATGGCCAAGGAGTTCACGCAGGCCGTCGATGCGACCACCCAGGCCGACTACCTTGCGCATCTGGGTGAGCTCCCCATCGACTGGATCGACCACGTCGACTTCAAGAAGCTGGTGGGCACGTGCCTGGGCATCGTGCACACCGGCGATCCCGTGCCCTACAGCAACGTCATCCTGCGCTGGGGCTGACCCTAGGCTGTGGCCATGACCCGTCATGCGCTCGTACCGCGCATGGAGCGTCATGCGACATCGATCTTCGGCGAGATGTCGGCGCTCGCCACGCAGGTGGGGGCGATCAACCTGGGCCAGGGATTCCCTGACACTGACGGCCCCGAAGAGGTCAAGCGGGTGGCCATGGCCGCCATCGAGGCAGGCCTGGGCAATCAATACCCACCCGTGCATGGACTGCCCGACCTCCGCCTAGCCATCGCTGAGCACCAGAAGCGCTTCTACGGCTTGGAGATAGATCCGCAGACGCAGGTGGTCGTCACCACGGGTGCGAGTGAGGCCATCCAGTCGGCCCTGCTGTCGCTCGTGGATCAAGGCGACGAGGTTATCGTCTTCGAGCCCTGGTTCGACATCTACGGGGTCGGCATCGACCTCGCGCATGGCCGGCGAGTGTCGGTGCCCATGCGGCCGCCGACGTTTCGCCCCGACCTCGACGCCCTCCGCGACGCGATCACCGACCGCACCCGGCTGATCCTGCTCAATTCGCCGCATAACCCGACGGGCGTTGTCTTCACACCCGACGAACTCCAAGCTGTCGCCGACATCGCCATCGAGCGCGACCTCATCGTGTTGTCCGACGAGGCCTACGAGCACCTGTGGTACGACGGGCATCCCCACGTGCCGATCGCCACGATTCCTGGCATGGCCGAGCGGACCGTCACAGTCGGCAGCGCTGGCAAGTCGTTCTCCTTCACCGGCTGGAAGGTCGGCTGGGCTACCGGTCCTGCCGAACTCGTCCGTGCCGTCCGCGCGGTCCGCCAGCATCTGTCCTACGTCTCGGGCGGCCCCTTCCAATTCGCCATCGCGCACGCACTTCGCATGCCCGATGCCTACTACTCCGAATTCCGCCACGACCTACAGCGCAAGCGCGACATCCTCACCCAGGGGCTGCGCGGCCTCGGATTCGCCACGACAGGATCGGCGGGCACCTACTTCCTGACCACGGATCTGGGGCCTTTCGCGAAATACCGTGACGGGCTCGCGGCAGCGCGCGACCTGCCATACCGCGCCGGGGTCGTCGCCATTCCCCTCCAGGTGTTCTGCGACCACGAGGAGATCGGGACGCACGCACTGCGATGGGCCTTCTGCAAGAAGCCCGAGGTGCTGCGCGAGGCACTCGATCGGCTCGACAGTTCGGCGTAGGGCACCATTGACCCATGCCGCAGATCGAGTACGTCACCCTTGCCCACCACGCCGAAGCCGTCAATGGCTTGCTGTATCTCCAGGGAGCAGGCTGGACCGACCTCGAGCAGCCCATCGACAGCGAGGGCAATCTCGGCATGCTTCACCTGGGCATTGGCGTGAGCATCCTCATCGGCTGGAACGAGACCAACCGCAGCTACCCCCTCACGATCTTTGTCGAGCACGAAGACGGTGAGCAGCTCTTCGCCGTAGAGGGCGCCGTCGAGGCTGGCCGCCCAGCCGGTGCCACGCCCGGTGCCGACATGCGCAGCGTCCTCGCAGTGAGCGGCGAGGTGCAGTTCGGTAGGCCCGGCGGCTACGTCGTGCGTGCTTTCATCGGCGACTCCGACGGCGGCAGTTCACGCAACGTGTCGTTCCGCGTGCACTATCCCCAGGGAATCCGGTCGCCCGAGCCCGGTGGCCCGGCCGACTTCACCCTGCCGGAGTAGGCGTCACCGCAAATGCCTCCGTCTCGCGATCGCGCGAGAGCAGGCCCCTGATCGGCGTCACCACCCACAGGGTGTCCAGCTCGACGCGACGACCCAGGCCTCCGCAGGTGAATGCCGTCGCGGGCACCGCTGCACGCCACGAGGGAAACGACTCGACCGGTCGCGGCATCATCCTCATATCCATCCCTGACCTGCACGTGCCGTAGAGATACAGGCCTGACTCTTCGTGAAATGCCGCTGGCTCCCAGGCGGTCGAGCGATCCAAAACGGTCCAGCCGGGCGCCAACTGCCAGTGCTGAAACCACTGCTGATCGAAGCGCGCCGTGCCCACGTCTTGCACGCGCAATGACGTCGCAGGAGCGGGGAGCATGGCCGTGTCGTCCACCGCCGTAGGCAGCATCACCGGCTGCAGCGGAATGCTGATGTCACGGGTTGAGGCGAGCGCTTCGTCGTGCCAGCTCACGACGTATCGGTCGACGGTGTCGTCGGAGACGTCGCGGGCCTTCGTCGACCCTCGTGGCCGGGCCCTGTGCGCTTCCAGCACCGTGTGCGCATCACGGGACTGAGCCCACTGGTAGCGCTGACCCTTCGACTTGTCGAACAGGCCTCGATCCGAGAAGACCGGCACCCCCTGCGTAAACCACGTCAGCGACCCATGGTCGTAGTGGCCGTGGAAGGTGCGGCGCGGCCCGAAGCGCAGGGTGTGGTGCGTGGCGGTGTCGTCCCAGGACGATCGGTTGGCCGCCCAGCCGCGGCCCATGCACCACAGTCGCGTGGGCGCCTGCGCGGTATCTACGCGCAGCTTCGCCGGGTCGATCAGCGACTCGTTGCCATCGCCGATGGCCTCGAGTACGCCATCGGGTCGCATGAGCTGGACGACCGCGAGCTCGGCCGTGCGAATGCGATCACCGACAACCTGCGCCGACGTGCTAGAGGCCGCCGCTATCGCCGTCAGTGACCGCTCCCACAACTGCACGTTGAGAAGGTGGTAGCCACTCGATTGCTCGATGCTCATCCCGCACTTCGCGAAGACACTCTTGGCATCCTGGTCAAACCGGCGAATCGCGAGATCTCGCCATTCCGGACGCCCGAAGACGCTGGCCGCCTCGATCAGGGCGAGATTAGCCAGCGTCCCGTGATTATGCACCCGATTCAGGGGCTGTCCGCGATAGCGATGGGGATCTGCATTAGCAAGGACGAGCCGTTCCATCACCGGCACGAGACGCTCATCTTTCGTGTAGGAGAACAGACAAGAGATGACGCCCATGCGCTGGCGGACCGCGCCCTGGGTCCAGCCCGTTGCTCGAAGCCGGTCCTGTCCGACCGTCGACCCAGGGTCCGGGAGTACCCCATCACGCTCAAGAATTACGTCGACGACAGGGAAGTCTTGCTCGGTGACCAGCACCAGCCAGGCCATCGAGTGGAACCGCGTCACGAAGGTGGTGTCTCCACGCACATCCTGTCGCCACTGCGCATCGGGTCCGATGACGTCCACCGTGCGACCGTCAAGACGCAGCAGACCCGAGGTCTGGAGTTCGCTGACATCGGCGCCCAGGCGCTTGGCCGAATTGACCTCCGTGTCGCAGATGCGCGGTAGACGGCCAGCAGCGGCGGCCGGCACGGTCACCGCACCCAGCAGCAGACCGGCTACCAGGCACGCGGGGAGGACCCACCGGCGCATGACTATCCGTCGACCGATGGGTTCACCGTCAAAGTCGTCGTCGCGCGGGCATCCTCGCCCTTCTTGGCGGTGACGCGGCACTGCAGGTCCCAGGCGGGCACCGCCGTGCGCCAGGCCGTGAATGCCTCCACCTCCACCGCCTTCCAGCGCGGGCAGTCGATGGTGAGCGTGGCACCGGACTCATGCCGTGCACCGGTGCGAGTAGGGGTCCAGCCGGGCGCGAGCTGGAAGTGCTGAATCCACTCCTTGGCGCCGGAGCCCTCATCGCGCACGGTGAGTCGCTCGCGCGTGAAGGTGACGGTTCGCGTGCGGTCGATGCCGTCGTGCGAACCCGTGAGCTGGAAGGAGGTGTCTGTGAGCCGCTCTCCCTCGGTGTCGGGGTTGAGGTTGGGTAAGCCAACGGGCTCGAAGACCGAGTGGGCAGCCATGGCGTGCGCGTATTGATAACGCGCATTGCGCTCCTTGTCGTACAAGCCGCGGTCGGAGAGCACGGGGATGCCGTAGGTAAACCAGGTCATGCTGCCGTGGTCACGGTGACCATGAAACTTCATACTCGGGCCGAACCGCAGCGTGAAGTGCATGTCGTCCACGGTGCTAGCGGCCCAGCCGGTCTTCGTGCACCACAGGCTCTCGCCACTAGGCGGGGTACCGGTCGTCGGCTGACCGTCGCCGATGGCCTCCAGCACGCCATCGGGGCGGACGAGGGCTGCCAGCGCCGCCGCGGGGCGGACAAGCGGCCGGCCCAGCCGCTCAGCCGCCTTGGAGTACAAGCGCACGTTGAGCAACTGGTAGCCGCTGGCCTGCTCGTACATCATTCCGCACGGCTCAAAGACCTCGGGCATGTCTCGCTCGAATCGCTTGAGCGCGGCGTCCTCCCATGCGGTCACACCGAAGGCCTTGCCCGCCTGCAGAAGTGCGACGTTGGACATTGCGCCGTGGTTGTGCACGGGGAAATTGGGTGGCCCGGGGTAGCGAGTGGCGTCCAAGTTGGCTTCGGCGAGCCGCTTGGCAATGGGCAAGAGTCTCTCATGGCGCGTGAGCGCATACAGACACGTCACTGTCTCGAGTCGGGTGCGGAACTGCCCCTGCGTCCAGCCAACCGAGCGCAGGGCCGCCTTGTCGCTGATGTCGCCGGGGTCGGGCAGCGCGCGGTCACGCTCCTCAAATACCTCTACCGCCGTCGCCGAGTCATCCAGTGCCAGGGGTACGAGCCAGGCGAGTGAGTGGAACCACAGCGTCCACGACGGATCCTTGGGGTCGTTTGCGCGCCAGCCCTTGCGGTCGAGTCGCACCGTGTGGCCGTCCATCCTGAAGATTCGGCCGGAGGCGACCTGCGAGACGTCGGCCTTCCACTGCACCGCGGTCTTGTATGACGAGCGGCACTGAGTGGGCATCTCGGGGATGTCGGTCGGTCGCGCGGTCGCCGGCGGCGCGAGGAGCACGGAGGCTCCCAGCACGAGGGGAACAGCCAGCCCCACTGCTCGCACGAGACCCGAGCGTCGCATCATCCGATTCTGCCCCAGTCGAGGGATAGGAAGCGACTTCACCCTACGGCTATGAGGGGGCCGTGAAGGACGTCACAGTGCTCAGCGCAGGAGTGACGGTGAGGTGAGATCCGTCGGTCACGACGCCGATGCTGACCGTGTCGCCGTCGTGCACCTCGCCCGACAAGATCTCCTTGGCCAGCGGATCTCCGATCGCGGTCTGCACGAGTCGGCGCAGCGGGCGAGCACCATATGCGGGGTCGTAGCCCTTGTTGACGAGCCACTGCAGGGCCTCATCGAAGATGTCGAGAGTGATGCGCCGATCGTGCAGGCGTCGCTGCAGCTGATCGACCTGCAGTCGCGCGATGCGCTCCAACTCCTTCTTGTCGAGCGGGTTGAACATCACCATCGCGTCCAGACGGTTGAGGAACTCCGGGCGGAAGCGCTGCCGTACCACCGCCATCACCTGCTCCTTGCGCACGTCGTAGGGCTCGGTCTGGTCGATGAGGAATTGCGAGCCCATGTTGGAGGTGAGGATCAAGATGACATTGCGCAAGTCGACCGTGCGGCCCTGGCCGTCGGTGAGACGACCGTCGTCGAGCACCTGCAGGAGGATGTCGAACACCTCAGGGTTGGCCTTCTCGACCTCGTCGAGCAGCACCACGGAGTAGGGACGACGGCGCACCGCCTCGGTGAGCTGGCCGCCCTCCTCGTAGCCGACATAGCCGGGAGGCGCACCAACCAGGCGGGCCACCGAGTGCTTCTCGCTGTATTCGCTCATGTCGATGCGCACCATGGCGCGCTCGTCGTCGAAGAGGAATTCCGCGAGCGCCTTGGCCAGCTCGGTCTTGCCGACGCCGGTCGGGCCGAGGAAGAGGAAGGACCCGGTCGGGCGATTGGGGTCGGCGATCCCCGCGCGGGCGCGGCGTACGGCGTCGCTGACCTCGCGCACAGCCTCGGGCTGGCCGACGACGCGCTTGTCGAGGTAGTCCTCCATGCGCAGGAGCTTCTCGCTCTCGCCCTCGAGCATGCGGCCGGCCGGAATGCCCGTCCATGACGAGATGACCTCAGCGATGTCGTCGGCGGTCACCTCCTCCTGCACCATCGACGCCTCGCGGGCGTTGGTCTCGGCGGTGACGCGCTCGAGTTCTTCTTCGAACGCGGGGATCTCGGCATAGAGCAACTTGGATGCCTGCTCGAAGTCGCCGGAGCGCTGAGCCTTCTCGGCGGCAGCGCGCAGGTCGTCGATGAGCACCTTGAGCTCGCCGATGCGGTCAAGGCCAGCCTTCTCGGCGTCCCACTTGGCGCGCAGGCCCGCAAGCTCCTCCTCCTTGTCGGCGATCTCGGCGCGAATGCGCTGGACACGCTCCTTGGAGGCGTCATCGCTCTCGCGCGCGACCGCCATCTCCTCCATCTTGAGGCGATCGACCTGGCGCTGCAACAGGTCGATCTCGGCGGGCGAGGAGTCGATCTCCATGCGCAGGCGCGCAGCCGCCTCGTCCATCAGGTCGATGGCCTTGTCGGGAAGGAAGCGCGAGGTGATGTAGCGATCGGAGAGCGATGCGGCAGCGATAAGGGCCGAGTCGTTGATGGCCACCTTGTGGTGCGCCTCGTACTTCTCCTTGATGCCGCGCAGGATCGAGATGGTGTCTTCGACAGTGGGCTGGCCGACGAATACCTGCTGGAAGCGGCGCTCTAGGGCGGGGTCCTTCTCGATGTATTCGCGGTACTCGTCGAGCGTTGTCGCACCGATCATGCGCAGCTCGCCGCGCGCGAGCATGGGCTTGAGCATGTTGCCGGCATCCATGGCCGAGTCGCCGCCTGCGCCCGCGCCGACGACGGTGTGCAGCTCGTCGATGAAGGTGATGATCTGGCCGTCGCTGTCCTTGATCTCATCGAGCACGGCCTTGAGGCGCTCCTCGAACTCGCCGCGGTATTTCGCACCGGCGACCATCGCACCGAGGTCGAGCGCGATCAGCGTCTTGCCCTCGAGCGAGGTGGGCACGTCACCCTCGACGATGCGCCGGGCGAGGCCCTCGACGACGGCGGTCTTGCCGACGCCTGGCTCGCCGATGAGCACCGGGTTGTTCTTGGTGCGGCGCGACAGCACCTGGATCGTTCGACGGATCTCCTCGTCGCGGCCGATGACGGGGTCGATCTTGCCTTCGCGCGCACGCGCGGTCAGGTCGACGCCGTACTTCTCCAGCGCCTGGAAGGTGCCCTCAGGCTCCGGACTCGTCACGCGCGTTCCTCCTCGCAGTTGTTGCAGGGCAGCCACCAGAGCCTGGGGGGTCGCACCGGCCTGGGTCAAGCGTTCGCGGGCACCGGGCTCCTCGGCGAGTCCGACGAGCAGGTGCTCGGTGCTGACGTATTCGTCGCCGCGCTCCTGGGCGAGCTGCTGTGCGGCCGTCAGCACGGAATAGGACTGCTGGCTCAGCTGCGGGGCCGACACGGTCGAGCCGCTGGCACTGGGCAGCGCCTCGATGGCGGCGCGCACCTCGCGCGTGAGGGCGGCACGATCCACGCCGACGGATTCGAGCAGCGCCGAGGCGATGCCCTCGCCCTGCTGCAGGAGCGAGTCGAGGATGTGGATCGGCTCCACCTGGGCATTGCCCTGGGCTGCGGCGATGCGCACGGAGGCGCCTAGGGCGTCCTGGGCCTTCGTCGTGAACTTGATGTCCATGGTTCCTTCTACGTCTCTTACGCGCCGCGGCGGCGCGAGGGATTCCAGAGCACGAGGGCAGTCGAACGCTTCTCGGCCACGTAGCCCTCGAGTTCATCGCGCAGGCGCTCGACCTCGGCTTGGAGATCGAGTACACGGCGGATGCCCTCGAGGCTGACTCCCGCCGCCGACAGGTCGGCAACCTCCTGGAGGCGTGCGATGTCACGCGCGGAGTAGAGCCGGTTGCGCCCATTGGTGCGCTGGGGGGAGACCAGGCCGAGCTTGTCGTATTGGCGCAGGGTTTGCGGGTGGAGCCCGGAGAGCTGCGCCGCGACCGAGATCGCGTAGACGGGGATGGTGTCGTCGCTGAACATCACGTCGCCTTGGCGTCGGCAAGAAGTGACTTGCGTGGATCGTCGTCGGCCGTGGCCTCGGCGTACTTCTGCAGGGCCTCGCGCGCCTCGTCGCTGAGGTTGGTCGGCACGTGCACGTCGACACTCGCCAGCAGGTCGCCCTTGGTGCCGTCCTTGCGGGCCACTCCCTTGCCGCGCACGCGGAAGGTGCGGCCGTTGGAGGTGCCGGCAGGGATCTTCAAGGTGACCGTGCCGCCACCGGGCGTGGGCACGACGACCTGGCCGCCGAGCGTGGCCTCGGTGAAGGTGACCGGCACGGTGACGGTGAGGTTGTCGCCCTTGCGCCCGAAGACCGGGTGCGCGGTGACGTGCACGACGACGTAGAGATCGCCATTGGGGCCGCCACGCTCGCCCGGGGCACCCTTGCCCTTCAGGCGGATGCGGGCGCCATCCTTGACCCCCGCGGGGATGCGCGCCTGCACGGTGCGCGTGCTGATGCCGCGCCCCGATCCATTGCACGTCGGGCACGGGTCGTCGACGATGAGGCCGCGCCCGTGGCAGGCCCCGCAGGGCTCGGCGAAGGCGAAGCCACCAGCGTTGCGCGAGGTCTGGCCGGTGCCGTCGCAGTTGGGGCATACGCGCGGCACGGTGCCGGCGCGTGCGCCGGTGCCATGGCAGCTGTCGCATGCGGCATCGCTCGCCAGGCGCAGCGGGACGGTGACGCCGTCGAGTGCCTCGTCAAAGCCAAGGGTGATCTCGCTCTCGACATCCTGGCCGCGGCGCGGAGCACGCGCAGTGCGGCCGCCGCCGCGACCGCGGCTGAAGATATTGCCGAGGATGTCGCCCAGGCCGCCGTCGTCGGATCCGAAGACATCGCCGAAGTCGTAGGTCCTGCCACCACCGAAGCCGCCGGGGCCGCCGTATCCGCCGCCACCGCCGAAGCGACCGCCTCCGAAGCCGCCGCCACTGGCAAACAGGGTGCGCGCCTCGTCGTACTCGGCTCGCTTCTTGTCATCGGAGAGGACGTCGTACGCCTCGGAGACCTCCTTGAAGCGCTCCTCGGCCTTCGGGTTGTCCGGGTTCTTGTCCGGGTGCAGTTCACGCGCGAGCTTGCGGTACTTCTTCTTGATCTCGTCGGCTGGCGCGCCCTTGTCCACGCCCAGGACCTTGTAGAAGTCCTTCTCCAGCCAGTCCTTGTTCATTCACTCTTCCTATGCGTCTGCGACGGCCACGCGCGCGGGGCGCAGCACGCGCCCGGCATGCCGGTAGCCGCGCTGGTAGACCGATGCCACGACCGGTCCGTCAAGCCCCTCGCGGGTCTCGCTGGTGAGCGCCTCGTGGATTGCGGGATCGAAAGGCTCGTTGGCCTCGCCGTACATCTCCAGGCCGAGCTTGGCGCACGTCGCCTCGAGTGACTCACCCACCGACTTAAAGGCGCCCTCGAGCTCACCGTGCTCACGGGCCCGCTCGATGTCGTCGAGGACCGGCAGGAGCTCGGTGAGTACGCCGCCGATCGTGACGTCGCGAGCGGCCTCGCGATCGCGCTCGACGCGCTTGCGGTAGTTGGCGTATTCGGCATGCACCCGGCGCAGGTCATCGGTGAGTTCGGCCACCTTGGTGTCAGCGGCCGTGAGGTCAGCCTCGATCACCGCCTCGTCCGAGGGGGGAGCAGGACTCGCCTGCTCCCGCACCTCGTACGTCTGCGGATCGATGCGCCTGCGGTCGGTGACGCGGACGCCCTCCTCAGGATGCTCTTGCTCCGCGCTCACTTCGCCTCATTGGCCTCGTCGTCGACGATCTCGGCGTCGACCACGTCGTCCTCGGACATGTCAGCCGCGCCATCGGCCGTCGCGTCGCCCCCACCGGCCTGCTGCGCCATGGTGTACATCGCCGCACCGAGAGTCTGGCTCGCCTGCGCGACCTTGTCGGTCGCCGACTTCATGCCTGGGATGTCATTGGCCTCGATGGCCTTCTTGAGCTCATCCAGCGGCTCATCGACATTGGCCTTCGCGTCCGCCGGGATCTTGTCGGCGTTGTCGGCGAGGAACTTCTCGGTCTGATAGACCAGCGCCTCAGCGGTGTTCTTGACCTCGATCTCCTCGCGGAGCTTCTTGTCCGCCTCGGCGTTGGCCTCGGCCTCGCGCATCATGCGGTCGATCTCCTCCTTGGGCAGCGCGCTGCCGCCGGAGATGGTCATCGACTGCTCCTTGCCCGTGGCCATGTCCTTGGCCGAGACGTGGACGATGCCGTTGGCGTCGATGTCGAAGGTGACCTCGATCTGCGGAACACCGCGGGGTGCCGGCGGGAGGCCGGTCAGCTCGAAGGTGCCCAGGCGCTTGTTGTACGCCGCCATCTCACGCTCACCCTGGTAGACCTGGATGAGCACGCTCGGCTGGTTGTCGTCAGCGGTCGTGAAGACCTCGCTGCGCTTGGTCGGGATCGTGGTGTTGCGCTCGATGAGCTTGGTCATCACACCACCCTTGGTCTCGATGCCGAGGGAGAGCGGGGTGACGTCGAGGAGCAGCACGTCCTTGACCTCGCCCTTGAGCACACCGGCCTGCAGGGCAGCACCGATCGCCACGACCTCATCGGGGTTGACGCCCTTATTGGGGTCCTTGCCCGTGATCTTCTTGACGACCTCGGCAACCGCGGGCATGCGGGTCGAGCCACCGACGAGCACAACCTGATCGATGTCATCGACCTTGATGCCGGCGTCCTTGATGACCGCCTCGACCGGGGACTTGGTGCGGTCCAGCAGGTCCGACGTCATCTGCTCGAACTGCGCGCGCGTGAGCGTCTCCTCCAGGTGGAGGGGGCCCTCGGCGCTCGCCGTGATGTAGGGCAGGTTGATGGAGGTCTGCATCGAGCTCGACAGCTCAATCTTGGCCTTCTCCGCGGCCTCGCGCAGGCGCTGCATGGCCATTTTGTCCTTGGACAGGTCGACGCCATGGGCGTTCTTAAAGTTGGTGACCATCCAGTCGACGATCTTGTCGTCCCAGTCATCGCCACCGAGGTTGTTGTCACCGCTCGTGGCCTTGACCTCGACCACGCCGTCGCCGATCTCCAGCAGGGACACGTCGAAGGTGCCGCCACCGAGGTCGAAGACGAGGATCGTCTGCTCCTTGTCACCCTTGTCGAGGCCGTAGGCCAGGGCGGCAGAGGTGGGCTCGTTGATGATGCGCAGGACGTTGAGACCCGCGATCTCGCCGGCCTCCTTGGTGGCCTGGCGCTGTGAATCGTTGAAGTACGCCGGCACGGTGATGACGGCGTCGGTGACGGTGTCGCCCAGGTAGGACTCGGCGTCGCGCTTGAGCTTCATGAGCACGCGCGCGCTGATCTCCTGCGGGGTGTACGCCTTGCCGTCGATGTCGGTGGTCCAGTTGGTGCCCATGTGGCGCTTGACCGACCTGATCGTGCGATCGACGTTGGTCACCGCCTGGCGCTTGGCCACCTCTCCGACAAGGACTTCGCCGTTCTTGGCGAAGGCGACGACCGAGGGGGTCGTGCGCGCGCCCTCGGCGTTGGTGATGACGACGGGGTCTCCGCCCTCAAGGACGGACACGACGGAGTTGGTCGTGCCCAGGTCGATGCCGACTGCTCGGGCCATCAGGTGTTCCCTCTTTCTGGTTGTTTCCGGTTACTTCTGTGTCCGGTTGCTTGCTAGGTCTGTTCCGTCGAATCCGGGGCCACGGGCGTCCATGAGGAACGCGCCTTCACCGGCGGGGCCGGATCCGAATCCGAGCGGACCTCTAGTATGCAGGCTCAGATGATATGAGTCAAATCGACTCATATTCGCCCTTCCACGAGGGCCTCCCAGCCTGGCCGCCCGGCCTCGCAGCCGCGGCCGTGGACCGCTTGGTTTGCGACCGCTATCGACACTTGTAGCCCTCAGGAATCCTCAACAACGGTCGCAAACCGCGGGGCCGGGACCGACGCCGAGCCCCTCAGCACTTGTGGGCGATGATGGGCGCGGCGTGGTCCACCGGATGGGTGGCCGCGGCCTCGACCGCCTGGATCTGCTGCATGTAGGCGTCGAGGTCGATTTTGCGGCCCGATCGCCATGTGCCCTGCACCTTCACCTGCGTGGCCAGCTTCAGCGGCTCGGCGAGGTACGGATCCATCGACAGTTCCACCAGGTCGGCGTACTTCCCGACCGCAAGCGACCCGATCTCGTCGTCGCGGTGCAGCATGTACGCCGCGCCGATCGTCTCGGCCTTGAGTGCATCCTCGATGCTGATGATCTGGTTGGCGCCATGCACCTGACCCGTGTCGGTCGTGCGCGTGATGGCGGTCTGGATATTGAGCAGCGGGATGGGCGGGCTCACGGGGCCGTCGTTGTGGAAGGACAGGTGCGCGCCCGCGCGCACGGCGTCACCCCAGCGCATCCACTGCGAGCCAATGGCAGGCTCGAACATCGTGCCGTCGAGCAGGTCGCCCCAGTAGATGTACTGGAAGGGGCCGAGGGAAATGGTGACGCCCATGGCCACTGCACGCTCGAACTGATCGCCGCGGCATCCACCGCAGTGCTCCACCCGCCAGCGGTGATCGGTGCCCATGAGGTTGTTGTTGACAAGGGCTTCCTCGTAGGCATCGAGCACGATGTCCAGGCCTACGTCGCCGTTGACGTGGAAGGACATCTGCCATCCCATGGGGGCGTACTTCGCCAGGAGAGCGTCGAGCTCGACGCGCGTGTAGTTCATCATCGCGGTGCCGCCGGGGCCGAGCGGGATCTCGGCATGCTGGACAGCCGGAGTGTCCAGGTAGGGGAACGACGAGGCGATGGATCCGACCCACGGCGAGCCATCGGCCCAGAGCTTCACGCCCTGCTTGCGCAGCATCGCCGGGTCCGGGGAATCGACCTGCACGCCGGCATCCGAGTCGATCGCCATGTGATAGAGCGACATGCGCACAGGTGAGTCGGGACGCGTCGTGAGCGCCTCGTATCCCTTGAGCATGTTGGTGGAGTAGGTCATCTCCGACGTCGCCGTGATGCCGAATCCGGCCATGTACTGCAACCACTTCGCGGCAGACTCGAGCGGATGCGGCACGGCGTCCTTGACGGTCGGCAAGGCGGCCTCGAGCAGCGCGGCGGTCTCGTAAGCGATGCCGTTGGACGTGCCGTCAGGATTGCGGCCGAAGTGAGCGCCCGGAGGGTTGGGCGGGGGCTTGCCATCAGCCCACTTGTTGAAGGCGATGACCGCGGAGTTGAAGTAGGCCATGTGCCCGGAGTTGTCGAGCACGACCGCTCGACGCGTGGGGAAGAACGCGTCGAGGTCGGTGTTGGTGGGCATCGACGCCTGCTGAAGCAGTCGGTCGAGTCCCTGGAAGACGACGGGCTGGTCTGGCGGCAACTCGGCGTTGACCTTGGTCCACAAGGCGTGGACGTCACTGATGTTGGGGTAGCCCATGTAGGGCGCGATCCAGTACGACGGGGGCTGCGTGATCATCCCGCCGAGCATCGGGTGGCTGTGTGCCTCGATGAAGCCGGGCATGAGGACCGTCGTACCAAGATCGGTCACCGCGGTGCCAGGCGATGCCGCCTGGCACTGCGCGACCGTGCCCACGGCGAGGATCTTGCCCGTCGCGTCGTCGAAGGCGACGGCTTCCGCACGGGGATTCGTCGGGTCCATCGTGATGATCGATGACGCCTTGAGGATGACGTTCGCCATGGAGGCCTCTCCGGATCGTGGTGGGCTCGGACGGCCAGGGACTCAGACCCTGAGCGGCACGGGGCCGCCCGAGTGCGTGAAGGCCACCGAGCGTGAAGAAGTGAAGTCAGTCGTCGCGAGATCGATGACGAACCACTGGGGATCGTCGTAGGTGTTGTAGAGGTAGCGATTGCCCGTGAGGTTGGACACCGTCGACCAGATGGTGAGTTCCTGCGTGAGGCCTCCGCCCATCGCCGGCTCCATGATGCTGCCGGTCGAGATGTCAAAGCCGTGAAGCACGCGGATCGTCTGGAGCTCAGCATCCGCCTGGTTGGTCGGTGCGGGTGCAAAACGCACGTCCGTGAGCACGCGGATGAAGCGCGAGGGCGAGGTGCCATCACCGGGAATGCCGCGGAAGCCCTGTCCCTGAGCGAAGGGAGCGAACTTCGTGCCGCCGATCGTGATGGCGGCCGGGTTGTCCGGGCTGAGGCTGAGGTAGTTGCAGACGTTCGTGAGGTGCCACTCGATGTACGGAGAATTCGTCGCCACTTGCACGGGATTGTCCGTGGCCCGCGGCCCCTCGGGGTGGAACTCCACGACAGCGCACGAATCCTTGTCGTGGATGACGAGGTGCAGCGGGAGTGGCACGGGCACCTGCTTGGGCTCGACGTTCACGACATTGACGGTCAGTGCCGCGGCCTTGGCCTCGGCGACCGTCGAGCATGTGCCGAGCACAAACGCGATGAGGTCGAGGATGCCGATGTCGGAGCCATCACCCTTGGGTGCGTAGTACGTCGCGTGCTCGGGCATGTAGAGCAG
>VGBL01000030.1 GCA_016870515.1 Actinomycetota bacterium | reverse complement strand
ACGATCGAGCAACTCAGCGCCCCCACACGCCTGCTCGCCGGCCCCTGGTCGCACGCCGCACCTACGTCGAGCGCGCCCGGCCCGCGTATCGACCATGTGCCGCAGATGGCGGCCTTCTTCGCCGAGCACCTCGGCGCACCGCCTGGTGCGCCCGCGCCCCTGCCTGAGTGGTCGCTCCCGCATGCCTGGTACTGCCGCTACTCCCACGCCCCCGATCCCGTGCTCGACATCGTTCCAGGGGAGTGGCGCGCTGACACGTGGCCTTCGCCGCGCTTATCGACGCAGACCCTCACTCTCGCCGACCGCCCGCCCTACGCCGTGCGCCCCGATGTCGGCATGGACGCCTGGATCTCGTGCGCCGGCCACCTGCCCTACGGCCAGTCCGGCGACCAGCGCGTCGACGACGCGAAGTCGATGACCTGGGACTTCCCCGTCGCCGAGCCGATCGAGATCGCCGGCCACGCCCACCTGCGCGCGCACGTCACCGCCACGTGCCCGCACCCGATCCTCGC
The DNA here is from genome assembly GCA_016870515.1 of Actinomycetota bacterium. GTDB lineage: Bacteria > Actinomycetota > Actinomycetes > S36-B12 > S36-B12 > Mxb001. The sequence continues at coordinate 24,975 of VGBL01000030.1, read as the reverse complement.
GGTGCGCGTGTGTGATGTTGATCAGGACGGTACGTCGACCCTCGTCTCCCGCGGCACGCTCCTCATCGGGCCCGATGGTGACGTAGAGGTGGAGCTCGAGGCCACTGCGTACCGCTGGCTGCCCAGCCGCACCCTGCGGGTGAGCGTCGCCGGCGCGGACTGGCCCAATGTCGTCGCACCCGGCGGCCCCGGATTCCTGACGCTGCGTGATGCGACCCTCACGTTGCCGATCTACCAGCCCGACATGAGCGCACCCGTCCCCGACTTCGCCATCGGCAATCCGGAATCCAGCGAGGACGTCGACGGCATCACTTGGCGCGTCGAGCGCGATGTCGCTCGCCGCGTTACGCGCTGTGTCGTCGGCTCGAAGTCCCACTACGAGACGCCCTTCGGCTTCGCCAGCGAGCGCTACGACGGCTGGGTGAGTGTCGACGAGCGGACCTTCGGCCAGCACGCCCACTCCGATGTCGAGTTCGTCCTTTCGTTCCCGGAGGTGACCTCCACCGTGCATTCGATCATGGACCTCACCACATCGGGCAACACCTACGAAATCAGCATCAACCTGACCGTGAAGGACGGCAGTACCGTCATCCGCGAGCGCTCTTGGCAGCAGACCTTTCCGCGGGCCTAGCGAACTTGATGAACGTCGACCAGGTCGCGAGAACGCAGCCACTCCCGGACCTCGTCGAGGAATTCCAGCAGCAGGGTTGGGCGGCGGCGCTCGATGAGTCGGACCGTCCAGGCTCCCTGAGTCCACTACCTTCGACAGGCCACAGCGTGGGCAGATCAAACCCTTCACCCATCCGATGGACGGTGGGCTGCGACGTACGGCAGAATACTCCCGTGGAGGCAGCCCTCGCCCGCGAGCACTACGTCGACGCGGCGATGTTTCAGCGCGAGCGCGATATGCTTCGTCACGAGTGGACATGCCTCGGCCGCCTCCACGCCCTCGGTCTCACCGAGCGCGGCCGCGTCGCCGTCGTGGACTTCTATGGCGAGTCCCTCCTCGTGACGGATGATGGCCAACTCCATGCACTCGTCAACGTCTGCCGCCATCGTGGCTCCCAACTGATGCCCACGGATTCGCCCCCGTGCGGTGCCAGGGCGATCCGCTGCCCGTATCACTCGTGGACGTACGCCCTTGACGGCTCGCTCATGCACGCACCGCATGTCGACGGAATCGACCCCGCTGACTTCGCCCTCACCACGCTCGCCGCCGACACCTGGGGCGGCTTCCTATGGGTGGCCGAGTCCCCTCGCACCACACTGCTCGACCAACTCGGCCCCATCCCCGAGCGCATCAGGCGCTACCCGCTCGCGGACTTGCGCCTTGGACTGCGTTTCGAGTACGACGTGCAGGCGAACTGGAAGGTTATTGCCGAGAACTACAACGAGTGCTATCACTGCGGGCCCGTGCACCCCGAGCTCAGTCGCCTCGTGCCCGCCTTTGCCAGCGGTGGCAAGGACATTCCCTGGGAAGACGGCGTCCCGCACCGTGAGGGGGCCTGGACGTTCACTATGAGTGGCACCACTGAGCGCGCACCCTTCCCTAACCTCGACGAGCACGAGCGCGTCAAGCACAAGGGTGAACTCGTCTACCCCAACCTCTTGCTCAGCCTGTCCGCCGAGCACGTCGCGGCCTACACCCTCAGCCCGCAAGCGATCGACCGCACTCACGTCGTGTGCGACCTGCTCTTCCATCCGGTCGAGACCGTCAAGGACACATTCGACCCTTCTGACGCCGGCGACCTGTGGGACCTGGTCAATCGCCAGGACTGGGCCATCTGCGAGTCAGTGCAGCGCGGCATGTCATCGCGCTACTTCCAGGGCGGCTGGTACGCGCCCATGGAGGACGACTCCCTTGACATTCGCCATTGGCTGTTTCCACGTCTCCAATTGTGATATGAAGCATCGAACCCAGATCGAGGAGTCCCCCATGCGCCGTTTCCTCGCCACTGCCGCCGCCATGTTCATCGCGTTCGGTGCCACAGCCCTCGCCACGCCGGCCCAGGCCGAGGAGCCGGTCGTGCTCACCATCGGCGTCGGCGAGGACATCGACTCGGCCAACCCCTTCACGGGCTTGTCATCCCTCTCCTATGAGGTTTCGACGCTGCAGTACCCGACGCTCACGCAGTACGCGTCGGAGGACTTCGGCATCGTGCCGGGCCTGGCGGAGTCGTGGGAGGAATCCCCCGACCAGAAGTTCTGGACCTACACGCTGCGACCAGGCATGAAGTGGAGCGATGGCACCCCGCTCACCGCTGAGGATGTCGCCTACACCTTCAATCGCATCATCGACGGCAAGTACGAGAAGACCAACTTCGGCTCTTATACCGAGAGCATGGTGCGCGCTGAGGCCCTGGACGACGTGACAGTGCGCATTGAGGTATCGCGCCCAAGCCCGGTCATGGACCACCTCTTCGTCTTCATCCTCCCCAAGCACATCTGGGAGGGCATCGACGGCAAGGAGGTACGCAAGTACGAAAACGTCGGTACGCCGGACTCCCCGACGGTTGGCTCCGGCCCCTTCGTCATGGTCGAGCGGCAGCCCGGCCAGTTCACCCGCCTGCAGGTCAATCCCAACTGGTGGGGTGGCGAGCGCCCGGTCGACGAGGTCATCTTCAAGGTTTACAACAACCCTGATGCCCTCGGCCAGGCGCTGAAGACGGGCGAGATCGACTTCGCTGTGGGCCTTGACCTGGGCGTCTACGAATCATTGCAGGGCATCCCCGAGATCACCACCGTTTCCGCGCAGCCGGCGAGCTACAGTGAGATCGCTTTCAACATGGGTGCCGCGCTCGACAACGGCACGCCGATCGGTGACGGCAATCCGCTGTTGAAGGACAAGGCATTGCGGCAGGCGCTGAACTGGGCGGTTGACCGACAGGCCATCGTCGACAAGGTGCTCGGCGGTCAGGGCCAGCCCGGCACGACGATCATCCCGCCCCTCTACACGCAGTGGCATTTGAATCCTTCGAACCTCTACACCTACGACCCAGCGAAAGCCAGCGAATTGCTCGATGCTGCCGGGTATCCGGTCGGATCAGACGGAGTACGCGCGGACGCGCAGGGCAATCGCCTGAGCTTCCGCCTCACCTACCGCAGCGACGATCCCTATTCGCAGAAGTCCGCGGAGTTCGCGCAGTCCTACTTCAGTGATGTCGGTGTCGAGATAAGCCTTGAGGGCGTGTCGGAGGATGCGCTCTACGAGGTCGTCGGCCAGGGCAACTTTGACATGTTCGAGTGGGGCTGGGGCGTGGAGCCCGATCCCAACTACATGCTCTCCACCTTCACCTGCTTGTCTCGCTCCTACGAAGAGGACGGCACGATCTACGCTAACCTGTCGGACTCGTTCTATTGCAACCCCGAATACGACAAGCTCTTCGATGAGCAGGCGCAGGAGACTGACTTCGCCAAGCGGCAGGCGATCGTCCAGCAAATGCAGCAGATGCTCTACGACGATGCGCCCTACCTGATTACCTATTACGCCAATGGTCTGCAGGCGTACCGTAATGATCGCTTCACCGGATGGGTCCCGCAGCCAGCTGACGGCGGAACCCTCGTCTTCCAGTGGGGTACCTGGTCGTTCTTCAATGTCGAGCCGGTTAGCGGTGAGTCCGCAGCGCCCGATGCTTCAGCGTCACCGAGTGCCAGCGGTGAGGCGGCCGCGCCGTCGACTCCGACGACCGAGACGAGTTCTGGCGGGGTGAGCACCGGCCTCATCGTCGGCTTGCTCGTCGCGGTGCTCGTCATCGCGGTGCTCGTCCTGCTGGTGGTGCGCAACCGGCGATCGGCGGGTGTGGATTCGCGCGAATGAGCCACGTTGATGGCCGCCTCGCTCGCATCCACTACAAGCAAGAGGGCGAGGGACCCGACATCGTATGGGTGTCGGGTGCCGGTGGCACGATAGATTCGTGGGACGCCTACCAGGTGCCCTACTTCCGCGACGGATTTCGCAATACGACGTTCGACTGCCGAGGCGTGGGCGGTACGACCACCGATCAGCCCCAACCGTGGGATATCACCGACTTCGCCGTCGACGTCATCGACTTGATCGAGGCGGTGTGCTCGCCACCGGTGGCCCTGGTCGGGCTGTCCTTCGGTGGCGGGATCGTGCAGCAGGTGGCCATCGACCGTCCTGATCTCCTGGCCGTGTGCATCCCGATGGGCACGGGTGCGGTCAGTCGCGGCTGGACCTGGGACTACCAGATGGCGGAGATCGAGTGGCGGCGCGCGGGCAATCGTCTCGATGGCATGATGGCCGTCACGCACTACGCGGCCATGTACTACCCGGCCCGTGTGCTCGGTGATCCCGTGCTGTGGCCCAAGCTCCGCGATGAGTTGCTGGAGTACTACGAGACAGACACTGCGGAGGAGTCGCTCATCGCCCAGTGGCTTCCGTGTGTGCTCTTCGATCAGCGTGAGCAGTTGCCCCACGTGCGTGTGCCGATGCACGTGATCGCCTTCGACCAGGATGTCCAGGCAGTGCCTCAGGACAACGAAGAGGTCGCCGCGCTCGTGCCCGGTGCGCAACTGCACATGTTCGAGGGCATGGGGCACTGCTCGATATACGGGCACACCCAGGACATCCTCAACCCCTACATCAGAGATCTGGTGAAGCGCTACCTCTAGCGCATGCGCGAGCCGCTGGGGTCGTACGCCGGCTCAGTAAGCACAGTGGCGGGGCGGCGTTCACCGATGACCGACACCTCGACTGCGCCTGACACGTCGACATCGACCAACGCCAGCGCTAGGCTCGATTGCACATGGTGGCCGTAGGCACCCGAGGTCGTCACGCCGACGACGCGATCGCCGACCCACACGGGCTCATCGCCCACGGCATCCGCGTCGCAGTCGCCCAGGTCGAGGGTGACCATTCGCCGTTTGGGGCCGGCGGCGCGTTCGGCGAGCGCCGCCTCCTTGCCCACGAAGTCCTTCTCCCAGTCGATGAAGCGGTCGAGCCCGGTCTCGCCCGGCGTGTAGGCCTGGGTGAACTCGGTCGACCAGATACCGAACCCTTTCTCGATGCGCAGCGAGTCGATCGCACGGTCACCCACGGGCGTGACACCGAGATCGGCGAGCCGGCGCCACAGTGTCGCCTGCTGCTCGGCAGGGACGGTGAGTTCGTAGCCGAGTTCGCCGGCCAGCGACATGCGAGCGACCAGGACGTCGCCGAAAAATCGGGCGTCCATGAAGCGGAAGCCCTCGAGAGGCTCCCCGATGACGGCCTCGGCAATCTCGCGCGATCGCGGCCCGGACAGAGCGAAGCCGAGCCACCTGCCCGACAGGTTGTCGATCTCCACGCCGTCGACCATGTGCTCGGTGAACCAGCGCATGTGCCATTCCTGCAGGTAGTACGAGCCGATGACCCAGAATCGGTCATCGGCGATGCGAGTCACCGACAGGTCGCCCATGAGCGTGCCCTTGGGGTGCAGCATGGGTGTCAGCCCCATGCGACCCACCGCGGGAATCCGCCCGGCGAGCAGTCGATCCAGCCACACCTGCGCGTGGGGTCCGGTCACCTCGTAGCGCGAGTACACGCCCGTCTCGTAGGCGCCGACGTCGGTGCGCACGGCCTCGACCTCGGCGGCGATGTAGGGCAAGGCGTTGTCGCGCTGCAGCGACGGCTCATGCACGAAGTCGACGGGCGCGAAGAACTGCGGCACCTCCAGGCCCCAGGTGACGCCGAACTGCGCGCCCGCCGCCTTGAGGTCGTCGTAGGCGGGCGTGGTGTGCAAGGGTCGGCCGGCGGGCAGTTGCTCATGCGGGTAGGTCGTGAGGAAGCGTCGCGCGTAGAACTGGTGGGTCGTCGGGAGCAGGTAGGAGTCGTCAGCCGCCCAGTCGCCGAAGCGCGTGACGTCCATGGCGTAGACGTCGTCACCGGGGTCGCCGTCGACGATCCAGTTGGAGATGGCCAGGCCAACGGCGGCTCCCTGGGAGTAGCCGGCCATAACGCCCGCGGCCGCCCAGTAGCCGGGCAGCCCGCGCACCGGCCCCACGAGCGGATTGCCATCGGGGGTGATGGCGAACGCGCCGTGGACCCATCTCTTGATGCCCGCGGCCTCAAGCGCGGGAAAGCGCGCGAAGCCGATGGTGAGCTCGTCGGCAATGCGATCAATGTCGGGAGGCAGCAGCGTCGCGCCGAAGTCCCACGGCGCGCCCTCGGGATGCCAGTGGTTGGGGTTGGCCTCGTAGACGCCGAGCACTGCGCCGTTCTGCTCGCGCTGCAGGTAGGTCCAGCCCTCGAGATCGGTGACCGCGGGCATCGCCCAGTCGATGGCCATGATCTCCGGCACGTCTTCGGTGACCAGGTAGTGGTGCAGGATCGGCGTCACCGGGTGATCGATGCCGACCATCTGGCCGACCTTGCGCCCCCACATGCCAGCGGCGTTGACGACGTGCTCGGCGCGAATGGGCCCCTTCTCGGTCTGGAGCTGCCAGCCATCGCGGGTGCGCTTCATGCTGAGCACGCGATTGTGCGTGATGATCGTTGCGCCGCGGTTGCGTGCGGCGCTGGCGTAGGCGTAGACGGCACCGTTGGGGTCGAGATTGCCTTCATCTGGATCGAAGAGGCCGCCGACCAGTCCATCGGGATTGACGATGGGGACCAGGTCGACGATCTCGTCGACGCCCATCAGGCGCGCTCCCTCGTGGCCCATCATCTGGTGCCACGCGACCTCAGCCTGGAGCCAGCGCATGCGCTCCGGCGTACACGCGAGCTCGATGCCACCCGAGAGCTTCAAGCCGATGTCGACGCCGCTCTCAGCGGCCACCTTTGGGTACATCTCGATGGTGTAGCTCTGAAGTGCGGCGACGACCGGATCGTTGTTGATGGCGTGGAACCCACCCGCCGCATGCCAGCTCGAGCCCGCCGTCAGCTCCGTGCGTTCGACGAGGGCAATGTCGCTCCACCCCTTCGCTGCTAGGTGGTACAGGACGCTGGTGCCGGTGATGCCTCCGCCTATGACGACAACGCGGTAGGACTCCATGTGAAAACTTCCTCAAGGTCAGGCGAAAGGCCTAGGGTAGCGGGTTGGCGCGTTCGCCGTTCACGACGCCTCCTGAGGCGTGCTCCGATACCGAGGGTTTCCTCCCTGCGGGCAGCACTGCGATCGGACTGCGGCAATTTCCTCGCCCAAGGCAAGCAGGTCGTCACCGAGCTCTCTATCCAGCCACGGCGCCGACGAATCTCCGGCCGCCGACTCCCCGGGACTTTGATGGCCGGCAGCCACTTCGCGCCCGAGGGTGTTAATCCCACGATGTGGCCCTGCGACGGGCTGGTGTCGTAGCACAGTGCCGGGGTGGTCGGCGTCTGACGCACCAGCCAGCGAGTCAATGTCTATCGGTGACGCAGGCACGCCACGTGATGACCCGCATCCGGTGATAGCACCGCAAGCATCGTGGTCGCGCACTCCGCCATCACTACCGGGCACCTGGGATGGAAGCGGCAGCCTGACGGGATCCGCGCCGGATCCGGCGGCTCGCCGCTCAGTACGATCTGCTCGGTGTGACCCACGTCGGGCACCACCGACAGCAACGCCTGCGTGTAGGGGTGTTCGGGCGACTGCAGCACGTCGGCGGCCGGCCCGCACTCCACGATGCGCCCGAGATACATGACCGCGACGCGGTCGGCGATGTTCCACGCGAGCCCCAGGTCGTGCGTCACGACGAGCACCGTCAGGCTCAGCTCATCACGCAGCCGCAGCAGCAGGCTGAGGATCTCCCCGCGCACCGATGCATCCAGGCTCGACACCGGCTCGTCCGCGATGAGTACGCGCGGCTCGAGCACCAGGGCCCCCGCGATCACCACGCGCTGGCGCTGCCCGCCCGACAGCTCATGCGGATACCGCAGGAAGAATCTCTCCGGCGGCCGCAATCCCGCGCGCGACAGCGCCTGGGCCACCAGCTCCTGCTCGTCGCCGGGCACGCGGTGTATGCGCAACCCCTCGGCCACCGCGTCGTAGACGGTGTGGCGCGGATTGAGCGCGCCCAGCGGATCTTGCAGCACCAGCTGCACCTGCCGCCGATAGCCCTTGAGCCTCTTATAGTCCAGCGGCCGACCCTCGAAGGACACCGTGCCCGCGGTCGGCTTCTCCAAGCCCAGCAGCGTGCGCGCCAGCGTGGTTTTGCCGCATCCCGACTCGCCCACCAGCGCGAGGATCTCGCCGGCACCGAGGTCGAGGTCGACACCATCGACCGCCCGCACTGGGCCGAAGGCCACCGTGAGGTCGCGTGTCGACAGGATCATGCGCCCACCCGGATACACCGCACGCCGTCGACCAAAGCCACCGACGCGCTCGTGCACTCATCCACCGCAATCGGGCAGCGCGGATGGAACGCGCAGCCCGCGGGGATGTCGCCCGGATACGGCGGATCGCCGGGCAGACCGACAGGCGCATACCGAGCTGCCGGATCGCCCACGCGCGGGAACGCTCCCGCCAGCGCCTTCGTGTAGGGGTGTTTCGGGTGGTCGAAGATCTCCAGTGCCGCGCCTGTCTCCACCACCTGCCCGGCATACATCACCGCGATGCGGTCGCACGTCGTGCCAAGCACGCCGAGGTCGTGCGAGATGAGCACCATGCCCATGCCGAGGTCGCGCACGAGACCGGTGAGCAGGTCGAGCACCTGTGCCTGCACCATCACGTCGAGAGCCGTCGTGGGCTCATCGGCCACGATGAGATCGGGGGAGCACGCCAAGGCCATGGCGATCATCACGCGCTGGCGTTGCCCGCCAGACAGTTGATGCGGATACGACTTCGCGCGGGATGCCGGCAGGCCGACCTGCATCAGCAGCTGGGCGACGCGCGCATCGACGTCCTTGGCCGTCTTGTGCAGGCGGATCGGCTCGGCAATCTGGTCGCCGATCGACTGCACCGGGTTGAGTGCGTGCAGCGCCCCCTGGAAGACGATCGCCGCCTCGGCCCACCGCACTGAGCGCAGCTTGCCCCACTTCATGGTCAGCACGTCGACGTCGTCGAGCAGCATCTCGCCGCCGATCGCAGCGTTCTCTGGAAGCAAACGCAAAACTGTGGCTGCGAGCGTCGACTTGCCGCACCCCGACTCACCCGCGATGCCGAGCACCTCGCCTCGCTCGACCAACAGCGTCACCCCGCGTACGGCCGGGATCGGCCCCTCGGCTGACGCGTAATCAACCGTGACGTCGCGGAACTCCAGCAGGCTCATGCCGTCGCTCCTCTCGGATCCAGAATCCTCTCTAACGCCCGGCCCACCAGCGTAAAGGCCAGCACGACCAGCACCACGCAGATGCCGGGCGGCAGCACGAACCACCACGCGCCACGGCTGACCGCGCCGGATGAGAACGCGCGGTCCAGGAGGGCACCCCACGACGGCGCGAGCGGATCGCCCAGGCCCAGGAACGACAGCGTCGTCTCCGACAGGATGACGATGGCTACGGTCAGCGTGGTGTTAGCGAGGACGAGCGGTAGGACGTTGGGCAGCACGTGCCGCGTCATCTGGTGCCAGTTTCCCGCGCCGAGTGCCTTGGACCGCTCGATGTAGGGGCGCTCCTCGATCGACAGTGTCTGCGCGCGGATCAACCGTGCCGTGCCCGCCCACGACGTGATGCCGATGACGATGATGAGGTTGAGCGTGCTCGGCCCCAGCACGGTCGCGAGCACGATGGCCAGCGGCAGGAATGGGATCACCAGGAACCAGTCGGTCGCGCCCACCAGCACGTGGCTGCCCGGCCCGCGGAAGTGCCCGGCCATGATGCCCACCGCCGTGCCGATGATCATCGCGACCAGCGTCGCCGCGATGCCCACCGTTAGCGAGATACGCGTGCCGTAGGCGAGGAGCAGGATCAGCGATCGCCCGGAGTCGTCGGTGCCGAGCGGATAGGCCAGTGACGGTCCGTCGAAGCGCTCGCCGTCGGCCTTGGTCACGTCGAGTGCATCGTCGGGGATGAGGATCGGCGCGAGGATCGCGACCAGCACGAAGAAGACCAGGATGATCAGGCCGGCCATGCCCGCGCGGTCGTGCCGGTACGTCGTCCAGAAGCGACCGAACGCTGCCTTGCGACGCTGCGTCGCGACGCTGCTCATGTGCGCACCCGACTCATGAGCGCACCCGACTCATGTGCGCACCCGACTCATGAGCGCACCCTGGGATCGATGATGGCGTAGAGCAGCTCGGCGAGGAGGTTGGCGACGATCACCGCGATGGAGAAGAGCAGGAAGGTGGCCTGCAGCAGCGGGATATCCGGCCCACGCAACGCCTCATAGGTCAGCAGCCCCAGCCCCGGCCACGAAAACACCGTCTCGACCGTGATCGCGCCGGTCACGACGAAGCCCAGCGACAGGAAGATCAGCGTGATCGTCGGCAGCAGGGCATTGGGCACCGCGTGCTTCTGCCGCACCATCACATCGCGCAACCCCTTGGCACGCGCGAGCGCCAGGTATTCCTGCTTGCGTTCGTCGATCAGCGATGCGCGCATCACCAGCGAGTAGTCGGCGAGGTAGATCAGTGTCAGGGTCGTACACGGCAGGACCATGTGCCACAGCACGTTGAGCCACCCCAGCGGCGTGGACGTGTCGACCCCCGGCGTGACGATGCCGCCCACGGGGAACAGCCCCGGTATCCCGAATGCCCCCACCGAGAAGACGATGAGGAGCATCATGCCGAGCCAGAACTCAGGCATGGAGTAGAGCGTGAGCGTGGTGCCGGTGGAGGTCTTGTCGAAGCGGCTGCCGGGCTTCCATCCGGCGCGGATGCCGATCCAGATGCCGATGATGGAGGCCAGCACGATCGCCGTGCCGAGCAGCAGTAGCGTCGGCCACACACGCTCCCCGATCATCTCCCACACGGGCCGCGAGAAGCGCGTGGAGTCGATGCCTGGGTCGAAGGGATTGCGCACGTAGGTCAGGAACTGCTCAAGGATCGGCTTGTCGAGCGCGCGGCGCAGCTCGGCCAGTTGCTCGGCGTCCTGGTTGCGACCGCGCGTGTAGAGGCCGATCGGGTCGCCAGGCAGCAGGCGGAAGAGGAAGAAGTTGAAGACCACGACGAAGGCGAGCGTGATGAAGGCGCGCAGCACTTTGCCGCCGACGGTGCGCAGGACCGACCCGGAGACCCGGGGCGCACGGATCGGATCGGGCTCGCCGACCGCGGCGTCCTGGAGAAGGCTCACTCCCGGCTGTCCACTGAGGCTGAGCGCCGACTGCGCACGAGCACAAGGACGAGGACGACGATCACGAGCGCGGCGACCACCAGTGAGATGACGAGCCCGGTGCTGGAGCCACCCGACGACGCCGGCTCCGTCTCGCCGCCCGCGCTGCCCTGATCCGTGGCCCCTGGAGACGCCGATGCACCATCCGAGCCACCCGTGTCCGCGGAGTCGGCGCCCACGGGAGCGACATTGGCGTAGGAATACGTGCCGTACTGGAAGAGCAGCGACCCGCTGCCCTCCGGCTGCCCGAGGAATCCGGTGAAGCGATCCGAGCGGTAGGCCTCGAGGTTGTCGTAGTAGAAGGTGATGACGTAGGCCACGTTGTCGTAGATGATCTGCTGCATCTGCTTGACGATCTCAGCGCGCGCGGCCTGGTCGGTCTCCTCGGACTGCGCGGCATAGAGCGCGTCGTACTCCGGATCGCAGAAGAACGAGTCTGACAGGTCAGCGTAGATCGTGTCGCCGTCCTTGTAGGAGCGCTTGGCACAGGTGAATGTCGAGAGCTGGTAGTCCGGATCCGGCTCGACCACCCAGCCCCATTCGAACATGTCGAACTCGCCGCGGCCGATGATCTCGTAGAGCGCGTCATCGGTGACCGGCTTGATGTTGGCCTCGATGCCGATCTCGGCCAGATACGACTTGATGTACTCCCCGGACTTCACCGAGGTATCAGAGTCGCTGCGCACGAAGTAGCGGTAGCTCATCGGCACGCCATCCGGCCCGATGCGGATGCCGTCGGGGCCCATGGCGTAGCCGGCCTCGTCGAGGATCTGATTGGCGAGCGCAGGGTCGTAGGGCTGCGTCGCGGGATCGACGTGCAGGGTCGTGTAGAGCGGCGGGATGATCGTCGATCCCGGAGTGCCGTAGCCGTCGAGCACGGCGTCGACCAGCTGCTGGCGGTCGATCGCGTGCGAGATCGCCTGGCGCACGGCGAGGTCCTGGATGTGCGGGTTGCCGTCGCCGATTGGCGTGCCGTCGGAGAGCGCGGCACCCATGTTGAAGGCGAGCTCGTTGAAGCCTGAATAGGCACCGGCATACGTCGTGATGCCTTCGACGCCCTCGAGCGTGGAGAAGACATCGGCGGTGAGGCCCTCGGCGAAGTCGACCTCGCCCTTCTTCAGCGCCTGCGCGAGCGCATCGGGGTTGTTGTAGATGCGGAAGATCAACTCGTCGACCTTGGGCCGACCGCCGTAGTAGGTGTCGTTGGCCACTAGGCGGATGAACTGCCCCGCCTGGCGCTCGGTCACGAGGAACGGCCCGGAGCCGACGAGTGTCTCGCCCTCGCCGGGCTCATTGGCGAACGACTTCACCGCCTTGCCGTCGATCGCGCTCCAGACGTGCTCGGGGAGGATGTAGACGGCCAGTCGCTCCATGATCGGCGACGGTGCCTTGACGGTCACGACGACGGTGCGGTCGTCGGTGGCCGAGACGCCGGTGACATTGCGCAGGTAGTTGCCGTAGTTGGTCTTCTCGTATCGGCCATCCAGGATGCGGTTGAAGGTGTAGACGACGTCGTTGGCGGTCAGCGGCGTGCCGTCGGACCACACGAGGTCGGGGCGCAGAGTGTAGGTCCAGGTCTTGCCGTCGGCCGACTCCTCCCACGATTCCGCCAGGCCCGGTGCGGGCGTGAAGTCGGCGTTGCTGGGCTGCATCAAGGTGGAGTACTGCAGTTGATACATCTCGTAGGACTCCGCGAGGATGCCGGTGAAGGGATTGAGGGAGTCGACGTCGCTGAGCATGCCGACGGTGAAGACCACCGGGTCGGCAGCCTGGGCCGATGGCGCGACGGCCGCGGGGGCCAGGGCGATCGCCCCGGCAGTGATTCCGACGATAAGCCTGCGGATCATGTTCACTCCCTCGTTAGTGTCGGTCCGTGCAGCCGCCCCTCGCCCGTCGCGATGACGACGCTGACCCCTACGCCTGGCTCCGTCACCCATCGCCCGAGGCGACCGACTATCTCGCGGCGGAGCGCGCCTACTTCGACGACCGCACTGCCACCGTGGCCCCGGCCGCGGCGAGCATCGTGGCGGAGTTGCGCGCGCGCACCCCCAACGCTGAACGCTCGGTCAGCTGGGCCCACGGAGCCTATGCCTACTACAGTTTCACACCCCCCGGCCGGGAGTTGCCCGAAATGCGACGCAGCGGCGGCGGTCGCGAGCAGACCCTGCTCGACATGGCGGGGTTCGGATCGTCCTACGCCGCGGCCGGCGTCATCGAGCCGAGCCCCGACGATGCGCTTCTGGCCTACTCGGTCGACCTGACCGGCGCGGAGGTCTACGCCCTGCGCTTCCGCGACGCGGCGACGGGCGATGACCTGCCGATCAAGGTGGAGCAGACCTACTACACCGGCGCATGGTCGGCTGACAGTCGCTGGTTCCTCTACACCGTGCCCGATCACCTCAACCGCCCGTGCGAGGTCTGGCGCATCGATGTCACGACCGGCGATCGCCACCTTGTGCTCGCTGAGCCCGATCAGCGCTTCGAGCTCGTGATCGAGCGCAGTCGCAGTGGTGCCCACATCGTCATAACCGCGCAGTCGCGCAATACGACGGAGGTGTGGGTCATCCCCGCCGACGACCCGGCGGCTGTCCCCGCGTCACTGCGCGGGCGTACGCCCGGTGTGGAATACCGCGTCGAGCACGACGGCGAGCGCGACCGCTGGCTCGCGATCACGAACGCCGACGACGAGGAGTTCGCCATCGTCGGCGATGACGGCTTCCGCATCGCCAACCCGGGGGAGCGCGTCCACGACGTGCTCGCCTTCACCGACTGCCTGGTCACCGAGCAGCGCGTCGACGGCGGGTGCCGCATCCGAGTGCTCGAGCCTGATGGCACCCTCAGGTTCGAGATCACCCCCGATGAGCCCGGTGGCAGCCTGCGCCTCGGGCATAACGAGGACAGTCGGGCGCCTTTCGTCACGGTAGTGACCGAGTCATTCACGACGCCCACCGCGTGGTGGGACGTCGACCTGCGCACGGGCGAGCGCACGTTGCGCCATCGGCGCGACGTGCCGAATCACGATCCGAGTGCCTACGTCAGCGAGGTCGTGCAAGCGACGGCAACCGACGGCTGGCGCATCCCCGTCGTCGTCACGCGGCGCCGCGACACTCCGCTCGATGGCACGGCGCCGTGCTTGCTCTACGGCTACGGCTCTTACGAGTCGGTGGACGATCCGTGCTTCGATGCGAGCCTGCTGCCACTGCTCGATCGGGGCGTGGTCTTCGCCAAGGCCCACATCCGCGGCGGGGGCGAGGTGAGCCGACGGCAGTGGATCGACGGACACCTGATGGCCAAGCGCAACACCTTCACCGACTTCATTGCCACAGCCGACCACCTGGCCGACGGAATCGTCGACGGCAAGCGCATCGTCAGTCGCGGCCTGTCGGCTGGCGGCCTCCTGCAGGGCGCGGTCTACTTCATGGCGCCGCAGCGCTGGGCCGGTGTCATCGCCGAGGTGCCGTTCGTCGACTGCGTCAACTCGATGCTCGACACCGAGATCCCGCTGACCATCACCGAATGGGAGGAGTGGGGCAACCCCGCGATCCCGGAGCAGCGCGACTACATGGAGTCCTACACGCCCTACTCCAACCTTCCCGCGCCCGAACTCCGCCCCGCGCTCCTCGTCACCGGTGCCGTGCACGACCCGCGCGTGCTCGTGCATGAGCCGGCCAAGTGGGTAGCCGCACTTCGGCACTCCGATCCCCAGCACGGCCATCGGCCCAACATCACCGATCGCGGCAGTGTCACCTTCAAGGTCGAGTTGGGTGAGGGCTCCCACGTCGGCCAGGTGGCGCGGTATGCCGCGCTGCAGGAGGAGGCCGAGGTCCTCGCCTGGACCCTCGCCGTCCTCGACCGCCTTCGCGACACTGCACGGCATACGCTCGGCACATGAAGCGGCCTTTGGTCATCGGGTTGGTGTCGGCCGCAGTGGTCGCGACGGCCCTTCCAGCTCAGGCCATGACCCCCCGCACTGCGGGCTGGAGCCCGTTCGTGCCGCCTTCTGCCAGTGAACTGGCGCTGTTGCGCGAAGGCCTGCCGCAGATTCTCTATACGGTCACCTGCGGTGGTCTCACCGCCACCGGCTGGTCCGCCGATGCATTCAACGACACCGTCGGGGATTGGGACACCGTTCTCGTCACAACGCCGTCGGTCGCGCGGGCGTGCTTGACCGCGGCGCCCACCGTGCAGCAGGGCGACGACACCTTCGAAGCAAAGGGCTGGAACTCCGCGGCCGCCGCGGGATTGGTCTTGCTCACCGGGGAGCGCTACTACGCCGACTGGGACTTCGTGCCGTCTCCGAGGGTGGGCCAATGGCTCGCCGTGGGCGCGCGTGGAGCAAGCGCACAACCTCTCGACCTACTCCAGCGGCGGGTCGCGACCGTCGGCGATGACACCTTCACCCTCGACCAGGCCATCGACGCTGCCTATGGCGGCGCACCAGTCATGGACAACCGCGGACGCGTCCTGGGGGTCATGTCGCAGGCCGGCATCGAGGTAACGGGGACTCCCCAGTTCTGCGCGGTGCTCTTCGATTGCACCGATCCCACCCGCGTCTGGTGGGACATCACGGCTCCCTCCAAGGTGACCAGGGCCAAGGCCGTCGGCGCCAAGGGGTCGGTCGTGGTCACGTGGGGGCCTGTCACCGATGACGGCGGCGCCGAGGTCGCCTACTGGTATCACTCGGGCGACGGTGTGTGGAAGTATTCCGACGCGTTCCGTGTGGTCATCAAGGCACGTGCCCGCACGAAGGTGCAGGTGACGATCGTCTCCATCAACGACGCTGGACCCGGGCCGAGCACCACGGTGACGGCCCGGGCCAAGTAGGCGCTAGACCGCCTTCAGCGCGTAGAGGTGGTAGCGCTGGATCGCCACGAGCGCCATCGTCTCGATGGTCGCGATCTGCGGCTCCGAGAAGACCCAGTTCTTCTGCTTGGGCACGAACTTGTTGGCCTCGACCTCGATGATCGCTGCGCCGTCGTACATCCAGATGGAGATCTCGTCGGCCGACTCGCGTGAGGGCTTCGCACCGGGCTCGGGCTCGACGTATTGCACGTCTTCGTTGATGATCAATTGCTGCTGGCCATACATGCCGGATCGGACGATGACCTCGATGGTGACGGTTGCCTCGCCGATCTTCTTGCCCGACTCATCCTTGATGTCGTGCTTATGGGTGCCCGCGCAGGCACCGGCGGCGTTCAAGAGCTTCTGCCACGCGAACTCAGCGGTCTGCACGTCGGCGTATTGGTAGACGGACTGCGCGACGTCGAAGATGTGGCCCTCTTTGCTCTGCTTGACGTCGGACGTCATCATCGAGCCGTTGGTGGACTTCTGGCCCTTGATCGGGGTGCCCTTGGTGAAGCACTCCACCGGGGTCATGCCCTTGACCGAGACCTTCGCCTCGTAGAGGTCGGTGCTGCCCAGCCATTTGGGGATCCACGACTCCTTGAGCAGGATCTGCTTCAGGCCCTTGTCGTTGAGCGCGACGTATTCGAGGTCGGCGGCCTGGGCCTGGCCGACGAGGGCGAAGGGCAGCAGGGCTGCGGCGATGAGGGCTGCTGTGCGGCGCATGGGTCCTCCTGGATGGCTGGTGGATTCACGCTAGTGGAGGCGGTGCCTCGCCGTCACGACTCCGGGGCAAAGAGGATGGTGTAGCACCGTACGGTCGCCCCAAGCAGTTGCTCGAAATCGTCGTCGAGGTCGGCCTCGGGTGCCGTCGATGACTCCGCAGCGAACTCATCCGCCGAAGCCAGGCCCTCCAGGGCCAGCCCCGTGCCGGTCCACTGGGCGAGCACGGCAAGGCCTGGCCCTTCGACGAAGCCGAGGATCGCGTGCTTGCCGTCGTCGTCGGTGCGTACGTCGACCAGCTGCGAGACGCGGAAGTCGGGCTTCATGGCCGCCTTGATCAGGGCCGCCTGCTCGGGGGTCGCCTCGTCGCACAGGGAGGCGAAGAGGGTCTCGGGGGCCGATGCCGAGGCCGAAGCGGAGTCCGAGGGTGCCGCCGAGGTCGCGGCCGCCGACGAACTCGCCGGGGCCGAGGAACTGCTGGGGGTGGCCTCCCCGCCGGGAGAGCAGGCGACCAGGAGCAGGGCGGCGGCGCCCAGGGCGCCCAGGGTGCGTCGCGGCGACATGGCTCGACCCTACGTCGGGGATGGGCCCCAGCCCGGCCCCGGACGCGACCCGTGGCCGTTTCGAGACCCCCTTCCCAGCCAGTTCCCAGGGCAGCCACTGGCCTGGCCGACCCGCGTCACCCACACTCGAAACATGTCGCTTGCACGCCGCTTCGCCGCCGCCACCGCGGTGGTCGTCGCGCTGTGCGCGATGCCCGCCACGGCAGCCCAGGCCGATGACAACGCCCTGCGCGAGCGGGCCCATGCGCGCGTCGCCGCGATCATGGACGACGCCGTCGATCTCGGCCTCTTCAGCCGTTCGCAGGAGTCCTACGTCATCGGCGCGATCATCCCGGGCAATACCGACCCCAAGGATCTCCCGACCAGGGTCGAGGAGCGCACCGTCGATGCTTTCTGGGCCATCGTCGCCGAGGGCGCGGGCCTGTCGGTCGAGCAGGTGCAGGCCCGTCTGAGTTATGGCTCGACGCTCCTGCGCATCACGGGCGCCAACTCCGAAGACGTCCGAGACCGCCTCTACCGCTGGCTCTCCCGCCCCGTCGTGGAGGCCCTCCTCGAGCGCCGGATCTCGGCGGAGGAGTCCACCGACCTGCGCGACGACATCGACCGGGCCGTGTGGCGCGTGATGGCCCAGCCCGGTGGTGGACGCGACGTCATCCTCGTGCCGCGTCGCGACTGACCCCCTCTCGGACCCGGCGCCTGGGCCTTGTCAGCGCCATCCCCTCGGGTCCGTCCCAAGCTGTTCGTGGTGGCCGTGTGCGGTAGGGCGCACTGATCCCGACCACGACGAGCATCGGCCCCCGGGTCCTCCAGAATGGAGTGAGGATCCGGGGGCCGTTTAACGTCATACTCATCCCATGGCCGTTCTCGTCGTCGACGACGATCCGTCGCTGCGTCAGGTGCTCGAGCGCGTGCTGTCATTCGAGGGCTACGACGTGGAGACAGCGCCCAACGGCTTCGACGCGCTCGAGCGCTGCCAGGCACCTGAGCACGGGGCTGCGCCACTCGACCTCGTCATCCTCGACCTCGGCCTACCCGACATCGACGGTCTCGACGTCGCCCGCAAGCTGCGCGTCAGCGGTAGCACAGTGCCGATCCTGGTGCTCACCGCGCGCGGCGATGTGGGCGATCGCGTGGCCGGCCTCGACGCGGGGGCTGACGACTACCTGCCCAAGCCCTTCGACCTGGCCGAGCTGATCGCCCGGGTGCGCGCGCTGTTGCGGCGCACCTCCCCCAACGGTGGCAGCGCCGTGCTGACCCTCGGCGACCTCACCCTTGACTCGGCCCGCCGCCAGGTGACCCGCGAGGGGGAGGAGATCGTGCTCACCAAGACCGAGTTCGCGCTGCTCCAGGTGCTCCTTGAGGCGACTGGCACGGTGGTCGAGCGAGGCGCCCTCATGAGCGAGGTGTGGGGCTTCTCCTCCCCGACCCTGGACTCCAACCTCGACACCTATGTCTCATACGTGCGTCGCAAGACCGAGGCGGGTGGCCGCACGCGCCTGGTCCACACGGTGCGCGGCGTCGGCTTCGTCGCGCGCGTGGAGTAGTCGATGCGCTCGCTGCGCACCACCGTCGCCCTCATCGTCGCCGCCGCTGTCGCGCTGTCGGTGGTTGGCCTGGCGATCGGCGTGTGGTTCCTGACGCGCAGTGCGCTCATTGGCAGTGTGGACTCCTCGCTCGAGGCACGCCTACAGGCCGGCATCTTCCTGGAGCCCGCCGAAGACGCCCCGCCGATCGTCCGCCCGCCGATCCAGGGGCAGCCGACGGTGCTCGTCGACGCCGTGCTCGCTGACGGCGACGTCTTCGAGGTCGACCGCGAGTCGTTCGACCTGCCGGCCGACGCCGAAGACGTGCGTATCGCCCAGTCGCCCCCGGGCACGCAGGCCTACTCCACTCGCGTGGCCCCCAATGGCGCGGCGGTGCGCGTGCTCACCGTCGCGGTCGTCGACGGCGCGGCCGCCAGGGCGGTGCGCTCCCTCGAGGAGACCAACACGATCCTCGTGGGCCTGGCGTCGATCCTGGCCGTCGTGGGCCTGGCGGCGGTGGGCGTGGGCGCGGGCATTGGCGTGCTCGCCGTACGACGTTCGACGATCCCGCTGGAGGAGGTCGCCGACGCGATGCGCGCGCTGTCGCGCGGTGAGCAGACCGAACCCCCCGAGGCCAAGTCGGGCGCTCCGCGCGAGGTGGTCGACGTGGTTGAGGCGACGACCGCGCTGCAGGATGCGCTGGCCCGGTCGCAGCAGCAGCAGGAGCAACTCGTGCAGGACGCCGGTCACGAACTCCGCACGCCGCTCTCCGCGCTGCGTGCCAACGTGCAGTTCGCCGCGCGCACCGCGACCGATCCCACGACACAGGACTCGCTCAACGCTGCGCAGGCCGAACTCGATGAGCTCGGCCGCCTCGTCGAGGAACTCCTCGCCCTCGCCGCTCGTGACGAGCCGGTGCGCGAGGAGATGGAGCTCGATATCCGCGGTGCCATCCCGGCCGCGGCCGAACGCCTCACTCGCCGCACCCAGCGCGAGGTCAGCATGCGCATGCCCAACGGCCCGGTGATGCTGCGCATCGACCCGGTCGGCTTCACCGAGATCATCGGCAACCTGCTCGACAACGCGGCCAAGTTCTCACCCGCAGGCACCCCCATTGTCGTGGCCCTGACTGATGAGGGCCATGAGGTCGGGATCGAGGTGCGCGATGGCGGCCCGGGCATACCCGAGGCCGAGCGCGAGACCGTCTTCGACCGCTTCCATCGCACCCCTGACGCACGCGCCATCCAGGGCTCTGGCCTGGGGCTGTCGATCGTGGCCTCGGCGGTGGCCGACGCTCGTGGCACCGTCACGTTGGGCGATGCTCCGGAGGGCGGCCTTCTCGTGCGCGTGACCCTGCCTCGCTAAGTGCGGGACCAAGGTCCTCACTTTGAGTCGACGTTCAGGAATTCCCCCCGAAGTGGCGGTCCGAGGCGGAGACTGGCCCCGTCCACCCCCGGAGGAGGTCTTCATGTCCGCAGACTCATCAGCCCATTCAGCGTCCCAGGATCCGTCGCTGGGCCGACGTGCGCTCATCACCGGCGCCGCCGTCCTCGGCGCAGCCGGCGTCGCCAGCATCGCGAGCGCCCCCAGCGCACAGGCAGGCAACGGTGACACTCTGCGACTGGGGCGCTTCAACCGCTGCACGAGCCGCACCGAGGTCGAGGGCACGCGAGATCGCTGGGTCGATGAGGGGGGGCTCTTCAACTCCATCAACACCAACTTCCTTGTCTCGCTGAGATCGACGGCACCGCCTCAGATCCTGGAGACTCTGTACGGCCTGAGGTCGGTCACCGTCGTCGAGGGGCTCAGCCCGAGAGGCGGCCAGGTGATTTCACTCGCGGGCTACGTCAACGGTCGCGGCACGGGTGTCGAGGGCACGTCTGACACCGGCATCGGCGTATCCGGCAGGTCGGATTCCGGCACCGGCGTCGATGCATCATCGAGATCCGGTCGCGGGGTCGTGGCCTCCGGCGCCACACGTGGAGTCGTCGGCGACGCAAGTAGTGCGGCGGGCATCGGAGTCGCCGGCACCGCTAATGGCACGGGAGGCACGGGCATCAAGGGCGTCGGTGAGGGCATCGGCGTCGATGGTCGCGGCGGCATCGGCGTGCTCGGCACCAGCACTGGGAGCGTGGGTGTCAAGGGCGTGTCCACGAGCGGGACCGGCGTGGAGGGCACGACCGCGACCGGAGCCCAGGCGGTCCTCGGAGCCCACAGCGCGGTCGCTGGCAACGCCGTCGGCGTCAAGGGCACGACGGCCGCATCGATCGGCGTCGGGGTCATGGGGGTCGCCTCGCACGCGGCAGGCGTGACCCAGGGCGTGCGCGGTGATGGCACCGCGAGCCCCCTCGGCACGGGAGTGACGGGTCTCGGCCAGGCCAACGGCGTCTACGGCGAGTCGCGCAAGGTAGGCGGCAAGGGAGTCTTCGGCCTCGCGACCCAGTCGGACGGCACCGCGAGCCACGGCGTCTACGGGCAGACGGCGTCCACCACAGGTGCGGGCGTCTACGGCAAGTCACCCGCCTACGACCCCGATCTTGCATGGAACGTCAGTTCCTACGGCGTTTTCGCCGACGGGGCGATCGCGAGCACGGGCCCTGCCTTCCTCGGCGCCCCCGAGTACGGCTCGGATGCACTCGCGGATGCTCGCTTCGGTGAGGGGCAGATGACGTTCGCGACGGACTTCTCCAACGCGAGCCCCAAGTTGATCATCTACGTGAAGAACACCGACGGCCGCACGTTCAAGGCGGAGCTGCCGCTGACCGCCATCTAGTGGTGCGATCTGAGGCCATGGGATGAGGCCGGTCCGCGCTTTCGCCGCGGGAATCGTCGCCATCCTGCTGGCCATCCCGGCCAACGCTACGGCTGTCGAGCGCTGGCAGCCGACCACGTCCGACCGTCTGCACATCCAGCTGTCGGGCAACTTGCAGGTGCCCGCGTGGGCGACCTTCTTGGAGATCGACGGTGCCGAATCGACCGCTGACACCGTCTCCGATCTTCACGGGCGCGGCCTGCGTGTGGCCTGCTACGTCTCTGCTGGCACGGCCGAGGCCTATCGGGGCGACATCGCTCGTATTCCCGCGAGCGTGATCGGCAGGCCCCTCGATGAATGCTCGACGAGCGTTGGCTCGACGTACGCCACATCGCTCTGCTTGCTCCGGTGATGCAGGCACGCATCGACGACTGTGCGCGCAAGGGTTTCGACGCGATCGAGTTCGACAACGTCGATGGCTGGGCGCATGACAGCGGCTTCCCGATTGGGCGCTCGGACTCGCTCCGCTATCTGCGCTGGCTCATTCGTCAAGGGCACGCAGCAGGGCTCGCGGTGGGACTCAAGAATGCGCTCGGGCTCGTCCCGGCGCTCGCACACCGTGTCGACTGGGCCCTCAATGAGCAGTGCGTGGAGTACGACGAGTGCGACCGGTACGCGCCCCTGGTACGTCGCGGTACGCCGGTCTTCGTCCTGGAGTACGCGGGCAGGCCGAAGGAGTTCTGTGCGGTGACGGCTCGGGCCGGCCTCATCGCCCAGCGCAAGCACCTGAATCTGGACGGCTGGTCCCGCCCGTGCACGGGCGGGCCGTAAGGGCATTTCCCCGTCGTACGTTGTGGCAATTGAGATCTACAACGTCGGAGATTGAAGTCGCCCCCACTCAGTCCCCGAAGAGGCCTGCTGCCCTCGCAGCCGTGCGCTCGTCGTCGCCGGCGATCACGTGGGCGTAGGTCGTCAGCGTCGTGAACGACGACCCGTGGCCGGCGGGGGCCGAGACGTTCTGGATCGGCTCCCCTGACCGCAGCAGGTGCGTGAGATGGGTATGGCGCGCATCGTGCAGGCGCATCACCGGCAGCCCCGACTTGGCCACCTGGCGGCGGAAGGTGTCGGAAACCGTCGAGGGCAGCATCGGCGTACCGTCGGGATTGGCGAAGACAGGCGAGTCGTCGGGCAGCTCGCGCGGCAGCTCGAGCAGACGCGCACCGGGCGTGCGGTAGCCGTTGAGGCGCTTCTCCAGGTCCGCGAGCCACGCACCGTGCTCAGTCTCGCGCATGCGGCGCCACCGATCCAGCGCCTCCGCCGTACCCGGATCGATCGTAATCGTGCGTGTGGAGCGACGCGACTTCGGCGGGCCGTATCGCACATTGCCCTCACGCGAGTCCGCCTGCAGATTGCGACGCACCGTTAATCGACGTCCGACGAGATCGACATCAGCCCACTGCAGCCCCAGCGCCTCGCCGCGCCGCAGGCCCGTGGCGAAGAGCAGACGCCAGAGAGTGACGTAGCGGGAGCGGCGCGTGGACTCCAGGAAGGACTGAACCTGCTCCGGCGTCCAGATCTGAGCCTGGGTCGAGTCGGCGCGGGGCAGTTCGACGCCTGTGCAGGGGTTGTCACGGATGAAGCCGTACTTCTTCGCGTCGTTGAGAGAGGCGCGCAGGGTGTCGTGGAGACCCTTGAGGGAGCCTGCCTTGGGCAGTTCGCCGGTCGTGTCCCACGGAGTGATGGCCCGGTGCGCGAAGTAGCGCTCGATCTCCAGCACCCCCAGGTCCTCGATGGCACGGCGCGCCAGGGGGGAGTCGAGGAGGGTGTTGACGGTCCAGGTGCGGTAGCGGCGGGTGCCTTCGGCCCAGCCGGGCAGGCGGCGGGGGAGCCAGAGGAAAGTGAGGTAGTCCCCGAGCGGGGTGCGGCCGGTGGGGAGGAACTCGTCGTAGCCCGACAGGGACGGCTGTGCCGGCCCGCCGGGCCCGAAGGCACCGGGGTAGGAGGAATCGGGGGTCGGCGTACCGGGGGAGAAGTGGGTCGGCAGCGTGGCGGTCATGAGGCCTCCTCGGAGACCCCGCACCCCCGGGCGGGGAGGTCTTGTCCGACATCCCCGTCCCCCGAAGCAGACGAAACATACCAAATGGTGCGAAACGGATAAAATCGCGCTTACCGCGGGTTTGGCGGGGAGGTGGAGAAAGGCGCACATGCGGGCTTGAGGCCGTGGCCCGACGTGCCTGTGGATAACTCACCATGATGGATCCCCCGATCCCCCGACGCCCAGTGGTGAGCCGGACAACTAACTCCATGAGGCACTTCCCCACGTTGGGAATCTCCTCAGAGACACGCGCTGTTCGTAGGCCTAGACCCGCCGACCTGCTTGAATACTGCGTGGAGCGGTCTCCCTACGGTCGTTCCGATCCGGATCAGCGTGCTTGGCGTTCGTTCCGGCCGGGGATTCCCGAATGGATCCTTCGGCCCCGGGCGGGCCAAACAACGGGCACGCGTTAACGAAAGGAAAGGCATTGTCTAACGCAATGCGCTTGGGCAAGCGAACACTTGCCGGGGCTGCTGCGGGTGCCTTGGCCTTGGGTGTGCTCACGATCGCTACGGCTCCGGCGGCTTCCGCTGGTAAGAGCATCAAGCCCAAGGCGGCCATCACCAACACGGTGACGGCTGTGCGCGCAGGCACTGTAGGCACCATTCCCGCGGCCCAGTTGAAGTTTGCGAAGAGTTCGGCCAAGCCCACGATTCTCCAGTTGGTTACGGCCCCCGCGGGTGCGACCATCTTCCTCAGAGACGGGGCAGGTGGTACTCCCACCTCGACGGACGACTCGGCAACTCTCACGGCAGCCGACGGGACACTGACCACCGTGGGCACCGTCTCCGGTGACGACTCGACCTACGGCTTCGCCGTGACCATCGCGGGCTCCTACACCGCTCGCCTGGGCAACGGCACCGACACCGCCACCTTCTCGTTCACTACGGCTGGCGCGCCCGCGAGCATGACACTCACACCGGCGACCACCGAGGTCCTCGTCGGCGGCGAAGCAACGCTGACCGTCACGCTCAAGGACTCCGCTGGCAACACGACACAGCCGGCGATCGGTGACACCGTCGCCATGTCCACCAGCGGTGACGACACGCTTACTCCGACGTCGTACACGGCTGCAACTCTCTACCAGGGCACCAACACGCTGACCGTGCAGACAGATACGGCAGGCAGCCAGACCATCACGGCCACGCCGCAGGGCACGCTGCCTTCTGGTGGAGTCGCTGCTGCCACGGCGACAGTGACCGCGGCCGGCTCTGTCTCAAGCTCGGCCATCATCAACGCCACGGTGACCTCGCCGAGCAACGCCATCAATAATCCCGAGACGGGCAACAGCGTCG
>VGBL01000029.1 GCA_016870515.1 Actinomycetota bacterium | reverse complement strand
GTCCAGGCATTCGAGCACATCACGCACGGCCCCGTCTTCGCCGGCGGCTCCGTGCAGGAGTGGCACCACGCAGTCGGGGGAGTTGTCGGCAAGCGCCGCCAAGAGCCCCGCATCGACGTCGCGCTCGTGGACCTCCCAGTCCGGACGCGCGGCGCGCACCGCCTCGGCCACGCGACGCCCGGAGCGCAGCGATACGTCGCGCTCGGCGGACAGGCCACCGGCCAAAACCATCACCTGCATGTCAGCCCATCGTTAGAGGAGGTTGGGGGCAGGGCTCTCGGGCCCCTCGGCATCGCGCAGAACGCGACCCGTGCCGAACGTCGCCGCGATCTCGAGCTCGCCCTCGATCACGCCGGCGAGGCGCCGCACGCCCTCGCGAATGCGCTCGGGCTCGGGGTAGCAATACGACAGGCGTAGTGATTCGCGACCTTGGCCGTCGACGTAGAAACCGGTGCCGGGCACGTAGGCGACGAGCGCAGCGATCGCACGTGGCAGCATCGCCTTCGAGTCCAGGCCTTCGGGCAGGGTCACCCACGAGTAGAAGCCGCCCGCCGGCTTGGTCCACGTCGTGCCCTCGGGCATCAACTGCTCCAGGGAGTCCAGCAGGGCATCGCGCCGTTCGCGATAGACCTCGCGGAAGACCTTCACCTGCTCGCGCCACGGCTGGGTGGCCAGGTATTCGCTCACGGTCAACTGGGCGTAATTGGAGGGGCAGAGCACCGCCGACTCGGCGGCCAGCACGAGCTTCTCGCGCACGCCGTGCGGCGCGACTGCCCAGCCCACGCGCAGGCCCGAGGCGATCGTCTTGGAGAAGGAGCCCAGGTAGATGACCTGCTGGTCGTCGTCGGCGCGGATCGCCCGCGGTGGCGCCCCATCGAAGCCCAGCAGGCCGTAGGGGTCGTCCTCGAGCAGCAGGATGTTTTCGCGCTTGGCGACCTCGAGCACGCGCGCGCGGCGTGCGGGCCCCTGCGTCACGCCGGCGGGATTGTGGAATGACGGGATCGTGTAGATCATCTTCGGCTTCTCGCCCGCTGCGCGCGCCCGCGCGATCGCCTCCGACAGTGCATCCGGCACCAGGCCCTCGTCGTCCATCGGCACGTGCACGATGGCGCACTCGTAGGCGCGGAATACGCCGAGCGCACCGACGTAGGACGGCGCCTCGACGAAGACGACGTCGCCGGGATCGCAGAAGACGCGGGTGACGAGGTCGAGGGCCATCTGCGAGCCCGTGGTGACGACGATGTCATCGGGGTGCGCGGAGATGCCGACGTCGGACATCACGTCGAGGATCTGGCCCCGCAGGGTGACATCGCCTTGACCCGAGCCGTACTGGAGCACCTGGGCACCGCGCTCGCGCACGAGACGCGCGGCGGTCTCAGCCAGCTCCTCGAGCGGCAGCGCCTGCACATAGGGCATGCCGCCGGCGAGGGAGACGACCTCGGGTCGGGATGCCACGGAGAACAGCGCCCGGATCTCGGAGGCTGTCATGCCGCGGGCGCGCTGGGCATAGGAGTCCACCCAGGGATCCAGACGCGAGCCGCTCACGGTCACCTCCTTAGCGTCCCCGTCCAAGCCGTCCGTGCGGGGGCTCCGGGCTCTCTATGCTGACGGATGCCGGATCGGGATGGCGGAAGGGGGTGAGTGGCGTGGTCAAAACGCTGGGCTTGGCCACGCTGGTCGTCGCCGTTGGCGTCCTCGCTGGTTTCGTTGCCCGGCTGCTCTGGCCACGGCCGCACTAGGGGGCTACGCCGTCCCCCAGGCGGCTCCCGCGCCTCGGACGGCCCCCGCCCCCCGCGAGTGTGCACCTGTGCCAGAAGCCCCCTCATGGTGCCCGGGAACACCTGCACACTCGGCGGGAAGACAGGAGGGCTAGGAGCCGGGGGCGAAGAAGCGAGCGGTGGCCACGGCGATCGCCTCGGCCAGGGCATCGCGGAAGCGCGCATCGTGCAGTCGCGCCGCATCGCCCGGATGCGACAGGTAGCCCAACTCCACCCACACGGCCGGCATGCGAGTGAGCCGGAGCAGGTCCCAGGTGCGCGCGTGGCTGCGACAGTCGGTCATGTCGGTGCGCCGGCAGATCTCCTCCTGCAGGATCTCAGCCGCCTCGCGACCGCTCGTCGAATGGCGCCCGCCGAGAGGGTCACCGAAGTAGAACGTCGCGATTCCGTTGGCCCCGGGGATATTGACGCGCTCGACATGGAGCGACAGAACGAGGTCGGCATCGGCAGTGTTGGCGAATTCGGCACGGCGTCCCTCGGCGATCAGGTGCGGCGTGGGGCGACGCGTGAAGACGACCTGGGTGCCGAGCGCACCCAGCCGCCCCTCGATGCGCCCGCATACGTCGGCGAGGATCTGCGCTTCGGCCTCGGCGAACTGGGCGTCGGCATCGGCCCCACCGGGATCGAGTACGACGACCTTGCCCGCGACGCCACTGCGCTGCTCATCGAGCGCGTGCAACTCACGCATGCGCAGCGCATCGCCACCGCCGACCGTGCGAGTGAGGCGCTCTAGTGCCCAGTAGGTCGTGAAGCCGCACATGCCATCGACTTCGAGACCCACGTTGCGCTGGAACTCGCGCAGGGCGGAATCGGTGAACTCACCGAAGATGCCGTCGGGACGACCGCAGTCGAAGCCCATGCGGGTCAGGCGCCCCTGCAGATCGAGGACGTCGTCGCCGCGGATGAGATGGCCCGGGGTGAAGGCGAGGACGCGGTCGCCGAGCGCCCAGCGGGCCTCCTCGAGATGGCGAAAGGTCTGCGGGCCGACGATGCCGTCGACAGAGATCCCACGCTGCTGCTGGAAGCCGCGCACGGCGTCCTCGACATCGTGGTCGAAGACGTCCACATCGCAGGATTCGAGCAATCTCAGTCGAACGAGACGCTCACGCACATCGGCCACCTCGGCGCCCGCGTCGCCACGCCGCAGGAGGGAGGGCTGTCCAGCCGGCCGGCCGTGCCGCTGCGACGGCGGCCCAGAGGTCATGCGTGCAGGATCCGGGGCTAGAGGTAGGGCTGGAGGTCGGCGAGCAGGGCGGCCTTGGGCTTGGCGCCGATGATCGTCTTGACGACCTCCCCGCCCTCATAGACGTTCATCGTCGGGATCGACGTGACGCCGTAGGCGGCTGCGGTCTTGGGGTTGTCGTCGACGTTGAGCTTGGCGATGGTGATCCTGCCGGCGTGCTCGGTCGCGATCTCCTCGAGAATCGGCGCCACCATGCGGCACGGACCGCACCACTCGGCCCAGAAATCGACGACGACGGGGGTGTCGCTCTTCAGCACGTCGGCGTCGAACGACGCATCGGTCACGGTCTTGGTGGCACCCATGGAGACTCCTTCGTGCGGGACGTGCGCCCAGCCTACGTGGCGGGGCCCACAGGGCGAGTGAGCGGACGCGTCACTCGTGGGAAGCGAGATAGCGCTCGGCATCGAGGGCAGCAGCGCACCCCGTGCCGGCAGCCGTGACGGCCTGGCGGTAGGTGTGATCGACCAGGTCGCCAGCAGCGAAGACTCCGGGGACCGACGTACGCGTGCTCGGTGCATCGACGATGACGTAGCCCTCGGCATCGAGCGCGATCTTGCCCTTGACGAGTTCGGACCGCGGATTGTGGCCGATCGCGATGAACAGGCCCGTGACCGGAAGTTCGCGGGTGACCCCCGCCGCGGTGTCCTTGAGGACGACGCCCGACACCGTGGCCTCGCCCAGGATGTCGACGACTTCAGAGTTCCAGGCGAAGTGGATTTTGTCGTTGGCGAACGCGCGCTCCTGCATGATCTTGCTGGCCCGCAGGGAGGCGCGACGATGGATCAGCGTCACCGACTTTGCGAAGCGGGTCAGGAAGGTCGCTTCTTCGAGTGCGGAGTCGCCACCGCCGACCACGGCGATGTCCTGGTCGCGGAAGAAGAAGCCGTCGCACGTGGCACACCACGAGACGCCGTGCCCGGACAGCCGCTTTTCGTTGGGCAGGTTGAGTTCGCGATAGCCGGATCCCATAGCGAGGATGACGGTGCGTGCGTGGTGCTCGCTCCCTGAACCGTCGCGGACCACCTTGAAGTCGCCGTCGAGCTGCACATCGACGGCATCGTCGGTAAGGATCTCGGCGCCGAATCGCACGGCTTGAGCCCTCATCTCCTCCATGAGTGCCGGCCCCATGATGCCGTCCTTGAAGCCCGGGAAGTTCTCGACCTCGGTCGTGTTCATGAGGGCGCCACCCGCGGTGACCGACCCCTCGAGCACCAGTGGACGCAACTGCGCGCGCGCGGTGTAGATCGCGGCCGTGTAGCCCGAGGGGCCTGAGCCGATGATGATGACGTCGCGTACGTCGGTCACGGGGTCCTCCATCCGAAGGGACGGCCCTAGCCTGCCAGGCTCCTGCGCGAGCGATTCACTCGGCCACGAGATCGAGAATCCGCAGCGTCACGACTCGATCCCTAGGGCGCGACGGTGACCTGGAAGCGCTCGGCAGAAGCGACGTCGGCTTCGCTGCACTCAGACCCCACGACGACAACGTCGAGGACGACCGGATCCGACGGCGACGCCGGCGTCGACTCCACGGACACCACCACACCCACGTCGGAACCGTCGTAGGTGGCCCGATCGACGAGCAGGGGGGCGTCGCCGTCGGAAACCATCCCGAGGCGGCCCATGCAGTCGGCGAGGGATTCGGCGCTCGCGGTGAATCCGCCGTCGCCGACTGGTGCGACGTCTGTGGGCAGGGACCTCGTCATCGTGGCCACAGCTGCGGCGTCGGTAAGGCCGACGGTGGCCAGCAGGGGAGCGACCTGATCGGGCATTTGCGCACTCGCATAGTCGGTTCCGGTCGACACCATCATGTGCGGCATGGGGGCCGCGGTCGACGACAGCGCAGGAGCCTCGGCGGGATTGGCCTCGGCCACCACCGACGCGGGTGAGCCGCCGCCGCCGACTGGTGCGACGTCTGTGGGCGCATTGCCCGCACGCATGGCCGGGATCACGACGGCGCCCACCAGCACCACGCCCGCGGCGCCGGCGAGCACGGGCAGGACGCGCGAGCGGCGCTTCTCTCGGTGCGCGGCCAGGTCGGCCACGGGGGCTGCCGCAGTCGCGGCCGCAGTGCCCGGTGCCTCGGCACTCGGGGTGAAGGGCGGCTGCGCAGCCAGGGCGCCCTCGATCCGTTGCCACACCTGCGGGGGCATGGGGGGCGCTGGCGCGGCGGCAAACCAGGCGGCGAGCTCAGGGTCGAGGGGTGGCAGGGGCGCCCCCGTGGTGCCGGGGTCCGAGATGTCCTCGCTCACTGCTCACCTCCGTCCGGGCCTGGCCGGTCTGCAGAGCCGCCGCTGTCGTCCTTTACCGCTTCGTGATCCTGAGTTCTGACGGGTGCCTCACGTGGGGGGTTCCGCAGATGACCTAGTCGTTGGGCCAATTTGGCGCGCCCCCGGAAGCATCGGCTCTTGACGGTGCCCTCGGGGCACTCCAAGATCCGGGCGGCCTCCTCGACGGAGTAGCCCTCGAGGTCGACGAGCACGATGGCGGCCCGCTGGTCCGGACGGAGCTCGCTCAGGGCTGACTGGATCTCCATGGCGGTCTCTCGTGACTCGATCGCATCGCGCGGATCGGCCAGGGCGGAATCATCGATCAGCGCTGCCCGCGACCCGTCCTCGCCGCTCTCCTGTGGCAAGGGAACCCAGGGCCGTACGGCGCGCCGGCGCATCCGGTCGAGGGAGGCGTTGACGACGATCCGATGGAGCCAGGTGGTGACCGCCGACTCACCCCGAAACTGGTCAGCGCGGCGGTAGGCCGAGATGAGGGCGTCTTGCACGGCATCGGACGCCTCTTCGGGGTCGCCGGTGGTGCGTAGTGCCACGGCCCACAGGCGATCGCGGTGACGCTTCACGAGTTCGGTGAACGCCTGCGGGTCGCCTGAGCAGTGCGATGCCAGGAGTTCGGCATCCGTGGCAGATGACACCCTGCGAGCCTAGTCGCGGCCTCTAGCGGAAGATCCGCACGTCGCGCACCCCGGCCCGGTAGGCGCCGTCCTGGGGTGGAAGTTGGGTGAACCACACGAGGATGTATTGCCCGACGATGGGGCGTGGGGCACGCAGATCAATGGCCGTGCCGATGCTGTCGGCCTGAGCCAGCACCGGCCACTTCTTCGGCTTCTTGAAGATCTCCGATGCGACGCCGACGATCACCGATGAGCCTGCGCCGTTGAGCTCGAGGCGCACGGCGCTGATCGGCTGCGCCGAACCGATGTCGATCACCAGGCCGACGCCGGGCTTGCCGTCGAGGTCGGCGGCCGAGTAGGACTCGGTGGTCCACGCCGTATCGGAGCGCATGTCGACGGCTCCCGGGGCGGTCTGGGGGGACTCGGTCTTGTCGGTGCCAAATGGGTCGTAGTCGATTGCGGAGGCGATCGGGATCAGGCCTTCGAGCTCCCCCGGATCAAGGCGCGCCGATCCGCTGCCCACTCCCTCGGTGGCGGTGAGCACTTCCGTCGGGACGGCGTCGGGCTCCACGCCCCAGGGCGAAGCTGCGCTGCCCGCGATGCGCATGCCCATGAGGCCAAGTCCCCCGACGAGAACGATCGCGACAGCCGTGACCGCTAGTCGGGCGGTGAAGCGCACCACCATGCGACCGAAGGTGAGCGGCTGCGAGGGGTCGCGGCGGAACGACACGGTGGGACGACGCATGGCGTCAAGGGAGGAGTTCTCCGTGCTGACACCGAGGGCGGCCACGAGTGACGACATGTCGGCGTACGGCGTACGCCCCCGCTTCGGGGGCCACTCGCCGGTCGTGCGCGGGGAGATGGACCGCATGCAGATGTCGTCGATGGCTGCCGGGACCGCAGCGACGACCTGCGACGGCGGGAGTAGTCGCCCGTTGACCCGAGGTGCGGGAGACATGCCGTCGACGAGGCCTTCGGGCCAGCGTCCGGTGACCATCGCGTAGAGCAAACAGCCCGTGCCGTGCACATCAAGATCACCCGCAGGTGCATCGCTGGCTCCGGGCTCATCGGTCGCATCCTCAGCCGGCCAGAGCGCGGCATCGACGGCCAGTCCGCGAACGCGCACGACGTTGATGTCGCCGAGCAGGCTGAAGGGATCCGCCAGGTCGGCTGACTCGGCGATGATGAGCGATCCGGGACGCAGGCGACCGTGCGGCACGCCCGCCTCATGACCGTGCAGAAGGGCGATGGCGACCTGACGAATCATTGCCAGCGACTCTGTCGCGTCGATGGGTTCGCCCTCGCGCTCCTCCTGGATGTCCGTGAGGGTGCGGCCCTCGACCCACTCGCTAATGATGGCGAGATAGGCGGTCGAGCCCCCCGTGTCGAGTTGCGCTGCTTGCCGATCGCCCGACATGAGGGTGGCGCTGTCGATGACGTCGAGCACGGAGACCAGACGTCGTTCGTCGACCGTGGCCGCGCGCCTAGCCGCAGCAGAGACCTCCACCGCCCGCGAATCGTCGGCGGGAAGCAGTAGCACGGTGACCGCCCTGTCGAGGGAGGGGTCCCAGCCGCACCAGACATGAATGGTGCCGGTCGACGAGATCAGATCCTCAAGGACGTAGCGGTCGATCCGGCGTTCCTCGGTCACGCCATGAGCCTAGGCGCGCATGAGGGTGGATCGCTTCATGAGCGGGTCGGTCGAACGGCTGATGTCGGTCATGGCGAGCTCGCCTGCCGCCGGTGCAGTCGTCCGATGGCGAGACTGAGCACGTCACCGACCTCGCTGATGCGCAGGGCCCAGGCCCCGGCGAGGTAGACCGCGAGTCCGACGATGGAGAGCACCCCGACGAGGAGCAACGCCGGCAAGACCTCGACCGAACCCTGTGTGATGTAGGTGGTCAGGAGTGCCTGCACCCCGATCATCACGCAGAGCGCGACGAAGCCGGCCAGCATCATGCGAATCAACGCCCTTACGGTCATCCACGATTCAAGGCCGCCCAGTCGGCGGGCAAGCAGGATCCACGAGAGCACAAAGGTGGCCCAGAACCCGCAGACGTAGCCGAGCGCAAGAGCAGCGACCTGCGCGCCACCCGTGACGGAGTAGAAGACGGGTATCGCCACGCCCAAAGCGACAACGTTCATGACGACGCTGACGATGAACGGCGTGCAGGTGTCCTCAATGGCGTAGAACCCGCGGAAGAGCACGTAGAAGAGAGTGAAGGGCAGCAGCCCGAGCATGAACACGCTCGTGATCGCTCCGGTGAGCTCAGCTTGCTGGGGGGTGGCGGCGCCGTAGCCGAAGAACAGACGCGCGATGTTGGGTCCGATCACCATGAATACGACGGCAATGGGCACGATGAGCGCTGCCACCAGTCGCATCGCGCCACCGACGTCGGCACCCACCTGTCGAAAGCGACCTTCATGGGCGATACGACTGAGCGCCGGGAGGAGTGCTGTGACGATCGAGACCGTGATGACGCTGTGCGGGAGCATGAAGATCAGGTGCGCCTTCTGGTAGGTCGTCAGGCCAGCCGCCGTGGTGCCGGCGTCAGTGGCATTGACGTTGGCCAGCGTGGCCAGGCGCGTGATGGCGATGTAGCCAGCCTGGTTGACGACGACGAGGAGCAGCGTCCAGATGGCCAGGTGTCCGGCCTTGCCGAGCCCCTGGCCCTTCCAGTCGAAGCGCGGCCGCCACCGATAGCCGGCTCGAAAAAGGAACGGGATAAGGATCAGCGCCTGCAGTGCCACGCCGAGCGTCGTGCCGATGCCGAGAATGGCGACCTGATCGGGGGTGAGATTGCCGTCGGCGGCAGCGGCGGTGCCGGCTATCGACAAGAAGAGCAGGAATGTCGCGATGGCAACGATATTGTTGAGGATCGGGGCAAACATCGGCGTCCCGAAGCGGCCGCGGGAGTTGAGTACCTGGCTGAAGAGCGCGTAGATGCCGTAGAAGAAGATCTGCGGCAGGCACAGGCGCGCGAAAGCCGCGGCGAGTTCGCGCTGAGACTCGCCGTAGGCCGATGTCGCATAGAGGTCCACCAGCAGCGGTGCAGCGATCACTGCCGCGACGGAGAAGAGCAGCAGCACCAAGCCCGACAGCGTGATTAGTCGATCGGCGTACGCCGCACCCTCGTCGCTATCGTCCTTCATATGTCGCACGAGCTGTGGAATGAAGACCGCGTTAAGTGCGCCGCCGATGATGAGCACGTAGAGGACGTTGGGCATCGTGTTGCCGAGTGAATACGCGTCGGACACGAGGTAGAAGCCGAGGGCCGCCGTCATCGCGATGTCGCGCAACACACCCGTTATTCGCGAGAGGACCGTGCCGGTGGCCATGACGGTGCTGGATCCGATGAGCCCCCGGGTGCTCGCCCGCGTCTGCTCCTGGCTCGCTGCTGCGTTGTCGGCGGCTGCCAGCGCCGTGTCGGTAGGAATGACCGACGGCTGGAGAGACGGATCCAACTCTGGCTCGGCCGGGCCCTGGGGGCTGCCAACCGCGCCTGGATCGACCGGGCGGTCGCTCATGTGGTCTCCGCTTCTGCCCGGTGGGTCGGCGAAGCAGCCCCCGTCGGAGTGCGGCGGCGGGTGCGTGCTCGGCGAACGATGTCGAAGACGACGAGGAGCACCAGAAGTGCGGCAGCGGCGACGGCGAACCACAGTGCAGCACGCGCGTAGGCTGTCGTGCGCAGTTCGATCGTGACGGGCTCGCCGTATGCACGGCCCTCGGCGTCGATGAGTTGGATGCTCACGGGGAGCGGATCGCTGCCAACGATGCGCACGTCCACCTCGAGGCTGGCCTTGCGGCCCGGCTCGATCCGAATCGTCTCTATCGCAGTGGCGTCCAGGCGAGCAGTGGGACTGCCCTGCAGGGAGACGCCGATCACCACTGGCTGATCGAAGTCATTGGCCACCGTCACCGGCACCAGGCCGCGATCACCACTGAGCGTGATCGCCTCTCGCGGCACGACATAGAGCCGTGAGATGTCGCTGGCGATGACCCTCTGGGTAACCTCGACGAGCGAGGTGCCCGACTGCGGCCGCGTGCGCCATGCGCTCGACTCCGCGCGCAAGAGTGCCGTCTTCACCGGCTCGGTCAGGGGGAGCGCATTGGCGACCACGCCCGCAAGCGCATCCATGCTGGTGGTGGCGGATACGACACGCTGCATGTAGTCAGCGCTGAGCTCGCGGCCCTGGTCCTTGCTGTCGTAGGGGGCGACAGTGCGGGCTTGTGAGGTCGATGGCTCATCGAGGAGTTGTCCCACGGGCACGAGTCTCGTCCACGTCGTGCTGCGCAGTGACGCAAGCAACGCGCGCAGCAGCCGTGGATTGGGATCCCAGCGGGTGCTCCCGGCGGCCGCAACGAGCGTACGGCCGGCCGGGCCGCCATCGAGGGCAACGAAGGCGAGTTCGGCCAGGAATCGCTGCCGGGCCGCGAGTATCTGCGCTTGGCTCGCCTGGGGCATCGTGAGCGCCGACAGCAGGCCGCTGTCGATAACAAGCGCACGCACCGGGGCCGCCGCCGTCGGCATGTCGGCGTGACCCGTGGGGGTGTAGCCGGGATCGACGCTGAGCGGTACCGCGCGCTCGCGCACAACCACTGCGCGAACTCCCGAGGAGGCGAGTAGATCGAGTGCGGTCGGATCCAGTCGACCGCCAGCCGCCCACGCAACCAAGGCGTCAGGACTTCGGTCGACCTCCGTACGAGTCAATTCGTCAGCACTCGTCGCTGCTCGGATGACGTCGGTGTCGAGACCGGCACGCGCAACGGCGTCAGCATCGATGTCGGCGTAGGGAAGGGCTACGAGTGGACGCTGGCGCGGAGCTGAGCGCTCGCCCTGCGGCTGCTTTCGCGGGCCGAGTGTGGTTCGCATCAGCGCTTGCCAGCTCGCCGCTGCCTGCTGCGCCGTACCGGGTCGGATGTCGCCACCCTTCTCGATGAGGTAGCCGTCTGACATGTCGGTGACGACCTCGAGCAACTGCGGATCGACGACCCATGAGATGCCGGGTGAGGTCGCGCCCACCTCGAGGAGTCCATCGAGACGTCCTCCGGCGGAGATCTCGCGTGGAATGAGATCGCCCAGCAGGACGCCATCCGGAGCCTGACCGGGCCATGTCGCGAGCGGCCACAGCCACGTCACCCCGATGGGTGCGATGTCAGCGGGGATGTAGGGAATCAGCACCTGATCGGTGCCCAGGATCACGAAACCCGCGGGGCCCGAACCCACCACCTCGACGCCGACGACGTAGACCCCGGGCTGGCCTACCGGCAGGTTGGCGGTAGGCACCGAGAGTCGAAACTCCTCCGTGATCCCGAGCGCGAGCAAGTCGACGACGGCGATCGCGGTGTCGTAGAGGGGGATGGCATCGGGCGGTGGTTCGCCGCGCACGGCTTGACGGATGGACCGCCGATCGGCCAGGGGTGATCGCGAGAGGGTGAGGCGTACCGATATCGACGTGAGTTCGGCAGGCCCTGAGTTGGCGATGCGGCCGCTGACCGTGAGGGTGTCGCTATCTCCGAGTGCCACCGGCGAGACCCCCGTCAGCGTGACCGTGACGGGATCCTCCTGCACGTCTTCGGCGAGCGCTCCCGGGGCGAGGCCGATGACCACGAGGAGCACGAGGCAGGCCAACGCGGCGGGGCGCTTCACCCGGCGTCCGCAACGAGATCAGGCAGGCGATCCATGAGACGACGTTCGTCTGCGTAGGCGAGCCGATCGCGAACCTCAGCGAGCGGCACCCACGCCACTTCCTCGACCTCCGGGTCTTCATCGCTGAGTTGCCCGCCGGATGCCTCCATGAGGTAGTGGTGCACGGTCTTGTGGATGCGCTTGTTCTCGGCGATGAACCAGAAGTCGATCGTGCCGAGATGGTCGACCACGAGCGCTTCGATGCCGGTCTCCTCGCGCACCTCGCGCAGCGCCGCCTGCTCCGGTGTCTCGTTGCCCTCGAGGTGGCCCTTGGGAAGCGACCACACCAGCCGCCCCCGTCGGTCGAAGCGCGCTATCAGGACGGCATAGGGGGGACCCTGCGAGCGATCGATGACCAGGCCGCCGGCAGAGGTCTCCTCGACCTTGGGCATGCGGGGGGCACGCACGGTCGTCTTGCCGCGCTTGCCCCGCTTGCGCGGGGATCGTGCGCCCGAGCCGGACTCGCCGCCGGAGGTACCCCGACCCTCCGCTTCGCGCCCGGAGGGGTTTCCCGCCGGGGTCATGCCCCGAGGATAACCGCGGGGCCGGCGGTCCCCTCGGGAGCGGGCGCCCGACCGTAGGCTCCTCGCATGTCCGAGGAGCCCACGGCTGTCCCCGGCGCTGTTGTTTTGCTGCAGATCGCTGACCTGCTGGCGCCGCTCAGCGCCCGATTCAGCGCTGCCGGGCACGACCTCGCCATCGTCGGGGGGCCGGTGCGCGACATCCTCATGGCTCGTGCCACCACCAATGACCTGGATCTGACCACCGATGCGCGTCCGGAGGAGATCGAGGCGCTCGCCTCGGGCTGGGCCGATCACGTCTGGGACGTCGGCATCCGATTCGGCACCGTGGGCGCGAGAAAGGGCGATCATCACCTGGAGATCACCACCTACCGCTCGGAGTCCTATGACCCCGTTTCGCGCAAGCCAGAGGTGACGTTCGGCAGCACTCTCGCGGGTGATCTAAGCCGCCGCGATTTCACGGTCAACGCCATGGCAGTCAAGCTGCCAAGCCTGGAGTTCGTGGACCTGCACGACGGGATGCGCGACCTGGCAAAGGGTGTCCTCCGCACGCCAGGCACTCCGGAGCAATCATTCAGCGATGATCCGTTGCGCATGCTGCGCGCAGCGCGATTCGTCTCCCAACTCGGCTTCATCATCGCCCCCGAGGTGCTTCAGGCCATGGCTGCGATGGCAGATCGACTCGAGATCGTCTCTGCCGAGCGCATCCGCGACGAATTCGCCAGGTTGATCATGGGGGCCCACCCACGTCGGGGCCTCGAGGTCATCGTGCAGACGGGCCTCGCTCCCTATGTCGTGCCCGAACTCCCCGCACTGCAACTCGAAGTGGATGAACACCACCGGCACAAGGACGTCTACCAGCACTCGCTCACCGTCATGGAGCAGGCCATCGACCTCGAGACCACGCACGAGCCGGTGAGTGGGCCTGATCTGGTCCTTCGCCTGGCCGCCCTCCTGCACGACATCGGCAAACCCAAGACCCGCAAGTTCGAGGCCGACGGTGGGGTGTCGTTCCACCATCACGAGGTTGTGGGCGCCCGAATGGTGAAGAAGCGCTTGGCTGCGCTGCGCTTTTCCAACGATGTCGTCGACGAGGTGGCCAGGTTGACCGAGCTCCATCTGCGCTTCCATGGCTACGGCACCGGCGAGTGGACCGACTCCGCCGTGCGCCGCTATGTGCGTGACGCGGGCGACCAACTCGCGCGGCTCCACAAACTCACCCGCGCTGACTGCACGACCCGGAACAAGCAGCGCGCTGCGGCCCTCCAGACGGCGTACGACGGACTGGAGGAGCGAATCGCGCGACTTGCCGAGCAGGAGGAACTCGCTGCCATTCGACCTGAGATCGATGGCAACGCAATCATGGAGATCCTCGGCATCCCCCCGGGCCGCGATGTGGGTGCCGCCTATGATTTCCTGCTCGAACTACGCCTCGATCGCGGACCCGTGGGCGAGGAGCAGGCCCGAGACGCGCTGCTCGAGTGGTGGGCGCAGCGCCAGGGCTAGACGCCTACCGCCTCCGGCTGGCGACGGCCGGCGGCCACCCACACCGCGATCACAGCGAGGAGGATCAGCGCGATCACCGCGGCCCAGATGGTGCGAGCCAGGTCGATGTTGTTGCCGATGAGCAGGATGATCGCGAAGATCACGAAGACCCCGGCCCGCAGGTAGCGCGCGTTGTTGGCCACCCAGACACCCGAATTCTCGATGGGTCCGCTGGTGATCGTGGCGGCGACCTTGTCGGCCAGAGCATTCACGCTGGAGCGCAGTTGGACTGCCCATCGCGCGTCGCAGAGGTAGAGGCCGATGACAACGAGAATCAGACCGAGCGCGATGGCGCTCGCGGTGGCGTCGTAGAGGAAGCGAAGCAGGGTCGCCCAGAAGACTTCGGATGCCTCCCCGAAGGGCGTGCCTTTGAGTTCATTGACGAATGCCGAGCGCCCGATGTTGAGGGCGACGGTCAGGATCACGCCCACCACGACGATGGCGCCTCCCGTCCACGCGACCATGCGTGGACGCTGGCGGGCCAGGACGATGGCAAGGATGAAGAGCGCGAGCACGAACCACACGAGGTAGGAGGCGATGGGCGAGGTGAAGGCGTAGATCGTGCGAATCTGAGCGAGCTGCGGCGCCTCGAGGAGCACGATGTATCGACCCTGCACGGGGATGCTGATGTTGGCGGCCGCATCGAACCCCTTCTCGACAAGGCCGGCCTTCACCTGGTCGATGACTGCGGTGATGTCGAGCACCACCTGATCGCCCTGCAGCGACACAGCGCCGTCTTCTCGGCCTTGGAGTATCGCCATGAGGCCCTTCTGGGCGGAGATGTTGGCGACATCCCACAGCTCCTTGAACTGATCGGAGCGGACCAGTCGATCGACGACTTGGGCGATGAGGGAGTCGATGGCTCCGGTGACGACGGGGACGAGCGCCTGCAGCGCGGGCAGCTTCTCGATCAGGCCGGCGAAGATCTGCTCCACGAGTGCCTCGGGATCGATCTGCTCTTGAATCTTGGCGGTGATCGTCGTCGCGAGTGCATCCTGCACCTCCTCGTCATAGGCAAGTGGCTGCACTGTCGCGAGGTATGCCTCGGTGTTAGTGACCGTGCGGTAGCCCCAGTAGGCGACGAGCCCCACCGGAAGCAGGGCGACGGCGATGGCGAAGACGAGGGTCGCTGCGATGGAGCGCACCCGGCCGGAGTGCTGAGGCGGCGCGTCGGGCTCTGACCTTGTCTCGGTATCGGTCACGCCGTGAGCGTATCTGCCCGACGCCCCGTCACCGTGTGAATACACTCAGACGCGATGTCGTGAGTACCACAGGGCGTTGAGGGCGAGCAGGATGCCGATGCACGTGAAGACAAGGGGAGCTATTCCCGAGGCGGGGGCCGTGAATGCCACGAGCGTGATGCCGACGACGAGAGCCAGATTGACGGCGATATCGAAGATGGAGAAGACGCGGCCGAGGTAGTCGTCGTCGATCTCCCTTTGGACCAGAGTGTCGGCGGCGACCTTGGCGGCCTGGTTGGCAAAGCCGAGTGACAGGGCGGCAACCATGAGCGCAGGCATGCTCTTGGTGTAAGCGCCGACAAACATCCCGAGCGTGACGATGGGAGCTGCCTGTCCGGCGGCGATGACCGTCCACCGGACGAAGCCCATGCGCCGGGTCATTCCCGGCGTGGCGATGGCGCCGATCAGTGCGCCTGCGGCGGCACCCGCCGTGACGAGTGCGAACTGAGCGAGGGCGGTGTCTGGATCGACTGATGGGTTGAGGGTGTTGCGGACGAGCAGCAGGGCGAGCACCGTGAGCCCGCCGAGCGCGACGCGTTGAATGGAGACGATTAGCACCGCCCGGCCAGCCACGGGATGCCGCACGAGCTGCAAAAACCCGTCGCCGAGGCCCTGTAGGACGCCGAAGAGTGAGTTGCGGATGGTGTCCTCGTCGGGCCCGAGGTCATCCTTGCCGAGACGGCTTGCCAGCAGGCCAGCCACGGCATACGACGCGATGGCGCAGGCGAGCACCACGACGCTCCCACCGTCACCGCCCCCTGCGACGGCCCGAATGCCGACCCCCAGCACGCCGCCGATCGCGGCAAAGATGGTGCCCGTTGTAGGGGTGAGCGCATTGGCGGTCACGAGCAAGGGGCCGGCCACCACGTGCGGCAGGGCCGCCGACAGTCCGGCGAGGACGAATCGGCCGACACCCAACACCACGAGCACCGTGATCCCGAGCGAGAGGCCGTCGTGCTTGTTCCATACGAGCGCTGCGACACCGATGACGAGTAGCGCGCGCAGAAGATTGGCGTAGACGAGCACCTGGCGCCGTCGCCATTCGTCGAGGAAGACGCCTGCAAACGGACCGACCACAGAGTAGGGGAGGAACAGGATCGCGAACGCGGCGGCTATCGACGTGGCGTTGGGCTGGCGCTCCGGCGAGAAGAGCACAAACGTGGCAAGCGCCGACTGCAGCAGCCCATCAGCGAACTGGCCGAAGACCCGGACCGAGAAGACAAAGCGGAAATCGCGGACCGCCAGGACGACGCGCAGGTTGCCCAGAGCCGCCACGGCGTCACGCTACCCGCTCGATGCAGCCCCGGTCAGGGCGCGACTACGCCTCGTTGAACTCGTCGGGGTCAGGGCCTGTGCGGCGCCCAGACTCCAGCGAGGCGATCGCGGCCATGTCGGCATCGTCGAGTTGGAAGTCGAAGACATCGAGGTTTTGCTCGATGCGCTCGGGAGTAATCGACTTGGGGAGCACGATGTTGCCCAACTGCAGGCTCCAGCGCACCATGACCTGGGCGCTGGACTTGCCGTGCTTGGCGGCGACCTCGGCGATGACCGGGTCGTCGATGAGACGACCGGAGCCGAGCGGGCTCCAGGCCTCGGTCTTGATGCCGAGGCGCGCATCGACATCGCGCAGATGGCTTTGCGGCAGCCACGGGTGCAGCTCGATCTGGTTGATCGCGGGAATGACCCCCGTCTCGTCGATGATGCGGCGCAGGTGGGACTCGTGGAAGTTGGAGACGCCGATGGAACGAGCTCGGCCTTCCTCGCGCAGGCGGATAAGCGCGCGCCATGAGTCGAGGTAGAGATCGCGACCCGGGGTTGGCCAGTGAATGAGGTAGAGGTCGACCTCGTTGATTCCAAGGAGCCCGGTGCTCTTGTCGAAGGCGCTGAGGGTCTCGTCGTATCCCTGGTCGGTGTTCCACACCTTCGTGGTGACGAACACGTCATCGCGGTCGAGCCCGCTGCGTTGAAGGGCTTCGCCGACACCCCGCTCGTTGTAGTAGACGTAGGCCGTGTCGATGTGGCGGTAGCCCACCTCGAGAGCCTTGAGGGTGGCATCGACCACGATGTCGTCGGGTACCTGCCAGACGCCGAATCCGATGACGGGGATGGAGCGCCCGTCATTCATCTGGACCAGCGGGGCATAGGTCATGGCGACTCCCAACGTTGCCTTTGCGCCAGTCTGGCAGGAGTCGCCCGCCCCCACCACCAGTCCCCTCTCCCCGCCACTCAACGCACTGGGGGAGTGGCGCCTACAGTGGGCCGGTGTCCGATCAGCTAGCCGATCGTCCGCTCACCCAGCCGGATCCCGCCCGACTGCCGGTGACCCATCCGGCATACGACGAGATCCTCGTTCGCCATTCTGCAGCCATGGCGGCCGGCGCTTCTGGCTACGCCGATCCCGTGACCGGCTTCTTCGTGATGACGGCGGCATTCCATGCCGACCGCGGTCAATGCTGCGCGAATGGCTGTCGGCACTGCCCCTACGTCGAGTGATCGTGAACAGCTTCACGCGGGAACGCGCATCTTCGCCGCTCGTCGCCTAGGGTATCCGGCATGGCAGCACCACGTTCGTCGTCCTCACGCGGCTCGCGCGTGGTGGGCCAGTCGGGGCGCCCCAAGCCGGAGAAGGCCGTCCGCGAAGACGTTGCCGATCCGACGGCGCCGCGGCGGGTGGTGCAATACGCGCTACAGAAGCGCGCGATCCTGCAGGGCCTCTATGGCGGTCAGGTGTTCAATGGCTTCGACATCTGCGACGCCGACCCCTACCTGCTGCGTGCCGCGAAGTTCCACGGGGTCGAGACAGGCAACATCTGCCCGGTCTGTCGCCTCTCCGACGGCCGCGAAAACCTTCTTCATGTCACCTACATCTACGGCGATCAGCTCGGGCACCTTGCCGGCTCGGCAGTCGATCAGGAGCGACTCCAGGCGCTGGCCTTCGAGTTTGGGGAGTTCCGCGTCTACGTCGTCGAGGTGTGTCGCTCCTGCCACTGGAATCACCTGGTGTCGAGCTATGTCCTCGGTGATGGTGTGCCGCGTCGGGTGCCCCCCAAGCCTCGAGACCTGCTCGACTAGGACCCCGGAACCCCGCCCCTTTGCGGCGCGTCGCTCAAGCGGCGCGCCATTTCTGGTTTCCCGCCCACGGGCGCGTGATCATGGAAGGCCGCTCAGCGAGGGAGGACACCGTGGCAGCCCAGTCACGTCGCCGCTCCAGCGCGCCACCGGACGGCGAGCCGCCGCGCAAGAAGCACTGGTTCCGGCGGATCTTCCTGACCGTGCTCCTGCTCGTCATCGTCGGCATCGGCGCCTTCGCTTTGGCCGTCTTCCTCACGCCGGTGCCCGACCCCAACGAGGTCGCCGCCAGTGAAGCGACGGTCGTGTACTACTCCGACGGCACCACGGAGATCGGCCGGCTGGGCGATTCAACCCGGCGGAGCATTGCCCTCGACGACGTGCCGCTCGACGTGCAGCATGCGGTGCTTGCAGCAGAAGATCGCGACTTCTACGACCACAGCGGCTTTTCGCCCGCGGGCATCGGTCGCGCTATCTGGAACAACGTCCGCGGCGGATCCGTGCAGGGAGGATCCACCATCACCCAGCAGTACGCCAAGAACGCCTATCTGACCTCGGAGCGCTCCTTCGTGCGCAAGGCGCGTGAACTCGTGCTCAGCGTCAAGCTCGAGTCGACCGTGAGCAAGGACCGAATCCTCGGCGATTACCTCAATACCATTTACTTCGGCCGGGGCGCCTATGGCATAGAAGCCGCCTCGCTCGCCTACTTCGGCACGTCGGCGGTGAATCTCGACTATAACCAAGGCGCCGTTCTCGCCGCGCTCATTCGTGCGCCGAGTTATTACTCCGACAACCGCAAGGACCTCAAGGCACGCTGGAAATGGGTCCTCGACGGAATGGTCCAAAGTGGCTGGCTGACGCCATCTTTGCGTGCGAAGGCGCACTTCCCAGAGATCCGCAAGCCTGCCAACGCCAATCGCCTCGGCGGTCAGGTGGGCTACCTCCTCGAGGCGGTCAAGTCCGACCTGCGCGCCGTGGGCTACACCGACCAGGAGATCGAGGCCGGCGGCCTGCGTATCGTCACGACGTTCGACAAGGATGCACAGGCCGCGGCGGAGGCGGCCGTAGCCGAGGTGGGTCCCACGGTCGGTACGCAGGGACTGCGCATCGGTCTTGCGGCGGTGCGTCCGGGTACCGGTGAGGTGGTCGCGATGTACGGTGGCCCCGACTACGTCACCGATCCGATCAACAACGCGACGCGAGCATTTGCGCAGGCGGGCTCGACGTTCAAGCCGTTCGCGCTGACGGCTGCGCTCGAGCAGGGCATTCCCCTCGACTCGGTCTGGGATGGCAATTCGCCGGCGGAGGTCAAGGGATACTCGGTGCGCAATTACGGTGACACGTCCTTCGGCGATGTCACGCTCACGGAGGCAACCGCACTGTCGATCAACACCGTCTACGTCACGGTCGAAGACCAGGTGGGCGTCGACAATGTCGCCGACGCGGCCTACCGCCTGGGTCTTCCCGTCGACACGCCCGGTCAGTCACCGGACAGCCTCGACCTCACCTTCGTGCTGGGCACGGCTTCGCCCTCGGGCATCAGCATGGCGTCGTCGTACGCCACACTCGCTGCTCGTGGCCAGCACACGGGGTGGTCGACGGTGAAGCAGGTCTACGGCACCAACG
Organism: Actinomycetota bacterium; assembly: GCA_016870515.1. GTDB lineage: Bacteria > Actinomycetota > Actinomycetes > S36-B12 > S36-B12 > Mxb001. The sequence continues at coordinate 7,455 of VGBL01000029.1, read as the reverse complement.
GTGGCCTGCAGTACGAGTGGTCGCCACAGATAGACCAGGCCGTGCCTAGCGAGGTGGCCGACACTGTGACGGGCGCACTGCAGACCGTCATCAGCTCGGGCACGGCTACCGGCGCGCAGGCACTCGGCCGGCCTGCTGCGGGCAAGACGGGCACGAGCAATGAAGATAAGTCGTTCTGGTTCGTCGGCTACACGCCGCAGTTGTCGACGGCGGTGCTCATGGCCAAGGAAGACGCGGAGGGCAACCCGATTCCCCTAGCCGGCCTCGACGGCGGCGCGCCCGCCAACGGCGGTGGTGGATACACCGTGGCGATTTGGACGGCGTTCAATCAGGCAGCCCTTGCCAACCTGCCGGTCGAGGACTTCATCGTTTCGGCGCCGACCGTCTCGCCGACACCGTCGAGCAGTTCGCCATCACCGAGCGTGTCACCCACGCCCACGGACTCGCCGATACCGACACCGACACCCACACCGTCCCCGACTCCTACGCCCACGCCGACCGAATCGCCGACGCCCACGCCGACCGAGTCGCCCATTCCGGAGCCGACCGTCACGGGGGATCCTCCATAGCCACGGTCTGACCGCAGTCATTCGCATCGGACCCGTACCCTGTTCTGACACCCGAAGGGGGCACCGTGGCAAGTCGCATGAGTCAGCCGATCTGGAAGGACCAGCCGGACAAGCACGACTATCCGGCCGCCGGCAACTACCTCAGCCTCATCGCAGACGCGGCGCTGGTCGATCACCTGTTGAAGAAGTTCAAGAAGGCACCACTGGTCACCTATGGGGCCAAGGATTTATTGCGCGCCTCCCGCCTTGAGCTTCTGCCGTTGAGCGACGTTCACGTCAAGGAGGATCTGATCAAGATCATCCAGGGGGTCAAGCTGTCGCCGGTGCTTCTCGTGCGTGGCGGCATCGAGTTGGGCTTGCCCCTCACGATCGCCGACGGCTACCACCGCGTGTGTGCGAGCTACCACGTCGCCGACGACACCGACATCCCTGTGCGCATTATCGACCTGCCCCGCGTCGGCAAGGCCGTCGCGCAGGAAATCGTTGCGGATGCGGCCAAGTCAAAATTGCAGACGAAGAAGCGCAAGTAGCCCGTGAGCGCATCGCACGACGAGGCCCTGTCTCGGACGCCCGACATCGTCCTGCCCACGCGGGAGGACCCGGTCGTGCGCGCGAGCACCCCCATCATCGGTGGCCCGGTCGGTCGATTCGCGCGCATCGGCTCCGGCGGCTTTTGGACGCCGGTCCGCGCCTTGATCCTCCTCGCCACCCTCGCCTACATGGCCGGTGCCCTGATCGACTGGCCGTGCATGTCGAACGGGTGGGTCTCTCCCGACAACTACGAGCACCTGTGCTACTCCGATATCCCGCCGCTGTATGGCGGCCGCGGATTCGCCGAGGGCTCGTTCCCTTACCTGCAGACGCCGAGCAACGGCGAAGTCCTCGAGTACCCCGTGTTGACCGGCGTCTTCATGCAGATTGCCGCTTGGATCACCAAAGCCATCATCGTTATCGCACCCGAGGCGGCGCCGTCGCTGACCTTCTTCGTCATCAACGCGATCCTGCTCTTCCCGTTCTTCCTGATGGCCGTGGTGTGCGGGGCACGCATCGTCAAGGCCCGGCCCTGGGACGCCGCCATGATCGCCCTGGCGCCGACGATCATCCTGGCCGGCCTCATAAATTGGGACTTCATCCCCATCGGCCTGGTCATGTGCTCGCTGCTGCTGTGGTCCAGGCGCGTGGAATTCTGGGCCGGCGTTCTCCTTGGCCTGGCCATCGCGGCCAAGTTCTATCCGCTGATCATGCTCGGCCCGTTCCTGCTGCTCTGCCTGCGCGCCGGGCGCATGCGCGAGTTCGGCAAACTGCTGGTTGGCACCGCGCTCGCGTGGCTTGTCGTCAACATCCCGTTCATAATCGGCAACTTCGACGGGTGGGTGCACTTCTACGAGTTCAGTCGCGAGCGCGGCCAGGACTGGGGATCGATCTGGTACGCCATCACGCTGTGGGGACTGCCGCAGATCCCGCCCGACATGCTCAACTACGTCGCCACCGGGTCATTCCTGCTCCTGTGTGCGGGCATCGGCGCGCTCATCCTCTTCGCGCCCCGCCGACCGCGCCTCATCCCGATGCTCTTCCTCGTCGTCGCCGCCTTCGCGGTGACCAACAAGGTGTACTCCCCGCAATACGTCATGTGGTTGGTCCCGCTGGCTGCGCTCGCCCGTCCGAAGTGGCGTGACTTCCTCATCTGGCAGGCCGCCGAGATCACCTACTTCATTGCCATCTGGTGGTATCTCGCCGGCTACGGCATCGCGGACGCTAAGGCGATGACGCCGCAGTGGTACGCGTTCTTCACCTTCGTGCACGTGCTGGCCACTGCGTGGTTCGCCGGCCTCCTCGTGCGCGATGCCCTGGTGCCGGCCGACGACATCGTGCGCAACGACGGGGTGCCGGCCGATGAGGATGACCCGGCGGGCGGCTGTCTCAACGATGCGCCCGACGTCCTGCCGTGGCTCAAGAACAGGCAGTCCCGGGAGCAGGACCCCCTCCCGTTCGGCTGATCAGCGCACGTATGTGTACCCGCGCGCAATGTCCAGGTCTGCGCAGGCCCCGGTCCCGGTGACGGCCGTGAGGGAAGCGCCGTCGGCTGAAAGGCGCACCTTCGCGGTGCGTGTGCCATCACTCCAGCAGTACTCCTGGCCCGCGGTGACTGACAGCGGATCACGCCATGTCTGGCTTCCAATTCCTGTGCGGGGAATCATGAGTTGCGACATCGGCCGGACGGCGTTCAAGCCCCCGATGCGCACTGTCCCCACCGGGTCGACGGTGAAGGCGATCTGCGACTGGTACTGACCCGCAGGCAGGCCCTCCGACCAGGTGTCTCCCCGGTAGGTGAACTCGTTGACCTTGGCGTCGCGGAAGAACCACAGACCCTGCGCACTCCCGGCCTTGCCTTGGGAGATCACCCCGCACGGCGTCCCGGGGACGGGATTGGAGGACGGGGCACCGAGCTTGGCGAGCCATCGGTCGCGCTGTGCGCCGACATAGAGGTCGTAGGGGCAGATGGCATGCAGTTCGCCCCGGGCGCCGGGGGAATTGTCGAATCTCTGCTGGTTGATGAAGGAGTTGGTGTGGGCGGAATCCTCGACCCGGAAGTCGAAGGCCACGCTCTTGCCTGCCTCTCCCTCGAACCAACCAATCTGGGTGCCGGCCTTGACAGGAGTTCGCGCGACCGGCTGGCCGGCACTGGATGGCGATGGCTCGCTGGGCACCACGCCGGCGACGGCGCCGACGACTCCCTTGACGTGATACACCTGAACCTCAATCCCGCAGCCGGCGTCGAAGTAAAGGGAGTATTCGGGCTTGTAGTCGGCTGAGGCACCCGGTGCGCGGTAGTACGAGGCCTGGTAGAGGACAAGATCAGTAGGCGCGTAGATCGGCAACCGCTGCCCGTGCAACTCCGGCTTGGTGTGCACGTATGAGCGGATCGACAGACTGCCGCCAAATGCCGTCTGTTGGCCGATGGGGACGACGACCTGGACGTGGTCGAGCGCCAATCCATCTCGCGTGAAGACCGGGCGTTGCTTGCAGGATTCGGGAGGGGACGGAGACGGTCCGGGACCCGGGCTGGTGGAGGGGGAGGGTGACGGCGCGGGCCCCGAAGACAGCTGCCAGAGCAGTTTCCCCTTGTTCTTGCCCTTCTTGATCCGAGTGCAGACGACCGTACGACCGGGTCCATCGCCCATGGTCATGCCGACCTTCTGGCACGGGGTGCCGACGAGGGACGCCGCCTGAGCCGGCCCGGAAAGCAGCGACGCCATCACGCCGAGGGCTACTGCTGACGCAAGACCAACGACCGATGCGCCGACGGCATATCGGGACTTGGCCATGGAGGACTCCTACATCGGGCACCTGGAGTGCCAGTGTGCCGAGGTTCCCCACGGCGTGTCCAGGACTACAGGTCGAGATCGACGACCACGGGGGCGTGATCGCTGGGTCCCGTGCCCTTGCGGGCCTCTCGATCGACGTAGGCGTCCGTGACACGTGACGTAAATGCCGAGTTGGCGTAGACGAGGTCGATGCGCATGCCCATGCCCTTGTGGAAGGCACCGTCGCGGTAGTCCCAGAACGTGTAGGGCTCGCCCTTGAGCGCCCGCGGCATGACGTCGGCCAGACCGGTCGCCCGCAGATCCTCCAGCGCGGCCCGCTCGGCGGGCGTCACATGGGTCGACTGGGCAAACAGCGAGATATCCCAGACGTCCGAGTCCTCGGGGGCGACGTTGAAGTCGCCGATGACGGCATAGGGAAGATCAGGCGAGGCCGCCATCTCCATGGCGACCGTGTCGCGGAGCACCCCGAACCATTTGAGCTTGTAGTTGTAGTGGTCGTGATCGGGCTCGCGGCCATTGGGCACGTAGACACTCCACACGCGCGCGCCGCCGCATGTGGCTCCCACGGCCCGTGGCTCGATCGATCCGTCGTACGCCGGCTGGCCCGGCAGGTCGCGCACGACATCGGAAAGCCCGACGCGAGACAGCAGTGCAACGCCATTCCACCGGCCATCGCCGTGCGCGGCCACTTCGTAGCCGAGGACCTGCACCGGCATCTCCGGGAAGTCAGCCGAGGCACACTTGAGTTCTTGGAGGGCAACGACGTCGGGCTGCGCCGTCTGGAGCCACTCGACCAGTCGATCAAGGCGCGACTTGACCGAGTTGACGTTCCACGTGGCGATCCGCATGCCCCGAGGCTATCCCGGGATGCACGAGATCAACTGGCCGTCGGCTCAGGCTCAGGTGTGGGGGTCGGCTCGGGGGTCGGTTCGGGGGTCGGTTCGGGTGTCGGCGTAGGAGTCGGCTCCGGCGCGATAGCCACGATGAGCGTGATCACGGTGCCCTTGTCGGCGACCGTGCCGGCCGGTGGATCCTGCTCGAGTACGACGCCCTGCGGGACCGTCTCGGACTCCTCGTAGACGATGTTGACCTGCAGGCCGGCCGCCGAGAGCGCACCTCGGGCGACGCTCTCCTCCTGGCCAACGACCGAGGGCACCTGCAGCTTGCCGCTCGAGACGACGATGTTGACCTTGGTGCCGACGTCGACCGAGCTCCCCTCGGCAGGGTCCTGCGACAGCACGTAGCCCGCCGGTTGAGTGCCGTCTTGCTCGGTGACGTTGCCGAGGACGAGTTTGGCGTCGCCGAGTGCGAGCTCGGCGTCCTCCACTGACGTCAGGCCGACCAGCGGCGGGACATTGGTCTTCTCCTTGCCAGCGCTGACATTGACGTTGACGGCCTGACCCTGCTCGAGTTGCTCGCCGGGAGTGGGCTGCTGGCCGATGATCGTGTCGACGGGCTTCTCCGACACCTCGGGTGTCTGCGAACCCAGCACGAGACCCTGCCGCTCGAGCACCGACTCCGCCTGCTTGATCGTCAACCCGCTGAGGTCGGGCACGGAAACGGTGTTGGCGGTCGTGCGATTGAGCACGAGTGCCGCGCCCAGAATCGCCAGGCCGATGACAGCGAGCACCCCTATGGTCACCGCCGCAACGAACCCAGCACCGCGCTGCGCGCGCCTGCCGGAGACGGGAGCGGTGTCGACGGCGTAGACCTCGGTGGGGTTGACCACGTCGAGGCGTTGGGTCGGATCACCGGTGACCATGGGGACGGCAGCGGTGAGCTGCGCACTCGTGGGTGCTCCGACCACCGCGCGCTCGACATCGGCGCGGAACTCCGCAGCGGTCTGGTAGCGATCATCGGGGCTCTTGGCGAGCGAGCGCATGACAACAGCATCGACCTCGCGTGGCACCTCGGGATCGACCTGCGACGGGGGAAGGGCCTGCTCGCTCACGTGCTGATAGGCGATCGACACCGGGGAGTCACCCGTGAACGGTGGCTTGCCCGTGAGCAGTTCGTAGAGCAGGACGCCCGAGGAATACAGGTCGCTGCGCGCGTCGACGATCTCGCCTCTCGCCTGCTCGGGTGAGAGGTACTGGGCGGTGCCCATGACCGTCTGGGCCGAGGTCATGGTGTGACCTGAGTCGTTCATGGCACGTGCGATGCCGAAGTCCATGACCTTGACGTCACCAGTGCGAGTGAGCATGACGTTGGCAGGCTTGATATCGCGGTGCACGATGCCGTGTCGGTGCGCGTAGTCGAGTGCACTCAGCGTGCCCGCGGTGATCTCGAGTGAACGCTCGGGAAGCAGGCGGCGCCCACTGGAGAGGATCTGGCGCAGCGTCATGCCATCGACGTACTCCATGACGATGTAGGGCACGATCGTGGACTCGGTGCCGTCGAGGTAGACGTCTTCGCCCGTGTCGTAGGCAGCCACGATGTTGGGGTGGTTGAGGGACGCCGCAGACTGGGCCTCCCGCCGAAAGCGCGCCTGGAACGCCGGGTCGCGGGCGAGGTCGGGGCGCAGGATCTTGAGGGCGACGCGTCGCCCGAGGCGTACGTCGCGGGCCTCCCATACCTCGGCCATGCCACCACGACCGATGACCGCCACGAGTTCGTAGCGGTCGCCGAGCATGCGGCCCTGACCCCCCAGCGAGGGAGGTTGCCCTGTGCCCTGCGGGTCCTGGGGACCTTGCGTCACGACCGCCTCCTGTCGGAACCCGAGTGGACTCCTGATCTGGACGATCCAGTGTCGCAGCCAGTTCCCTGCCGTTGCCCGGGAGCAGGTGTGTGTCGGGTCACCGCAGCCCCGCCTCGAGCATGGCCCGGGCGATCGGCCCGGCGATGGCCCCGCCGCTGAGTTCGGCTTGGCCGCCGGCTTCGACGACGACGGCGACAGCGATACGCGGATTGGTGGCTGGCGCCATGGCGACCATCCACGACACCGGTGCGCCATCGCGTCCGGTCTGCGCGGTGCCTGTCTTCGCGCCCACGGCGACGGTGTTGCCCTCCCCGTCGGTGATGCCCCGGAGGATGCCGCCCGTGCCGTAGTCGACGACCGCCACCATCATCTCCTGCAATTGAGCGGCATCAGCGGGACTCATGGCCGTGCGGAAGGCGCGCGGATCGGCAGTGCGCAGGATGGTCAGGTCCGGGCCCCGGATCTCCTGCACGAGGTAGGGCTCCATGACGACGCCGTTGTTGCCGATGCCCGCAGCGACCATCGCCATCTGCATGGCAGTGGCACGCACGTCGAACTGACCGATGGCACTCATGGCCGTCTGTGGTTCGTCGGGATTGTCGGGGAAACGCGAGGTCGATGCGCGTAGCGGTGTCTCGAAGGCGGTGTCGAAGCCGAAGAGCTGCGACTGCGCACTCAACGCGTCTGCACCGAGTTCATTGCCCAGCCAAGCGAACGCCGTGTTGCACGAATAGGCCAGGGCGTCCTTCAGAGTGATCTCGCCGTTGGGCCCGCATTCTTGTTTCGTCCAGTTGCTCAAGGTCTTGTTGGTGAGCGGAAGGTCGTATTCGGCCGGACCGGGCAGCACCGAGTCCATGGTGAA
>VGBL01000028.1 GCA_016870515.1 Actinomycetota bacterium | reverse complement strand
GACGACTAGGAGCACTCTTTGTCGGTACATGACTGGAGCATAACCAACAAGCCGCAGCGGTCGCCCACCGACGACCGACATAGGGCTCCCGCACCTGGACTCGAACCAGGAACCACTCGATTAACAGTCGAGTGCTCTGCCAATTGAGCTATGCGGGATTCGCGGACGCAAGGATAGCAACGGCCCCTAGACCCCCAGGGTGGACCTCAAGTCGGCCAGCGCAGCATCGGCGCGGCGCCGGATCTGCGGATCATCCGGGTCGAGCCCGGGGTCGAAGGTCACGGTCCAGCGCAAGCCATCCCCTGCTCGGCGCGCGACGATCCGGATGCCCGCGTCGCCCATCAGCGCCACGTGCTCGCTGACGACCACGCTCGACGTCACGCGCTCGTAGACGAGTGTGGGAAACGCGCCCGGCTCGTCGATTCGCACGCGCCAGGTGCGGTTGATCCCCGCGGGGGCAACTCGGCCCTCAATGAGCATGATCGCACCCTCGCCCCACGTGGCCTTCGCTATCAACTCCCACGGCAGGCGCAGTGGCTCAGGCACCGGGATGTAGAGGGCCTGATCAGTCGCCACGGCGTAGGCCGTCGCCGGGCCGGCAACGCGAGCCCACGACAGCACTCGCTCCCCGGGGAGCGTCAGTGCTCGCACGTCAGCGGGAGTTCGTCGCAGCATCTCAGCCCTCGTGGTGTTCGCGGAGGTCACGGCGGTAGGCCTCCAGGGCCATCAGATCGGCGAAAGCCTGGGTCTGCTCGGCGCTGCCCTCGTCGAGTCGCTGCATGCGCCCGCGAAGGTCCACGATGCGGCGGGAGGCATCCATTTCGAGGAGTCGGGCGATCACGGACGTGGTGAAGCGAGCGTCAACGGCTCCCGCCACGGGAAGTGGCTCGACGGCTAGGCCGCGCGCCAGCGAGCGGGTCTCGTCGTCGGGGCAGGCCTCCAGCACGCGATCGATCCACTCCAGGCCTGACATCTCCGCCCGGGGACCGCCTGCAGCAAGGAGCGCATCGTGCACCGCACGTAGGGCAGGGTCGGCGTAGGCACGCGACTCCACCGACGCGTACCACGCGCTCGCGAGGGCCGGCTCCTGCAGCGCGCACTTCAACGCCTCGCGCTGGATGGCCGCCTCGGGATCACGCGCATCGGGGCGTCGTGCCGGGGCGGGCGCTGACTGGGCCGAGCGACCGCCCCCGACAGCGCGGGTCACCGCCTGGACATCGATGCCGAGCCAGCCGGCCAGTCGACGGACGTATTCGGGGCGCAGGGCCGGGTCCTTGATGCGCGCCACGATGGGCGCGGCATCGCGGAGGGCGGCCACGCGCCCCTCGGCGCTCTCGAGGTTGTAGCCCGCGAGCGTGGAACGAATCGCGAATTCGAAGAGGGGCACGCGGTGATCGACCAGGTCGCGCACCGATGCATCGCCATGCTGCTGTCGCAGGTCGCAGGGATCCAGGCCTCGGGGCTCGACAGCGACGAATGTCTGCGCCACGAATCGCTGATCGTCGTCGAAGGCTTTGAGGGCGGCGCGGCGTCCGGCCTCGTCGCCATCAAAGGTGAAGACGACCTCGCCCTTCATCTTGTGATCATCCATGAGGAGCCTGCGCAGCACCTTGATGTGCTCGCCGCCGAACGCCGTGCCGCACGTGGCCACCGCGGTCGTCACCCCGGCCAGGTGGCACGCCATGACATCGGTGTAGCCCTCGACAACGACGACCCGCTGCTGCTTGGAGATGTCGCGACGCGCTCGATCGATGCCGTAGAGCACCTGGCTCTTCTTGTAGAGCGAGGTCTCGGGGGTATTGAGGTACTTTGGGCCGTCGTCGTCGTCGAGCAGGCGGCGCGCACCGAATCCCACGACGTCACCGGCCAGGTCGCGGATGGGCCAGACCAAGCGCCCGCGAAACCGGTCGTAGACGCCGCGATTGCCCTGCGACACCAGGCCCGCCGCCATGACTTCGGCATCGCTGAATCCGCGCTGGCGCAGGTGGCCGGTGAGGGCATCCCACGACTTGGGGGCGAAGCCGATGCCGAAGTCGGCGGCGGTTGCCGCATCGAATCCACGCTCGGTGAGGAAGGCGCGGCCCACCTGCGCCTCGGGGCTCGTCAGACGTTCGGTGAAGAACTCAGCGGCCGCTCTGTTGGCATCGACGAGACGCGTGCGCTGGCCCTGCTGCCGGTTGACTCCGGCGCCGCCCTCGACGTAGCGGAGAGTGACGCCGGCGCGGCCGGCCAGCTTCTCGACGGACTCGGCGAAGGTGAGATGATCGAGCTTCTGGACAAAACTGATGACATCGCCACCCTCCTGGCAGCCGAAGCAGTAGTACATGCCGCGACTCGGGGTGACGTGGAAACTGGGCGAGCGCTCATCATGGAACGGACACAGGCCCTTCAGGGAGCCTCCACCCGCCGGCTTGAGAGCAACGTAGTCGCGGACGACCTCGTCGATGCGGGCCTTCTCGCGCACGAGGGCGACATCTTCGTCTCGGATGCGCCCCGCCATGGGCCGATCCTAGGTGGACCTCGACCGGCTCCCCGTTGGCCGTCCCCAGGTCAGCCGCACAGGCGGGCGTGCCACTCCACCGCGCTGGCATCCGTGAGACTGGCCACCTGGTCGATCGTCACGCGCAGGCGCCCCGCGTCGTCGTCGGCGGCCGTGAAGTCGGGCTTGATCCAGGGTTCGAGGTCGCGCCCATCGCGTCGCAGTAGCGTGTCGACGAGCTCGGCGAGCAGAGTGCGCTGGTCGGCGTACGCCTCCTTGGCTCCAGCCCTGCGCATCACGTAGAGGACCGTGACTGCCTTCATGACCGCAACCTCAGCACGCGTCTGGTCGGGCACCACGAGCATGGCGGCATACCGAGTGAGCGGATAGGTCGGATAGGCCTCGCGAGTGGCCTGCTCGGCAGCCTGGCAGAACCGTCCGATGAGGCACGACGTGAACTCCTTGAGCGCGGCCAGGTCACGATGCGTACCCGTGTAGGCCGCAGGCCAGTAGTCGAGGGCGAGTAGACGATCGAGTGCGGCGCTTAGCTCAGCCGGGTCCACCTGCGGGAGGTACTTGCGGTGGGCGATATCCATGATGCTTTCGCGCTCGGTCACGGACGTGAACATGTCGAGAGCCACGTGACCCGCGTGGAGGGCATCCTCGACGTCGTGCACGGAGTAGGCGACGTCGTCCGCCCAGTCCATGACCTGCTCCTCGAGGCAGGTGCGCCCATCTGGAGCCCCTCGTCGAAGCCAGTGGAAGATCTCGGCGTCATCCGCGTAGTAGCCGAACTTCTCCGAGTCATCCCGCCGGGGCCAGGGGTACTTGCAGGAGGCGTCCAAGGATGCGCGCGTGAGGTCGAGTCCGACTCTACGACCCGTGACCGGATCGATCACCTTGGCTTCCAGGCGCGTGAGCACGCGCAGGGTCTGCGCATTGCCCTCGAAGCCACCGATGCGATCCGCAATGACGTTGAGTTCGCGTTCGCCGTTGTGCCCGAAGGGTGGATGCCCGAGGTCGTGGGCGAGCCCCGCCACGTCGACGAGGTCAGGGTCACAGCCGAGGGCCTGACCCATCTCGCGAGCGAGTTGCGCGACCTCGAGAGTGTGAGTGAGCCGAGTGCGCGGGAAGTCGGCAGAGCCGGCGACGAACACCTGGGTCTTGGCCGCCAGCCTTCGCAGGGCCGATGAGTGCAGCACGCGCGCACGATCGCGAGCGAAGGCGGAGCGAAGGCTCGGCTCCCGGCTGACCAGCCGCTCGACGTCGGCCTCGACGTAGCCGTCGGGAAATGCTCTGGACACACCCCGACCCTATTCGGTGCGTCAGCGAGAGTCGGTCGATGCAACCCCCAGGGCCGCACGACCGGCCTCGAGCCGGGCGATCGGCACGCGGAAAGGAGAGCAGGAGACGTAGTCAAGGCCCACATCGTGGAAGAAGTGCACCGAGTCGGGGTCGCCGCCATGCTCCCCGCAGACCCCGCACTTGAGCCTAGGGCGCACCCCCCGCCCCGCGTCGACGGCCATCTTCACCAGGGCTCCCACTCCCTCACGGTCGAGCGATTCGAAGGGCGAGACGCCGAAGACTCCCTTGTCGAGATAGGTGGAGAAGAAGGCGGCCTCCACATCATCGCGGCTGAAGCCCCAGGTCGTCTGCGTGAGGTCATTGGTGCCGAACGAGAAGAATTCCGCCGCCTCGGCGATCTGGCCAGCGGTCACGGCCGCGCGGGGCAGCTCGATCATCGTGCCAATCGGGAACTTCAGCGTGCAGCCATGGACGAGTGCGACCTCCTGCAGGACGGCGGCGGCCTCCTCGATGACGAGTTCGAGTTCCTGGATCGATCCGACGAGCGGGATCATGATCTCAGCGCGCGGGTCGCCGCCGAGCTTCTGACGCATGCACGCGGCCTCGGCGATGGCGCGCACCTGCAGGGCGAAAAGACCGGGCAGCACGAGACCCAGGCGCACGCCGCGCAGGCCGAGCATGGGGTTCTGCTCATGAAGGCGGTTGACGGCCTGCAGCATCCGTAGCTCGGACTCGTGCTTCTCCCCCCTCGCCTCCGCCAGGGCCACCCGCACGGCGAGATCGGTGCGATCGGGCAGGAACTCATGGAGGGGCGGATCGATGAGGCGGATCGTGACGGGCAGGCCGTCCATGGACTCGAGGATGCGCATGAAGTCCATGCGCTGAAGCGGCAGCAGCGCGTCCAGCGCCTTCTGCTGCTCCTCGTCATCACCAGCGAGGATCAGTCGCTCGACGTATTGCTTGCGCTCGCCAAGGAACATGTGCTCGGTGCGCAGCAGGCCGATACCCTCCGCGCCCATGCGGCGCGCACGCTGGGCATCGGGAGCCGTGTCGGCATTGGCTCGCACCAGCAGGCGCCGTGACCGGTCGGCCTGTCGCATGATGCGATCGACCGCCTTGATGAGCTCCTGGGTGTCGTCGTCAGCGCCCTGGCTCGCCGAGGCAACACCCTCCTCGAAGTAGCGCACGACCGGGCTGGCTACAACCGGCACCTCACCGAGATAGACAGCCCCCGAACTGCCATCGATGGAGATGACGTCCCCTTCCTTGATCACCACACCGGAGGTCGTACGCATCTCCTTGTTGATGGTGTCGACGTCGAGGGCCTCGGCCCCGCACACCGCGGTCTTGCCCATGCCACGCGCCACTACGGCCGCATGGGAGGTCTTGCCGCCGCGACTGGTCAGGATGCCGACGGCGGCCACCATGCCCGACAGGTCATCCGGGTTGGTCTCACGTCGTACGAGGATGACGTCGCGCCCCGACTCGGCCCAGGCGACTGCCGTCGGGGAGTCGAATACTGCCTGGCCGACGGCTGCGCCCGGTGATGCACTCATCCCGCGGGTGATCACCTCATGGGAGTTGGACTCGGGGAAGTGCGGAAACATGAGTTGCGCCAATTGCGCTCCCGTGACTCGGCGCACGGCCTCATGCTTGTCGATGACACCCTCGTCGACAAGTTGCACGGCAATCCGAAAAGCCGCCGCTGCCGTGCGCTTGCCGACGCGAGTCTGGAGCATCCACAGCGTGCCGCGCTCCACCGTGAACTCGATGTCGCACAGGTCGTGATAGTGCAACTCCAGACGACGCATGATGTCGAGCAGCTCGTCATAGGCATCCGGATCACGCTCACCGAGCTCTGCCAGCGAAAAGGTGTTGCGGATACCCGCGACCACGTCCTCGCCCTGGGCGTCGGGTAGGTAGTCGCCGTAGACGCCCCTCGCGCCGGTGGATGGATCGCGGGTGAACGCCACCCCGGTGCCCGAACCCTCCCCGAGGTTGCCGAAGACCATGACCTGGACGTTGACGGCTGTGCCCAGGTCGTGGGGAATGCGCTCGCGGCGGCGGTAGAGGCGAGCGCGGTCGGTGTTCCACGAGCGGAATACAGCAAGAATCGCCAGATTAAGCTGCTCGCGGGGGTCCTGCGGGAATGGCACGCCCGTTTGCTGAAGCACGAGCGACTTGTAGTCATCAACGAGAAAACGAAGGGCATCGGCATCGAGTTCAACGTCGCTCGAAGCGCCGCGCGCGTGCTTTGCGTTGTCGAGGGCCCGCTCGAAGAGATGGCCGTTGATATCGAGCACTGTCTTGCCGAACATCTGGATGAGGCGGCGGTAGGAGTCCCAGGCGAACCGCTCATCATTCGCCACCTCACCGAGGCCCTTTACACTCTCATCGTTGAGCCCGATGTTGAGAACTGTCTCCATCATCCCAGGCATCGAGAATCGAGCGCCGGAGCGAACCGACACCAGCAAGGGGTCGGCGGGATCTCCGAGGCGGCGCCCCATGCGTTCCTGCAGCCGGTCGAGATGCTCGCTGACCTGCGCCCACAGGGATTCCGGCTCGGCGTCGTGCTCGAGGTAGTAGCGGCAAGCCTCGGTCGTGATCGTGAAGCCGGGCGGCACCGGAAGGCCCAGCCGCGTCATCTCGGCGAGGTTGGCGCCCTTGCCACCCAGCAGGTCGGCCTGCGATCTGCTCCCCCTCGCGAAGTCATACACATAGGTGGCCACGGGGTCACTGAAGCAGCCCCGCGTGCCGCGCGCTAGAGCCGTCCCGCATGTCAGACAGCAAGACAGCGCTTACATGGTCAGTCGATGCTCAACGGGCGCTCCAGGACCACGCGATCCTCCCCGGGTCCGTCGTAGTCGACGACGGGAGCGCTGACCGCAAACCCCAGCGCACGGTGGAACGCCTGCGAGTCGGTATTGGCGACCGAGGTCACCGCCTTGACCTTCGTGCACCCCCGCGCGGCCAGGGTGGTGAAGGTGCGTCGATACGCCTCGGCAGCAAGTCCCTGGCCGCGATGCGTCGGGTCCACCCCCACGAAGTGCACGTATCCCAGGCTTGGATCGCGCGCAGACACGAAGGCCACGATGAACCCCACGATGTCTCCCTGCTCATCGACGGCCACCAAGGACGTGTCGGAGAAGTGGTCGAAGAACAGGCGGGGAAGCATGTCGGCCATGCGCCGCCCGCCCCACCAGTCATCCAGCGACGAGATGACGACGTCGTAGTCGGCATCCGTCGGCGATCTCCAGGCCGGCTGCATGTCGCAAACCTAGCCGCCGCTGACAGAGAGCTCCGCCTCCCGCACGCTCGCCGCATCGGTAGCGCCGAGGAAGGGGCTGTCCAGCCACCCGTCGGGGAGCGACGGCGCCCTCTCGCCCCCCGTGCGTCCGCGTGGCGCTGCCATGACGTCGGCATCAGCACCCTGATCCGGATCTATCTGGGCAAGCAGGTCGTCGAACTCGGTCAGCGACGTGACATTAGCCAAGTCCTGACGCACGTGACGGCGCACGGCGTAGCCCTTGAAGTACCAGGCCACGTGCTTGCGGATCTCGCAGCATCCGGTGCGCTCCCCGAAGGCCTCGACGAGCAGGTGCGCGTGGCGGCGGAACATCGCGATGACATGGTGCAGATCGGGGTCGGGGGGGATCGGGTCGCCCGCGAAGGCTGCCGCAAGCTGGCCGAACAGCCAGGGGCGCCCCAGGCAGCCGCGGCCGACCACGACTCCCGCGCAGCCGGTCTGCTCCACCATTCGCAGCGCATCCTGCGCGCTGAAGATGTCGCCGTTGCCGAGCACCGGGAAGCCATCGAGGTGCTCGACGAGCCGGGAGATGGCCGACCAGTCGGCGGTGCCGGCGTACATCTGCGACGCCGTGCGGCCGTGCAGCGCCACCCAGGCCACCCCGGCATCGGCCGCCGTGCGGCCGGCCTCGAGATAGGTGAGATGGTCGGCGTCGATGCCCTTGCGCATCTTCACGGTCACCGGCACCTGGCCGCGTGCCGCTGCGACAGCACCGGAGACGATGTCGGCGAAGAGATCTCGCTTCCACGGCAGCGCGCTCCCGCCGCCCTTGCGCGTCACCTTGGGCACCGGGCAGCCGAAGTTGAGGTCGATATGATCGGCGAGGTCCTCGTCGATCACCATGCGTACGGCCTCGGCGACGACGACGGGGTCGACGCCGTAGAGTTGTAAGGAGCGCGGGGACTCATCGGGCTCGAAGCGCACCATGTCGAGGGTCGCCTCGTGGCGTTCGACCAGGGCACGGGATGTGACCATCTCGCTGACGTAGAGTCCCGCACCCTCCTCGCGGCACAGGCGCCGGAAGGCACGGTTGGTGACCCCCGCCATCGGCGCAAGCACGACCGGGGGATCCACCACTAGGGAGCCTGCGCGGAGTAGCGTCACCCCGACATCCTCTCCGATAGGCGATTTGGAGCCCATGACCGCAGCCACACCACCCGCCCACACCCTCGTCCTGACCGGGCGACGTCGCTGGGGAGCCCTCCTCGCCCTCGCCCTGGGCGTGGCGATGATCATCCTCGACGCCACGGTGGTCAATGTCGCCATACCGACGATGGTGAAGGACCTCGACCTCACCACCAACGACGCCGAGTGGATCACCGCCGCCTACTCCCTGGTCTTCGCCTCGCTCCTCATCGTGGCCGGACGACTCGCCGACCGGCTCGGCCGCCGGCTCATCTTCGTCATCGGCGCCATCATCTTCGTCTCGGCCAGCGTGCTCGTCGCGCTGTCCGGCAACGCGGTGGAGATCATTGGAGCTCGCGCACTACAGGGCCTGGGTGGCGCGCTCATGCTGCCGTCGTCCCTGTCGATCATCAACGCCGTATTCGTCGGCAAGGCGAGGGCCGCGGCCTTCGCGGTCTGGGGAGCCACGATCGGCGGAATGGCCGCGCTCGGCCCGCTCGTGGGCGGCTGGCTGACGACCTACGCGTCGTGGCACTGGGCCTTCCTGATCAACGTGCCGATCGGGATCATCGTCCTCATCGGCGTCTTCGTCTTCGTCCCGGAGACGAAGGAAATGGTCCAGCAGACGGGCACCGACCTCGGGGGGATCCTGCTGTCGACCTTCGGCTTGCTCGGCGTCGTCTTCGCGCTCATCGAGGGCCAGCGCTACGGGTGGATCACGTCCACCGCCCCCTTCTCGGTAGTCAGCATCACCTGGGACGGCGGGCTCTCCCCCGCCTTCGTGGCCGGCGTCCTCGGCGTGATCTGCCTCGTGCTCATGCTGGTGGTCGAGCTCCGGCGCCTGCGAGCGGGCAAAGTGGTCGTCTTCGACCTGCACCTATTCAAGATCAGGTCCTTCGGGGCAGGCAACGGGGTCGCTCTCATTGTCAGCCTCGGCGAGTTCGGCCTTCTCTTCGCACTGCCGCTCTTTCTTCAATCGGTGATCGGCTACAGCGCGCTCGAAACCGGCGTCATCCTGCTCGCCCTCGCTATCGGATCCTTCGTCGCCTCGGGTGCCGGTGCCGCCCTGGCACAGCGCGTCGGGCCCGTGCGCGTGCTGCAGATCGGCATGGCGTGTGAGGCCGTCGGCAT
Organism: Actinomycetota bacterium; assembly: GCA_016870515.1. Taxonomy (GTDB): domain Bacteria; phylum Actinomycetota; class Actinomycetes; order S36-B12; family S36-B12; genus Mxb001. The sequence continues at coordinate 18,156 of VGBL01000028.1, read as the reverse complement.
CGTCGGACTCGGCGTCATGATCTCGACCAACGTGACCGGCTGGGCACTGGCGCCGTGGCTCTTCCTCTACGGCATGGGCGTCGGATTTGCCACGGCACAGCTCACCGGCGTGATCTTGTCCGAGACCCCGGTCGAGAAGTCGGGCCAGGCGTCGGCCATGCAGTCCACCGCGCGCCAGGTGGGTGCGGCCATCGGCACGGCGATCCTAGGCACGACCTTGCTCGTCGGGCTCGGCATCAACGTCACCAACCAGCTCGAGGACCGCAATGTCGCCCCGCCCGTCGCCGAACAGGTGACCACGGCTGTCCAGCAGTCAGCGGGCACCGTCATCCCCACCCTGGCCCAGCAGCCTGACGGGGAGGTGCTCGTCGAGGGCGCATCCGAGGGCTACGCCGACTCCACGAGGTGGGTCGCGTGGGTCGCGGCGAACTTCGTCATCCTTGGATTGCTGACGACCCTCCTGCTGCCGCGCAACGCTGCGCGCGTCGAGTCGGAGGGCTACGCCCCACCCGAGTAGTTCACGCGTAGGGGTCGGGCGTCCACCAGACCGTGTTGCGGTCGTCCGGGCGCCCCTCGCGCCAGCGCTGTATGCCGCCCTCGCGGTCGTGGTAGTCGTTGGCCGCGAGCACGCGCGAGATGGAGGCGAGCGCACGGTGGTCTGCGAGATCATCCGCCGACCAGTCGACCGGAGCCGCGTGATCAAGCACGGTGCTGCGAAATCCGATTCGACCGTCGACGCGCACGATCTCCAGCCGCCGGGCCTGCTGCGGCCAGTCGATCAGCGACGCCGTGGTGATCTCCCAGAATCCCGAGGTGTCGTCGCCGTGCCACAAGGACGCGTGGGCGTGCACATGGCCGCTCAGCCACGCCACCACACAGGGATGGTCGAGCAGGAGATGGACGATCTCAGCGGCCAGGTGTCGCGGCTCCCCGTGGGAGTGCGCGTTGGTCAGGCACCACGACGGATGATGCGAGAGCATCACGACGTAGCGACCCCCGGACTCGGCGAGCACCTGACGCAGCCACTGCAGTTGCGATGAGCCGAGCGATCCCTGCCATCCGCCGTTGTGGTTGACCGTGTCCATGGCGATGAATCGCACCTGACCGACGTCGTGGATCCACGGACGACTGAGCTCGTCTTCCGACAGCAGGCGCCGACGCGGATCTGGCGCTGCCGGGATGGAAGGCGAGTCGGCCTCGTGCACGTAGCGAGCCGGCCCGATGGGCGCGACACCCTCGAGAGTCAGCAGCGGGCTTCGTCCAGGGGGAAGCCCGACGATCCGCCGGTCGCCGACCGCGAGGTCGCGCAACTCGGCATCGGGTGCCACCGTGCCCTGCAGGAGCGCGTCGTGATTGCCGGGAACGCCAAGCCACGGCACATTGAGCCCGGGTGACACGACGGTGCGACGAGCCGCTTCCACGAGGCCGGCGATGAGCGGGTAGCCGAACTGCGCCGTCGGGATATCCGGGCGCGTCGCACCGGACGGCCCATCAGGATGCCAGTAGCGCTCATCCCACGGGTGCCCCTCGCGGGAACCCACCCACTGGCTCACAAGCGGATCGCCGCTCCACGGCTCAATCGATCCCCCATTGAGGACCTGGGCACACCAGGACTTCTCATTGACCTGGGCGTTGTCGATCAGGTCACCGGTGACGACGACGGCATCAAGGTCATCAGCGTGCGCGTTGATCGCCTCGACCAGTGCTGCCAGCACCTGGACGGTCAGGATCTCCTGGGGCCGATAGGTGCCCACTTCGCCGAAACGCAGCCGGTAGATCGAGTCGGGATCGGAGAGGCGGTCGAGGTACTCCAGGCGCGCTGTCGACTCTGCATCGCAGATATGCGTATCGGACACGTGGACGATGCGCGCCAGGACCTCACCCCCGACCTCAGGCGTGACGACGTCAGGCACCACCGTGAGCTCAGACCAGCCCCGCTCATCAGCCGGTGTGAACGCGATGCGCTCGCTCTCGTGCGTAGACACGATCACGCCTCGATAAGGACGACGTCGCTGACATCGTCGCGCAGTCGGATGCGCACAGTGTCGCCCACCGATACGCCGCCGAACTCCGCGGTGAGCAGATCGGCGATCACCGAGCCGCCGGGCCCGTCGACGACCACGCGCGTGAGCGGGCCGAGGAAGGTGATCGCGCTGACCGTGGCGTCGCCCTGGGCGTCGCCGTCGACGGCGATCTGCTCGGGGCGCACGAGGGCCAGGTGGGCACCTGGCACCGTGGGCTGCGCACGCACCGCGCGATTGAGCACCCGCCAGCGGTCACCCTCGCGCTCGGCCGGCATGCGGTTGACAGTGCCCACGAAGCCGGCGACGAAGGCCGATGCCGGCCGTTCGTAGAGCACGCGAGGCGGATCGAGTTGCTCGAGACGCCCCTCACTCATGACGCCCACGCGGTCGGCGATGGCCAGGGCCTCGTGCTGGTCATGGGTGACGAAGAGCGTGGTCACGCCCACTTCGCGCTGGACGCGGCGAATCTCCTCGCGCAGCGAATCGCGCACCTTGGCATCGAGTGCCGATAGCGGCTCGTCGAGCAGCAGGACACGTGGCTGGCTGGCGAGCGCGCGGGCCAGGGCGACGCGCTGGCGCTGGCCGCCCGACATCTGGTGGGGGAACTTGTCGGCGTGCTCGGTCAAGCGCGTGATCTCCAGCAGCCGGTCGACCGTCTCCTTGCGCTCGGCCGACCCTGCCTTGCGCAACTTGAGCGCAAACTCGACGTTGCCCAGGCCGGTCATGTTGGGGAACAGGCTGTATTCCTGGAAAACCATGCCGAAGTTGCGCTGGGCCGTCGGCAGCGACGTGATGTCCTCTCCCCCGACGATGACCGTGCCGGCGTCGGGCTTCTCGAACCCGGCCAAGACGCGCAGCGCCGTGGTCTTGCCGCACCCGCTGGGCCCGAGCAGGCAGATGAGCTCGCCCGACTCGATCTCCAGGGAGAAGTCGCTCAGAGCCACGGTTGAGCCGAACTCCTTGCGAATGCCGGACAAGAGAACTGTCGCCATCACACTCCCGCCGCTTGCAGGTCCATGCCGCGCTTGCGAAGAGCGCGCACGCCGATCCAGATGATGAGTGCCGTGAGCAGCATGACGGCCAGCGCGAGGGCCATGCCGGCGCGAGGCTCCGATCGCTGGAACTCCGCCATGAAAGTGGGCAGCGTCTCCTTGAGCAGAAGCGCGGCGAAGGCGAACTCGCCCAGCACGAGCGCCGCCGTCAACACCGAGGCGGCGATGATGGCGCCGATCATGTTGGGCACGATCACACGGACGATGATGGTGAAGGTCGATGCACCCATGACGCGGGCCGCCTCGTAGAGAGTGCGGGCGCCGATGGAGCGCAGACCCGCGTCGATTGCGCGATAGGAGAAGGGCAGCGCCCACAGCACGTAGAAGGGCACGAGGCTGTAGGGGCTGGCGAGGAACCACGGGACAGTGTTACGGAAGGTCGCGGCGACGCCGACCACCAGGGCGATGGGCGGTACCACCCACGGCAGGAGGGTGATCGCTGCCATGGCCGTGCGCAACTGCGGGGCCCGGATCTCCACGAGCGCCGCCACCGGCAGAAGGAGCACCAGCGTGATGGCGATCGCCAGCAGCATGAGCTGAAGGCTGATGAACGCGGCCTTTTGGAACTCCGGACTGCCGAAGACCTCGATGAGCCCGCTGACGCTCCAGCCCTCCAGGAGCTTCTCCGGGGTGAGCAACACGACCGGGACGGACTGGAAGGCGAACCTCGCCATCGCGAGCAGCGGTATGAAGAAGAAGAGCCCGAGGAGGACGAGGAAGACCGCCCGCAGGACCTTCATGTCGACGACCACCTCGCTGTGCGCCGTTGCAGAACGGCGATGAACAGCAGGCTTGCCAGCAGTAAGGTGATGGTCCACAGGATAATCGCGTAGGCGAGGTCCTGCTCTCCGGTGATGACATTGCCCTGCAGCAGGAAGCGCACGAGGAGCGGCACGATCTGCGCGCCCGGGTTGAGCACGTAGGCCGTCGCATAGGCGGCGAATGAGTTGACGAAGAGCAACAGCAGCCCCCCGAGGAAGGAGGGCAACAGCAGGGGCAGGCCCACCGAGCGCCAGTAGCGGCTCGGGCTGGCGCCCATGATGGAGGCAGCCTCCGCCCACGTCTGCCGCAGGCCGCCGACAGCCGGCATCATCACCAAGAACATCAGCGGGATCTGGAAGTACAGGTAGACGACGACCAGGCCCCAGAACTCAGAGAGGCTGAAGCCCGACTCGGTGATGTCCACGCCGACGAGGCCGAGCATCTTGGTGATGATGCCCTGCGTGCCGATAGCCGCGATGAAGGCAAAGGCGAGCGGGATGCCGCCGAGTTGCGAGGCGACCGCCGACCACGAGTCGGTCGTCGACCTCAGCCAGCGCGGCCGCTGCATGCTGCGCAGGCTGAGTGCGAGAAGCAGGCCGATAACGCCGCCGATCACCGCACTGGTGACGGCGAGGGCGATCGAGTTGACGAACGCCGTGCGATAGGACCCCTCGAGGGCCCGCTGCAGGGAGGTGAAGCCGAAGGAACCACCGGGCGTAAGCGCCTTGATGGCCAATCCGATGGTCGGGACGAAGAGGAAGAGGCCGACGAAGGCGAGGAACGGCAGGGCAACCGCGAGGGTCGCCGTGTCGAACCTCCTCCTCACGTCGGCCTCTTCCTGTGAACTCGTCGGGACTAGGTGCGGACCGGTTCTACTGGTCCGCGACCATCGGCCCCCACTGCTCGGTGATGAGCGCCTTCGCCTTGTCGACCTGCTCCTGAGTCGGGAACGAGATCGCGGCAATGGTCTCGGCCGACGGCAGGTTGGCCGCGACCTCGGGCGTGATCAGGCCCTTGTCGAGCAGCGCGGCGTAGCGAGCCGGGATGGCACCGCCTTCGAGGTAGCCGAGCGCGCCCTCGTCGCTCACCAGGTGGTTGAGCCACAGGCGAGCGGCGCACGGATGCGGAGCCTCGGTGACCACGGACTGCGCGTAGTAGCCGCCGTAGACGCCGTCGGACGGGACGATCACCTGGAAGTCGAAGCCGGCCTCGTCCAGTGCAGGCTTCAGGCCCGGGAAGTTGTACGTCCAGTCAAGCGCGATGGGCACCTCGCCGGACAAAACGGCGGCCTCGGTGACGTCGATCGTCTGGAGGTTGCCCAACTTCTTCAGCTCGGCGAAGTATTCGATGCCGGGCATGATGTCGTCGTACGAACCACCATTTGCCAGGGCGGCGGCGACGACGGCCGCGAAGGCGGCGCCCGCCTCGCGCGGATCGCCGTTGATGGTGACCTGGCCCTCGTATTCAGGCTTCTTCAGGTCGGCCCAGGACTTGGGCACGTTGGGCTGGATGGTCGCGTTGGTCGCGATTGCCAGCACGCCGTAGTAGGCGCCGACCCAAGTGCCATCTTCGCCCTTGAGCGACTCGGGGATCTCATCCCAGACGAGGGGCTTGTAGGACTCGAGGTAGCCGGCGTCCTTGGCCTGCTGCACGAACGACGGGCCGATGTCGAGGACCTCGGGCATGTCGGGCTGGCCGCGCAGGGTCTCGACGGCGGTGAGCTCGTCAGCGGAGGACGCATCTGGGTTCATGACGGGAGCCTGGATGCCGTACTTCTCGACGAAGGAGTCGATGATGCCGCGGTAGTTGGCCCAGGTATCGGGAAGGGCGATGAGGTTGACCTGCCCCTCCTCCTTGGCCTTGGCCGCGATCTCGTCGATGGTGCTGCCGCAGGTGTCGCCGGGTGCGGGGGCAGCCGAGGTGGCCGCCGAAGACTCGGGCGCCGCGGATGAGGTTCCACCCGAGTCGGAAGACCCGGAGGAGCAGGCGGCAAGGAGCAGGGCTCCGGCCGCGATGGCAGGGATGAGGCGTCGCATGAATCTCCTTTTCGGTGACGAGGTGAGTGAGCGCAGCCTTGCCCAGGCCGATGGCCCACCGATGAACGCAGCCTAGACGCCCATTGTCGGGTCGGGAAGCGTTTCGGAGGATTCGGACGCGCCTCAGCAGGAGGGCAGGCGGGCCGCCAGCCACTCCTCGAGACCGTCGATACCCAGCCGCTCCTGAGCCATGGAGTCGCGCTCACGGACGGTGACCGCGTTGTCTTCGAGGGTGTCGAAGTCAACGGTGACGCAATACGGGGTGCCGATCTCGTCTTGGCGGCGATAGCGGCGGCCAATGGCCCCCGCATCGTCGAATTCGATGTTCCAGCGCCGCCGAAGGCGATCGGCTAGGTCCCGCGCCTTGGGCGACAGGTCGGCGTTGCGCGACAGCGGAAGCACGGCCACCTTCACCGGCGCGAGTCGAGCGTCGAGACGCAGCACCGTGCGCTTGTCGACACCCCCCTTGGCGTTGGGCGCTTCGTCTTCATCGTAGGAGTCCAGCAGGAAGGCGAGCACGCAGCGCGTGAGACCCGCTGCCGGCTCGATGACGAAGGGAAGCCAGCGCTCGTCGGCCTCCTGGTCGAAGTAGGACAGGTCGGTGCCGGAGTGCTCGGAGTGGGTGCGCAGGTCGAAGTCGGTGCGATTGGCGATGCCCTCGAGCTCCGCCCACTCCGAGCCCGCGAAGTGAAACCGGTATTCGATGTCGACCGTGCGCTTGGAGTAGTGGCTCAGCTTCTCCTTGGGGTGCTCGAAGAAGCGCAGATTGTCAGGGTTCATGCCCAGGTCGAGGTACCAGTCCCAGCGCTGCTTCAGCCAGTAGTCGTGCCATTCCTCGTCGCTGCCGGGCTTGACGAAGAACTCCATCTCCATCTGCTCGAACTCACGGGTGCGGAAGATGAAGTTGCCCGGCGTGATCTCGTTGCGGAAACTCTTACCGGTCTGGCCGATGCCAAACGGCGGCTTCTTGCGGGAGGCATTCATGACATTGAGGTAGTTGACGAAGATGCCCTGGGCGGTCTCAGGGCGCAGATAGTGGACGGCACCGGCGTCCTCCACGGGGCCGACCATCGTGCGCAGCATGCCGTTGAAGTCACGCGGCTCGGTGAAGTCGCCCTTGGTCCCGCAGTTGGTGCACACGATGTCGGCGAGGCCACCGGTCGGGGGCGCGCCGTGCTTGTCCTCGTAGGCCTCGATGAGCTGGTCGGCACGCCAGCGCCTGTGGCACTTCTTGCACTCGGTGAGCGGATCGACGAAGGCCGAGACGTGGCCGGAGGCTTCCCACACCTGGGGAGCGAGGATCACGGAGGAGTCGATGCCCACGACATCGTCACGGCCGCGCACGACGGCCTGCCACCACTGACGGCGGATGTTGTCCTTGAGCTCGACGCCAAGCGGGCCGTAGTCCCAGGCGGAGCGGGTGCCACCGTAGATCTCGGATGAGGGGAAGACGAAGCCCCGGCGCTTGCTGAGGTTGACGACGGCATCGACGCGATCGGCCATGGATCCACTCCGGCTGGTTGTCGGCGGACAAGCCCCGCAGTAACGGCTTCGCCGGACTGCCGGGCATCAACCCCTTGATCCTAGCGATCGTCGAGGCGTCGCCTCGCCTCGGCCTCGTCGATAGTGTCGAAGTCGGCGTAATGCCAACGCAGGTCGCGCCGCGCGAGGGGACGATGGATCGCGACGATCTCATCGTAGACGGAGTGAAGCCCCGCCTCCGCCTGACGGGGGCAGACCGGCACGGCGAGGACGATGCGCACAGCACCAGCTGAGCGCAGGGCTGTGCCCACAAGCCACGCGGCTGTGCCGGTCTCCACGCCGTCATCGACGACGATGACATCGCGCCCGGTGATATCGGGGACCGCGGTCACGTGCGGCTCGCCCTCGCGCTCCAGGCAGACTCCGGCGAGCGGCAGCCGGAGCGCCGCAGCGACAGGCTCGGCAACGGGTACGCCATTCGGGATGATCGCCAGCAGGAGCGGATCGCGCAGGCCACTCGCGACGTCACTCACCGCGGGGGCGAGCCGCGCGCCTGCGTCGGCAAGCTTCGCGAAACCTGTCATGAGGGTGCCGGCGGCACGATCTGCGCGGAGGCACTGCCCAGGCTCACGGTGCTGGCATCAGCGGCGAGCGCACCCGGCGCATCCACGACACCATGGACATCGCGGAAGTGCAGGACCTCGAAGGCAGTCGGCTCGTCGAGTGCCTGCGAGATCACGGGCACCACCTGCACCTTGATGTCGTACGCCGATAGTGCACGGCGATAGGAGCCCACCGTGTCCCAGCCGAGCTGGAGCACGATGAGGTCAGGCTCGTCGATCGCCCGCGCCATGTGTGCATTGACGAAACCGACCTTCGTCGCCAGCAGGGCAACGGATGCGCGCAGTTGCGCCGTAAGTGCCGGGACATCGCGGGACCGGAAGCGAAGGAGGGCGACGAGCCCGGGGGCCGAGCCGGGGTCTGGTGCTGGCAGCATGCCCACCACCGTAGCTAGGGTGGGACGACGGATCACCGACCACTCGGGCCCGTAGGGCAAGGAGGACCATGGCCGCACGCGACAAGCGCACCGGCGTGCGCGGGCCGCGCGGCCCCCAGGGAGCGGGTCCCTCCAGCCAACCCGCCTTGAAACCCGCGCCGTCTGCCGAGGACCCCACCGTCTTCCAGCGGATAAGCCTGCCCCTGCTCACCCGCCTCACCCGGCTGCCGAAGTGGCTCATCGCCGTCGTTCTGTCGGCCCTCATGGTGCTCGGCATGATCCAGACCGGCTCCCTCGCCTGGCTGGGAGCACTCATCCTGGGCCTGCTGACCGTCTTCTTCCTCTGGCTCCTCGTGCTGTCCTGGCCCGCGGTCCCGGCCAGCGGTCGCATGCTGCGCGGCATCGTGGTGGTGGCCCTGGCCGGCGGCGCCGTGCTCAAGGCGATGGGGCGGCTCTGATTCCGGCTTAAAGGGCGACTCTTCCTTAAAATTGAGCGAGGCAGGACATCATGCCGCCTGGTTTATTTTTAATGTGCGCGGCCATGTCCAAGCGGATCGCAGGATGAAGGCCAGGAGCAGCACCTCGATTCCGATGCAGAGACCGAAGAAGGACGCCTAGTCCCAAGATTCCCCTACTGCGTTGAACACCGTGACGGGGATGTACAGCGATGCTACGACGAGGTTCGTGGTGCGGTTCACCCGGGCGGGGAGCGCCATTGAGAGCACGACCATCAGGGCCGGGATCGCGATCACCGCGAGGAACACGGTCAACAACGTCGGGCTGATGTCGAACTCGAAGACGATGCCAGCCCGGATGTCGTCGACGATGCCAGGTTTGTAGAGGTGGAAGTAGTCGACGTAGACATAAAGGAACATGAAGCTTGTCCATGCGGCGGCGAGCTTGGCCTGCACGGGGATCGGCGGGCTATCGAGCAGTTTCGGGGTTTTCGTTCGAATGGCCATCGGCTCCTCTTTCCAGGGCAGATGTTAGCGCCTGATGTACTTCGGGATTTGTTGACTCTGTCCGGCTACCTGTCCTCTCGGAACTCCACGTGAGCACGTGCGCGCGGATCGTACTTGCGCAGCACGAGGCGGTCCGGGTCATTGCGCCGATTCTTGCGCGTGACGTAGGTGTAGCCGGTCCCCGCCGTGGATCTCATCTTGATGATCGGACGCACGGCATCTTTCTTTGCCATCAGATGCGCTCCCCGCGCTTGCGGAGGTCCGCGACGACGGCATCAATGCCTCGTCGGTCAATGGTCTTGATTCCCTTGGTGCTCAGCGTCAGCGTCACGCGCCTCCCCAGGCTAGGGACCCAGTAGGACTTGCGCTGGAGATTGACCCGAAACATCCGCGACGTGCGCCGATGCGAGTGACTTATGGTGTTTCCAAAGCCATGAGTGGCTCCGGTGACTTGGCAATACGCCGCCATGCTGCTCGCTCCTTTCCGGTGAGCGCCCGCGTCAGCGAGCGTCGTCCAAAAGTCCGCGGTGCAGGCTTCGCAGAAGCCGGCGAGGCACAAGTTGACGCTGGCCGTTTCGCTCCACGGGCACGAGATCCGGAGGGGTCGCTCGCCATCGAGCGCGCCGCGATCGGGTACGCGATCGCGACATTCGACGCTTGGGAACGGCCATTAGGACGACTCCCCCGTGTCCTTGGGAACGCCACCGTAGCGCCTTTCGAAGCGCGCCACACGACCCGCGGAATCTAGCACCTTCTGTCGGCCCGTGTAGAAGGGATGGCTGGCGCTGGAGACCTCCACATCAATCACGGGATAGGTCTCGCCGTCCGACCACAAGATGGTGTTGTTCGACTTCGCTGTGGACCGAGTAAGGAAAGCGAAGTCGGCGCTCTTGTCGCGGAAGACGACGTATCCGTACTCCGGATGGATCCCGGCTTTCATGCATTTCTCCTTGTTGCCGATTGTCCGCCGTGTGATATCTTGACAATGATTTTCATTAGTGTCAAATGGCAGGAGGCTCTGTGACCCGCGTCCCGCTCGTCGTGCTCTCGTCTATCGACCCCGTGCTGAGGGAGGCCGCCGTCTTTGGGCTTGCCGTCGATTCGGCGGGAACAACGGTGCTGCGCTACGACATCTCAGAGGATCCCGGCGAGCTACGGCGGACAGTCATCGTCCAGGGGGAGGTCGTCGAGGACCTCCGCGCTCCTCTCGCTCATGCCTGCGCGAGCTGCGCCATTCGGGAAGACGCAATCCCGGTCATGGCCAGCCTGGTCGACCGCGGGAAGTGCGATTCACTTGTCCTCGCCCTACCGGTGACCGCAGAAAGCCACGGAGTCAGCCGCACCCTGGCGAGAGCGACCGCGAGCCCGGGCCCTCTCTGCCAGGTACGCCTGGCATCAGTGGGTGCCCTGGTGGATGTCACAACCTTCGAGGAGGACCTCCTCGGCAAGGATCGCGTCTGCGACCGCGGTCTGGGGTTTGGGCAAGACGACGAGCGACCAATCGCGGGCGCATTGGTGGAGCAGGTCAGCCATGCCGATGTGCTGCTCGTCCATGGCCATGCGCCAACGAGCCCCCGCGCATCTGACCTTCTGGACCACGTCCGTGCCGCAGATGGCGTGCGCATGGCGAGCATCCACGAGACGGATCTGCGCACGCTCCTGCGCCTCTCTCACGACTCAGAGCGCGCCGACGCTCGCATGGATCCGGTGTTCGCTCGGCCTCACGGCGGCTCAATGGACCAGGGTGCGTGGACGATCGAAGTCGCGACACCCCACGCACTGCACCCCCAGCGACTCGTCAACAGCGTCGAGTCACTCGCAATCCCGGGCGTCCGCAGCTTCGGGGCCTTCTGGACGCCCACTCGTCCCTTCACGGTGTGCACGTGGGACGCTGCCGGAGGGCAGCTGTATATCGGCGAGCGCGGCACGTGGGGCCGAATCCCACCGCGGTCTCGGCTCGTCATCACCGGCGTAGGTGACGGGCGAGAGGCCTTGATGGAGACCTTCCGGCTCGTCTCCCTGTCATCACAGGAAACAGAACGTGGCCTGGGCGAGTGGCTGGGCGCGCCCGATCCGCTGGACTCCTGGCTGGGGGCCAGGGAGATTCACAGCGCTCCGGGAGACGGGGCCGCCTGACCCACCACCCCCGAAGTGTCATGGCAACGATAACTATGATCAGTAATGTCTATTATCAGAGCGAGTCCAACGCGAAGAAGTCAACGGAGGAAGGCATGATGTCAACTCGCCGAGTGCACCTGATGCCGGCACTAGCCCTGGGCAGCGTCGCTGCCCTCTTGGCAGCGTGCGGAGGTGGATCCAGCGCGCCTCCCACGACGTCAGCTGAGCCTGCGACTCCCCCTGCCTCGAGTCCCGCGGCACCCACGTCCGGGCCCTCCCCGACTGGGGCGCCGCTGAAGGTCGTCGCGGCCTTTTATCCCTTGCAGTTCGCAGCACAGCAGGTAGGCGGAGCGGCAGTTGAGGTGGTCAACCTGACGCCCCCGGGTGCCGAGCCTCACGATCTCGAACTCACTGCTCAGGATGTCGCGCTCATCGGCGAGGCTGACCTCATCGTCTACATCCCGGGGTTCCAGCCAGCCCTCGATGAGGCAATCGCCCAGGAAGCGGCTGATCGCAGCCTCGATGTGCTGACCGCGATCCCGGATCAGCTCGAGGGTCACGACGACCACGACCACGGCGACGAGGACCACGGCGACGAGGACCACGGCGACGAGGACCACGGCGACGAGGACCACGGCGACGAGGACCACGGCGACGAGGACCACGGCGACGAGGACCACGGCAGTGAGATGGGAATCGACCCGCACGTGTGGCTGAACCCGCTCAACATGGGGATCATCGGCGGTGAGATCGCCAGTCGCCTCGCTGAACTCGCACCCGAGGGTGCCGACTCCTTCGCCACGGGAGCCGCCACTCTCGAGCAGCAGATGCAAAGCCTTAATGACGAGTGGGCGGCCGGGACGGCGCAGTGCACCAACCGCCTGCTCGTGGTGAGCCACGAGGCCTTCGGCTACCTTGCCGCTCAGTACGACTTGACCCAGGTGGGAATCTCGGGTCTTTCGCCCGAGGCCGAGCCCTCCCCAGCTAAGGTCGCGGAGGTAGTCGACCTCGTCGAGGCAGAAGGAGTGAGCACGATCTACTTCGAGACACTTGTCGATCCCAGGATCGCCGAGGTAGTCGCCTCCGAGACAGGTGCACAGACATTGGTCCTTGATCCCCTGGAGGGACTGGTCGAGGGGGCGACGGGCGACTACGTCACCATCATGCAGGCCAACCTGGCCAATGTGCAGGCAGGCAACGGCTGTACGTGACGCGGGGGCATTCCTTGACGAACGGTGCCGTACTCGCCATTGAGCACGGCACCGTTCGCTATGGAGGCGCGCGGGCCCTGGACGATGTCACGTGCGCCTTTCCTGCGGGCCATGTCGTCGCCGTTCTCGGGGAAAACGGCTCGGGCAAGACCACGCTCGTCAAGGCGCTCCTCGGCCTCGTCCCGCTCCACTCAGGTGAGGTCAGCATCCTCGGCACGCCTCTGGGACGGTTCAAGGATTGGCCCGACATTGCCTACGTCCCTCAGCGCCTCCTGTCCGCTGGAGCGGTCCCTGTTTCCGTCCAGGAAACGGTCAAATCAGCCTTCGTCACGCGGCTCGGCAGAGGTCGCGTGAGCCGGGGCCAGCGGGAGCAGCGCACATCTGAGGCCCTGCGCGCCGTCGGACTCGAGGAGCGTCGGCGCCATCGCCTAGACAGCCTGTCAGGCGGCCAGCAGCGCAGGGTGCTGCTGGCAGGTGCTCTCGCCAAGGACCCGCAGGTCTTCATACTCGACGAGCCCACGGCTGGCGTCGACGCAGACAGCCAAGAGCGCATGGCAGCGACTTTCCGAGACCTTCGCGACCAGGGCCGCACCATCATCTTGGTCACGCACGAACTCGCCAGCTTTACGGCCCTCGCAAGCCAGGTCATCGTCATGCAGCGCGGGCAAGTTGCCTACGACGGCCCAGCGCCTTCGCCAAAGATGCTGCGCGACCCGGTGTGGCATCACAGCGACGACATGCGTCCGCTTCGCGACCCGCGTCCGATCGTGGAGGGCTAGTGGAACTCCTCGACTACGACTTCATGCGCAGAGCTTTGATCGCCGCAGTTATCGTCGGGGTTATCGCACCCCTGGTTGGGGTCTTCCTGGTCCAACGCCGCCTCGCCCTTCTGGGCGATGGGATGGGCCATGTTGCGCTCACCGGAGTGGGCTTGGCCTTGCTCACCGGCTTAGCCCCAATCCCCATGGCACTGGTCGTGGCCGCCTTGGGTGCCATCGTCCTTGAGCTCATCCGCCACCGCAGTCGCACCGCTGGCGACATCGCCCTGGCGCTCATCTTCTACGGCGGCATCGCAGGCGGCGTCCTCCTCACGTCACTCGCAACCGGCACGGCCAGCACGGCCCTCAACCAGTACCTCTTCGGCTCCTTGTCCACAGTCTCTGTCAATGACCTCTACGCCCTTGCTGTCGCAGCAGTGGGTATCGTGGGCATCCTCGTCATCTTCGGCAAGCAGCTCTTCGCTCTCTCGCTCGACTCTGACCTCGCTCAATCCCAAGGACTCAGGGTTGTCCGGCTCGGCATGCTGCTCACGGTCCTTGCTGCCATTGCCGTGGTGGTGGGGATGCGCACGGTCGGGCTACTCCTGGTCAGCGCGATCATGATCGTGCCCATCGCTGCGGCGCAGCAGGTCACCCGGTCCTTCTCGTCGACGACGGTCATCGGGCTCCTGATCGGCGTGGTGAGCACCACTTTGGGCCTCATTGCTGCCTTCTTCCTCGATGTGCCCCCCGGACCGACGATCGTCTTCCTCGCGCTCGGGGCCTTCATCGTCCTCGCCACCGCGGGCTGGCTCGCCCGAGGCCGCCACGCCGGGTAGGAGTTGACACAATTCATAAGAAAATACTAATATAAAGAGGTGACACAGGATCAGGAGCTCGAGGCGGCCGCGGACCTCTTCAAGGCCCTCGCAAACCCCGTGCGCCTGGGCATCCTCAATGCCCTCATTCCGGGGCCGCTTTGCGTGCACCAGCTGGCCGCTATCACGGGGGCTAGCCAACCGCTGGTGTCCCAGCACCTGCGACATCTGCGGCAGGTGCGCCTGGTCACCTCCGCCCGCCGAGGGCGCGAGACCGAGTATCGCCTGGCGGACGAGCACGTGGGCCACGTGCTGAGCGACGCCATCGACCATATTAAGGAGTCCTAAGATGTCTGCCACACACATGCTCGCCGAGCGCCATCACCACACCCACGGTCCCGATTGCGGCCATCCCGCTGTCATTCATGAGGACCACGTCGACTACCTACACGACGGCCACGCCCACCGTGAGCACGACGGGCACTACGACGAGTGCACGACATGTTCATGTGGTCACTGCTCGGACTCCTGCGCCGCCTGCGCGTGCACCGACTGCACCTGCATGACGTGCAATCACGCAATGTGCTCGTGTGACAATTGTGAGCCCCACGGCTGCACGTCGTGTGCATGCCAGGACTGCATGTGCCCGACCTGCCGGCACGCTGCCTAGGATCTGTCCATGCCCGCGTCGTCACGCGCTGCCTCGCAGGTCGATGCCGGCGAGGCAGTTGCCATTGGCCAGCGCTCCACCCGGCAACGCCGCGCCGTGGTCAGCGCCCTCGACGACATCGAGGCATTCGTCTCTGCGCAGCAGTTGCATCAGCGCCTCGTCGCCGACGGCACGTCCGTGGGACTTACGACGGTCTACCGCACCCTCCAGGCCCTTGCCGACGCAGGTGAAGCCGACTCGATCGTGCAGGAAGACGGAGAGGTGCTCTATCGCCGCTGCAGCGGGGATCACCACCATCACCTCGTGTGCCGCGATTGTGGCGTGACGATCGAGGTCCAAGACTCCGATCTAGAGGCCTGGGCGCGGCGCATCGCCCGTCGACACGGCTACCGCGATGTCACTCACTCACTGGAGTTACGCGGGCTGTGCCCCGAATGTGCCACACCCTCGCGTCGACGTTCTTGAGTAACGGCTTTCTGTGCCCGCCAGGCAGGACCGCGGCGGATCAGCACGATGAGACTCGTCAGCGCCACTTCAGCGATGGCGATGAGCGCAATCGTGGGTCCCACCGGCCAGCTAATGTGGTAGGCCGCCAAGAGACCCGCAATACTCGCGAGGACGCCGAGGATCGAGGCCGTGAGCATAGCCGTTGTGAACGACCCGGTGAGCAGTCGTGCTGCCACCGCTGGGGCCGTGATCAAAGTGATGCACATGAGGACGCCCACCGTCGATAGCCCTATGACAACGACTAGGGCCAGGGAGATGACGAGGAGAGCATCAAGCGCTCCGACGCGCACACCGATCGTCCGGGCATGCGCCGGGTCGAACGCTGCCATGGCGAACGCTGGCGCGAGCCAGGCACAACCGGCGACGACAATGATGGCCAAGAGCCCCTGGGCGGCTACCTCGGGCCATGTCACAGTGAGCGGGTTCCCGAAGAGGATGTGGGCGAGGGCGCGCGGGTCTCCCAGCAGGGTCGCGCCCACTACGCCAGCGGCAAAGAGACCTTGACTCACAACCCCTATGGCACTGTCCTCGGGAAGGCCGAGCCTCAGGACGAGGAACACCACGAGAGCCGCCATGAGCAGCGCTACGACGACACCGCCGATGGTGAACGCGATTCCGAGGGCGGCTGCGGCTACAACGCCGGCGAGGATGGCATGCGACATGCCATCCGTGAGGTACACGAGTCGCTTCGTCACCGCCCAGACACCAATGACCGGCGCAGAGATGCCCACGGCCACTCCACTGACCAGGGCTCGCTGCATAAAGGAGAGCGAGAAGGGCTCAAGGATCCAGGCCGCGAGATCCATCACGCGTCCGACTGTGCATGGTCTACTGGCAGCGAGTAGAGCGCAGCTATGCCGTCGCCGTTGAGTACCTGAGAGGGTGGTCCGTCAGCCAAGACACGACGTTGAAGGGCGACGATACGGGCGAAGTGCTTCGCGGCGATATCGATCTCATGCAAGGCACAGAGCACGGTGACGCCCTCATCATTCAACTTCATCAAGACGTCAGCTAGCCCGTGAACGGCGCCTGGATCCACACCGGCAAAGGGCTCGTCTAGCACGATGATGTCGGGGTCCTGGACTAGGGCTCGGGCAAGCAGCACCCGCTGAGCTTGGCCACCGGAGAGTTCCCCGATTCGGCGATGGGTTAGCCCTTGCACGCCGAGAAGAGCGAGGCAGTCGCGCGCTGCTGCACGGTCTCGACTACTCGGTCGGGAAAGGGTGGCACGGTGCCCCTGCCTGCCACACACGACAACGTCCTCAACCGTCAGTGGAAGATCCCAACGAGCCAGGGAGCGTTGAGCGACGTAGGCTACACCCGAGGCTCTAGCGACTCGAAGGGCTCGCCCGTTAATGAGCACGTCTCCCGTGGTGGGCACAAGGCCGGTCATGGCGCGCAGTAACGAGGATTTGCCTGCGCCGTTGGGGCCCACGAACGCGACCACTTCACCGCGGAGAACGTCGAGGCTGACATGGTCAAGTGCAACGACCTCTCCGAAGCGCACGCTAAGGTCCCGCAGCTGGACTGCGGGCGGCACGTCACTTGGCTTCACGTGCATCGGCGCACTGACCGAGAGGCTGCGACCACTGCCTCGTAACAAGGAGACGCATACGACCTCCACTTATTGATAACGACTTTCATTATCGTTAGTTGGTCGGATTCCTGTCAAGCGCCTATCCTGAGGAGGTGTTCGACGACACCCACTCCAGTCCGGGCGGTGCTGCGTGCCCCTCCGCGAGAGGGGAGGCCCCTCGCCGTGTCACACGTCAGCGCCAGGAGGTTCTTGATGCCATCCAGGCATCGGATCGGTTCCTCTCGGCTCAGGAGATCCACGGCCTCTTGCTTGGCAGCGGGTGTGAGGTGGGACTGACCACGGTGTATCGCACGCTGCAGCGACTCAGCCATGAAGGTGTCATTGACGTGCGCTCCTGGGAGGATGGACAGACACGTTACCGACGTTGCGGATCTGTCACGGGAGGGCACGTCCACTTGGTCTGCCGCGTCTGCGCGAATGCCTTGGAACTTTCGGACACGGCCCTGTGGTCAGGCCTCGGTGAAGGCCTAGAGGCGAACACGGGATATGCCGAAATTCGGCCCTATCTTGAATTCCTTGGAGTCTGTCCCGCGTGCCAGCGCTCCGCGATGCGTTCGGCCATCGCCTAACAGGCCGCAAAGTCCAGTGTGGTCATCCTGCCTGTTGACCCCGCTTCCAGCGGAAAACATGGATGCTCAATTCATCAGGAATCGGCGAAATGCCGGGACCCCCTGTCATGACCCAGTCGACCAGCGCGGCGAGTGCACCTGCTGATCCCGACCATCCCAACCAAGTGCCGCGCGCCCCACGTTTACGGCCCTCGCGGGACGGACGCACCACGACGACGTCACGGCGATCACACGGCCCTAGGCAATCGCTCGTGCTGATAGACACGTCTGGCAGCCGTCTCCTGAGATCTTCCAGCCAGTCTCGAGCCGCCTCTCGGTCATCGGTGCCGCAGCAGCAGCCACGGCACACCGTGAGGGCACACCTTCCATGACCCGCTACCACGGCACGCAGGCAACCTGGCCCGTCGCGGCAATGGCAAACACTCGCGAGCCATCGGGGGCCCAGGCAACATCACGCACGAGTCCATCGCACTCAAAGGCTACTTCCTCCGGCTTCAACGCTCGTTCGGGTATGCCATCCGCGGCACGATGCATGGTCACCTGACCAGAACGCCAGCCGGTCGCGAGCACGGCTTCGCTGGGATGCCACGCGA
>VGBL01000027.1 GCA_016870515.1 Actinomycetota bacterium | reverse complement strand
AATAGTCGCAGGTCCGGGGTGTCGTAGTAGGTCGCGTGCATGACGACCGGGGTACCGGCCTCGACCGTCGACACCGAGGGGCAGCGGTCCGCTAGATCGGGAACCTCGAAGACGTCGCCGACTCGGAGCTTGCGCTCGATCTCGCGATGCGTCGTCGTCATGCCAGGCTGCCGCGGCGCTGGTGCAGCGCGATGAGCGTCTCCTGCAGGTCGCGGAGCGGGCGTCCTTCGTTGTCGAACGCCCGGCGCTTCCAGGTGCCATCGGAGCGAAGATCCCATGCGGCCGTCTCGGGCTCGAGGGCAAGGTCGAAGAGGGCGTCGATCTCGTGGATGTGGCTGGGCAGCTTGAGGCTGACGAGCGACTCGACACGGCGGTCGAGATTGCGGTGCATGAGGTCGGCCGATCCGATCCACACCTCTGTGTCGCCCCCGTTGGCGAACTCGTATGCGCGTGAGTGCTCCAGGAAGCGACCGAGGATGCTGATGACCTCGATGTTGTCGCTGAGCCCTGGCACGCCCGGACGCAGTGCGCAGATGCCGCGGACCCATACCTTGACCGGCACGCCTGCCTGGGACGCGCGATAGAGCGCATCGGTGATGCGCTCGTCGACAATCGAGTTGCACTTGAATCGGATGCCTGAGGGGCGGCCCTCTCGCTGGTGCTCGATCTCGCGCTCGATGCGCTGGATCAGCCCCGACCTGATCGAGTGGGGGGCCACCAGGAGTCGGTGGTAGTCGGTGTTCATGGAGTAGCCCGACAGTACGTTGAAGAGGTCGGCGACGTCTTCGCCCACCTGCTCGTCGCAGGTGAAGAGCCCGAAGTCTTCGTAGAGACGCGCGGTCTTGGGGTGGTAGTTGCCCGTGCCGATGTGGCAGTAGCGCCGCAGTCGATCCCCGTCGTCGCGAACTACGAGCGAGAGCTTGCCGTGGGTCTTCAGGCCCACGAGGCCGTAGACGACGTGGACCCCGGCCTCCTCGAGCTTGCGGCCCCAGTCGATATTGGCCTGCTCATCAAAGCGCGCCTTGATCTCGACCAGCGCGAGCACCTGCTTGCCCTCGCGCGCGGCCTCGATAAGTGCCTTGACGATCGGCGAGTCACCGCTCGTGCGATACAGCGTCTGCTTGATGCCGAGCACCTGGGGATCGACGGCCGCCTGCTCCAAGAAGAGCTGCACGCTCGTGGAGAACGAGTCGTAGGGGTGGTGCACCAGCACGTCGCTCTCGCGGACGACAGCCATGATGTCGGGAGCGGACGCGGATTCGACCTCCGCTAGCTCGCGACTTGTCTTGGGGATGAAGCCTGGCTGCTTCAGGTCGTCGCGGTCGACGCCGTAGAGCGACCACAGGCCCGTGAGGTCGAGGGGGCCCGGCAGGCGAAAGACCTCGGGCTCGCTGACGCCGAGCTCATCGATGAGGAGTTCGAGCACATGTGGGTCGATCGAGCTCTCCACCTCGAGTCGCACCGGGGGGCCGAAGCGGCGTCGGGAGAGCTCGCGCTCGAGGGCCTTGAGGAGATTTTCGGCGTCGTCTTCCTCGACCTCGACGTCCTCGTTGCGTGTGACTCTAAAGGTGTGGTTCTGCAGGACGTCCATGCCCGGGAAGAGGTCGTCCAGATGCGCGGCAATTATGTCTTCGAGAGGTACGAAGCGCTGTGCATCGACGGAGACGAATCGTGGCAGCAGCGGCGGCACCTTCACACGCGCGAAGAGTTCGGTGCCGGTGACAGGATTGCGTACGACGACGGCGAGGTTGAGCGACAGGCCACTGATGTAGGGGAATGGGTGGCTCGGGTCGACCGCAAGCGGCGTCAGGATCGGGAAGACGCGCTGGTCGAAGAACACGTCGAGCTCTGCGCGCTCCGACGCCGACAGGTCCTCCCAGCAAAGGATCTCGACCCCCTGCGCCGCCAGCGCCGGGCGGACCTCATCTCGGAAGAGAATCGCCTGTTGCAACTGCAGGAGGTGGGCCCGGGCCCAGATGCTCTCGAGGACCTCACGGGGGGTCATTCCGCTGGCCGCGCGTACGGCAATGCCGGTGGCGATCCGGCGCTTCAGGCCGGCCACCCTGACCATGAAGAACTCGTCGAGGTTGCTCGCGAAGATCGCCAGGAACTTGGCGCGGTCGAGCACCGGGAGCTCGCGATCCTCGGCAAGTTGCAGGACTCGCTCGTTGAAGGCCAGCCACGACAGCTCGCGGTCGAGGAATCGATCGGCGGGCAGGGGCCCCTGTGTTGCCTCGACCTCGGCGAAGGCGGCGTCGTCACGCAAGGCCTCGGCCTGGGGGAGGTGTGCCTGGGGGGCATCGGGGGACATGCCACTGATGATCCCACAGGTCACTCAGGCACCAGAAGGAGATATGGAATCAGTCAGTGACCGCTCAGCGACGAAAGAGGACGTCGGTGTCCCAGCGTGTGAAGCCGAGCTCCTCGTAGAGCCGAATGGCGGCGGCATTGTCGGCGTCGACGTAGAGCATTCCCTGGGTGAGCCCGCGTGAGCGCAACTGGTGGAGGCCGGCAAGAAGCAGGGCCCGGCCCAGCCCCGTGCCGCGATGGCCTGGCGAGACGCCGATGACGTAGACCTCGCCGATGGGCACGTGCGCGTGGCCGTGGGGATGCACGTGGTCGTCGTCGCCGGGCGGGTGGTGATGGTGGGCGCCGTGCACCTTGGTCCAGTGGAAGCCGGCGAGCTCGCCATCTGGGGTCTCGGCGAGCAGGAAGCCCGTGGGGTCAAACCATGACTCCGCCTTCCGCTGCTCGAGGTCCTCCGCCGTCCAGTTGCCCTGGTCGGGCAGGGCGGTAAAGGCCGCGGCGTTGAGCGACAGCCACGCTTCGTCATCGATACCGGGAAGGAACGTGCGCACGGCGATGGTAGGAGGCAGTTCAGCCGGTGGCAGGCTGGCAAGGAGAGACCGGCGCATCTGCCACAGGACCCGCGTTCGCTCGAAACCCATCGACGTGGCCAGTGCCTGAGCGCCGGTGCCTTCGCCATGTGCCCACAGCCGCATCGAACCGCCAGGATCCGAATCCCGACCGAGTAGAAGCAGTTCATCGACGAGGGCGCGACCGACCCCGGCCCGGCGATCCTCGGGGCGCACCGCCAACTCTGCGCTCGGACCCTCGACGAGATCAGTGACGTCGAGGTGGGCGTAGCCCACGAGCCGGTGGTCGCCGGATCGGGCGAGCACATGCCGGACTTCCTCGTCGCCGCCGTGACGCAAGTGGAGTATCACATGCTCGGAGAGGGGAATGACACCGTCACTGGCGGCGACGGTATCGACGAGATCGAGTACCTCGCGTACCTGCCCGGGCTCCAGCCTCCGAGAGACCTCCATGGCGGGAGCCATGTCAGGTCATCACTGTGGAGTCCGACACGGAGTCGTCGGTCAGGGTCGCCACCGTGGCGTCATCGGGGCGGAACGGGACGAAGCGGTAGCCGACATTGCGCACTGTGCCGATGAGCGACTCGTGCTCGGCGTCGAGCTTCGCCCGGAGTCGGCGTACGTGCACGTCGACCGTGCGGGTGCCGCCGAAGTAGTCGTAGCCCCAGACTTCCTGCAGGAGCTGTGCGCGGGTGAAGACGCGGCCGGGATGCTGAGCGAGGAAGCGCAGGAGCTCGAACTCCTTGAAGGTCAGGTCGAGCACGCGCGAGCGAATGCGCGCGGAGTAGCCCGCCTCGTCGATCGAGAGATCGCCGCTGCGGATCTCGGCGGAGGCGCCGGCTTCGGAGGCGGTGCCCAGGCGAGCAACGGCTAGGCGCAGGCGCGCCTCGACTTCAGCGGGACCGCACGTGTGCAGGACGAACTCATCGACGCCCCAGTCGGTCTGCAGCGCGGTGAGGCCTCCCTCGGTGATGATCAGGAGGACGGGGATCTCCACGCCGGTCTGCCGAATGAGTCGAGTCAGGCTGCGCACCTGCGGGAGATCGCGTCGGCCATCGATCAGGACGACATCGGCGGGTGGAGCGTCGAGGAGGGCGGTGGCCTGGGCAGGCAGGATGCGCACACTGTGGGGAAGCAGGCTGAGCGCCGGCAAGACCTCGGCCGAGGGCTCTACCGCCTGGGTGAGCAGCAGCAGACGCACTACGCAAGGATACCGGCCCGTGACCACTCGTCGACCCATGCCCATTCCGCCGGGCAGCGAGCAGGTGGACGTGCTCACGGACGACGCCGTCCGCCTCTCGGCGCTGCACGTGCCCGGCCCCGGTGAAACGGCGCTCGTCGTGGTGCACGGGTTCTCGGGCTCGTGGGCGCAGGAGCGAGTCGATGCGATCGTTCGCCGACTATCGCTGCAGGCGCCGGTAATCGCCATCGATCAGCGCGGTCACGGACGCTCAGAGGGCATGACGACGATCGGGCATCGCGAGCCGCTCGATGTCGAGGCGGCGGCAGCCTGGGCCCGTGAGCGTGGGTATGCGCGGGTCGTGACGATCGGCTTCTCCATGGGTGCGGCCGTCGTGCTGCGTCACGCAGCATTGCGGCCGCGCAGTGAGGGATATGCGGGCGCTGACGCCGTAGTGGCGGTCAGCGGTCCGGCATTCTGGTACTACCGGGGCACGCCACCGATGCGCTGGCTCCACCGAGCTGTTGGCTCGGCCGCGGGCCGCGCGTACATCCGCATTGTTTTGGGCGCTCGCGTGGATCCGCGGCCCTGGCCCGTGCCTCCGCCGATGTCGCCAACGCAGGCGGCCGCGCGCATCACCGCGCTGGGGCTCCCGCTCCTAGTCGTGCATGGTGACGCCGACGCGTTCTTCCCGCTGGATCATCCGAGAGCGCTGCATGAGGCGGCCCCCGGGTCGGACCTGTGGATCGAGCCGGGGTTCGGCCACGCGGAGGGTGCCATCGACGCGGACCTGACCGACCGCATCGGCCGCTGGGTCCTCGGCGCCGCGCGGGGATAGTCGCCGGGAGCGGGCGGTAGGGTGACGACGTGCTTGAAATGTTCTACACCGGCCTGCTCGTCCTGGCCATTCTCTTCATCACGTGGACGGCCGGCTACGTTGTATACAGGCTCTTCAAGGGCCAGGGCTAAGTGGCGGTCACCGACCTGCCCGAGGATCTCGTCCCCCTCTCGTGGCTGATCGGTCGCTGGGCGGGCGTAGGCCTCGGCCAATACCCCACGATCGAGGACTTCCGCTTCGGGCAGGAGGTCTCCTTCACCAACGATGGCCGCCCCTTCCTTGCCTACGTCTCGCGCGCGTGGCTGCTCGATGACGACGGCGAGAAGGTGCGCCCGCTCGCCATGGAGTTCGGCTTCTGGCGCGCACGACCGGGCAATGAGATCGAGATGACCCTGGCGCACGCGTCGGGCTACGCCGAATTCTGGCTCGGCACGGTCGAGGTGCTCGGCATCGATAATGCGCAGATCACCGGCGCGCGCGCCTCCCTGCGCACCGACGTCGTCACCGCCGCTCCCAGCGCGAAGTCCTACACCGCGGGCGAGCGGCTTTATGGCCTGGTCAACGGTGAGCTCATGTGGACCTTCGACATGGCGGCCATAGGCGAGGGGATGACCAACCACCTCTCGGCGCGGCTAAAGCCCGCGGACTGATATGACCACCGCTGCCTGGGATGAGCGCCTGCGCGCGCAGGGCTACCGCATCACCCCGCAGCGCCAGCTCGTCCTCGAGGCCGTCACGCGGCTCGGCCATGGCACGCCGGAGGAGATCCTGGCCGAGGTGCAGCGCCAGGCCACCGGCGTCAACCTCTCGACCGTCTACCGCACGCTCGACGTGCTCGAGGAGGTTGGCCTCGTCACCCACGCCCACATCGGGCACGGCGCTCCGACATTTCACTCGGTCGACGTTGAGGTGCACATTCACCTGGTCTGCCGCCACTGCGACGGGGTCGACAGCGTGGATGCCGAACTCGCGGCGCCCCTGATCGCCACTCTCGACGAGGCGCGTGGGTTCTCAACCGATATCAGGCACATGTCCATCCAGGGTGTCTGTGCGTCGTGCCGGGAAGCCTCGCGTGGATCGAAGCGTTGATCCCGTCGTGACCTCCTATCGCAGCCCCGCCCTCGACCTGCCCGGCGCGGTGCCGCCGCCGGATGACTCGATCGATCCGGGCGTGCCGTGGCATTACGGCGATCCCCACGCCGAGCAGCGCGCGCTCGTCGACGGGCGCGGAGCCGTCGATCTGTCGAACCGCGGCGTGGTCACGGTCGCCGGACCGGACCGGCTCACCTGGCTGCACAGCCTCACCACCCAGCGCCTCGACACTCTTGCCCCCGGCGAATCCACGACGGCGCTCATCCTCGACCCACACGGCCATGTCGAGCATGAGATGCACGTGGTGGATGACGGCACGACCACGTGGCTGACGGTCGAACCTGGCACGACATCCGCACTCGTCGCCTATCTGGACTCCATGCGGTTCATGCTGCGTGTCCAGGTGGCCGACGTCACCGACGACTGGGCCGTCGTGTGGCAGCCCGTGCGATCGATCGACGATGCGCACGTCACCTGGCTGGTGCCACCCGACGTGGCCGGCCTGGGATTCACTGAGGCAGGATCGGATCGCGGGGGAGATGCGAGCAAGTACCTTGATCATCGACCCGAGGTGCTGGTCGGGCGCGAGGTGCTGGTGCCGCGCGGGCAACTCGTCGAGGTGCTCGGCGATGCTCGCAGCGGCACCTGGGCACTCGAGGCCCTGCGCATCGCCGCGGCCGTGCCACGGGTCGGAGCTGAGACCGACCACCGCACCCTCCCGCACGAGGTCGGCTGGGTGGGGCCCGCCGTTCACCTGTCGAAGGGCTGCTACCGCGGGCAGGAGGCGGTGGCGCGCGTGCACAACATGGGATCTCCGCCCAGGCGCCTGGCCCTGCTGCACCTCGACGGCGGCGCGGAGGCGCTACCACGTCACGGCGATCCGGTGGTCGCCGGCGAACGCGAGGTCGGCTGGGTTGGCTCGGCTGCACGCCATTACGAATTCGGCCCAATCGCGACGGCCGTGCTCAAGCGCACCGTCGCCCCCGACGCGGCACTGATCGTGCGATCCGATGTCGACATCGCCGCGACCCAGGAGGTCGTCATCACTCCGGGTACGCCGTCACGATGATGTTGGACGGATAACTCCCCGCCGCGTCGTTGCGCGGCGCTCCCCGAGCGCGAACTCGTGCCCTGACGGCGCTAGGGGTCAGTCGACGTCGAGGACAATCGTCACCGGGCCGTCGTTCACCAGGCCCAAACGCATGTGCGCGCCGAAGCGACCGGTGGCGACATGGGCTCCGCGCAGACGGAGTTCGTCGGCGACCACCGCGACAAGCGGCTCGGCCACCGGTCCCGGCGCGGCTGCGTCCCACGTAGGCCGGCGCCCCTTGCGCGTGTCGGCGTAGAGCGTGAACTGCGACACGACGAGGACGGGAAGTCCGAGGTCAGCAGCCGACACCTCGCCACCGAACAGTCGCATGTCGTAGGCCTTGTTGGCCAGACGGCGAGCCTGTGCCTCCCCGTCGGTGTGGGTGACGCCCACGAGTATCAGCAGGCCGGGTCCCTCAATGACGCCCACTTCGTCGTCGTCGACGTCGACTCGGGCGCCGTCCACGCGCTGGATCACGGCTCTCACGCCGCACACGCTAGCGATGGCGCGCCTGCCAGGATGTCCCCGTGGTCGAAGCCGTGGTGCTCGCCGAGGTGTGGCGGTCGGGCGTGCTCGAAGGGGTGCACCGCGGCCATGCCGTGGTGGTCGGCCCGGACGGGCAGGTCGAGCGCGCGTGGGGCGATCCCGACCAGCGCATCCTGCCGCGATCGGCCAACAAGCCCGCCCAGGCAGCGGCCATGGTGCGCGCGGGGCTTCCGCTTGACGGCGAGCTCCTGGCACTGTCGGCCGCGTCGCACAGCGGCGAGGCCTTCCACGCGGAGGGCGCTCGACGGATTCTGGCACGTGGGAGTCTGGACGACACCGCACTGCGCAATCCTGCCGACTTTCCGCTCGACGACAACGTGCGCGTCGATCTCCTGGCGAGGGGCGGCGTGCCCCTGCCCATCCTGATGAACTGTTCGGGCAAGCACGCCGCGATGCTGCTCACCTGCGTGACCAACGACTGGCCCGTCGACGACTACTTGGCGCCGGACCACCCGCTCCAGCGAGCGTGCCACGACGAACTCGAAGTCCTTGCCGGTGAGGTGAGCTGGGCGACCGCGATCGACGGATGCGGTGCGCCTCTGTATGGATTGACGCTGCGCGGCCTTGCCAACGTCGGCTCGGCGTGCGTCGGGGCAGATCCGGGCACGCCGCCGCGTCTCGTCGCCGATGCCATGCGGACGCACCCCGAGTGGGTCGCTGGCACGGCGCGCGACGCGACTGCGCTGACCCGCTCGATGCCCGGGCTGCTGGTGAAGGAGGGTGCGGAGGCCGTCTACGTCGCCGGGCTGCCCGACGGCCGCGGCATCGCGCTCAAGATCGACGACGGGGCCAACCGCGCCCGGCCGGTGGCGATGGCCGGAATCCTGCAGGCCCTCGGCATCGACAATGCCACGATCCAGGAGCAGGCCCACGCTCCACTGATGGGCGGCGGCGCCGTCGCCGGCGAGATCCGACCGGGTAGCTTGACGTGACCTCGCCGCCCAGTCGACTGCGCCGCGCTCTTGGCGTGCGCGCGGCCACCGTCGTCGGCCTCGGCGCGATGCTCGGCACCGGTGTCTTCGCGGTGTGGACTCCGGCGTACGCACTCGTCGGTCCCTGGATCCTCATCGGACTCCTCATCGCGGGTGCCGTCGCGGTCCTCAACGCCGCGTCGACCGTGCGGCTGGCGCGCGTGCTCCCGGAGTCAGGCGGCGCCTATGCCTACGGACGCGCGTTCATCGGGCGCCCGGCCGGTCTCATCGCGGGTTACGCCTTCGTCGTCGGCAAGTCTGCCTCTGCTGGCGCTGCCGCGTTGACGATCGGCGCCTACGCCTGGTCCGGCCACGAGCGTCTCGTGGGCCTGGCCGCCGTGGCCGTGTCGCTGGCTCTGGACCTGCGAGGCATCGTGCGCTCGGTCCGCGTGAGCGCCGTCCTAGTCGTGATCGTCCTGCTGGTGCTCGCCACGCTGGCGGTTGCCTGGTGGTCGACGGATAGTGCGTTCCCGTCGTCGTCGCCGTCATCACCACCGAGCGGCACCGACCTGCTGGCTGCCAGCGGCCTGCTGCTCGTCGCTTTCGCCGGATACGCGCGCGTCACGGTGCTGGGCGAAGAGGTGCGGGATCCTGCCCGCACGATTCCGCGTGCGGTCGTGGCCGGTTTCGCCATCGTGATCGTCGTGTACGTCATGATCGCGGCGACGGTGGTCGCGGCGGCGGTGAGTGGCGTCGCGTTGAGCGCGGCACCGCTCACCGACATCGCGCAGGCGGCAGCAGGGGAGTGGCTGATTGTCGTCGTGCGCATCGGTGCCGTCGTGGCCGCGGGGGCCGTGCTCCTCTCGCTGCTCGCTGGTGTCGGACGCACGCTCTTCGCGATGGCTGACCGCGGTGATGCACCCCGACCGCTGTCGGCGGTGGCCGCGCGCACCCGCACGCCGTATCGGGCCGAGATCGCCGCCGCCGCCCTCGCCGCACTCGTCGTGGCCGTCGGGGGGATCGGGTTCGCCCTGGGCCTATCGGCCGCGACCATCCTCACCTACTACTCCGTGGCCCACGTGGCCTCGTGGCGCCAGGGGGCCCGGATCGTCCCCGTGGCCGGCCTCGCCCTGTGCCTGCCCCTCACGGGCGGGCTCATCGTGGCCGCCCTGGGGTGACTGACGCAAGGTGACCGACCCCCGACGGCGCACATGGTGTCGGGGGGAGGGCCGTCGCCAGCCTGGGCGGGCACCGGGCAGAGGGCACCGAGGGCGAGCACTGCGGCGATGGCCGCGATCCTGGACACGGGTCAGCGCATGAGGGGAATGTAGTTGCTTTGGTCCAAAGGCCGGGCGGACTTGCCCGTGGTCCCCGACAATACCCACATTCGAGCCCCCGCCAGGGTGGGGCGGACGGGCAGTGCACAGAAGGGGGTCCACATGGCCGTTCACGAAGAATCCTCAGGGCAGGAGCGCATTTCCGCACTCGAAGCCCAGGTCACGGCGCTCTTGGCCAGGGTCGCCGACCTGGAGGCCGACAGTTCAGTTTCCTTCGACCTGGGGGATGCCGTCGGAGGCCGTGGCGCCGGTGAGCGCGGGAGCCGGTCAAGCCTCGGCCGCCGCGCCCTGCTGGTGGGGGCCGTGGGCGCGGCCGCGGGCGGCCTGCTCACCGCGCGCCCCGCGGCAGCGGCCAACGGGGAACCCATTCTGGCCGGCACGTCCAATAGCGCCTCAGGCACGACCTTTCTCAACGAGAGTCCCTTCTACGTGACGACGTCAGCTTTCAAGGCCGCCCTGTGGGGGACTTCCCCCACCTTGGGCGTACGGGGGCATGCCTCGCAGGCATCATCGGTGGGAGTCTTTGGGGAAAGCGAGGGTGCGGCGGGCATCGGCGTTCACGGCTACGCACCTGCGACCTCGGGGCTCTCCGTCGGTGTCAAGGGAGAGGCAAAGGGCTCGCTCGGCACGGGTGTATATGCCATTGCTTCGGCAACCAGTGGCGAGACCTACGGGCTCGTTGCTGAGGCCGCGGGCGTCGGCGGGTGCGCCGTCGCCGCCAACAGCGCGGCGGAATCAGGGCCCAACTTCGGGGTGTGGGCAGCGTGCCGCAGTTCCTCGGGAATTGGGGTCCGGGGGCGCGCGACATCGCCTTCCGGCGTCACCACAGGAGTGGAGGGCACATCGCAGAGCGACTCGGGCACCGGCGTCAGGGGCGAGGTCAGTGCCGCCACAGGGACGACGTATGGGATTGATGGCAGGAGCGACTCGGAGTCGGGGATCGGGGTTCGCGGACGCGTCACCGCGACCTCGGGGGTGACGTACGGAGTCCGCGGCGCACATGCGTCGACGGCCGGCGCGGCCGTCTACGGGTGGGCGGAGTCGGTCACCGGATCGGCGCAAGGCGTGGCCGGCTGGTCGGAGTCGACGGAAGGCACCGGTGTCCTGGGATGGGCACGGGCGGGCAGCGGGGCCGCGACCGGTGTGCGCGGCCGTGCGGACAGCCCGCAGGGCTGGGCCGTCTTGGCGGAGGGTCGACTGCGGTCCTCGGGCCGGACCGTGCTCGGGGCCCCGGCGACGCGACCCAAGGAAACCGATCTCCTGCCGGGATCGCTGTCGTTCTACATCGACCGCAAGCGCAATCAACTGAAGGTGCTCGTGAAGTACAAGAACGGGACGGTGAAGACGGGGACGATTGCCCTGGCGTAGCGAGGCTCAGGCGCTGGGCTGGGGGGCGGGGTGACCGACCTCACGCTTGCTCCCGCTAGCGCTCCGCTTGCAAATGCAAGCACTAGGGGGCACCCTGGAGGCATGGCACGAATCGACGTCAGCGGGCTCGGGTCCTATATCCGCGAGCAGCGCGACCAAGCTCAGATGTCCGTGCGCCAATTGGCCGCGGCAGCGGGAGTCTCCAACCCCTACCTCAGCCAGGTCGAGCGCGGACTTCGTCGCCCAAGCGCCGAGATCCTCTCCCGGCTCGCCGGAGCACTGCGGATCTCCGCCGAGACGCTCTACGTGCAGGCCGGCATCCTCAGCAAGCCGCAGGCCGCAGACGACGGTCGCGATCTGGTGACCGCCATTGCCCAGGAGCCGAGCCTCACCGAGGCGCAGCGCCGCACCCTCCTGGAGATCTATCGCGCCTTCCAGGCCGAAAACCGCACCTTTGAACCCCCATCGACCGAGTAGACCCCTCGATCACCACGAAAGGAAACGGCATGACCACGTCCACCAACGTCCCCACGCCTGAGGACGCCGCCAGCCCCGCGACGCCGACCACCCCGACGGCCGACGCTGCCGTGAAGCGAAAGCTGCCCTTCACCTCAATCACCCTGCCCAAAGCCGTCGAAGCCATCGAAAACGTGCAAGAGGCTGTCGTTTCCGCGCCGCAGAACGCCACCAAGGCGTGGACCCAGGTGACCGATTTTGCGGGCGAGGCCCGCGGTCAGGTGACCGGCCTAGCCCACGATGCTCGTCATCACGTGACCAAGCTCGCCACCGATGCGCGGCTGCAGGTGCGCGAGTTGGCCACCGACGCCCGCACCCAGGCGACCGACTTCGCCGCTGAAGCTCGCAAGGCCACCAGCACCGTGGCCAGCGGCGCCGCCCGCACAGTCGTGCTCGTGCGCGAGGCCGTCGGCATCTAGTACGACCCCGCTCGATCGACACCGCGCGCCTCGTCTGCGAAATGCAGGCGGGGCGCGTAGGTTTGAGAGGTGTTCGACCTCACGCAGAGCCTCGTCGTCCTCGTCCTGTGGGTCGTCTTCGGGGTGGTCAAGATCTGGGCGTTCGTCGATTGCGTACGGGCCCCCGCTGCGGCCTTCCCCGCCGTCGGCCGTGTCTCCAAGATCCTGTGGCTCATCCTCACGGGCGTCGCGCTGCTCACCGGCCTGATCCCAGGCCTCACGCTGGGCATCATCGGTATCGCGGGACTGGTGGCGTCGCTCGTCTACCTCTTCGACGTACGCCTGCGCATCCGCGAGATCACGGGTTAGATCAGTCCCAGCCGCCGCCCTCGGGCATGTGGCCATGCTGCTGCCACATCCACAGGGCCTGGTTCTCCCAAGTGCTGCATTCGAGTCGCTCGGCGCGTCCTTCGTCGTCTGCCAGCGCGTAGACGTAGGTCGTCGACAGGCTCTCTCCAGAACCTGAGGTGACTTTGACGGGCTCGGGGAGCAAACCGCGCGGCACCCAAGTGTGCAGGTCGCGACCGGCGATGAGCAGGCCGTCGAGACCGAGGAGATGCAGGCCCAGGCGATAGTCCCCGCGCTTGACATCGCGTCGCTCAGCGAGGCCGACGATCAGCTTGCCCGCGGCGAAGACGGCGAAGAACAGGCATATCGCCGCCATCGTGCCGTAGACGATGCGTTCGGGGCCGGCGGATGAGTCGAGCCCCGCGGCGATGGTCGCCCGCAGGCTCGAAATCCCGATCACCAGGAGGAAGACGAGCCATGCCGCGGGTGCCCAGCTGATGTAGGTGCGGCGCACGAGGAAGCGCGAGTTGGCCGGCCGGGAGATGCCCGAATCGAGCAGCTCGCGGGCCCGCAGCGGCAGGCCATCGGCGTCGACGCGCACGAGGATCCGATCGTCGGGCACGTCGTCAGGCCTCGAGTGCGACGCGGATCCGCCGGAAGCCCTTGCCCTTGTTCTCCACTTTGACGACGCGCATGTGTCCGACCTGTCGGGTCGACGCGACGTGCGTGCCGCCATCGGCTTGCACGTCCAGCCCGTCGATGTCGACGATGCGCACAATCTCGATTTCCGGAGGGAGAAGGTTGGTGGCGGTGCGGATGACATCCGGGATCGCGAACGCCTCATCGCGCGGCAGGGAGTACGCCCGGATGGCGCGATCGGCCTCGACCTCGGCGTTGATCGCCGATTCGATGGCCTCCTTGAAGCCCTCGGGGATTCCGTCGAGGTTGAAGTCCAGGCGCCCCTCGAGAGGCTCCATGTTGGATCCGGTGACGAGGGCGCCGAAGTCGCGGAAGACGACACCGGACAGCACGTGGAGGCCGGAGTGCGTGCGCATCAGGTGGGTACGCCGCTCATCGGCGATAGCGCCCTGCACCTGGGTGCTGACGGCCGGCAGTGGATCGCCCTCCGCGGGGATCAGCCACACGTCATCGGCGCAGCGGGCGCCGACGATGCGCGTCTGGACACCGCCCCACAGGAGGATTCCCTCGTCGGGTGGCTGGCCGCCGCCGCCGGGGTAGAACGCCGAGCGGTCGAGGACGATCCCGAACTCCGGGTCGATGGCGAGGACCGTCGCGTTCCACTTGCGGAGGGTGGGGTCCTGGAGTTCGAGTCGGTGGGTGGTCACGGCTAGCGGCCCTGATTGGCCACGGCCGCTGCCGCCTCGGCTGCCGCCGTGGGATCGAGGTATTCGCCGCCGCGCACGATCGGCCGCAGGTCCGAGTCAAGTCGGTAGACGAGCGGGATGCCCGTGGGGATGTTGAGTTCCGCGATGTCGTCATCGGAGATGCCGTCGAGGTGCTTGACCAGGGCGCGCAGCGAGTTGCCGTGGGCGGCTACGAGCACCGTCTGGCCACGCCGCAAGCCTTCGGCGACGATGACGTCCTCCCAGTAGGGGATCAGGCGCGCCACGACGTCCTTGAGGCACTCCGTGCGCGGGCGGGCCTCGGGCGGCAGCGCCGCGTAGCGGGCATCGTGCGTCTGCGCGTAGTCGCTGTCGGGATCGATGGGGGGCGGCGGCACGTCGTACGACCGCCGCCACAGCATGAACTGCTCCTCGCCGTATTTCTCGAGGGTGTCCTTCTTGTTCTTGCCCTGCAGGTCGCCGTAGTGCCGCTCGTTTAGCCGCCAATTGCGCACGATGGGAATCCACGCTCGATGAGCCTCGCCGAGGGCGATATTGGCGGTGGTGACGGCCCGGGTGAGAAGCGACGTGTGCACGACATCGGGGAGCAGTCCAGATTCACGTATCAGCACGCCTCCGCGCGCCGCCTCCGCGTGACCCTTCTCCGACAGCCCGACGTCAACCCAGCCGGTGAAGAGGTTCCTGGCGTTCCACTCGCTCTCGCCGTGGCGGAGGAGGATGAGGGTGTAGGGCGCGCTCATGGCGTCATCCTGCCGAACGGTCAGGACGCGGGGTCGGCGAGGTGCCGGAAGGCCTCGAGATTGGCGGTGGACTCCCCGCGCGACGTGCGCCACTCCCACTCGCGCTTGATGGCGCTAGCGAATCCGAGCTCGAGGATCGTGTTGAAGGACCCGTCGGAGTACTCGATGACGGCACCGAGGAGCCGATCGAGCTCACCGTCGTCGACCGCCCCGAGGGGGATGCGGCCGCTCAGGTAGATGTCGCCGAGGTGATCGATGCAGAAGGCGACGGCGTAGGTGCGACGATTGCGCTCGAGAAGCCAGCGGTAGACGCCCTCGGCGTTCTCATCGGGATTGCGCGCGACGAAGGCATTGACGCTGAGTGCCTGGTCGCCCACCACGAGCGAGACGGTCGTCTT
The DNA here is from genome assembly GCA_016870515.1 of Actinomycetota bacterium. Classification (GTDB taxonomy): domain Bacteria; phylum Actinomycetota; class Actinomycetes; order S36-B12; family S36-B12; genus Mxb001. The sequence continues at coordinate 14,467 of VGBL01000027.1, read as the reverse complement.
CAGCTTGTGCTCGCCGGGCAGGGTCACGACGAAGGTGCCGGGAGCCGACTCCTCGTAGGGCAGGTCGTTATCGTCGAGGTATGCGCGGATCCGATCGGAGACCGCATTGGGTCGCCCGGTCACCGACCGCTCGCGGCCACCGGGAGCAGGACGTGCTGGGAGATGGCCTGGGAGTACGAGTCGATGAGGCCGGCCGCGGTGTCGGACCAGCTGAACTGCTCGGCGTGTGCCCGGGAGCCCGCCGCAAGTCGGTCACGCTCATCAGTCGTCATTCGCGTGATCGCACGCGCCCATTCTGTCGGGTCGTGACCAGCTACGAGGATGCCGCTGCGTCCATCGGCGACGGCGGTGCGCAGGCCTCCGACCGATGCGGCCACGACGGGCGTGCCGCAGGCCTGGGACTCGACTGCGACGAGGCCGAACGACTCCGAGTAGGACGGCACCACCGTGGTGTCGGCAGCGCGAAACCACGTGGCCAGGCGCTCGCGATCGCCTGGGGGCTCGAAGCGGACGATGTCGGCGATACCGAGATCGTCCGCGAGGTCGGCCAGGGCGGTTGGGTGCTCGAGGCCGCTGCCGGAGGGCCCGCCGCAGACGGCGACGACCATGCGAACCCGCAGGGCTGGATCACGTTGCAGCATTCGGTGAGCCGCATGAAGAAGCACATCAGGGGCCTTGAGCGGCTGGATGCGACCGATGAAGAGCAACACGAAGGCGTCTGACGCCAGGCCGAGTTCGGCCCGCGCGTGCGCCTGGCTGCCGGGGCGGAAGACATCGAGGTCGACCCCGGGATGGACGATGTCGACCCGGCCCGCTGTGGCGCCGTAGAGGTCGATGAGCTGCGCCGCCTCCTGCCCCGTGTTGGCGATGAGGCGGGTGGCCTGCTCAACCACCTGTTGCTCGCCGATCTCGCGAGTGGCCGGCTCCGGGCGATCGCCCGCGGCCAGCTCGCGATTCTTCACCTTCGCCATCGTGTGCATAGAGTGGACGAGTGGGACATCCCAACGCTCTGACGCCAGCCAGCCGACCTGTCCGGAAAGCCAGTAGTGCGAGTGGATGACGTCGAACCACCCCTCTGACCGCGAGGCCTCGACGTGCATGAGGCCTGATGTCAGTGCGCACAGCTGGGCGGGCAGCTCTTCCTTGCGTAGCTCCTCGAAGGGACCGGCGCGCAGATGCGTCACGCGAACGCCGGGCTCAACCTCGACGGTGGGCGGCAGGGCCGACGAGGCAGCGCGCGTGAAGATCTCGACCTCTACGCCGGCAGCGGCCATGCGCCGCGCGGTCTCGAGGACGTAGACATTCATCCCGCCCGCATCACCCGTGCCGGGCTGATCGAGAGGGGAGGTGTGCATCGAGAGTACCGCGACGCGGCGGGGCGTCGTGCTGCGTAGCCGACGGGCCATCTTCCACCTCCTCCAGGAAACCAACCACTTAGTGTGGCGTACTCCTGCCTCCGGGGCACATTCGTGGGGGAAACGGACCGCTAGGCATCGAGCGAGACCCCCGCATAGGGCTCCCCGGTGACGATCGTGACCACGCGCCGGGTCACCGAGACGGCATGGTCTGCGTAGCGCTCGTAGAAGCGCGAGAGCAGGGTGACGTCGACGGCCGCCTCGACGCCGTGCTTCCACGACGGCGACAGCACGATGCGGAAGAGCTCACGGTGGAGCCGGTCCATCTCGGCGTCGTGGCGGGCGATGTCGGTGGCGAGGAAGACGTCCTTAGTCGCGATCACGGCACCCGTCTGAGACACGATCGCCTCGGCGATTCCACCCATCTCGGCGAAGGTTCCGCGGAGTTCCTGGGGAATGGATGGGCTGGGGTAGCGCATGCGGGCCTGCTTGGCGACGTGCTCGGCGAGGTCGCCCATGCGCTCGAGTGAAGACGCAATGCGCAGTGCCCCGATGACGATGCGCAGGTCAGACGCGACCGGTGCCTGGAGGGCAATGGCGTCAAAGCACTTCTCCTCGATCTCCGAGGAGATCTCGTCGATGCCCGCGTCGGCGGCGATGACTTCTTCGGCAAGTCGCAGATCCGCGTCGAGGAGGGCCTGGGTGGCGCGGTTCATGGCCGATCCCACCCGCCGGGTCAGCTGGACGAGGTCCTCGCTGATGTCGTCGAGCTGCTTGCTGAACGCTTCCCTCACGTCTGCCTCCCGTGCACATCATCCCCCGCGCGAGATGAACGAGGCGGAGCCGGGGGGTTAACGACGGGCGACCGGTCATGAATAGTCAGGAAATGCCCAGCCCCACTCGATTCGCACACGCGCACCCGTGGGGTACGCCCGTATCCTCGTGCCATGACAGCCGGCCCGGTGAACGCCGTGCAGGGCATGCCCACGTCACGGTCGGTGCTGCCCGAGGAGGCCGCGCGGCTGCTCAACGCCCTGCCGCTTGCCTCGGTCGTCGTTGACATCCAGGGCAACGTGCTCAGGTCGACCCCTCGGGCTGAGGCCCTCGGGATCGTTCGCCGCGATGTCATCGTCGTGGCCGAGATCGCCAAACTCATCGACGAGACGATTCGGTCACTGACCACGCGTGAGCGGCAGGTGCGGGTGCGCCGCCCTCCGCTCGGCAAGGACATGCTCGATCTGCGAGTGCTCGTCGTGCCACTGAGTGCCGACGCCTTTGCCGTGCTCGTGGAGGATCTGTCCGACGAGCGTCGCGTCGCGGCCGTGCGCCGCGACTTCGTTGCCAACGTCAGCCACGAGCTCAAGACTCCGGTTGGTGCAATGGCCCTCCTTGCCGAGGCGATTCTCTCGGCCGCCGACGACGAGGAGGCCGTCCGAAGGTTCGCCGAGCGCATGCTCACCGAGTCCGGACGCCTCTCATCGCTCATCAACGACATCATCAATCTGTCGCGGCTGCAGGGGGATGACCCCCTGACTCACGCCGAGATTTTCGACGTGGACCTCCTGGTTGCCCAGGCGGCAGATGAGGTTCGCACGGTTGCCGGCGCCAAGGACATCGAGGTCATCACGTCGTGTGATTCGGGGGTGGCGCTCCTTGGCGATCGCTCGCAGATCCTGATGGCGCTGCGCAACCTGCTTATCAATGCCGTCACGCACTCCGAGTCGCAGACGCGCGTCGCCGTCGCCGTCCGTGCCGATGAACACGTCGTGGAGATCGACGTCAAGGATCAGGGAGCGGGAATCCCGGCCCACGATCTCGATCGGGTGTTGGAGCGCTTCTATCGGGTCGACCCCGCGCGCTCGCGGATCACGGGAGGCACCGGCCTCGGACTCGCCATCGTCAAGCACGTATGCGAAAACCATGGCGGCGAGGTGGGCGTCTGGTCGGAGGTGGGCGTGGGTTCGACCTTCACCCTCCGGCTGCCCCGCGCGGCGGCCGCTGCGCCCCTCATTGCCACACCCGCGTCAGACAAAGGAGAGTTGGTCACGTGACCCGTGTGCTCGTAGTGGAAGACGAGGAGTCGTTTTCCGACGCGTTGTCCTTCATGCTCCGCCGCGAGGGATACGAAGTGGGCATCGCTACCGACGGTGCCGAGGCGCTGGCCGAGTTCGACCGACACGGCGCCGACCTGGTGCTCCTTGACCTCATGCTGCCGGGCATCCCTGGCACGGAGGTCTGCCGCACGCTCCGCCAGCGATCATCGGTGCCCATCATCATGGTCACGGCCAAGGACGGCGAGGTCGACAAGGTGGTTGGGCTGGAGCTCGGCGCCGACGACTACGTCACGAAGCCCTTCTCATCGCGAGAGCTCGTTGCGCGCATTCGAGCGGTGCTGCGGCGCAAGGGTGAACCCGAGGCCATGCTGCCCAGCGTGATCGAGGTCGGCCCCATCCGCGTCGATGTCGACCGCCACGTGGTCGTCGTTCGCGGCGAGACAGTCGCTATGCCCCTCAAGGAGTTCGACCTGCTCGAGATCCTGATGCGCAATGCCGGCCGGGTGCTCACACGCACCCAGCTCATCGACCGCGTTTGGGGCTCGGACTATGTCGGCGACACCAAGACCCTCGACGTCCACGTGAAGAGACTGCGGGCCAAGATCGAGGCCGATCCGTCACAGCCGGCCATCTTGCAGACCGTGCGCGGCCTCGGCTACAAGATCGAAGCCTGAACTACGGCGCAGCGACTGGCAGCAGGCCCTCGTAGTAGCCGACGGGCGGCACGGTCAGCACCGAAATGTCGAGTTGCCCAGCCGTCTGGAAGACAAGGGTGACCGGCACGTAGCTGCTCGATGCGACGTCGAGTCCGGTCACGAGCGCGACCTTGGTCGGGGGCTGCCCTTCTACGCCGTAGCCGAAGGCCTCGAAGGTGCCCGGAGCGATCGGCGTCGGGGCAATCGTGGCCACGATGCCGTTCACCGTCACCGACGTGAGGGTGTCGGCCTCCATCCCCTGATTGAAGACCGACATGATGAGCGAAGCGGTGCCGTCGTCGCCGCGCACAACCGTGGCATTTTCGATGCGCATGTCGCCGACCGTGGCCTGAGTGCCATTGCCGGAGTTCATCGAGGCCTGCATGGTGGTGCTCGCGCCCTTGCCCTGCCAGCATCCTGCGAGCGCGGGGACGGCGGCGATGGCGATGGCGGCGACTGCCAGTCGACGAAGAACGATGGACAAGTTCACTCGGTCTCCTGCGATGCGGTTATCGGGCATGCGTTGCGAGGCACGGCCAGCGTATCTGGTCACCCCCGGCCCGGTTGGGGCCCCTGATACCCGTGATATCCTGATGGACCTGGAAAGGGGTTCTTCTCTATGACGTTCAAGGTTGGCGATACCGTCGTGTACCCCCATCACGGGGCCGCCCTCATCGAGGCCGTGGAGATCCGCGTGATCAAGGGCGCCGAGAAGGAATACCTCGTTCTGCGGGTCGCCCAGGGCGACCTGACCGTGCGGGTTCCCGCCGACAACGTCGACCTCGTGGGTGTTCGCGATGTCGTCAACGCCGAGGGCCTCGATCGGGTCTTCGAGGTCCTTCGCCAGCCCTACACCGAAGAGCCCACCAACTGGTCTCGCCGTTACAAGGCCAACCTCGAAAAGCTCGCCTCGGGCGATGTGATCAAGGTGGCCGAGGTCGTCCGTGACCTGTGGCGCCGTGAGCGCGAGCGTGGGCTCTCGGCTGGCGAGAAGCGTATGCTTGCCAAGGCCCGCCAGATCCTCGTGAGCGAGCTCGCTCTCGCTGAGAAGACCAATGAGGACAAGGCCGAGGCGATCCTCGACGAGGTCCTGGCCTCCTAGACGCACTCGGGCTAGGCCACCACGGGCTGCTCGCCCGTGTGACGGAATGCGGAGGTCGCCATGGGCGACGCCTCTCTCACCGCGGTGATCGTCCCCGCGGCAGGCCGTGGTGAGCGCCTCGGTCCCGGAGCGCCCAAGGCCCTGCGCACTCTTGCCGGTCAGCCGATCCTGCTCCACGCCGTCCGCAACCTGGCTACGGCTCGCGCCATCGATCTCATCGTGGTCGCCGTGCCGGAGGATGCGGTCGAAGAGTCCCGTGCCCTGCTCGCCGGCATCGAGATCCCACTTACGATCGTATCCGGCGGCGACACCCGCCAGGACTCCGTGGCGCGGGCATTGCTCGCCCTTCCTCCCGAGGTCGATGTCGTCCTCGTCCATGATGCCGCCCGTCCGCTCGTCCCCGCCGAGGTCGTGGATCGCGTGGCTGCCGCGGTGCGCGGGGGCGCCGAAGCCGTGATCCCCACGCTCGGGGTGGTCGACACCATCAAGGAGGTCGACGGCGACGGCATCGTGCGCGCCACGCTCGACCGATCGCGCCTTCATGCCGTCCAGACCCCCCAGGGCTTCGACCGCGACGTACTCCAGCAGGCCCACGCGGCATCGGATGGCGAAGATGCCACCGACGATGCGGGCATGGTCGAGCGCATGGGCTTGACGGTGTGCGTCGTCCCTGGGCATGAGGAAGCGTTCAAGATCACGCGCCCCCTCGACCTTGTCCTCGCGGAGGCCATCCTCGTGCGACGGAGGGCTGCTGGTGGAGTCGGCTAGCGCGATCGGGCTTGGCGTCGACGTGCATGCGTTCGAGGCCGGACGCCCACTGTGGGTCGCCGGGCTGTTATGGGAGGGCGACGGCCTCGCCGGACACTCAGACGGCGATGTGGCAGCTCACGCAGCATGCGATGCGCTGCTGTCTGGCGCAGGCCTGGGCGACGTGGGCAGCCAGTTTGGCACCGATGATCCGCAGTGGGCCGGCGCCTCGGGTGCGGTCCTGCTCGCCGAGACCGCTTCGCGAGTGCGGGCGGCCGGCTGGTCGATCGGAAATATCGCCATCCAGGTGATCGGCAATCGGCCGCGCATCGGTTCACGTCGCGCGGAGGCGGAGTCGGTCCTGTCTGAAGCTGCTGGGGCGCGCGTGAGCGTCGCGGGCACGACGACCGACGGGCTGGGCCTGACCGGTCGTGGGGAGGGCCTTGCGGCGGTCGCCACGGCGCTGCTCACGCGCTAGCGATCGGCTATCCGCTGGGCAGCGGTCGTTTGTCCTCTGTAGCGTGACCTGTCAAGGGACACCGTCCAAGCCGCGTCAGTCTTGTTGCAGTGGCCGCTGCCGCGGTGATGGCGGGTTGGCCAGGAGAAGAAACCAACTATCGGCCTGTCGCGCAAGGCGAGAAAGAGAGGCCTTCTCGAAGCGCCGAACACATATACGACTGGACGACCACAGGTTGGGAGGGCTGGTTCGGCTAGGACGGAGATAGCCTTCCGCCATGACCGCAACGATTCCGCCCGAGGCGTACCCGATGCTGGACGCCGCCGAGTTCGCCACGATCGCCACGACCAACCCCAACGGCTACCCCCAGCTCTCCGTCGTCTGGGTCGAGCGCGACGGCAACGATCTGCTCGTCTCCACGACCAAGGGCCGGCGCAAGTGCCTCAACATGGAGCGCGATCCGCGCGTGACGGTCCTCGTCTACCCTAAGGACGACCCGTACTCCTACGTGGAGGTCCGTGGCCACGTCCGCATGACAGAGGAGGGCGGCCGAGAGCTCATCGATCGCTTGAACGACCAGTACACCAGCACCGGTCGCTATACCGGCGATGACGGCACCGACAACGTGCGCGTCGTGTGCCGCATCACGCCGGTGAAGGTTGTCACGCGCCTACCCCACTAGGGCCCGTCACCATTGCCGCGATGCTGAGTGTGCGCTTGCGTGCGTCGATATCGCCCGAATGGTGCCCGGAAGTGCACAGTCGGCGCGCATGATCGAAAGGCCCCTCCTCTACCCTGACGGGGTGAACCTGCGCCTCTACGACACCGCGGCGCGCTCGGTGCGCGACTTCGAGCCCCTCCAGCCGGGGCGCGCGTCGATCTACCTGTGTGGGGCCACCGTGCAGGCGCCACCCCATGTGGGGCATATCCGCTCCGGCCTGGCCTTCGACATCCTGCGTCGCTGGCTTCAGGCATCCGGCTACGACGTCACCTTCGTGCGCAATGTCACCGATATCGACGACAAGATCCTTCAGCGCGGCACTGACGAAGGCATCCCGTTCTGGCAGGTGGCCATGCGCAATGAGCGCGCATTCACCTGGGCCTACGACCAGCTGGGCTGCCTGCCTCCCACCTACGAGCCACGGGCCACCGGTCACGTGCCCGAGATGGTCGAGCTCATGCAGCGACTCATCGACGCCGGCCACGCCTACCCGGCCGACGGTGACGTCTACTTCGACGTGCGCTCCCTCCCCGAGTACGGCGCGCTCAGCGGACAGCGCCTCGACGACATGCAGCCCGCCGCCGACTCCGATGCGCAGATCAAGCGTGACCCTCGCGACTTCGCACTGTGGAAGTCAGCGAAGCCCGGGGAGCCGCAGTGGCACACGCCGTGGGGCCCGGGACGTCCGGGCTGGCACCTGGAGTGCTCGGCGATGGCCTCGCGCTACCTCGGGCCGGCGTTCGATATCCACGGCGGCGGCATGGACCTGCTCTTCCCCCACCACGAAAACGAGATCGCGCAGTCGAAGGCGGCGGGCGATTCGTTCGCGCAGTACTGGATGCACAACGCCTGGGTCACGACGTCGGGGGAGAAGATGAGCAAGTCGCTTGGCAACTCGCTGCTCGTCTCCGAGGTCGTGCAGCGGGTGCGCCCCGTGGAGTTGCGCTACTACCTCGGGTCGGCGCACTACCGCTCCATGCTGGAGTTCTCCGACGAGGCCATGTCGGAGGCGGCCGCGGGTTATCGGCGCATCGAGGGCTTCGTGCGTCGTGCCGAGGAGTCGCTAGGCATGCCCGAGTCCGTGCCGGTCCCGGACGCTTTTGCCGCGGCCATGAACGACGACCTCGGGGTGCCCCAGGCCCTCGCGGTCGTCCACGACACCGTGCGAGTGGGAAATGCGGCGCTCGCGGCCGACGAGCTCGTCGGCGCTCGCGAGGCACGCGATGAGGTCGTGGCCATGCTCGACGTCCTCGGGCTCAATCCCTATGCCCCGCCCTGGGCCGCGCAGTCCGATGACGGCGCTGCACGGCGCGCCCTCGGGCCACTGGTCGACGTCGTCCTCGCCCAGCGTGCTGCTGCGCGCGATCGCAAAGACTTCGCGGTGGCCGACGCGCTGCGCGACGGACTGGCTGCATCGGGCATCGTCGTCGAAGACACCCCCGCCGGACCGCGATGGTCACTCGCCGAGGAGATCTGATGGCCGGCAACTCCCAGCGCCGCGGGGCGATGCGCAAGGCGGGCTCGAAGAAGGGCGCCGTCGTCGGCTCGGGTGGGCAGCGGCGCAAGGCGCTCATGGGCAAGGGGCCGACACCGAAGGCGACCGAACGCACCGGCCATCCCGCTTCTCGACGAGCGAAGGCGGCCGACAAGGCCAAGGCCAGGACGACGCCCCGTCGCTCCAAGGATGCCAAGGACGTGCTGCTCGGGCGCAACCCGGTGGTCGAAGCCTTGCGCGCCGGGGTTCCTGCGTCCGCCCTCTACGTCCAGCAGTTCGTCGACTCGGACGATCGCGTGCGCGAGGCGGTGCAGATCGCCGCAGACAAGGCCATGCCGCTCCTCGAGGTGCCGCGCACCGAACTCGATCGCATGTCGGGCGGCGGAGTGCACCAGGGCGTGCTGCTCATCGTTCCCCCCTACGACTATGTCGACCCAGCCGATCTTCTCGACACCCCCGGACGTATTCAGCCGCTGATCGTCGCGCTCGATGGGGTGACCGACCCGCGCAATCTTGGAGCGATCGTTCGCTCGGTTGCCGCCTTCGGTGGCAGCGGCGTAGTGATCCCCGAACGCCGGTCCGCGGGTGTCACCGGATCCGCCTGGAAGGCCAGCGCCGGGACGCTCGCGCATGTGCCCGTGGCTCGCGCGGTCAACCTCACTCGAGCGCTCGTCGCCTACCGAAAGGCCGGCTTCACAGTGCTGGGCCTGGCCGCCGATGGCGACATTGACCTTCCATCGCTGAGTGCTGAGATAGCAAGCGGCCCGATCGTCCTGGTGGTCGGCGGTGAGGGCAGGGGGCTCGGTCGGCTCGTCGGCGAGACGTGCGATCACATCGTGTCGATTCCCATGGCTGCCGCGGCGGAGTCGCTGAACGCGTCGGTTGCCGCGGGCGTCGCCCTCTATGTAATCGCGTCGCTGCGCTCGGGTTGAGCACTCACGCGCCGGCCGAGGAACTGGCCGAGGAGCGGGAAGATGAGCACCGACAATGCTCCGGCTCCGACAAGTGCGGCCCCGACCTGGGACTTCATCGTGCCGTTGTCGACCTGGATAGTCGTCACGGCGACGATGATCGGCAGCGCGGTGGCGACGTAGAGCGAGAACTGTGCTCGGCGCCCCGCCTGCGGAATCGCCCGGCGGTAGATGACGAATTGGGGCACTCCACGCACGAGTAGCAGCAGCACCGTGAAGACGGTCAGCAGTTGCGGGTATTCCAGGATCGACCGAATGTCGAGTTTGGCGCCCGACACGATGAAGAAGAGGGGGATGAACACCCCGAAGGCGACGCCGGTGAGCTTCGTCTGCAGAAGGTTCTCCTCGCTCTTGGTCGCGAAGAGCTTGAGGATGACCCCGGCCACGAACGCTCCCAGTGCCACGTCGAGACCAAACAACTCGGCGGTGGCCACGAGACCGAGCAGGAGCAGGACGGTCAGTCGAATGGCGGTCTGCGAACTCGTCCCGTGGCCGCGGTCGATGATGGAGACGACCTGTTCGAACTTCAACCAGCCCGGGACCTTCGCGAAAGCGAGTGCGACGACGGCGAAGAGGGCCACGGCGACGAATCCCATAGCCGGATTGGCCGTGGTGAGCAGGATCGAGATGGCCAGGATGGGCCCGAACTCGCCGATGGCACCCGCCCCCATGAAATAGGTGCCGAATGGAGTCTTGAGCAGCCCCTTGTCGCGCAGGATGGGCAGCAGGGTGCCCAGGGCGGTGCTGGTGAGTGCGATCGCGACTCCGAGGAAGTCTCGGATGATGCTGAGGTATTCGAGTAGTGCCGCGGCGAGGCACGCGAGCACGACAGTGGTGATCCACCCGATGAGCGCGAGCTTGCCGGAGCGGCCGCGGATCGCGTGTTTCTCCAACTCCAGCCCCGCCGCGAAGAACAGGAAGGCAAGGCCGATCTCGGAGAAGAGGAGGATGGTCTCGTCGAGTTGGATCCAGCCGAGGCCCGATGGGCCGAAGACGATCCCGCCTGCGAGGAGCAGGACTACCTCAGCGATGGGAAGGCGCAGGAGGCCAACGATCAGAGGCACAGCCGCGGCTATCGCGGCGATCACCAGTAAGGAGTAGATCCCCTGGGAGACATCCACGGGCGAAGCCTAGTCGTCGAGCAGGTGGATCCATAACGATCTCGTAGGCTCCTGACATGAGGTCGACGGTCAATAGATGGGCGGTCCTGGCCGTCCTTGCGGGTGCACTTGCCGTCATCTCTCTCGACAACACCATCGTCAACGTCGCCCTGCCCGTCCTGCAGGAGGAGCTCGACGCGACCACGGCCCAGCTGCAGTGGGTTGTTGATGCCTACTCCGTGATGTTCGCTGGCACGCTGCTCCTGGCCGGCTCCCTCGGCGACCGTTTCGGCCGTCGCCGTGCCCTCCTCATCGGCCTCGTGGTCTTTGGGAGCGCATCCCTCGCGGCGGGCTTTGCCAACCACGCGCTCACCCTTACTGCCTTCCGGGCGATCATGGGGATCGGTGGGGCATTCATCATGCCGTCCACGCTGTCAATCCTCATGAATGTGTTTACTGATCGTCGCGAACGTGCCCAGGCAATCGGCATCTGGGCCGCGACCGCCGGCGCCGCTGTTGCCATCGGGCCCATCGTCGGCGGACTGCTCGTCGAACACGTCTCGTGGCACGCGATCTTCTGGGTCAATCCGCCACTCGTGGTCATCGGCATTATCGCCACACTTCGCTACGTGCCAGAGTCCCTCGATCCGAGCCGACCGCGCCTGGACCCGCTCGGCGCCGTGCTCTCGACAGTCGGCCTGGTCGCGCTTGTCGTCACGGTGATCGAGATACCCGACGCGGGCCTCGACCCCCTCGCCGTCACATCGTCCGTCGCGACGGTGGTCTTCCTGAGCGGCTTCGTGTGGTGGGAGCTCCGGGCCCCGCGACCGATGCTGCCCATGAGCCTGTTTCGCAACCGCCTCTTCACCGTCTCGGTCATCTGCGTCGCGCTGGTCTATGCGGCGCTGATGGGAATGATGTTCTTCCTGCCTCAATTCCTCCAACTCGTCCAGGGGAATACCCCCGTCGAGTCGGGCGTATCGATGCTCCCCGGTGCTGGAGGCATGCTCATCGCGTCGCTATTGAGTCCCCGAGTGGCCGAGCGCATCGGCACACGCACCACGGTCCTCATCGGATTCCTCCTGGTGACAGCAGGCTTTGCGATCGCCACCTTGATGAAGGTGGGATCGCCCTACGCGCTCATCGGCGGGAGCCTCGGCCTGATCGGCTTCGGTCTGGGCATGGTGCTGCCGCAGGCGACCAACGGCGTGCTGGCCGCGACGCCGCCCGAACGGGCCGGCATTGGCGCTGCCGTCAACGACGGCATGTCTGAACTCGGAGGTTCGCTGGGCGTGGCGATCCTCGGGTCGCTCCTGGCTCTGGGCTACCGCAATGAGATCGAGGAACGGATCGCGGCCGCGGGAAATGCGATCGATGCCATCCCCAGCAATGTGGTGGAGGCGGTGCGGGAATCCCTAGCTGCGGGCAGCATCGCGGTGCAGCAGTTGACACCCGATCTCGCCGTACCGATCCGCGAGGCGGCAGGCGAGGGTTTCGTGTCCGGCATGACCATGGCCCTTCTGGTCGGGGGGACGCTCACCCTGCTCGGGCTGATCCTCGCTTGGTGGCTCTTCCCGGCCACGGTGGAGCGGGTCGAGGAGTAGTCACCGGCGCACGGTGATCGGATTGCTCACTGAGGAGTGCTGCCCTTCGCTCCTCGCCGTGACGCGCAGCGTGCCGGAGCGTGGCGGCGTAACGGCAAGTGAATAGCGTCCAAAGGCAGACGTCTGCGTCACGCCTAGCTCCTTGACCTTGCCGGAATTCGAGATCCACGTGACCCGGATTCGCGCGTCCGTGACGGCACTGCTGTCGCGGGTGACCTTGCCTGACACCCGCGTGCTCTGCCCTAGGCGGATCGTCGAGTCAAACTACGCGCACAGATGCAGCAGCGGCGCCATTTCGAATGCGGCGATCTCCAGCGCCCGGTATTCGCCATATGTCGTCTGGCCGCGTTTCGGTGTCGTTCATTGGTCCGGACTCGCTTCCTCCCGGAGTGGCTGGGGGCATCACCCTAGCGCCACGAACTGACCGCCTGGACCCGCGCGCGTTGCAGCCTGTTGTCGTCGGTCGCATGCGGCGGGGGACATCTCGGCCCCGGAGTCGACCCCGCGCCCGACGATGCAGATCCTGCCGCAGATGGCGCATAGGCCCGGGGTTTTGTTGTAGTCGTCACGGCACCAAACGGGCTTGACCTTGTCGCCCTTGCTCCGACAGTAGGGGCCAAAGCGTTCCGCGTAGTCCCCGCTCCAGCGGGTCTGCCGATTGCAGCCGAACGTGGGGCGCCCGATCAAGGCCGAGTCGGGGAGGATGACACCGCGCATGTCTGCGCTGTCGAAGATCGCCGTGCGGATGTTGGATCCGGTGAAATCCGAGTTGCGCAGGTCCGAGTCGGTGAAGTCCACGCCCCGGAGGTCGGAGTCCAGGAACTCCGAGTCGCGCAGGTCAGAGTGCGCTAGGCTGTTGGGGTAGGCGTAATCGTCATCGTTGGCTGTGGCGGTGAGGTTGGACAGCCTCACGTAGAGGTTGCCGCTGGCTCGGGAGAAAAAGGCGCCGCGCACGGTGGCGTCTTGGAGGACCAGGCCGCTCACGTTGGCGCCGGTGAAGTCGGCTCCGTGCAGAATCGTATCGACCAGGGTGGCCACCGGCAGTTGAGCCCGGTTGAACCGGACAGTCCGCAAGGTTGCCTTGGAGAGATTGACCCCTGAGAGGTTCGCATCCGACAGGTCGACGCTGCTGAGTTCGGCACCGCGCAGATCAGCATCGGCGAACGACGCCCCGGCCAGGCTCGTGTCGGTGATCCTGGCATCGGTGAGCACGGCGCGGGTGAACTCGGCGTCGGCCCAGGTACTGGGCTGCGTCGACGTAGGCCCGATGGTCATCGAAGGCATCTCTGCACCGGTGAGGTCCGCGAGCGTCGCGTTTACTGCTATGAAACTGGACGTGCGAAAGGTGACGCCCCGGAGGTTGGCTCGGCTAAGCGAGAGGCTGCCGAAGTTGATGGATCCGCTCGCGGCGTAGGACAGGTTGGCATCGATGAGGCTGCTACGGAGGAAGAGGACCTCGTTGAGCAGCGTCCTGGAAAGGTTGGCTCGGACTAGCTTGGTGCGCTCGATGTAGGCGCCGGAGAGGTCGGACCTGTAGAAGCTGGCCCCGCTGAGGTCCTCGTCGAGCAAGCCGCCATTGAAGGGCAGCACCATCTCCTCGCAGATCGTCCGTGGCTTCAGATCGCAGCCATCGACCACGCGGGCATCGGCGATGGCCGTCGCCAGCAGTCCCGATGCGACAAGACCGATGGCGAGGGGCACGCCGCGCCGCCACGTGCGTCCACCTGTCACGTTCGCAGGGTAGACCACGAGGGCCGACGTTGGGTGCCGAGATGGGTGGTGATGCTTGGCGGGGGTGCAGTTGTCACCACAGATGCCACCAGCACGGCGGGCACGACTCCGACGAGATGCGTGAGCTCTACTGCTTTGGGGCTACAGCTTAAGGCTTGGCGCGTCTGGCTTCCGGCCACGTCCTAATCTTGAGTGTAGTGACAGCGGGAAGGAGAATCCCTCGGCGCGTAGATTGCGCGCGGAGTTCGGCGAGCGACATTGGACGGGCTCATACCCAGACCCTTGCCGGGCCTTTAACAGCGCCGATGTGTTGTCATCAGCACCCAACTGGTCGCGAGTGGCCCCGGGCAGAATCGAACTGCCGACACAAGGTTTAGGAAACCTCTGCTCTATCCCCTGAGCTACGGGGCCGCGAGCAACAGAGTCTACGAGTTA
>VGBL01000026.1 GCA_016870515.1 Actinomycetota bacterium | reverse complement strand
TCTTCGCAGGGGCGGCCTTCTTGGCGGGCGCGGCCTTCTTCGCGGGCGCGGCCTTGGTGGCGGGCGCGGCCTTGGTGGCGGGCGCGGCCTTGGTGGCCGGCACCGCCTTTTTGGCTGTCGCCACGAGCTACCCCTCTCGGGTCATCCGCCCCCCAGCGAGGCCTGAGCCGTCCGAGGGTAGGCCGCCCGGCTGCCCGCGGCAACCAGCCGCGCGGATCAGGCTTCGGTCAGGGGTGTCGTCGCCGAGGAATCGGACCATCCGGACGACCACATCCGCACATGCGGGATATCATCCCCATTCATGACGCAGATGCGGATCCCTGAGGCGGCTGAGTTCCTCGGCGTGAGCGACGACACGGTGCGGCGCTGGATCGAGTCCGGCCGCCTGGCCGCCAGCGCCGACGCCGCCGGGCGCCAGGTCATCGACGGGGCCGAGGTCGCCCGGGCCATGCGCGAGGGGGCGGGCACGCCGGCGAGCGCCGAGCTCGCCCCCATCGTGAGTCGCTCTGCGCGCAACCGCTTCGCCGGCGTGGTGACGCGGATCGTCAAGGACACCGTCATGGCGCAGGTGGAGATCCAGGCCGGACCCCACCGATTCATCTCGCTCCTCAGCACCGAAGCCGTCGACGAACTCGGACTCGAGCCAGGGTCGCTGGCCATCGCGACCGTCAAGGCCACCAATGTCGGCGTGGAGGTTCCGGGACGATGAGGTCGGTGCGCACGATGTCCGCGATCGCACTGATCGGCACGATCGGACTCGCGGGCACCGCCTGCTCATCGGCGGCAGACTCAACCGCGTCGTCGAGTACGACTCAGCGCGCGACGATCACCGTGGGTGCCGCGTCGTCGCTCACCGACGTACTGGCAAGCATCGCCGCCGAGTTCACCAAGGCCTATCCGGGCGTCAGCGTGCAGTTCTCCTTCGCCGCGAGCAGCGCGGTAGCCGAGCAGATTCGCGGCGGTGCACCGCTTGACGTCTTCGCATCCGCCGGCACGACCTCGATGGCGCCCCTGATCGACGAGAGGCTGGTCACCGGGGCGGTGGATATCGCCACCAATTCCCTGCAGATCGCGGTCCCGCCGGGCAATCCGGCAGCGGTCGCCGGGCTAGCCGACCTCGCCGGCGTCAAGGTCGTCATCTGCCAGGAGCAAGCCCCCTGCGGCGTCGCAACGGCGAAGCTCTTCGACCACAACTCACTCGCCGTCACGCCGGTCAGCTACGAGCCCGACGTGCGCTCAGTGCTCGGCAAGATCGAGGCGGATGAAGCCGATGCCGGCATCGTCTACGTCACCGACGTGCTGTCGGCCGGTGCGCAGGTCGTCGGCGTGGCGATTCCCGCCGAGGCCAACGTGACGACGACCTACCAGGCCGCCGTCGTATCCGCCTCGCCCAACGCAGCCGAAGCCGCGACATTCGTGGACTTCCTGGCCGGCCCCGAGGCCCAAGCAGCGCTCGCGGGTGCGGGATTCGCGCCGGCACCATGAGCAGTCGCAGGACCACCCCCATTCCCGTCGGCATCCTCGCCGCGGTCGGTGTCGCCTTCCTGGCCATCCCTCTCGTTGGCCTGCTGCTGCGCACGCCGTGGTCCCGGCTGCCCGAACTCCTCTCCTCGCCCGTGGCACTGCAGGCCCTGCGCCTCTCCCTCGTCTGCTCGCTGAGCGCGACGGTGATCGCCGTGGCGATCGGAGTTCCCGTGGCCTGGGTCCTTGCGCGATCCGCCGTGCCCGGGACGACATTCGTGCGCGCCCTCGTGACCCTTCCCCTTGTTCTCCCACCGGTGGTCGGGGGTGTTGCCCTCTTGCTGGCCTTCGGGCGGCGCGGGCTCATCGGCCAGTTCCTCTACGACTGGTTCGGGGTGCAACTGCCCTTCAGCACGGCCGGCGTGATCATGGCCGAGGCATTCGTTGCCATGCCCTTCCTCGTCATCACCGTGGAGGGAGCCCTGCGCAGTGCCGATCCGCGATTCGACGAGGCGGCCGCCACCCTTGGTGCGAGTCAGTGGACGGTGCTGCGCCGCGTGACCATGCCTCTGATCGCACCCGCGCTCCTTGCGGGCACAGTGCTCGCCTGGGCACGCGCGCTCGGAGAATTCGGAGCGACAATCACCTTCGCGGGCAATCTGCCGGGAGTGACCCAGACGATGCCGCTCGCTGTCTATGCCGCGCTGGACGGCGATCGTGATGCGGCAATCGCGTTGAGCCTCGTGCTGCTCATCGCCTCGCTGGCTGTCCTGCTCCTCCTGCGCGATCGCTACCTGCGCTCGGCACCGTCATGAGCCTTGCGTCGCAACTGCGCGTCACGCGCGATTCCTTCACGCTCGACCTCGACCTCGATGTCCCCGACGGCGAGGTCGTCGGCCTGCTCGGGCCCAACGGCTCGGGCAAGTCGACAGCCTTGCGCTGCCTCGCCGGGTTGTCCCCCCTGGCGCAAGGCCGGGTGCAGATCGGCGACACCATCGTCGAGGATGCCTCGCGCAGCACCTATCTCCCGCCCGAACGCCGATCCGTGGGCTACGTCTTCCAGGACTATCTCCTCTTCCCCCACATGAGCGTCGCCGACAACGTGGCCTTCGGGCTGCGCGCGCGAGGGGTCGACAAGCGCACGGCGCGAAGCCGCGCCGGCGAATGGCTCGAACGTCTCGACATCGCCGATCTCGCCGACAGGAAGCCGCGCCAACTCTCAGGCGGCCAGGCGCAGCGCGCGGCCCTCGCGCGCGCACTCGTGACAGTTCCTGACCTTCTCCTGCTCGATGAGCCCCTCGCAGCGCTCGACGCCGCGACGCGCGCCTCCGTGCGGGCCCTCATGCGCTCGCATCTCGCCGACTTCGGTGGAGCCGTCGTGCTTGTGACGCACGATCCGATCGACGCGATGGTGCTCGCCGATCGCGTCGTCGTGCTCGAGGACGGGCGTGCGGTGCAGTCCGGCTCGCCAGCCGACGTCGCTCAGCGGCCCGCCTCCAACTACGTCGCCCAGCTGGTCGGAGTCAACATCGTGCGCGGAGATGCACTCGAGGGCGCGGTCTCGCTGACGCAAGGGGGCTCGGTGCACGTCGCTGATAGCCGCATCAGCGGGCCCGTGATCGTCGCCATCCGACCGGAGGCCATCTCGGTGCATCGAAAGCAACCCGAGGGCAGTGCCCGCAATGCATGGCCGGGCCGCGTGACCTCCATCGAGTCGCGTGGTGATGTCGTGCGCATCGAGGTCGCCTCCGAACCCCCGCTCGCCGCGATCGTGACCCCGGGCGCAGTGGCCTCGCTCGGCCTGCACGAGGGCGCCTCGGTGTGGCTCAGCGTCAAGGCAACCGATCTCGACGCCTACCCGACCTAGTGCTCGCGGCGCTGACGCTGGCGCTTGATCTCGTGCTTGCCCAGCGCCGATAGGTGGACCTCATCCGGGCCGTCGGCTAGCCGGAGAGTGCGGATGCCGGCGAACATCGCGGCGAGCGGGGTGTCCTGCGAGAGCCCCATCGCGCCGAAGGCCTGCATCGCACGGTCGAGGATGCCCTGCACGGTGATCGGTGCGGCGATCTTGATCGCCTGGATCTCCGTGTGTGCCCCGCGAACGCCGACCGTATCCATGAGCCATGCTGCCTTGAGGGTGAGCAGTCGAAGCTGCTCGATCTCGATGCGCGAACGCGCGATCCACTCGCGGATGACACCCTGATCGGCGAGGGGGCGGCCGAAGGTGATCCGCTCCTCGACGCGCTCGCACATGAGCTCGATCGCTCGCTCGGCCATGCCGATCGACCGCATGCAGTGGTGGATCCGGCCGGGGCCCAGGCGTGCCTGGGCGATGAAGAAGCCGTCGCCCTCCTTCGCGATGAGGTTGCTCGCAGGCACGCGCACGTCGCGGAAGACCATTTCGGCATGCCCGCCGTGGTCGTGGTCGTCGTAGCCGAGCACCTGCATGCCGCGCACGATCTCCACGCCCGGGGTATCCCGCGGGACGAGGATCATCGACTGCTGCCGGTGCCGCTCGGTAGATGGATCGGTCTTGCCCATCACGATGAAGATCGCGCAATCGGGATTCATCGCACCGGTGATCCACCACTTGCGCCCGTTGATGACGTAGTCATCGCCATCGCGAACGATGGCCGTGGAGATGTTGGTGGCGTCCGATGAGGCGACATCCGGCTCGGTCATGGCGAAACCCGAGCGGATCTGCGCGGCCAGCAACGGGGTCAGCCACAGATCCTTCTGCTCTGCGGAACCGACGATCGCCAGCACCTCCATGTTGCCCGTGTCGGGTGCGGAGCAGTTGAACACCGCTGGAGCCAGGCCCGGACTGCGTCCGGTGACCTCGGCCAGCGGCGCGTATTGGAGATTGGTCAGGCCTGCGCCGAGGTCACCGGGGAGGAAGAGGTTCCACAGCCCGGCCGCCCGAGCCTTGGCCTGCAACTCAAGAAGGATCGGCGTGCGACTCCACGCCCAGTAGTCGTCGAGGTGGGCCACCTGCTCGTAGTAGGTCGCCTCGCTGGGGTAGACGTGCTCGTCCATGAAGGTCAGCAGCCGGGATCGGTAGTCCTCGGTCGTGACATCGAAGGCGAAGTCCATGCCTGTCCTCTCTCGATCGGCTCAGTCTGACAGGCGCAGCACGGTGTCGAGGCCGTGGTAGCGCCCGCGTATGCGTAGGCCCCCGATAGGCTGCTCCCTCGATCCCGATCCGGAGGTAGTCCATGTACCGCCAGGTGCCGGCACATGTCGACCTACCGGCGATGGAGCGGGAGATCCTCGAACTGTGGGCGAGCGAAGACGTCTTCCACCAGTCGGTCGCCCAGTCCGAGGAACGCCCCCTGTGGGTGTTCTACGAGGGCCCACCGACCGCCAACGGCAAGCCGGGCACCCATCACGTAGAAGCCCGCGTCTTCAAGGACATCTTCCCGCGATACCGCACGATGAAGGGCTACCACGTCCCGCGTAAGGCCGGCTGGGACTGCCACGGCCTGCCCGTCGAGCTCGCCGTGGAGAAGGAACTCGGCTTCACCGGCAAGATGGATATCGAGGAATTCGGCATCGCGGAGTTCAACGCTAAGTGCCGCGAGTCCGTGCTCCGGCATGTCGACGAGTTCGACCAGATGACCCGGCGCATGGGCTTTTGGGTCGACATGGACGATGCCTACTGGACCATGGCGCCCGAATACGTCGAGTCGGTGTGGTGGTCGCTGAAGCAGATCTTCGACAAGGGCCTGCTCGTGCAGGACTACCGCGTCACGCCGTACTGCCCCCGCTGCGGCACCGGGCTCTCCGACCACGAGCTCGCCCAGGGCTACGAGGCCGTCGTCGATCCCTCCGTCTACGTGCGATTCCCCGTGCTGCCGGGCAGTGCGCTTGCCGACCGATATCCGGGTGTCGCCCTTCTGGTGTGGACGACGACACCGTGGACCCTGGTGTCCAATACGGCGGTGGCGGTGAAGCCCGATGCCGCCTATGTCGTGGCACGCGCTGCCGACGGGGAGACACTCGTCGTCGCCGAGGATCTCGCCCCCGGGCTGCTGGGCGAGGGATACGAGGTGCTCGAGCGCCTGAGCGGGCGCGATCTGGAGCGCACCCGCTACCAGCGCCCCTTCGACCTGGTCGACATCCCCGACGCGCACTACATCATCCTCGCCGACTACGTCACGACCGACGATGGCTCCGGCCTCGTGCACCAGGCGCCGGCGTTCGGCGCCGACGACCTCGCCACCTGCCGCGCCTACGGCCTGCCCGTCGTCAATCCGGTCCGCCCCGACGGCACCTTCGAGCCCGATCTCCCCCTCATAGGCGGCACGTTCTTCAAGAAGGCCGATGACCTGCTGGTGGATGACCTCAAGCAACGCGGCCTGCTCGCCAAGCACGTCGGCTACGAGCACGCCTACCCGCACTGCTGGCGCTGCCACACGCCGCTCATCTACTACGCGCAGCCCTCGTGGTATATCCGCACGACGGCCATCAAGGACGCGCTGCTTCGTGAGAACGAGGGCACCAATTGGTTCCCCGGCACCATCCAGTGGGGCCGCTACGGCGACTGGCTGACCAACAACGTCGACTGGGCCCTGTCGCGCAATCGCTACTGGGGCACGCCGCTGCCCATCTGGCGCTGCGACACCGGCCACCTCACCGCGATCGGCTCATTGTCCGAACTCGGCGAGCGGGCGGGTCGCGACCTGACGGCACTCGACCCGCACCGCCCCTTCGTCGACGACATCACCTTCGCCTGCCCCGAGTGCGGGGGCACCGCCACGCGCGTGCCGGAGGTTATCGACTGCTGGTACGACTCCGGTGCCATGCCATTCGCGCAATGGGGCTACCCCCATCGAGGGCGCGAGACATTCGACGCGCGTTACCCCGCCGACTTCATCTGCGAGGCGATCGACCAGACCCGCGGCTGGTTCTACACGCTGATGGCGATCGGCACCCTGGTCTTCGACGACAGCTCCTACAAGAACGTCGTCTGCCTTGGCCACATCCTCGACGAGGACGGCCGCAAGATGAGCAAGCACTTCGGCAACGTGCTCGAGCCAATCCCGCTCATGGACGAGCACGGCGCCGACGCCGTGAGGTGGTTCATGCTCGCCTCCGGCTCGCCCTGGCAGGCCCGCCGCGTGGGGCACGCCGCCATCCAGGAGGTCGTCCGCAAGGTCCTGCTCACCTATTGGAACACCGTCTCCTTCCTCTCCCTCTACGCACGCGCCGCCGACTGGTCGCCGGGAGGAGACGTGCCCCGCGTCGCCGACCGGCCGCCGATGGATCGCTGGCTGCTTTCGGAGGCTCACCGCCTTGCGCGCGACGTCGATGCGGCTCTCGAGCAGTTCGACACCCAGCGAGCCGGCCGCCTCATCTCATCGTTCGTCGACGACATGTCGAACTGGTACGTCCGCCGCACGCGCCGGCGCTTCTGGGACGGCGACCCGGCCGCCCTGACCACGCTCGGCGAAGCGCTGCGCATCGTGACGCTGACGATGGCCCCCTTCACGCCCTTCGTCACCGAGCGCGTGTGGCAGGACATGGTGCGTCCGGCCAACCCCGACGCTGCGCCCAGCGTGCATCTGGCGGCGTGGCCGTCCGTTGATCCCGAGATCATCGATGACCAGCTCGGCGAGCAGGTGGCGCTGATCCGACGGATCGTCGAGCTCGGACGCGCAGCACGCGCCGCGTCGAGCGTGCGCACGCGCCAGCCCCTCGCTCGGGCACTGGTCTCGGCACCGGGATGGCCGGCGCTGCCGGCCGATCTCGTCGCGGAGGTGGCGAGCGAACTCAACGTGGTCGACATGTCGAGCCTGTCGGCGTCAGAGGGCAACCTCGTCGACGCCACGGCAAAGGCCAACTTCCGGTCGCTCGGCAAGCGCTTCGGCAAGCAGACCCCGACTGTTGCCGAGGCGATTGCCGTGGCCGACGCCGCGTCCCTGTCGGCCGCCCTGCGCGACGGCGATGCGATCGTCGACGTGCCCGGCATGGGCGCGGTCAGCATCTCCTCCGACGATGTCATCGTCACCGAGACCCCCCGCGAAGGCTGGTCGGTCGCCAGCGGCGAGGGCGAGACCGTCGCGCTCGACCTGCACCTCACCCCCGAGCTCCGGCGCCTGGGCACCGCCCGCGAGGCCATCCGACTTATCCAGGAAGCGCGTAAGAACGCCGGACTGGATATCTCCGATCGCATCACCCTCACCTGGTCGTCCACCGACGATACGGTCGCGCAGGCATTGCGCGATCATGGCGACCAGATCGCCGGTGAGGTGCTCGCTATCACCTTTGCCGAGGGGCCGGCAGTTGAAGGATCTTTCAGCGGCTTCGATCCCGATCTGGCACTGACATTCGCTCTGCGCAAGGCCTAGGCGGTCGCGCGCGTGAACGTCCCCAATATCGTGAACGTCCCCAATATCGCGAGCAACACTCCCCTCTGGCTGGCGCTCCTCACGACATTCGTCGCGGCGGTGTCCGGTGCGCTGATCGGCCGCACCCCCGGTCGCGTGAAGTACGACATCGTCGGCGTCACGCTCTTTGCGTTCTTACTCGGGCTTGGCGGCGGCATCGCGCGCGATGTGCTCCTGGGCAATCTCCCGCCGTTGGCGCTTTCCTCGCCGTGGTATGTCGTGTCAGTGCTGGGTGCGGTCGCCGTCGTGTTGGTGATCGGCCGATGGATTCCCGTCGACGGGTGGATATTCATCCTTCTCGATGCCCTCGCCCTCGGCCTCTACGGCGTGATCGCGGCGCAGATGGCCCTGGACTTCAAACTCCCGGACGTCGGAGCCATCGCCGTGGGCATTCTCGCTGCCATCGCCGGTGGCGTGTTGGTCGCCCTGCTGCGCGGCGAGACACCCGAGATCCTGCGCCCCAGCCAGCCCTACGCCATCCTCGTGCTCATCGGGGTCACGATCTTCGTGCTGCTCGATGGATACAGTGCCGGTATCGCTGCATTCCTGTGCGTGGCCTCGGTCATCGGCCTGAGGTTTGCCACCCTGCACTGGGATATCCGGACACGCGCGATCCGCCCCATCGAACGCGATCAGGGCGGAACCTCCGGCGATATGTGAGGCTTGGGGCATGCCCTTCGATTTGGTGCTCGGACTACCGGTGCACCCCCTGGTCGTGCACTTCGCGATCGTCCTGCTCATCCTGGGCACCCTGGGCCTCATCGCCATCGTGCTCATCCCGCGGTGGCGCGGGGCACTGGGCTGGGCGACTATCGCGCTGCTCGGCGTGGGCACCATCGCCGCCTTCGCCGCAAAGGAGTCCGGCCAGGCCCTGTCGGAGCGCGTCGGGCTCCCCCAGGAGCACGCCGAGTGGGGCGATCGCCTCTTTCCTGTCTCTGTCGCGCTCTTGGCCATCGCCCTCGGGTGGTACCTCTGGCAGCGCCGGTCATCGGGAGCGGCGGTCACGGCACTCGGCGTGCTGGGCATCCTCGTCGCCATCGGCACCATCGCGCTGACCACGGTTGTCGGCCACAGCGGGGCCGAGGCCGTGTGGGCATCGCGGATCGCGACCGCATCTGCCGACACGACCTCACCTGACGCGAACCAGCCCGACACGTCGGGTGGCGGCGCCACCATCACCATGACCGAGGTCGCCGCCCACGGCACGCCCGAGGATTGCTGGTCGGTCGTCGACGGCAACGTCTACAACCTCACGGCGTGGATCTCCCAGCACCCGGGTGGCCCGCAGGTCATCGAGGGCATGTGCGGGATCGATGCCACGCAGGCCTTCACCGACATGCACGGCGGTCAGGCCGAGCCCGAGCAGGTGCTCGCCGGCTATGAGGTGGGACCGCTGGGCTAGCGGCGCCCCTTACTTCTTCTTCACGGGCACCTCGGCCAACTCGCAGGCACCTCGATCGAGGTCCTCAGGCCGAGAGGGATTGCTGGCGGCCGAGCCGGTCACGGTCATAGCGGCCCTAGGGCGTGGGCGCCTTGGGCTCCACGGACGTCACCTTGTCGAGTTCGGCCAATTGCCCGGAGATGGTGTCGCGGAGCTTGGTGCGGTAGGTGCGCTCGAAGGTGCGCAGCTCGTTGACCTTGGTCTCGAGGGAGGCACGCTGATCGTCGAGCGCACCGGTCACCTTGCGGGCCTCGTCGCGGGCCTTGGTGAGGATCGTGTCGGCCTCGGTCTTGGCCGACGCCACGGTCTCGTCGGCGGTTCGCTGGGCGGCTTCGAGCATGGCGAACGCGCGGGCCGGGACGTCCTGGCTGGCCGGCGCGGGGGCGGCCACGGCCGCGGCAGCCGCGGCTGCGGGCGCCGCCGCCGGTGCGGCGGGAGCGGGCGCCGCCGCCGGTGCCTGGGTGGCCGTGGCGACGCGGCGCGCCTCGGTGAGCTTGGTCTCGGCCGCCTTCTCCTTGACCTCGGCCTCGGCGAGCTTGGCCTTCGCGTCGGCCAGCTTGGCGGTGGCGTCGGTGTCCTTGGCCTGGGCCTCGGACAACTTCGCCTGGGCGTCGGCCATGGCCTTCTGGGCGTCGTCCCACTTCTTCTGCGCCTCGGTCATGGACACCGACGCGGGCGCGGGAGCCACCTTGGGACCCTGCGCTATCTGCGCCTTCAGGTCGTCGTTTTGGGTCTGGAACTGGCCGATCGTGGTCTCGACCTCGTCAAGGAACGTGTCGACCTCGTCCATGTCGTAGCCCGTGCGCATCTTGACGGTGCTGAACTTCTTCTCGTGTACGTCTTTCGGCGTGAGGGCCACGATGACTCCTACCTAGAGGGCGAGGGCGAGGTTGATGAGGATCTGGACGGCAATGATGAGGATGAGGAACGCCAGGTCGAACTGGACCCCGCCCAGGCGCAGCGGCGGGATGAATCGCCGAAGGAGCCGCAGCGGCGGGTCGGTGAGGGAGTAGATCGCCTCGGCGAGCAGCAGGAACGGGCCGCGCGGCTGCCACGAGCGCGCGAAGATCTGGACGAGGTCGAAGACGAGTCGGCCGATGAGGACCAGCCAGTAGAGCCACAGGACGGTGCCGAGCACCTGCCCGACCACGCCCACGTCTCCTCCTCAGCCCTCGCGCGCACGGCGGCTTTCCGCGCCCTGCGTTCAACTCTGATTGAAGAAGCCGGTCTGCGCGAGTTGAGCCCGCGCCTCCGCGCCGACCTCGACATTGGCAGGTGAGAGCAGGAACACCTTATTGGTGACGCGCTCGATCGTGCCGTGGAGGCCGAACACCAGACCGGCGGCGAAGTCGACGATGCGCTTGGCGTCGCCGTCTTCCATCTCGGTGAGGTTCATGATCACCGGCACGCCCTCGCGGAACTCCTCGCCGATGCGCCGAGCGTCGTTGTAGGTGTGCGGGTGGATGGTCGTGATGCGCGACAGGTCGGTCGCGGGAGTGGGAGCCGCGGGCACGGTGCGCACCGAGGGACCGGGGATCCTCGAGACGTTGGTGGGCTCATCACGATACATACGCCGCGGCTGGTTGGGATCCATCACCGTGACGGCGCGCGGCTCCGATCGCTCGGGTCGATCCGATGTGCGCGTGCGGCGTTGCGGGGTGGGCTCGTCGTACTCCCACTCGTCTTCCTCCAGGTAGCCCTCGTGGCGGTCGTTCTCGTCCTCCACGAGTCCGAGGTAGACCGCCATCTTGCGCATCGCGCCCGCCATGGCACTCCCTTTCGTAGCCGGACGTGGCGCCCAGCATTCGCTCACACTACCCGCGCTAAGCCCTGCTCCCCAGGACCGAACTCCCCACGCGCAGGTGTGTCGCACCCGCCGCGACGGCCTGCTCCAGGTCGTCTGACATGCCCGCGGACATGACATCCAAACCGGGGTAGTGCGCGCGAAGGGCCGCCAGGGCGTCGGCGAGGCGCACGAATGCCGGCGCCGGGTCGGCACCCAGCGGCGCCACCCCCATGACACCGCGCAGTCGAAGGTGCTCAGCCGAGTCGATGGCCGCGGCGACATCGGCAGCCTCGTCGGCCGCGACTCCCCCGCGCTGTGCGATCGGGCCCGGCGGGTCGGCACAGCCGCCTCTGACGGGATTACCCGGCTGCGGGCCGGGATCAGGGTCGAGGTTGACCTGCACCAGGCAGTCCAGCGTGCGGCCGGCCTTGGCCGCCCCCTTCTCCAGGGCCTGCACCAGCGCGAGGCGATCGACGGAGTGGACGACATCGGCGTAGCGGGCCACCGCGGCCGCCTTGTTGGTCTGCAGTTGGCCGATGAAGTGCCAGGTCAGGTCGAGTTCGCGCGTGGCGGCGGCCTTCGGGGCGGCCTCCTGGTCGCGGTTCTCCCCCACGTCGGTCACCCCGAGTCCGGCGAGGCGCGTGACGTCGTCGGCCGGCCACGTCTTCGTGACAACCACCAGGGTGATCTCACCGGGATCACGTCCGGCAGCCGTGCATGCATTAGCGATCCGCTCGCGTGCGGCGGCTAGGTTGGCCGCGATCTCCGCCGTACGAGCGTCAGCCATGGTCGCGCCTCATGACGATGGCTCCCGCCTGGCGCCCGGTCACCTGGTCGCGGCGGAAGGAGTACAGGTCGGGGCTTTCGAACGTGCAGCCGCCGATCAACTCACCCACGACGCCCCACGCGGCCAGCTGTGCCATCACGCCGGCGCGCACATCGATGGCCGGGGTGCCCTGACGAGTCGTGGCGGCAGCCTCGGGGACAGCGGCCGCCACCTCGTCGCGCACCTCCTCGCTGACCTCGTAGCAGCCCGGGCAGATGGCCGGGCCGATCCAGGCGCGCACCGGACCGGACGCCGCGAGGGCGTCGAGCGCTGCACCCACGACGCCGGCGGCAACCCCACGCCAGCCGGCGTGGACGACAGCGACCTGTGCGCCGGGCAGATCGGCCACCAGCAGCGGCACGCAGTCGGCTACCTGCACTGCCAGGGCTAGGCCGAGCGTCGACGTGATAGCCGCGTCGGCCGGCGGCGGATCGTCGAGGACGCGCTCAAGCCGGACCACGTCTCGGCCATGGACCTGGTGGACCCGGGCGAGTGAATCGGCACCGACGTAGGACGCCGCGATGGCGCGATTGCGCGCCACGGCGATGGGATCGTCATCGACCTTGCCACCGACATTGAGCGATGAGTAGGGCCCCAGGCTGACACCGTCGTGGCGATCGGTGAATGCCCACTCGACCGAGAGGTCGCCTTCGACCATTCGCCCGCGAGCCACGACCCCCATGCGCGACTACTTCAAGAAGTCGGGCACGTCCAGGTCGTCGCCGGTGTCATCGAAGACGATGGTGCGGGGCTGCTGCACGGGACGCTTCGGCGGCTCCGGGGTGACGGGGATCTCGGCACTGTCGGACGACGCCGACTGCTTCGCGGCCACCGCGGCCGCCAGCGGCGTCTCCTCGGCGATGCGCTTGGTCACCGGCTGCGTGCGACGCGCCGGTGGTGTGCCGCCGTCGAAGCCAGCGGCGATGACGGTGACGCGTACCTCGTCGCCGAGGGTGTCGTCGATGACCGCGCCGAAGATGATGTTGGCGTCGGGGTGGGCGGCATCGGAGACCATGCGAGCCGCCTCGTTGACCTCGAAGAGCCCCAGATCGGACCCACCGGAGATAGACAGGAGGACGCCGTGGGCTCCCTCGATGCTGGCCTCGAGCAGCGGGCTGGAGATGGCGGCACTGGCCGCTTCGACGGCCCGCTCCTCTCCCCGGGCCGAGCCGATGCCCATGAGGGCCGAGCCCGCCCCAGCCATGACGCTCTTGACGTCGGCGAAGTCGAGGTTGATCAGGCCCGGCGTGGTGATCAGGTCGGTGATGCCCGAGACGCCCTGGAGCAAGACGTGGTCGGCCTGGCGGAAGGCATCGATCACGCTGATAGTGCGATCCGACAGCGAGAGCAGTCGGTCGTTGGGGATGACGATGAGGGTGTCGACCTCAACGCGCAGGGCATCGACCCCGGAATCGGCCTGTGCCTGACGGCGACGGCCTTCGAAGCCGAACGGTCGCGTCACGACACCGATGGTGAGGGCGCCCAGCGACTTCGCGATGCGCGCGACGACGGGAGCGCCTCCGGTGCCGGTGCCGCCGCCTTCGCCGGCAGTGACGAAGACCATGTCGGCTCCGCGCAGGACCTCTTCGATGTCAGCGGCGTGGTCCTCGGCGGCCTGACGGCCCACCTCGGGGTCGGCGCCCGCACCGAGGCCGCGGGTGAGCTCGCGCCCGATGTCGAGCTTGACGTCGGCGTCGCTCATGAGCAGTGCCTGGGCATCGGTGTTGATGGCGACGAACTCGACGCCCTTGAGGCCGACATCGATCATGCGGTTGACGGCATTGACGCCGCCGCCGCCGATCCCGACGACCTTGATGACGGCGAGGTAGTTCTGTGGTGCGGCCACGGCTGCATCCCTTCGCGTTCGACTCACTAGCGTCCTCCTGAGTCGCTGCGCTCGGCGAGCGCAGATCTCGACCTCACGTTAAGGTTGAGATTCGAGTTTCGGTTGGAACTTCCACGAGGTTAGAGGTCAGCCTCACATATGGCAAGACGCCACCTGCGTCACATCCGTCACGGAAATGAACGGGAGGCGCGCACAGTCTCCTCCCCCGGTCCGGCCACGC
The DNA here is from genome assembly GCA_016870515.1 of Actinomycetota bacterium. Classification (GTDB taxonomy): domain Bacteria; phylum Actinomycetota; class Actinomycetes; order S36-B12; family S36-B12; genus Mxb001. The sequence continues at coordinate 15,872 of VGBL01000026.1, read as the reverse complement.
TCAGCGGGCTCCCGGCGGGGCCGCATGCCCATCGGATGGCGCGGCCGGCTGGAAGGCCGGGTGCGCCGAACTCCAGCCGGATGGTCACAGCGTCACTGTGCCACCGCCCCGGGATGCGCGGGAGCCTGACTCGCGAGAGTCTGGGGGCCGCCCGGTGGGGCGGTCGCCATTCTCGGGAGGATCTGGCGTGAGCCTGGCAGGCACAGAGATCAAGCGCGCGAAACTGCGCTTCGGTCTGCTCACCGGCGCCGTCGCGCTGCTGGTCTTCCTGGTCCTCCTTCTCTCCACCCTCTCCGGCGCACTCATCGGCGCCCTCGTCGGCGCCCTGCAGGGCCTGCGCACCGACGGCCTCGTCTATGCCGACTTCGCACGCGACAACATCGCCGCGAGCCGACTCGAGCCCACCGTCGCAGACGCGGTCGCGGCCGTGCCCGGCGTGGCCAACGCGGCCGGGCTCGGCACCTTCACCACGGGCGCCCTCATCGGGGGGCAGCAGGCCGACGTGCAGATCTTCGGGTTCACTGCGGATGCGCCCGGGTCACCGTCGGGCCTGTCGGAGGGTCGACTGCCCAGCGCACCGGGCGAGACCGCGGTCGACGGCGGCGACGTCGCCATCGGCGACACCGTGACCCTCGATCCCGCGGGCACGACCCTGACCGTCGTGGGCCTGCTCCGCGGCGCGCAGTTCAACGCCATCCCGACGATGTACGTCGACCTCGACACCTACGTCGATGCCGCGGCCGCCACCAACCCCGGGCTGCCGTTCGTGCCCATCAACGCCGTGGCCTTCACCGTGGCCCCCGACACCGATGTCGAGGCTGTGGCGAGCGCGATCGCCGCGGACGTCGCCGGCGTCAAGGGCTACACCCGCGACCAAGCGGTCGCCCTGATCCCCGGCATCGAGTCGATCACGCAGAGCTTCGGCATCCTGGTGGGCCTGACCTTCATCATCGGCATCGTCGTGATCGGGTTCTTCTTCCTCATCCTCACCGTCCAAAAGCTCAAGCCCTTCACTCTCCTGCGCGCGATCGGCACGGGCACGGGCCGTCTGGCCGCCACGGTCGCCATCCAGATCACGATCGTCGTGCTGCTTGCCTCGGTCATCGCCCTCGGCCTAACGCTGCTCGCCGTCCAGGGGCTCAACACTGGCATTCCCGTGCGCCTCGATCCGCAACTGATCCTCACGACCATCCTCGCCGTCTGGATCTTCTCGCTGCTCGCCGGACTGCTGAGCATCCGGCGCATCGCCAAGATCGATCCCGCCTCCGCGGTCGGAGCCCGCTGATGGCCGGCCCCGCGCGCCTGCTCTCCCGCGGCGAACTCGCCCGAAGCAAGGGCCGGTTCGGCGCTGTCGTCGCGGCGCTGTCGCTCATCGTCTTCCTCGTGCTCGTCCTCGGCGCCCTGGCCGACGGGCTCTTCTATGGGGCAACCGGTGCCGTGCGCTCGACCAACGCGACGGCCTACGCCTTCTCCGACGACGCCGAGGGCTCCCTGATCCGCTCGCGCCTGGACGAGTCCGCCGTCGACACCTTCCGTGGCGCACCCGGCGTCGAGTCGGCCGGCCCGGTCGGCGTCCTGCTGACCGGGGGCACCGGCCCGGAGGGCGACATCGACCTGGCCGTCTTCGGCCTCGAGGTCGGCGGGCCGGGCACGCCGACCACCCTGGTCGACGGCCGCCTGCCCGAGCCGGGCGAGCAGGGCGTCGCTGCAGTCGACACGCGCCTGGAGCGCGACGGGGTGAGCATCGGCTCGCGCGTGTCCGTCGGCGACGTCAGCGTCGAGGTCGTGGGATTCGTCTCCGACACGGCCTACCAGCTGCAGCCGACGCTGTGGACGAGCGTCGCCGACTGGCGGGCCATGCGCGACGCGGTGCGCCCGGAGCTTCGCGGCCAGCCGACGGCGATCAATGCCATTGCTCTGATCACCGAGTCAGGCGCCGACCTGTCGGCCATCGCCGCGGCCCTGCCCGGCACCACGGTGCTGACGGCCGACGCGGTCGGCCTGGCGATTCCCGGTGTCGCCCAGCAGAAGTCGACCCTCAACTCCATCATCTACACCACCCTGGCGGTCGCCGCCCTGGTCGTCGCGCTCTTCTTCGCCCTGCTGGTGCTGGAGAAGCGCGAGCTCTTCGCGGCGCTGAAGGCGCTGGGCACGCCCACGGGAGCGCTCGGGCGCACGGTCCTGGTGCAGGCCATCGTCGCGTCAGTGCTCGGCGTCATCATCGGCACGATCGTCGCCCGGCTATTCGGCCTGGTCATCCCCGCCAATGTCCCGACGCTCTTCCGCACCGACACCCTCATCCAGATCGCCGTCTTCACCCTCGTCGCAGGGGTGGTCGGCGCCGCCTTCTCCCTGCGACGCATCGCCCGGATCGATCCGGCCACCGCCATCGGAGGCACGCTATGAATGACCCCGTCGTCGACGCAACGAACGCCGCATCCGGCGGCCCTGGCCCAGCGCCGAGCACCGAGGCACCCGCGCACCCGGGTGCCTTGCTGCACGTCGACCATGTGAGCAAGGTCTACGGCTCAGGCCACACCGCCGTCACGGCCCTCGACGACGCCACGATGGCCGTCGACCAGGGTGAGTTCGTCGCCCTCCTCGGCCCCTCAGGCTCGGGCAAGACCACCCTCATCTCGATCATCGGCGGCCTGCTGTCCGCGACCTCCGGCACCGTGCGCATCGGCGACATCGACGTCACCTCGCTCAGCCGCAAGGAGCTCACGCGCTTCCGTGCCGAGCGCGTCGGCTTCGTCTTCCAGTCGGCCAACCTGGTGCCCTTCCTCACCGCCCGCGAGAACCTCCTCTACGTCGCCACGCTGGTCAAGACGCCCAAGAAGGCCGCCCAGCAGCGTGCCGATGAGTTGCTCGAGGAGCTCGGACTCGCCGACCGGGCGAAGAACCTGCCCGAGCAACTCTCCGGCGGCGAGCGCCAGCGGGTCGCCATCGGCCGGGCGCTGATGAACGACCCCGACCTCGTGCTCGTCGACGAGCCCACCGCGGCCCTCGACACCGCGCTCGGTCGTCAGGTCGTGCAGTTGCTGCGCCGCGAGATCAAGGACCGGGGCAAGACGGGGATCATGGTGACCCACGACCTGCGCATGGTCGAGTACACCGACCGCGTCTTCGAGATCCTCGACGGGCACCTCACCCACGTGGAGTCGCCGAGCACCCTCGGGCACTAGGCACGAGGCACTGGCCGCCGATCACATCCCGGCCGGCCGACTCCCCTGCTCCTGCACCAGGTGCGTGTCGATCACCGCGCGCCCATCCGGGCCGAGCGTGATCGCCGTGACCGGGCCTTCTCCGCGAGCCGGGGCCAGCAGCATGCGGGCATCGACGGGAGTGCTGACGACACCGACGGTCGCGCCCGAGTCGTAGCCCCACTGCCGCATGGAGGTGCGCAGTTTCACCTCGAGCTCACGGTTGACGAACGCCCGGTAGGGCAGGGCGAGATGCACGCCGGTCTGCGACACCATCTCGTGGAAGCCGAGCTTGTGCATCTGCGCCTCGTGGGCACCCTCCAGCGAGAGGATCTCCAGTCGCCCGGCGTCCTCGGTGGTGGCCACGATCTGCGCGAAGCCACCGAGAGGCCCGCGCGGGGTGCCGACGGCCTGGTCGACGCCGCCGGCGTAGCCCTTGGCTCCGATGCGGTAGGCCGCCACCTTCTTGAAGGTGCCGACCAGGTCCCGGCCGGTGGCGTGGCCCTCAGGGGGAGGGCGAGACCGTGGCGCTGGGCAGCGCCGTGGGGCGAGTCGGGTTGTCGGAGGTCGCGGGCGTCCCGGGGGCGGAGACGTCGTAGCGCAGCGCCTTGACCTTGAGCAGGACCCGCAGCACCTCGGCCTTGAACTCGTTCTCCTCGCGGGATCCCCAGATGACGACGGATCCGTTGCGCAGTTGCAGCGTGACGTCGTTGCGGGTGGTGGCCTCGATGCCCTCCACCTTCTCGCGCAGCCACTCGGGCATGTCGCGCACGACCGCGATCGACGCCTCGAGTCCGGGGCCAGCGGCACGCACCGTGGGCACGCCGGCGACGGGCCCGGGCGACTGGCGGATGACCGCCCCCGTGATGTCGACGACGTCGTAGGCCCCGGTCGACGTGGGCACGGCGGCCACCGGCACGCGGCGTTCGACGTCGACCACCAGGGTGGTGGGCCAGGAGCGAGTGACGGTGACCGACGCGACCTGGGGCAGCGTCGCCACCCGCTCCTCGACCTCCGACGGCGAGATGCGCAGGAGCGGCGTGCCGTCGGGCACCTGGACGAGCGCGTCGACCTCCGCGGTCGTGAGCGGGCCCGCGGCCTCCGACGCGGATCCGATGCGCACCTGCACGGTGTCGAGCGCGAACCACGGCGAGAACCAGCCGATCCACGCCAGGACCGCCGCCACAGGGACCAGGACGGCCAGCGCCCACAGGACGCGCTTCACGCTAGGCGCTCGCGCAGGAGTTCCACGATCTGCGGAGCGAGCATGCCGACGTCTCCCGCACCCATGGTCATGACGACATCGCCTGGTCGAACCCGCTGCACGACGGTCTCGGGCACCATCGACCACGACGGCTCGAACACCACCTGATCGCGAGGCAGCGGGACCGCCGCGGCGATCACCGACCCGCTTGCGCCGGGAATCGCCTTCTCCCCCGCGCTGTAGACCTCGAGGACGACGACCTCATCGGCCAGCCCGAGCGCCTCGCCGAACGCCCGCGCGAAGACCGAGGTGCGGGTGTAGCGGTGGCTCTGGAAGGCGACGACGACGCGGCCTGAGCCAGCCACCTCGCGCGCCGCGATCAGCGTCGCTGTGACCTCGGTGGGGTGATGGGCGTAGTCGTCGTAGACGCGCACCGATCCCACCTGTCCACGCAATTCGAAGCGGCGCTGGGTGCCCGTGAAGGACTCCAGGCCCTCCCGGAGCTCAGCGACGGGCAGTCCGAGGCTCACGCCGACGGCCAGCGCCGCGGTGGCATTGAGCGCGTTGTGCCGCCCGGGGACGCGCAGGGTCATGCGTCCCAGTCGCACGCCGTGGTGGATGACATCGAAGGACCAGCCTGATCGATCCGCAGCAGATCGCACGATCTTGAAGTCGGCATCGGCAGACTCGCCGTAGGTGACGACCCGAACCCCCTCGCCCGAGGCGCGCTCCGCGACCCGACGGGCACCCGGGTCGTCGGCGCATGTGACAGCGAATCCGTCCTTCTCGCGGGTGGCCGCGCAAAAGCGCACGAAGGCGTCCTCGATGTCGTCGTAGCTCTCCCAGTGATCAAGATGATCGGCCTCGACATTGGTCACGACCCCCACGAGGGGCGTCATCTGCAGGAAGGAGCCGTCCGACTCATCGGCCTCGACGACGAAGTTTTCGCCTGATCCGAAGTGAGCGTTGGTGCCCGAGGACTGCAGTTCGCTGCCGATGGCGAAGGAGGGATCACTGCCGCAGGCCTGGAGTGCAACGGTCACCATCGAGGTTGTCGTCGTCTTGCCGTGAGTGCCCGCGACGGCGATGGGTGTGGAGCCCTCCATGATGGCGTTGAGGGCCTGGGCTCGCGTCCAGACCGGGATGCCTCGCCGACGCGCTTCGACGACCTCGGGATTCGTTGGGGGGATCGCGGTGGAGGCGACGACGACGGCCAGCGGTTCCGTGGCGGCATCGAGGGCGCCCGCAGAGTGGCCCACGACGATGACGGCCCCGAGCGCGCGCAGCACGGCCAGTCGGCGCGACTCCTTGGCATCGGTCCCCGACACCGCGATGCCCTGCGCGATCATCACGCGGGCCAGGCCCGACATGCCGGCTCCGCCAACGCCGACCAGGTGCACGCGTCCGGCATCGATCAGTCGGCTCACGAGCGACCCCCCGTCGCGGCTGCCGCTCGCACGAGATCGGCGAGCCGCGCATCGGCATCGCGGACACCGTGCTGCCGCGCCGCATCGCTCATGCGCTGCAGGAGCGCGGTGTTGGCGATGAGCGGAAGGACGGTCTCACGGAGGGTTGCGGCCGTGAAGTCCGCGTCATCGACGATGAGGCCGCCACCGGAGTTGACGACGGGCTGGGCATTGAGTCGTTGCTCGCCATTGCCGATCGGCAGGGGCACGTAGACGGCAGGTAGACCGACGGCGGCGAGCTCGGCGCAGGTCATGGCCCCCGCCCTGCACACGGCGAGATCCGCGGCGGCATAGGCGAGGTCCATGCGGTCGACGTAGGGGACGACGCAATAGCGCGGTCGACCGGGATCTCGCTGGGCGATCGGGGACACTCCCGCCGCCTTCTCTCCCACGGCGTGCAGCACCTGGACACCGGCCGCACCGAGGTCGTCAGCGCACGCGGTCACGACTTCGTTGAGATGCTGCGCTCCGAGCGAGCCGCCGAAGACCAGCAGCGTCGGACGATCGGGTTCGAGCCCGAAGTGCTCGCGGGCCTGGCGTTGCCGCTCCTGCCGGTCTGCTGCTCCGGCGAGGTCGACGATCTGAGGACGCAAGGGCATGCCCACGCGCGTGGCTCGGGGAAGGCTGCCGGGTACGTTTTCGGCCGTCCATCCGGTCAGGCGTGCGCCCACGCGATTCGCCAGGCCCGCACGGCCATTGGCCTCGTGGATCACCAGGGGTATGCCCGCGCGGCGCGCGGCGAGATATGCCGGAAGGGCGACATAGCCGCCGAAGCCGACGACGACATCCGGCTTCTCCTCCCGCAGGATCGCCATCACCTGCCGGACCGAGCCGGACACGCGCGCAGGCACCAGCGCGAGATCTTTGGAGGGGCGGCGCGGCATCGGCACCGCGGGGATGGTGCGCAGCCGATAGCCGCGGGCGGGCACGAGGCGACTCTCCAGGCCCTCATCGCGTCCGACCACCACGACGTCAGTCTGCGGGTCGTCACGCACGAGCGTGTCGGCGAGGGTCAGTGCGGGTTCGATGTGCCCGGCGGTGCCACCGGCGGCGAGGAGGACCTTCACGCCACCCCCTGGGGCGTGCGGCCGGCCCCCTTCCCCCGGGACGACTGACGGGCCGGTGCGGGCCTTGAGGTGTCAACGGAGCGCGACGAGGTAGCGACGGGACCGCCAATCGTGCGTGCGAAGGACAGCAGCATGCCGATCGCGATGAGCAGTGGAATCAGCGACGAGCCACCGTAGGAGACGAATGGCAGGGGGATGCCGGCGATCGGCAGAAGACTCAGCACTGCTCCGATGTTGACCACGGCCTGCACGATGATCCACGTGCCAATGCCGGCGGCCGCCAGGCGCATGAAGGGATCGGTTGCCGACTGGACGATGCGGAAGGTGACGAACGCGATAACGCCGAAGATCACGAGCACCGTCAGGGTGCCGATCAGGCCGAGCTCCTCGCCGATGACCGGGAAGATGAAGTCGGTATGCGCCTCCGGCAGCGAACCCCACTTCTCGCGGCTCGCGCCCAGCCCCACTCCCCACCAGCCGCCGGTGCCCAGGGCGTACTGGCCCTGGGTGACCTGCCAGCCGTCACCGAGGCGATCGGCCCCAGGATCCAGCCATGACGTGAATCGACTCATGCGGTAGGGAGCGGCGATCGTGAGCGCCGCGATCGCCAGGAGTCCGACCGCGCCCAGGACCGCGAACAGTCGAAGGGGCGCACCGGCAGCGAAGAGCACCCCGCCGACAATGATGGCAAGGAGAAGCGTGTTGCCGACATCACCTTCCAGGAGCACAAGCAGGAGTATCAGCCCCGTCACGGGAAGAAGCGGCACGAGCAGGTGGGACCACCGATTGATCGTCGCCTGCTTGCGCGTCAGCAGGTCGGCAGACCACAGGATGATGGCGAGCTTGGCGAATTCAGAGGGCTGCAGGCGGAATGGACCGATGATGTCGATCCAGTTGCGCTGACCGGACACCTCTACCCCGATGACGAGCACGGCACCGAGGAGGGCGAACGCGGCAATGAGCGACGGCCAGGCCATGCGCCGCCACCACACGATCGGGAGGCGCGTCGCGATCAGCATCAAGACGACGCCCGCGACCGCAAACAGGCCCTGCCGCTGGGCCAGGGTGTAGGGAGAGCCGAACTGCCGGATCGACAGGACGGACGACGCGCTCAGCACCATGAGCAACCCCAGGAGCAGCAGGGCGAGGGCCGCGCCCAGCAGGAGGTAGTAGAGCACCATGGGATGGCGCGAGACGCGATCCATGGGTCCAGTGTTCCGGTGCTGGAGGGGCAGGACCGTCACATCGGGGCGCGTGTCGCGTCCTGGGTCCAGCGTGAACTGCGTGACAAGGGGTTAGGGGCGCAGGGCGCGGGCTGCGGCGATGAATCGATCGCCGCGATCGGCGTAGTTGCAGAACATGTCCCATGAGGCGCAGCCCGGCGCCAGCAGCACGGCATCGCCGGGCCGGGCCAGCCCCGCTGCCGCCTTCACGACGTCGTCCATGGCCTCCGGCTCGCTGCGCGCGATGTCGACGATCGCCACCCCCGGCGCGTGGCGCTCTAGCGCTTCTCGGATCACGCCGCGGTCAACCCCGAGAAGGACTACGCCACGCAGGCGCGGTGCCACGTTGAGCACGAGATCGTCGAAGGCCTGCCCCTTGGCCTGGCCGCCGGCGATCCACACGACGGAGTCGAAGGCACGCAGTGACATCTCGGCCGCATGCGTGTTGGTGGCCTTGGAGTCGTCAACGTAGTCCACGCCGCCGATCTGCGCGACGCAAGCCACACGGTGCGGCGCCGGAGTGAAGTCGCGCAGGCCACTGCGGATCGCCGCAGGGGGCGCACCGAAGGATCGGGCCAGGGCCGCGGCGGCCAGGGCGTTGGCGACATTGGCCGGACTGCGCCCGGGAATGTCGTCCAGGACGGCCAGTTCCTGCGCGTGCGTAAGTCGCTCGTCGATGAAGGCACGGTCGACGAGCGCGTCGTCCACCACACCGAGCATGGACACACCCGGGATCCCCAGCGTGAAGCCGACGGCACGGCATCCCTCGATCACATCCGCGTCACGAACCATTCGCTCGGTGCTCGGGTCATCGACGTTGTAAACGGCGGCAAGTCTGGCGCTGCGGTAGACGAGGGCCTTGTTGCGCGCGTAGTCCTCCATCGAGGCGAAGAAGTCGAGGTGGTCAGGTGCGAGGTTGAGGCAGGCGGCCGACTCGGGGCTCATGGACGTGACGAACGGCATCTGCGTGGCGCTGACCTCCGTGGCGATGACCTGGAGCGAGTCGTCACGCACGGCGTCGATGAGCGAGAAGCCCACGTTGCCGGCGGCCACGCAGGCGTATCCAGCGGCGCGCAGCATCGAATCGAGCATCAGGGTCGTTGTGGTCTTGCCATTGGTGCCGGTCACACACAGCCATGAAGCGGGTGACTGCTGACTTCGCAGGCGCCAGGCAAGCTCGAGCTCCCCCCACACCCGGATGCCCCGATCCAGGGCGCTGACGATGATGGGATCGCGCGGCCGAATGCCCGGCGAGACGACGTAGACGTCGGCGTCATTGGATGCCGAATCGGTGCAGCCCAGGCGCACGGTGGCACCCAGCGTCTCGAGGATGGCGGCCTTCTCGCGTCGCCCGTCGTCGTCACCCGCATCCAGGACGGTCACACTCGCCCCCACCGATAGCAGGGCATCAGCGGCAGCGAATCCGGCGATGCCGATGCCGGCTACGTCGGCCTGCAGGGTCGACCAGTCAGCGGAGGCAGACGTCAAGGCGGTGACGTCGCGCCTCATCCGCGTACCCACTCGGCATAGAAGATGGTGAGCCCCGAGGCGACGCACATCCCCTGGATGATCCAAAAGCGCACCACGATGTTGACCTCCGGCCATCCCTTCATCTCGAAGTGATGGTGAAGGGGGGCCATGAGCAGCATGCGGCGGTGCAGGACCTTGTAGGAGGCGACCTGTCCGATGACCGACAGCGAGATCAGCACGAACAGGCCGCCGAGGAGCGCCAGCAGGAGCTCGGTGCGGCTGATGACGGCGAACCCGGCGATCGCACCGCCGATGGCAAGCGAGCCGGTGTCGCCCATGAAGATCTTCGCCGGCGCGGCGTTGTACCAGAGGAAGGCGAAGCAGGCGCCCGCGCAGGCAGCGGCGAGGGCGGCTAGGTCGAGTGGACTGGCGGTGGGATAGCACGCTGACCCCGGCGTGAAGAAGCACGACTGGCCGTATTGCCAGACGCCGATGAGGACGTAGGCACCGAAGGTCATCGTGGCAGCGCCCGTGGCCAGCCCGTCGAGCCCGTCGGTGAGGTTGACGCCATTGGTCGACGCGGTGACGAGGAGCCAGATCCACAGCACGTAGACGGCGACGGGCAGGACGAGAGGGGTGTCGCGGATGAATGACACGGCCGTCACCGCCGGTGTCTCACCGATGGGATTGGGGAATTGCAGGGCGAGGTAGGCAAAGCTCAACGCGACGACGGCCTGGCCGATGAGTTTGGTGCGGGCCCGCAGGCCGGTCGAGCGCTGCTTGAAGATCTTCAGGTAGTCGTCGGCGACACCGACCGCTGCGAGGCCGAGCATCAGATAGAGGATCAGCAGCGCCGAAGGGGATGGCGGGGTCCAGAAGATCAGGTGGGTCAGGCCGTAGGCGACGACGACCCCGACGATGATGGCGACCCCGCCCATGGAGGGTGTGCCTCGCTTGCCCTCGTGCTCCGGGTAGGGCTCGTCGTCCGTCGACACGCGAATGGCCTGCGAGTAGCCGCGACGCAGCAGGAGCTTGATGAGCACGGGCGTGCCGACGAACACCACGAGCACCGAGATGACAGCGCAGGCGACGACCAGCTTCATGAGGCGTCCTCGATCAGCGCGGTGGCAACGGCATCGAGGCCGACCGATCGCGATGCCTTGACGAGGACGACATCGCCGGGATGCACCTGGGCGCGCAGGAGGTCGACGGCGGCCTGCGGGTCGGGGACCCAGGCAGACTCATCGCCCCAGGAGCCCTCGTGGCTGGCACCGAGGTGCACCGGTCGAGCTCCATCGCCGACGGCAATGAGTCGATCGATGTCCAGTCGCACTGCCAGGCGACCAATCGCATCGTGCTCGTCGACGGATGTCGCGCCGATCTCCTTCATCTCCCCCACGACCGCCCAGGTGCGCCGTCCCTCCCCCATGGCCACCAGCGCCTTCAGCGCCGCACGCATGGATTCGGGGTTGGCGTTGTAGGCATCGTTGACGATGATGGTGCCATCGGTGCGCTCGTGGATCTCCATGCGCCACTTGCTCACGGGCTCGTAGGCACACAGTGATGCGCAGATGTCGTCAAGCCCGATGCCGGCGGCCAGGGCCATGGCGGTGGCGGCCAGCGCATTGGCGACCTGGTGCTCCCCCGCCATGCGCAGCTGGACTCGTGCCGACGCTCCGTCGGCATGGACGGTGTAGGCCGCCCTCGCGAGCGGATCGAGGGTGACGTCGCTGGCCCGCACATCGGCCTGGCTCGACTCGCCGAATGTGCGGATTCGCGCCCGCGTGCGGGGCGCCTGATCCATCACCAGGGGATTGTCGGCATGGAGCACGGCGAGGCCGTCGGCTGGCAGCGCCTCGATGATCTCGCCCTTGGCCTGCGCGATCGCCTCGCGACTGCCCAGGAGTTCGAGGTGGGCCGAGCCGACGTTGATGAGGCCGGTGATGCGCGGGTGGGCGATCTGACACAGATGGGAGATGTGCCCGTGTCCGCGCATGCCCATCTCCAGCACTAGGAAGCGGGTGGTCGTGGCACATGACAGCACGGTCAAGGGCAGGCCGACTTCTGAGTTGAAGGAGTTGCGCGGGGCCACGCTCTCGCCGTGCGGCGCCAGGATCGCGGCGAGCATGTCTTTCGTCGTCGTCTTCCCGCTCGAGCCGGTGATGCCCAGGACGAGCGTGTCTGGAAGCCGCTGGATGACGTAGGCCGCTAGGAGGCCGAGGGCGTGCACGGGATCGGCGACCACCAGGGCGGCCGAGCCAACCGGCCTTGATGCGAGCGTGACCACGGCCCCGCGGGCCCGGGCCTCGTCGACGAAGTCGTGCCCGTCGACACGCTGCCCAGCGATCGCCACAAACATGCATCCGGCCACCGCGTCACGGGAGTCAGCCACGGCCGACGTCACCACGATGTCGGAGTCACCGTCGACGATGCGGCCGCCGACGACGCCGGCCACCTCCGCCAGGGTCATCGGGATCATGCCGACCTCAATGCGGTGCTGAGTTCGTCGCGATCGTTGAAGGGGTGCACGACGCCCGCGATCTCCTGCCCGGGCTCATGTCCCTTGCCGAGTATGAGGACCACATCACCGGGCCGCGCCTCGCTGACCGCTGCAGCGATGGCGGCCCGGCGATCGCCGATCTCCCGCACGTCGCCGCGCGGGGCCGTGATGCCCGCGAGCATCGCAGAGCGGATCGCGGCCGGGTCCTCAGAACGCGGGTTGTCGTCGGTGACGATGAGGAGGTCAGCCTGCTCGGACGCAATGCGACCCATGACCGGGCGCTTCTCGCGGTCACGGTCGCCACCGCAGCCGAGGACGACGATGCGATGCCCGCTGTCGCGCGGCTGCACCGACGCGATCACCCGCGCGACGGAGTCGGGGCTGTGGGCGTAGTCGACGAGGGCGACGAAGTCCTGGCCCTCGTCGACGAGTTCCATGCGCCCCGGCACGCGAACGTCGCGCATGGCCGTCGACAGCGCCCCGTCGGGCAGGCCCAGCACGTGCAGCGCCGTCCAGGCGGCCAGGCCGTTGGCGGCGTTGAAGCGACCGGGAATGCCAACGACCACCTCGTGCTCCCGGTCGTCGCACCGCACGGTCATGCACTGCTCACCCAGGTCGTCGACGATCGACGTGCAGCAAGCGTCGGCGTTGTGGTCGAGCGCAAAGGTCGTGGTCGGCAGCGCGGTCGAGCGCGCCAGACGCACTCCCGACTCGTCGTCGACCCCGATCACCGCCTGGCGAGCCCTCACCGGCGTGAAGAGCGACGCCTTCGCCTCGTAGTACGCCTCCATGGTGCCGTGGAAGTCGAGGTGATCCTGCGACAGGTTGGTGAACACAGCCATGTCGAAGACGATTCCGTCCACGCGGCCCAACGCCAGCGCGTGACTCGATACCTCCATCGCCACGGCATCAATGCCACGCTCCCGCATGACGCCGAGCAGCGCGTGCAGATCGGGTGCCTCCGGAGTGGTCCGCTCGCTCGGCAGGGCCGTGTCGCCCAGCCGCACGCCCGTGGTGCCGATGAGCCCGGTGGCATAGCCCGCGGCACGAAGTCCGGCCTCCACTAGGAAGGCCGTCGTCGTCTTGCCGTTGGTGCCCGTGATGCCGACCATCAGCAGGTCGTCGCTGGGCCGTCCAAACACCTCCGCAGCCAGGGAGCCCACCGAAGCCCGCGGATCAGCGCATCGCAGCGCCGGGAGCCCCGCGGTGTCGGCCACCTCGTCGGTCAGCACGGCGACGGCGCCTCGGGCCCGAGCCTGGTCACAGAACGTCGCGCCATGCATCTGCGCGCCGGGAAGCGCCGCGAAGACGTCGCCGGGCTGCACCGACCGCGAATCGAGGGTGATGCCCGTAACGAGCACGGCTCGATCGGCATCGTCGACGTGCAGGCCGCAGGCATCGGCTAGGTCGCCCAGTGAGCGTGCCGCGGTCGCGGGACGCAGCATCATGGACACGACGAAAGGCTATCCGCTAGGGGTCGATGTGACCGGAGCGACGCGACGGGCCTGCAGCGCGTAGGTCATGACCTCGCGGAAGACCGGACCGGCGAGTTCGCCACCGAGCTGCTCGATCTTCGGCCGCACGATCGTGACGCCCACGACGAGTTCGGGGGCCTCGATCGGCGCCATGCCGATGAAGGAGCCAATGATGCTGCCGTCGTAGCAGGCGCACTCGGGGTTGATGACCTGGGCGGTGCCCGTCTTGCCACCGACCCGATAGCCCGGGATCCCGGCCATGGGGGCTGTGCCGTCGTCGGCGACGACCTTCTCGAGTATCTCCCGGAGGGTGCGTGCGGTGTGCTCGCTGATCACGCGGGTGCCCTCTGCGGCGGTGGCGCTGTCGGCGTAGAGCGTCGGTGGCACGCGCACGCCGTCGTTGGCAATCGTGGCGAAGGCGCCGGCGATCTGCACGGCGTTGATGCTGAAGCCCTGCCCGAACGTCAGGGTGGGAAACGTCGTACCCGACCACTCGTCCATCGGCGGCAGGAAGCCTTGCGTCTCGCCGGGGAAGTTCAATCCCGTCGGCTCGCCCATGCCGAACTTCCGGAGGTAGTCGTAGTAGACCGTTTGGTCGATGGTCTCCGCCGCCAGGATCGTGCCGATGTTGGATGACTGCGACAGGATCGTGGTGAGGTCCCACTTGTAGGTCCCGTGCTCGCTGGCGTCGTGGAAGGTCTTGCCTGAGCGCTCCAGCGCGCCAGGCACCTTGAACACCGTGCTCGGGGCCGCGCCGCCCTCTTCGAGCACGGCGGCGAAGGTCATCACCTTCGCGGTGGATCCAGGCTCGAAGGCATCTGACAGCGCCCGGTTGCCCATATCCGCCGGGTCAGCCGAACCCGGATCGTTGGGATCGAACGTCGGCGCCGTGGCGAGCGCGAGTATGTGGCCCGTGCGCGGATCCATGACCACGATCGATCCGCTCTCGGCTCCGGATGCCGCCACCTCGTTGGCCAGTGCCCGCTGCGCGACATATTGGATGTCGCGGTCGATGGTCAGGCGTACCGTGCTGCCCGCCACCGGATCCTCGTGCGACATGTCTGCCGTGGGGATGGCTGCTCCGCCCGCTCCTCGCTCGTAGGAGCGCCAGCCATCGGTGCCGGCAAGGACGTCGTCGAAGACGTACTCGACTCCGCCGAGTCCCTTGCCGTCGGCGCCGACGAACCCCACCACGTTGGCCGCGACGCTGTCGGCCGGGTAGATGCGCTTGGTGGTGCGCTCACTGAAGATGCCGACGAGCCCGAGTGCATCGATCTGGCGCCACTGCTCGGGCGATACCGCCTTCGCGACGTAGACGAACCTCCGGTCACCCGACAACCTCGCCGCTATCTCGGTGAGCGAGCCGCCGATGATGGGAGCAAGGTCTCGGGCGGTCGCGTAGGGATCCTCGATGAGGGTCTGGTCGGCGGTGACGTTGCGTGCCTGGACGGACGAGGCCAGCGGGACGCCGTTGATGTCGAGGATGTCACCGCGGTTGGCCAGCACGATCAGGGTTGTCGTGCGCTGGTCCACGGCCGCTGCGGCGAGCACGTCGCCGCGGAAGGCCTGGATCTCCAGCAGGCGCACGGCAAAGGCCGACAAAACAATGATGGCGGCGATGAAGAGCACTCCTGCGCGGCGACGAGCGTTGCCGAGACGGAGGGGACGGGCGATGGGGCGGGGCTGCGGACGGCGCTGGGCGGGTGTGGGGCGTCGGGGCGGAGCCGCAGTGCTCACGGACCCTCCAGGGCGGCCGCCTCGCCGCCGCTTGCGGACTCACCGGGCATGGTGTCGACAGGCAGCGCGGGATCGGCGGGCAGGCCGCCCTCCTCGCTGATGTCACCGTCGTCCCCGCCGATGGATGCCTCGCCGTCGGTGGGATCGGTGACGATGTCCTCGATGGGCTGGCCGGTGACCGGATCGACCCACTCGCCGGTGTCTGGATCGAGGATCGCGTCTTCGGTGGCGGTGCCGTCGACGGTTTCCCCGTTGTATCCGATCGGCTGGCCGTCTTCGGTGATGGGCATGCCGGTGTGCGGGTCGATGTAGATCTCGCCGGTGGTCGGGTCGATCAGGTAGCCGTTGACATAGGTGCCGGTGGCGGGGTCGACGACGATCGGCTCGGGCTGGGGCACGGTGTTGCCGAGGATCTCGCCGGTCTCGAGACTGATGAACGCCGGTGCATCCTGCGGCACCATGCCGAGGGCGCGCGCCCTCTCCTCGAGCAGGAACGGCGCGGAGGCGATGGCGATCTCCTCCTGCAA
>VGBL01000025.1 GCA_016870515.1 Actinomycetota bacterium | reverse complement strand
GGCCATCATCGATAGCACGGTGTCGCCAGCCTGCACGTCGCCGGGTAGTCCGGCGTAGGTCGTGGATGCCATGGCGGCATCTCCGGGGACATCTTCGGTCGTGATCGTGAAGGTCTGGCCGACCGTGAGCAGCACGGGACCGCCAGCGAAACGGCCGAGCCGAATCTTGGGGCCCTGTAGGTCGATGAGGATCCCCACTCCACGGCCGGATTCATCGCTCGCGTGCCGCACGTGGTCGTAGACGAGGGCGTGCTCGTCGTAGGACCCGTGGCTGAGGTTGAGGCGGGCGACGTCCATGCCCGACTCGACGAGTTCGAGGATGCGTTCGTATGAGCTCGTCGCCGGACCCAGGGTGGCGACGATCTTCGCGCGACGCATGCAGGCATGTCCTTTCGTCGGGTGGCCTACACCGTAAGGGGTCGCGCAGACGCGACGATCGGCGAGGGGAGATTGGTCTCTCCCGACAGATAGCGATCGACCGATGCGGCAGCGGCGCGTCCCTCGGCAATGGCCCAAACGATCAGCGATTGGCCGCGCCCGGCATCTCCCGCCACGAACACTCCGGGGAGTTGCGTCGCGTAGTCATCGCCTCTGGCGAACGTGCCGCGCTCGGACAGGGAAGCACCCGATTGCGCGATGAGGGGCGAGACCTCGGGCCCGGTGAATCCCATGGCCAGGAGAACCAGGTCGGCGGGTATCTCCCTCGATGATCCGGCCACCGGTCGAAACTGCCCCTCGCTCGCTTGAACATCGACTACACGCAGTGCGCGCAGGCATCCGTCGTTGCCCAGGAATTCCTCCGTACAGACGGCATAGACCCGGTCACCGCCCTCCTCGTGCGCGCTCGACGTGCGCATGACCATCGGGTAGGTCGGCCACGGCTGTGAGTCAGGACGATGGGGTGGCGGCGTGGGGAGGATCTCCAGCTGGGTGACCGACGCTGCTCCCTGACGATGGGCCGTGCCGAGGCAATCGGCGCCTGTGTCTCCCCCGCCGATGATGACGACGTGCTTGCCGGCCGCGTCGATAGGCGCGGCAGCGAGATCGCCCTCCTGCACGCGATTGGCTCCGGGCAGGTACTCCATGGCCTGGTGGATGCCGGAAAGATGGCGTCCCGGAATGTCGAGATCGCGCCACTTGGTGGCCCCGACCGCGATAACCACGGCGTCGTAGCGCCGCTGGAGGGTGTCGAAGGTGACGTCCACGCCGACCTCGACTCCGGTGCGGAACTTCACGCCCTCCTGTGCCATCTGCACGAGTCGGCGATCGAGGTGAGCCTTCTCCATCTTGAATTCCGGTATGCCGTAGCGCAGGAGGCCCCCGATGCGGTCGTCGCGCTCGAACACGGCCACCGTGTGCCCGGCCCGCGCCAGTTGCTGGGCGGCAGCCAGCCCAGCCGGTCCCGATCCGATCACCGCAACGGCTTTGCCCGATGAGCGCTCCGGCGGCTGCGGGACTACCCAGCCGGAGTCCCAGGCCCGATCGATGATCGAGACCTCAACCTGCTTGATCGTCACAGGGTCGGCATTGATACCGAGCACACAGGCTGTCTCGCACGGGGCCGGGCACAGCCGACCGGTGAATTCGGGGAAGTTGTTGGTGGCATGCAGCCGCTCAGCGGCCGCCTTCCAGTCCGAGCGCCAGACGAGGTCGTTCCACTCCGGGATGAGATTGCCGAGCGGGCATCCGTTGTGACAGAACGGGATACCGCAGTCCATGCAGCGTCCTGCCTGTCGCGCCAGCCGCTCCGGCTCGAACTCCTCGAAGACCTCTTTCCAGTCGAGGATGCGGACGTCGACGGGACGACGCTCCGGTGTCTCGCGCCCACTCGTGAGGAACCCCCTCGGATCAGCCACGTGCCGCCTCCATCACTGCCGCGGCCGGGTCACGGCCCTCATCCTGTGCACGTCGACGGGCGTCCAGTGCGCGCTTGTAGTCGACGGGCATGACCTTGATGAAGCGCGACGGATCCCACCCCGCGACGAGGCTCTCGGCAAGCGGTGACCCTGTCTCCTCGGCGTGGCGACGCAGCAGATCGCGCACGAGATCCTCATCCGAGCCGTCCAGGCCTTCGAGGTCGACCATCTCGGGGTTGATCCGCTCCGGCTGGAGGTCGAGAACGTAGGCCGTGCCACCAGACATGCCCGCCGCGAAGTTTCGCCCGGTCGGACCAATCACGATGACGGTGCCGCCGGTCATGTATTCGCAGCCGTGATCGCCGACACCCTCGACGACGAGGACCGCACCCGAATTGCGAACCGCGCATCGCTCGCCCACTCGTCCGCGAAGGAAGGCCTCGCCGCTGGTAGCGCCGTAGCAGATGACGTTGCCAGCGATGATGTTGTCTTCGGCCGCGAAGACAGCGACGCGATCGGGGCGCACCACGAGCCGGCCGCCCGAGAGGCCTTTGCCGAGATAGTCATTGGCATCACCTTCCAGTCGCAAGGTGATGCCGCGCGGAAGGAAGGCGCCGAAGGACTGCCCGGCGGAGCCGTTGAACGTCAGGTCGATGGTGCCTTCGGGCAAGCCGTCCCCGCCATGCCGGCGCGTGACCTCCGAGCCGAGCATCGTCCCCACGGTGCGATTGACGTTGCGAATCGGCAGTCTTGCCCGGATGGGTTCCCTGCGCTCGAGCGCAGGGGCGCACAGAGCGAGGAGTTCGTTGTCAAGTGCTCGATCGAGCCCGTGGTCCTGGTCGGTCACATGGCGACGCGCGGCGTCCTCGGCGATCGCCGGCACGTGAAGGATGGGAGAGAGGTCGAGCCCACTCGCCTTCCAGTGCTCCACCGCTGCGCGCGTATCGAGCATCTCGACCATCCCGATGGCTTCCTCAAGCGAGCGGAACCCCAGGCGAGCCAGATGCTCGCGGACCTGCGTGGCGATGAACTCGAAGAAGGTGACGACGAAGTCAGGCGAACCTGTGAAGCGCGCCCGCAGCTCGGGGTTCTGCGTGGCCACACCGACCGGACACGTGTCGAGGTGGCACACGCGCATCATGATGCAGCCCATGACGACGAGTGGAGCGGTGGCAAAACCGAACTCCTCAGCCCCTAGCAGCGCTGCGATGACCACGTCGCGGCCGGTCTTGAGTTGGCCGTCGGTCTGGACGACGACGCGGTCGCGCAGGCGGTTGAGCAGGAGGGTCTGCTGGGTCTCGGCCAACCCCAACTCCCACGGGGTGCCCGCATGCTTCAAGGACGTTAGCGGCGACGCACCCGTGCCACCGTCGTGGCCGGAGATGAGGATGACATCAGCATGTGCCTTGGCGACCCCAGCCGCGACGGTCCCGACCCCGGCTTCCGACACGAGCTTGACGTGGACCCGCGCGCGAGGGTTCGCGTTCTTGAGATCGTGGATAAGTTGCGCGAGGTCTTCGATCGAGTAAATGTCGTGGTGCGGTGGCGGCGAGATGAGGCCCACGCCAGGAGTGGAGTGCCGGGTCTTGGCGATCCAGGGATAGACCTTGTGGCCCGGCAGCTGCCCGCCCTCCCCCGGCTTGGCTCCCTGCGCCATCTTGATTTGCAGGTCATCGGCGTTGACGAGGTACTCGCTGGTGACGCCGAACCGCCCTGATGCCACCTGCTTGATGGCTGACCGCTTCGAGTCACCGTTGGCCATCGGCTCGTAGCGCTCGGCGTCCTCACCGCCCTCTCCGGTGTTCGACTTCGCCCCTATCCGGTTCATCGCGATGGCGAGCGTCTCGTGCGCCTCCTGGGAGATCGACCCGTAGGACATGGCCCCCGTCGAGAATCGCTTGACGATCTCGCCGACCGGCTCCACCTCGTCGATGGGCACTGGCGATCGGGCACCCTCGCGTAGGTCGAAAAGCCCACGAAGCGTCATCAACCGCCGGCTCTGGTCGTTGACCCGGTCGGTGTAGTCGCGGAAGATGTCGAAACGCTTGGTCTTCGTGGCGTGCTGCAGGCGGAAGACCGTGTCGGGATCGAAGAGATGGGGCTCGCCCTCGCGACGCCACTGGTATTCGCCACCGACCTCCAATCGCCTGTGCGCCGGAGAGATGCCCGAGCGCGGGTAGGCGGCGTCATGCCGGGCAAGGACCTCTGCGTGGACGACGTCGAGGCCGACTCCACCCAGACGAGAGATGGTGCCGGTGAAGTAGCGAGCGATGACCTCGTGGCCGAGGCCCACCGACTCGAAGATCTGGGCACCGCGGTAGGAGCTCACCGTCGAGACACCCATCTTGGACATCACCTTCAGGAGGCCCTTGCCGAGGGCCTTGACCAGGTTGCGCACGGCCTTCTCGGGGGTGATGCCGGTCAGCACGCCTCTGTAGACGAGATCCTCGACCGACTCCATGGCCAGATAGGGGTTAATGGCCGCGGCCACCACGCCGACGAGCAGGGCGGCGTGGTGCACTTCGCGCACATCCCCCGCCTCGATGATCAGGGCCACCTGCGTACGCGTCTTGCGGCGTACGAGGTGATGGTGAACAGCCGAGCAGAGCAACAACGACGGGATCGGCGCGAGGTCGGTCGTCGAATCGCGATCAGAGAGCACGATGAAGCGAGCGCCCGTGTCAATGTGTGCGTCGACCTCATCGAAGATCTCCTCGAGCCGCGCCTCGAGGCCTGCGGCTCCTGCATCGACGTCGTACAGGCCCATCACCTTGGCGGCCGCGAAACCGGGCACGTCATCCTCGGCGTTGATGTGCAGGATCTTGGCGAGCTCATCGTTATCGATAATCGGAAATGGAAGGACGACCTGTCGGCAGTGAGCGGGTGTGGCACCAAGGAGGTTGCCCTCGGGCCCGATGACGGTCGAGAGCGAGGTGATTATCTCCTCTCGGATGGCATCCAGCGGAGGATTGGTGACCTGCGCGAATGCCTGCTGGAAGTAGTCGAAGAGCAGTCGCGGGCGCGCTGAAAGCACGGCGACCGGAGTGTCGGTGCCCATCGAGCCGATTGGCTCGGCACCGGTCATGGCCATCGGCGAGAGGATGAGCCGGAGTTCCTCCTCGGTGTAGCCGAAGGTCTGCTGGCGGCGGGCAACGGAGGCCGCCGTGTGCACGATGTGCTCGCGCTCGGGCAGGAAGTCGAGGTGGATGAGGCCGTCCTCGAGCCACTGGCCGTAGGGCGCCGCTGCGGCGAGACCGGACTTGATCTCGTCGTCCTCGACAATGCGCCCGGTCGCGGTGTCCACCAGGAACATGTGCCCCGGCTGCAGACGGCCCTTGCGCACGACCGAGGCGGGATCGAAGTCCAGCACCCCGGACTCCGAGGCCAGGACGACGGTGCCGTCATCGGTGACCCAAAAGCGCCCCGGCCGCAGGCCATTGCGGTCGAGGACGGCACCGATCAAGGTGCCGTCGGTGAAGGAGACGTTGGCCGGGCCGTCCCAGGGCTCCATGAACGTCGAGTGGTACTCGTAGAAGGCCCGGCGCGCGGGGTCCATGCCGAGGTTGTTCTCCCACGCTTCAGGGATCATCATCAGCACCGCATGCGGGAGGCTGCGACCGCCCAGGTGAAGGAGTTCGAGCACCTCGTCGAACGAGGCCGAGTCGCTGCCGCCCGCTGTGCAGATGGGGAAGAGCCGCGACAGGTCACCGGGGATCACGTCGGACGCGAGCAGGGCCTCGCGGGCACGCATCCAGTTGCGGTTGCCCTTGACCGTGTTGATCTCGCCGTTATGCGCGATGAGCCGGTAGGGGTGCGCGAGCGGCCACGACGGAAACGTGTTGGTTGAGAAGCGAGAATGGACGAGGGCGAGGACGCTCTCGACCTCGGGGTCGGACAGATCGGGGTAGAAGGCGCCGATCTGATGAGTGGTGAGCATCCCTTTGTAGACCAGCGTTCGACCGGACAGCGACGCGAAGTAGGCACCGCTCTCGTGCTCTGAGCGCTTGCGCAGGCAGAAGGCCATGCGCTCCAGGGCAAGCCCCGGCTCGACTTGCGATAACGGGGTCACGAAGAGCTGTTTGAAGCGGGGCATGACGCTGCGGGCGGTTTCGCCTAGCGACGACGCATCGGTCGGCACGTCGCGCCATCCGAGTACCCGCAGTCCCTCTTCTGCTGCGATGCGCTCGATCTGGCCCACCGCCAGCGCCTCGTCGGCGTCATCCGCGGGGAGAAATGCCATGCCCACGGCGTAGTGCCCGGCTGGCGGCAAGTCGAAGCCCGCCACGCGACGCAGGAATCGATCGGGGACCTGAATGAGCATGCCTGCGCCGTCGCCGGAATCCGGCTCGGCTCCCGAGGCACCGCGGTGGTCGAGATTGAGCAGCGCGGTCATGGCCTGCTCGACGATGTGATGCGAGGGAACGCCCGTCAGCGTCGCGACGAAGGCCACACCGCATGCATCGCGCTCGAACGACGGGTCATAGAGCCCCTGCGCGGGCGGAAACGCCGAGAACGGCACCTGCACAACAGACAACGCGCCACACCTCCACGTCAATCGCCTACCGGGATGGGAGGCGAGGGACGGGACGACGTTGGCCCGTTACACGGACCCTATCAGGTCCCCTGCCCCAAGGAGGGGTCGGCGTCGGGAACCACCTCGGTGACCTTGGCCGTAGGCTTGGGTGCTCTCACTTCCTCCAGGGCCTCTTCGCGCTCCTGCCGCTCAACGTACTTGCGCGGCGGAGTCACTGTCTCGCGGCCGGGGCGCAGGCGAGCCGAGACGATCAGGTAGACCAGAGCGCCGATGGCGACCAGGATGGACGTCCAGACGTTGATGCGCACGCCGAGGATCGTGTTGGCGGTATCGATCCGGAGGTATTCGATCCATACGCGGCCCAGGCAGTAAAGCAAGGCGTAGAGGGCGAAGACGCGGCCATGACCCATCGTAAAGCGCTTGTCCGCCCAGATCAGGACGAGCGCCACGCCGAGCATCCACAGCGACTCGTAGAGGAACGTCGGATGGAACGTCGCGAACTCCGCGTAGCCCTCCGGTCGGTGCTGCGGATCGATCTGCAGCGCCCACGGCAGCGTGGTGGGGGCTCCGAAGAGCTCCTGGTTGAACCAGTTGCCCCATCGGCCGATGGCCTGGGCCAGTGCTATACCCGGTGCGATCGCATCACCGACCGGTGGCAGCGCCACGCCCAGTCGCCGGGCACCGATCCAGGCGCCGAGGGCGCCCAGCGCAACCGCTCCCCAGATACCCAGACCGCCGTCCCAGATGCGCAGCGCGCCGACGACGCCTGAACCACCGGGACCGAAGTACAACTGCCAGTCGGTGACGACGTGGTAGAGGCGACCTCCGACTATGCCGAATGGCACGGCCCAGATAGCTATGTCACCGATCACCCCGGGCGCGCCGCCGCGAGCGACGTAGCGCTTCGAGCCGACGACAACGGCAACGACGATGCCGACGATGATCAGCAGCGCGTAGGCTCGGATAGGCAGCGGCCCCAGGTTCCATACGCCCTGTGAGGGCGAGGGAATGAATGCGGGCAGCGGTCCCATGGGTCAGCGTCGAGCGTCGACTACTGGGTGGCCTCGGCGACAAGCTTCTCGAGCCCGGCCTGATCGCCGAGTTGGGCCCCATCGAGCCGGGTGCCGTTGAGGAAGCCCGCGGGGGTGCCGGGGATATCCCCCTCGTAGAAGGCTTGTGTCGAGTTGACCGCCCACCCGAGGTAGCGCCCACCCGTCAGGCAGGTGTTGAACTCCTCGAGGGGCACGCCAGAGATCCCGACCTCCTCAGCGAAGGCCAGCAATTGCTCCTGGGTGTAGCCGTCTCCCTCCACCGTGGGCTGGTTGGCGTAGACGATGTCGTGATATTCGGCGGTCTTGCCGGCGTCGATTGCGCATCCCCACGCGGCGATGGCCTCCGCGGACGACGTGGTTCCCCATTTGTTGTCGAGGAACGCGGTCGAGCGCCACACGAGCCGGACTTTGCCCTCCGCGGCTAACGACTGGATGCCGGCGCCGTTGATAGCCTCGAGCGATCCGCACGCGGGGCACTGGAAGTCCTCCCAGATCTCCAGCAGCGGGGCGGTCGCGGGCGCGGTGCCATAGGGCACGCCGTAGGGCACTTCCCCGCTCGAGTCGTAGACGCCGGCGGGCACGGGGGCCGAGGGGTCGGGGCTGGGCAGGGGCCTGACGTCGCCTCCGCCGCCAGAGCCGGATCGCGAGGCGAAGACGGCGATCCCGATGATGGCGACGACGACGACGATCACGCCGATCGCGCCAACGATGCGCACGGTGCGCTCGCGGCGCTTCTCCTTGGCCTGCTGCTCCGCTCGGGCGGCCGCCGCCTTCTCGCGCACGCTCTTGGAGGGCTTTTCCCTGGCCATGCTGCTCACAATCTCCCAGTCTGAGGAATCTCCTCATACGTTACGGGCAATGCTCACTCCGTGCGACGCCGCACCCCCGCCGCAAGTTCCGCGACTAGTTCGCGGACCGAGGCCTCCGCCGCCTGTAGAGAGGGGGCATCGAGTACGCGACGAATGAAGGCGGACCCCACGATGACCCCATCGGCATACGCGGCGATCTGCGCTGCCTGGTCGCCGGAGGACACGCCAAGACCCACGGCGACCGGGAGGCTGCTGGCCTCGCGCACGCGCGAGACCAGCGACTCGGCGGCACCGGAGACCGACGTGCGCGCACCGGTCACGCCCATCGTGGACGCGGCGTAGACGAAGCCGGTGCACGCCGAGGCAACGGTGCGCAGGCGGGCATCGGTGGAGGACGGGGCGACTAGGAAGACCCGGTCGATGCCGTGCTCATAGGTAGCGCGGGTCCACTCGCCGGCCTCCTCGGGCGTCAGGTCCGGAGTGATCACCCCGCAGCCCCCCGCTCGCGCAAGGCCACCGGCGAACTCATCGACTCCGAAGCGCTCCACCGGATTCCAGTACGACATGACCAGCGTGGCCGCACCGGTGGCGGCCACGCGCTCGACGACATCGAGCACGCCAGCAGGGGTCATGCCTTGGCGCAGCGCCGTGTCGGCTGCCTCCTGAATGACGGGGCCGTCCATGAGCGGATCGGAGTAGGGCAAGCCGACCTCGACGATGTCGACACCCGAGGCCACCATCGCCTTGATGAGCAGGACGCTGCCGTCGCTGGTCGGGAACCCGGCGGGGAGGTAGCCAATGAGCGCCGCCCTGCCTTCGTCGCGGGCTCGCGAAAAGGCATCGTGAAGACCTGTCATCGCCCTTCGGCCGCTTCGTCGGGTTCGTCGATGCCGAACCAGCGCGTCGCCGTTGCGACGTCCTTGTCGCCGCGTCCGGACAGGTTGACCAGGGCCATGCCGTCGGGCCCCATTCGGCTGCCGAGGCGCATGGCCCCGGCGAGGGCATGGGCCGATTCGATAGCGGGGATGATGCCTTCGGTTCGGCACAGGGCCTGGAATGCCCGCATGGCCTCCGCGTCGTCGACCGCTTCGTAACTTGCCCGACCCGAGTCATGCAGCCACGCGTGCTGAGGACCGACTCCGGGGTAGTCCAGACCCGCGCTGATCGAGTGGGATGGCACTGTCTGGCCCCACTCGTCCTGCATGACGAAGGTGCGTGCGCCGTGGAGTACGCCGGGCGATCCTCCCGCGAAGCGTGCAGCGTGGCGCCCGGTCGAGACGCCATCGCCACCCGCCTCGAATCCCCACAGCTGGACATCGGCATCGCCTATGAATGCCGTGAAGATCCCCATGGCATTGGAGCCGCCCCCAACGCAGGCGGCAACCGCATCGGGAAGCCGCCCGGTGCGGTCGAGAATCTGCGCGCGGGCTTCGCGTCCGATGACGGACTGGAATGTGCGCACCATGTCGGGGAAGGGGCTGGGGCCCGTCACCGTGCCCAGGATGTAGTGGGTGTCGTCCACGCTCGTCACCCAGTCGCGCATAGCCTCATTGATGGCGTCCTTGAGAGTGCGCCTGCCTGCCGTGACCGGCACGACGGTGGCGCCGAGCAGTCGCATGCGCACGACGTTGAGTGCCTGACGGCGAGTGTCCTCCTCGCCCATGTAGACGACGCAGTCCAAACCCAGGAGCGCCGCGGCGGTCGCCGTGGCCACGCCATGCTGACCCGCACCGGTCTCGGCGATCACGCGCTTCTTGCCCATGCGCACGGTGAGAAGAGCCTGACCGAGGACGTTGTTGATCTTGTGCGAACCCGTGTGATTGAGGTCCTCGCGCTTGAGGAAGATGCGCGCTCCAGAGCAGTGCTCCTGCCCGAAGCGGACGGCCTCAGTGAGCGGGCTAGGGCGCCCGGTGTAGTCGCGCTCCAAGCGCTCCAACTCCGCGCGGAACGCGGGGTCGTCCATGGCGGCGTGGAATACCTCGTCGAGTTCGTCGAGGGCGGCGGTGAGGGCCTCCGGCACGAAACGGCCGCCATAGGGGCCGAAGTGACCGCTGTTGGTAGCGCTAGCCACGACTCCCTCGCAGCGCCGGGTGCGAACCCGCGGTGACCAGGTCGTGCACGGCTGCGCGGGGGTCGGCAGACGTCGAGAGGCTCTCGCCGACGAGGACAGCATCTGCGCCTGCCTCGGCGTAGGCAATGAGGTCGCGCGGCCCGCGCACTCCGGACTCGGCGATGCGCACGCACGAGGCGGGAATCGAGGGCGCCACGCGAGCGAACGTGTCGCGATCGACCTCCAGGGTGCGCAGGTTGCGGGCGTTGACGCCGATGACCGTGGCGCCCGCGTCGACCGCTCGCTCGACCTCCTGCTGGTCGTGCACCTCCACGAGCGGCGTCATCCCGAGGGAGCGAGTGCGCTCAATGAGACCGACGAGGGCGTTCTGGTCGAGAGCGGCCACGATGAGGAGTGCGAGGTCGGCGCCGAACGCGCGCGCCTCCCACAGTTGGTAGCTCGTGACGATGAAGTCCTTGCGAAGCACCGGGATGTCGACCGCACACCGCACCGCTCGCAGGTCATCGAGCGTTCCATTGAATCGACGACGCTCGGTCAGGACGCTGATGCAGCGCGCGCCGCCTGATTCGTAGTCACGGGCCAGTTCGGCGGGATCCTCGATCGAGGCCAGCGCACCCTTGCTCGGGCTTGCCCGCTTGACCTCGGCGATGACCCCAACGCCGAGTTCGCGAAGCACAGCCTCGGCGTCGAGCGGCGCGGGCTTGCGCGCAGCGCACTCCTTCAGTGAGTCGAGCGGGGTCGACTGCATGCGCGCATCGAGGTCGGCGCGCACGCCGGCAACGATGTCGTCGAGGACGCTCATCTGTTCGCCAGGCAACTCGGCACATAGTCAGCGTGCCACAGTCGCGAGGGGGAGTCTCAGCCGACCCCCGACCCCAGGTAGGGCACAAAATTACGCACGATCGCGAAGGCGCTTGCCACGACGAGCAGCACGATGGGCAGGACGCGCGCTACGAGCGTGCGAGCTGGTGTCGGGGCTGGCAGACGGCCCGTCCGTGCGCGATACATCCACAGGCCCCATCCCACGATCAGGAAGGGCACCAGGACCACGAAGAGCATGTTGTGATCGAGGGCTCCCGCGATGTCGCCATTGGCCAGGCAATTCGTCGCGCGCAGACCTCCGCATCCGGGGCATTCGATGCCGAATAGCGCCTTCGTCGGACACGGCGGGTACACGCCCGGAACGTGCGGATCCACGGTGCGAATGAAGAGCGTGGCCGCCGCGACACCCACGCCCGCGGCTACTGGCGCAACCATGCGACGCCACCGCGGGCGCGCATCAAACAGCGCGGCGGTTCCGGGCTGCGCGGACGACGCATCGTTGCGGGTGAGCACGTCGACAGCCTACGCCGCAGTGGTCCCCGAGGCGTGGCCTACGAGGGGGACTCCGACCGTGAAGGCAGCCCCGCCTTCAGATGCCACCGCTGCGCGCGCCCACCCGCCCATGCCCTGCGCGAGCCGACCCACGATGGCCAGGCCGAGTCCGGTGCCGACCGGGCGCAGCCCCCGATAGCGCTCGTGGAGAATCCCCGGCTCGAAGGCGACGGCGAGGTCGTCGGGAAGCAGGCCGGGTCCGGAATCGCTGATGGTCAAGGTCCCCCAGGGTGAATCCGTGCCAACGTCCATGGCGATATGCGTGTCCTCTGGCGCGACCCGAAGGGCGTTCTCCGCAAGGTTGTCGACGATCTGCCGAAGCCGGATGGGATCGGCCATCACTATGACGGGACGCTCCGGGACCCTCGAAGCGAACTCGATGCCAACACGCGCGCAGCGGTCAGCCCAGACCTGCGTCGCCTCTCGCGCGATCGCCCCAAGATCGATCGACACGGGAGTGATGCGAAAGTCATCGGCACGTAGGCGCGCGAGGTCGAGCAGGTCGCTGACGAGGCGATCGAGCCGGAGGGCTTCGGTCGTCATGACGGCTCCCGAGCGCCCGACATCGTCGATATCCACTAGGCCGTCGGCCAGGGCCTGCGCGTAGCCGCGTATCGACGTGATCGGAGTGCGCAACTCATGCGAGACCGAAAGGAGAAACTCCCGCTGGCGACCCTCGGAGACCGCTAGCGCCGCGCTGAGGCGATTGAGCGCCTCGGCGATCTCCGCCACCTCCGCCGGCCCCTCGAGTCGCAGTCCCACGCCGCGTTCACCACCCCCGAGTCGATGCGCGGCCTCGGCGGCCGATCGCAGCGGCCGCGTGATGCGCCCTGCCGCGACGACGGCGACGACGATCGCGATCACGAGCCCGATCAGCAGTGCAAGGACCAGTCGCCACAGCACCTGGGCCGCCGTGCTCCCGGCCACGGATGACGGCTGCACGAGCAGTACGCCGATCCCCGGCTCCAGGGGGCGCCCCGCAACGAGAAGTTGCCCAGCCGGCGAGTCGACCACCACCGCAACCGACGATCCCGACGTCACGGCCGCTACGTCGTCGACGGTCACACCGTCGGGCAACTCGGTCGCCCCAGGAGACACGACGTACGCGGTCACCTGCTCCGCCTGCAGCACACTGCTCACACGCGGGGGAAGGACATAGGTGCCACCCGGGCCGACCCGGAGTGCGGAGGCCGTCAAGCCAGAGAGCCGCGAGAGATCATCGAGGGCGAGAGCCTGGGCATTGCCCCGGATGAGTGGGAACGAGATCAGGCCGGCCACCAGCACGGCGACCGTAGCGACAGCACTGGTGAGCAACACGATGCGCGGCAGGATCCCGGCGCGTCTCATGAGACCTCAGCGGAGTAGCCGACGCCGCGCACCGTCCTGATAGGACTTACATCTCCCAGCTTGCCGCGCACCTGCGCCACGTGCACGTCGACCGTGCGGGTCCCCACCATGGCGGCGTATCCCCACACCTCCGACAGCAGGTGCTCGCGGCTGAACACACGGGACGGGTGGGACATCAGGTATTCGAGGAGGTCGAACTCGGTGGCGGTTAGGTCTACCGGCTCCCCCGCCGCAGATACGCGACGCGACGATCGATCGAGTTCGACATCGCCCATGACGAGAACGTCGGATGGAAGGGACGGCTGAGCGTGGCGCAGGGCGACCCTCACTCGGGCGACCACCTCACGGGGGCTGAACGGCTTCGTGATGTAGTCGTCTCCACCCATCTCCAGGCCGAGGATCCGGTCGATCTCGTCGTCACGGGCAGTGCAGAACAGGATCGGGGTCCAGTCGCCGTCGGCGCGAAGCTGACGACAGACCTCGGTCCCGTCCATCCCCGGCAGGCCCACGTCGAGCACGATCGCCGAAGGGCGGAGCCGACGCGCGGCGGCAAGTCCACCGGGGCCGGTCGACTCCACAGTCACGCGAAACCCATCACGGGCCAGGTAGAGCATCAGGACATCAGCGATGGACTCCTCATCTTCGACCACGAGTACGAGTCCTCGCGAGTCGGCACCGCCGGATGGGCGGCCCGGGCGATCCACGCGCTCGCCGACGGCAGTCGACTACGCGTCGGCCGGGGTCGTTGAGCGGGGCCTTTGGCCGAGGCCGGCCGCTCGCATCACGGCTCCGACGATCACCCCGAGGGCGACGATGGCGGCACCGATCCAAAAACCAACCCAATGACCGAAGACGAGCGCGACGGTAGAAACCGTGATCCCGATGGTCACCAGCACCACGAGCGTCCACGCGGCGGGGGTGGAACCGTGGCTGTTGCGCTTGCCCTCGACCATGCCTGACCTCCTGTGACGGCGACCGGATCGACCGGTGCCCTATTCAACCAGCCGATGGGGGCGGATCCGTGGGGTCCTCGCCGCGGTCAAGTGCATCCCAGGCGGCAACACCGCCCACGGGCGCCGCCCCCGGTCTGGCCGCCCGCTCATACCTTCGCGACAGGCCCGGCCACCCCGGCCCGCGCATGACGGCCAGGGCACCACCGATGAGGACCAGGAGGCCGCCGACCATGGCGGCGATCCACCAGGCACTGCGTGCGACCGAGATGGCCGGGGCCTGGTCCTGCGCCGCGAGTGCGCTGTCGATGAGTGCAGCCCCCGTCAGCCCGAAGGCCAGGGCACTGGCTCCTGCACCTCCGCCGGCCAGGACGACCACCGCACCGATGACGCGACGGCCCCACGTGCGCGTCGCCAGCAGTCCCGCTGCTCCCGCTAGCGCGAGCCAGCCGAGTGCCGCGCCGAGCGGCACGAGCTGACCGCCCGTCAAGGAGATGTCGCGCGTGGGTGCAGCTCCCGCCTCGCCGGCGAACACCGGCACGGTCGCCGTAGCCCACGTGGCAGCAAAGGAGCCAATGACGACGACAGCCGCCACCGCGATGGTCGACAGGGCGACGATGTACTCACGCAACGGTGGTCCCTTCGACGAGACCGCCCATCGAACTCGCCACCGCGACTGCGCGCAAGACCGCTGCCGCCTTGGCCGCGCACTCGGCGTGCTCGGACTCAGGGCTTGAGTCGACGACGATCCCCGCACCTGCCTGCACGTATGCCGTCGCCTCCTTGATCACCGCCGTGCGGATAGCGATGGCCATGTCGAGGTCACCGGCGAAGTCGATGTATCCAACGACGCCCCCGTAGAGCCCGCGCCGCGCCGGTTCGAGTTCATCGATGATCTGCATCGCGCGCGGCTTCGGTGCGCCCGACAGCGTGCCAGCGGGGAAGCAGGCCACGAGGGCGTCGTAAGCAGTCGTTCGTGGAGCCAGCCGTCCAACGACGGTCGAGACCAGATGGCTGACGTGGGAGTAGCGCTCGACCTGCATGAAGTCCACGACCTCCACGGATCCAGGCACGCATACTCGACCCAGGTCATTGCGGCCGAGATCGACGAGCATGAGGTGCTCGGCACGCTCCTTGTCGTCAGCCAGCAGGCCTTCGATCAGGGCGGCGTCCTCCTCCGGCGTCGATCCGCGCGGACGCGTGCCCGCAATGGGGTGGACTCGGCAGCGACCATCGTTGACCGTGACGAGGGCTTCGGGCGACGAACCCACGATGTCGAAGGCGACACCCGACCCATCGGCTTCAGGCATGCGCAGCAGGTACATGTAGGGACTCGGATTGGTCACCCGCAGGACCCTGTAGACGTCGAGGGACGAGGCATCGCACCGAGCGTCGAAGCGCTGCGACAGCACAACCTGGAACGCATCGCCGGACCGGATGTGCTCCTTGGCGCGTTCGACCGACGCCAGGTAGTCCTCGACCGACGTGCGCGGCGCAACCTCGCCGCTAGCGTCCGGATCGAAGGTGGCGACCGTCGAGGGTGCGGGAGCTGTCAGGTCTGTCGCCATGGCGTCGATGCGTTCCATCGCGTCATGCCAGGCCTCATCGACGCGGTCATCGCTGGCATCAAGGTTGATCGCGTTGGCGATCAGCAGGACGGTGCCGTCGGCATGATCGAGAACGGCGAGGTCGGTGGCCAGTAGGAATCCGATCTCCGGGATGCCCACCTCGTCCGCCTGGTTGTCGGGCAAACGCTCCCACCGACGAACGGCGTCATAGGACACGTAGCCCACCATTCCTCCGGTCAGCGGCGGCAGTCCCTGGGACGGATCCGTCTGGAGCAGGTCGACCGTGTCGCGCAGTGCCGCCAGCGGATCTCCCCCCCTCGGTACGTCGATGGGCGGGTGGTCGGTCCACACGGCAGCGCCTAGGTGCTCGGTGAGCATGGCCTGGCTGCGCACACCGACGAAGCTGTATCGCGAGTAGGCGCGCCCGTGCTCAGCCGACTCGAGGAGGAATGTGCCGGGCCGCTCGCCCGCGAGCTTGCGGTAGAGCCCCACGGGCGTCTCCCCGTCAGCCAGCAGACGGCGTACGACGGGAATCACGCGGCGCCCGGGTGCGAGTTCGCGGAAGCGGGCGAGGTCAGGCGCCGTGCCCCCGGGTGCGGGGAGCGGGAACCCCCACGCGACCCTCTCGCTCACGTCGACTGATCCGGGATCGTCTCGGTGAAGCAGGTGCGCTGCCCGGTGTGGCAGGCGACCCCCTCCTGCTCGACGATCAGCAGCAGCGCATCGCCGTCGCAATCGATGCGAACGTCGCGCACCCATTGGGGATTGCCGGATGTCTCGCCCTTGACCCAGTACTCCTGGCGGCTGCGCGACCAGTACGTCGCCCGGCCCGTCTCGCGCGTGCGGCGAAGCGCCTCCGCGTCCATCCAGGCGAGCATGAGCACCTCGCCGGTATCCCACTGCTGGACGACGACGGGGACGAGCCCGCGATCGTCGAAGCGCACCTCGGTCACGCCGCCATTGTCCGCTACGGGGATGCTCACGCGGTCAGCGGGCGCACCGGGAGTCCCGCGGCCGCAAGGGCATCCTTCACCTCGGCGATAGTGACGTCGCCGAAGTGGAAGATGCTCGCCGCGAGCACAGCGTCGGCCCCCGCGTCGACGGCCGGGACCGCGTGCTCAGGACGTCCGGCACCGCCACTAGCGATGATCGGCACGTCCACGCACCCGCGCACCGCGCGAATGAGGTCGAGATCGAAACCGTCCCGGGTGCCGTCGGCGTCCATGGAGTTGAGCAGGATCTCTCCCACTCCGCGGGCCACGGCTTCCCGGACCCACGCGAGCGTGTCACGCCCCGTGGACTCGCGGCCACCGTGCGTCGTGACCTCGAAACCCGAAGCCATGCCCTGTGCACGGCGCGTGTCAACGGACAAAACGACGCACTGCGACCCGAACTGCCGAGCGGCGGCGTCGATGAGGTCTGGGCCCGTCACCGCAGCGGTGCTCAGGCTGACCTTGTCGGCACCGGCGCGCAACAGTCGGTCGAAGTCGTCCACCGAGCGCACTCCCCCGCCGACGGTGAGCGGAATGAAGACCTGGTCGGCAGTGCGACGCACCATGTCGTACGTCGTCTCGCGCTTGCCCGACGAGGCCGTGATGTCGAGGAACACGAGCTCGTCGGCCCCCGCCGCGTCGTAGCGGTGTGCGAGCTCGACGGGATCGCCGGCATCACGCAGGTCGGCGAAGTTGACTCCCTTGACGACGCGACCGGCGTCTACGTCGAGGCAGGGGATGACGCGGACAGCAAGGCTCACGGCTGCGGCGGACCCCAGGTCCACAGGTCGATCCGGGGCTCGATAGCCGCGACCAACTCGGGGAACGTGAAAGCGCCGTCATAGAGCGCGCGCCCGATCACGGCACCGACGATCCCCTGCGGGATCATCTCCACGAGCTTGTGGACGTCCTCCAACGTGGCAATGCCACCCGAAGCGATCACCGGCGTGGCCGTGTGCTTGGCGATGCGATGGAGCAGGTGGAAGTGCGGTCCGTGCAGCGTGCCGTCGCGCTCGACGTCCGTCACGATGTAGTGGCGACATCCGGCTGCGTCCAGCCGATCGATGGCCTCGAAGACATCGCCGCCCTCCTGGGTCCAACCCCGCGCCGCCAGGGTCGTGCCCCGCACGTCGAGTGACACCGCGATGCGCTCTCCGTGCTCGGCGATAACACCGGCGACCCAGGCGGGCGACTCCATCGCGGCCGTGCCGATGACGACGCGCTGCGCTCCCGTGGCGAGCGCTGCGGCGAGTGACTCGTCGTCGCGGATCCCTCCCGCGACCTCGACATGGCAGCGGTCCTTCACCTCACGCACGATCGCGGCCACCTCGTCGGCGTTCGTGCCGCGGCCGAAGGCTCGGTCGAGGTCGACGACGTGCAGCCAGTACGCGCCCTGCTCCACCCACTGGCGCGCGGCAGCGACCGGATCGCCGTAGGAGGTCTCCGTGCCCGCCGCACCCTGGACGAGACGCACGGCGGTGCCATCGGCGATGTCGACGGCAGGAAGGAGTTCGAAGCGGGTCCCGGTAAGCATTACGCCACCCTACGCCGTGTCGGTGAGGTGATCGGCCAGGGAAGCCAGTGCGCTCGGCGAGATCACGACCACGCCGCTCTCGGCCAGCCGCGCCGAGTGCGCCGCATTGCCCGTGACCACGGCATCGCCCTCCCGCACGCGGCCGTCGATCCAACGATCGGTCTCCTCGGTGGTCACCACGACCGAGAGGCCCGATGCAGGGTCCGTATCGAGGTCACCGGGCGATACAACGCCGGCCTGGACAACGGCGTAAACGCGGCGCCGTCCATCGGACGATTCCCCGGGCACGAGATCGAATTCTGAGGTCAAGCCCTCCAGGAACTCCTGTGTCGCCAAGGCCCGCGAGCGCCACCAGTAGCGGGGCACGCGACCCACGACCTCCTCGACGTTGATGAAGACCCGTGACTCGACGTCCTCCACCTCGTCGGACCCGTCTGGCAGCAGACCTGCCTCCCGGAGCGCATCGCGCACGTGCTGGCGGTAGCGCTCCTCATCTCGCTCGCGGTTGCCCTGGCCTCCCTGCCGGACCACCCAGGCGGTCACCGCGGAGAGCATGACGGCAGAGAAGAGAACGCCCGCGAAGATGATCACGACGCCGAAGAATCCGCCGATTTGCGTCACCGGTCTCTCCTGGACGAGCGAGCCGAACCGGAAGAGCTGGCCCATGGCCCACACCAGGGCTGTGCCGCCGTCCCTAATGGAGGCGTTGGGTTCCTCGGCCTCCACCTCGGCCATCGCGAGCGAGGCCAGGACGCAGATGCCGGTGATCGCCAGGGCGGCGTACCACCCGGGACTGGAGCGCACGACGCCCCGCAACTCGATGAGGTAGAACGCGATGAAGCAGCAGACGGCCGCATCGCCGGAGAACACGCCGAGCCAGCCGAAGCGCGCGACGAGGATGCTCACGAGGAGCAGGATCGAGGGCACGGCCTCGCGCCAGGCCGGCCAACGGAAGCCACCGCGCACAAGCAACACCAGGGTCACGGCGAGGAGGGCGATCCAGACCACTCCGCCGAGAACGTCGACCGGCACGCCAGACAGGTCGAGAATATGCGCGAGAAGGGTGACCACGCCCAACGCCGTGCCGAGGGCGAGGCGGACGGCGCTGCGCAGACGGGAGCCCGCCCATGCGTGGCTGACATACACGCGGCCCACCTGCCCGGACGTGACCTGCATGGGGCGAGGGTAGGGGATCTGGCTCCCCCTAGACGCGACCGAAGCTGAGGACCCAGACGACCGGGGCGGCCAGCAGCGTGAGCACGAGCACCACGAGCCGACCGGTCCAGGACGGCACGAAAGGCCAGACGAGCACCTGGATCGCGATGACGCCGAGCACGAACGCGAAGAGGCGGCGCCGACGACGCCGCGCGAGCACGCCCGGTGCCACCTTGGGCCGGTCGGGCAGCGCCGAGGTGACCGAGGAGCGCACCCGCTCGACTCGCTCCCGGCGCACACGACGACGGGCCCGCACCTCGCGCTCGCGGGCTTGGGCGGCCTCCCTCTCGGCGCGCCTGCGCGCACGTTCTCTTGCCATGCCTAGGCCAGGGTCTCGATCCAGTTGCGCAGCACGCGCGCACCCCCATCACCGGACTTCTCCGGATGGAACTGCGTCGCCCACAGGGGACCGTTTTCGACCGCCGAGACAAAGGGAGTGCCGTAGTCGGTCCACGTGACGAGAGGAGGCAACATGAGATCGGAGGCGGGAAGCGTCCAGTCGAGGACCCCGTAGGAATGGACGAAGTAGAAGTAGTCGTCACGCACGCCCTCGAACATCCGAGACTGCGCGGGTGCCTGGACCGTGTTCCATCCCATATGCGGCAGGACGTCCGCGTGCAGACGCTCCACGACCCCCGGCCACTGCGCCAGTCCCGCCGTCTCGACTCCGTGCTCCACGCCGGCGTCGAAGAGCACCTGCATGCCCACGCAGATGCCCAGCACGGGTCGGCCACCTGCGAGCCGCCGGCCGATGAGTTTGGGGCCGTTCACCGCGGTCAACCCAGCCATGCACGCGGCGAAGGCCCCCACGCCCGGCACCACGAGCCCGTCGGCTGCCAAGACGGCGTCGGGGTCCGACGTCACCTCGACGGTGGCGCCGGCACGTTCGAGGGCGCGCTGAGCGGAGCGGAGGTTGCCTGAGCCGTAGTCGAGGACGACGACCGCCGGAGCCACCATCAGATCGGGTCCCACGCCCACAGGAAGGCCGCCGCGATCGACATCACGCCAAGGACGCCGAGGACGAGCGCGGCATTACGGCGTCCCTGCCGCCAAAACGAGACCACCCCGCCGATGAGGAAGCCCGCCAGCGCAAGAAGTAGAACGACGGTCCACGACACGACTAGGGCTCCACCGACTCCCAAGCCGACAGGGTTCCCTTGGTGGAGGGAATCCCCTTGACACGCGGATCGAGGGCGACGGCGTCGCGGAGCGCCCGGGCGAAGGCCTTGAACTGAGCTTCGACCACATGGTGCGCATTGCGTCCGTTGAGCACCCGCACGTGAAGGGTGACCTGCCCGGTCGCGACGAACGACTCGAAGATATGGCGCGTCAAGGTCGTGTCATAGGTCCCGATGAGCTCCACGATCTGGGGCTCTTCGTGGACCAGATAGGGACGCCCTGACAGGTCGACGGCCACCTGGCACAGCGACTCGTCGAGGGGCACAAGGGCGTCGCCGTAGCGGCGCACGCCGGCGGCATCGCCGAGCGCCTCGCGAAAGGCCGAGCCGAGAGCCAGTGACGTGTCCTCGACGGTGTGGTGGGCATCCACCTCGAGGTCGCCTTCGGTGCGCACGGTGAGGTCGAAGCCACCGTGCTTGCCGAGCTGGGCGAGCATGTGGTCGAAGAAGGGGACACCCGTCGACACGTCAGCGTTGCCCGTGCCGTCGAGATCGATCTCGACGAACACGCTGCTCTCCTTGGTCTTCCGCTCGACGCGGCCCGTGCGGCCCATGGGGTTCCTTCCGCTCACTCCGAAGGGGCCATCATGCCGTCTTCGGTGATGACCGCCTCTAGCGCCGCCCGGAATGCGGCATTGTCGGCGGGGGTGCCGACGGTGACGCGCAGCCATTCCTCGGGGCCGACCTCTCGAACGAGGACGCCTCGATCCAGCAGGGCCTGCCAGGCGCGATGCTGGTCGGCGAACACGCCGAAGAGAATGAAGTTGGCATCCGAGTCGACGGCCCGGACTCCCCTGTCTCGCAGCCACGACAGGAGGTCATCGCGCTCACGTCGCAGCGTGTCCACCTGCCCCTGGAGCTCGTCCGCGTGGTCGAGCGCGGTCGACGCGACCGCCTGCGTGATCGCGGAGAGGTGATAGGGCAGGCGTACGACGCGAAGCGCATCGATGACCTCCGGGCAGGCAATGGCGTAGCCGAGCCGAGCGCCGGCAAGAGCGAAGGCCTTGCTCATCGTGCGCGTCACGATGAGGTTGGGATTGCCAGGCAGGAGCGACAGGGCACTGGGGACCCCGGGTCGCCGGAACTCCGCATATGCCTCGTCGACGACGACGACACCGGTAGCGGTCGCGCAGGCTGCTGCTACGACCTCAAGCGGCAGTGCCGTGCCCGTGGGGTTGTTGGGCGAGGTCAGCACGACGATAGACGGCGAGCCGCCCAGCATGGCGGCTACCACCGTCGTCGCATCGAGGCTGAAGTCGGGGTCGCGCCGCACGGTGACGTAGCGGGTGAAGGTGTCGCGCGCGTACTGCTCATACATGGAATACGTCGGGGAGAAGGCCAGCGCCGTGCGAGTGGGTCCGCCGAAAGCCGAAAAGATGTGGTGCATCACCTCATTCGACCCGTTGGCTGCCCAGATCTGCTCTGCCTGCAGCGTGACGCCCGACTCACGGCCGAGGTAGGCGGCCAGGCGCTGGCGTAGAACGCGCGCATCGCGATCGGGATAGCGGTTGAGGTCGGCGGCTGCCGCGGCAGCCGCCGCGCCGATCGCGGTCGCTAGCGCCGGAGACGGAGGAAAGGGGTTTTCATTGGTGTTGAGTCGCACGGGCACATCCAGTTGCGGTGCGCCGTAGGGCGCGGCCCCGCGCAGGTCGTCGCGGATCGGGGGCTGATAGGGCATGGTCAGTCCTGGAGCCTGATGGTGATGGCGGCCGCATGACCCGGCAAGTCTTCGGCCAGTGCGAGTGCGACCACGTGGTCGGCGACACCCTCGAGGGCAGTGCGGTCGTAGTCGACCACGTGGATGCCCCTCAGGAAGGTCTGGACCGACAGGCCCGAGCAGTGGGCAGCCGTCCCACCGGTCGGCAGCACGTGATTGGAGCCGGCGCAGTAGTCGCCGAGAGACACTGGTGCGTGGCCGCCGACGAAGATCGCCCCGGCATTGCGCACCCGCATGGCGACGGCACGCGCATCGCGAGTGTGAATCTCGAGGTGTTCGGCTGCATAGGCATCGACCACGCGTAGGCCCTGCTCGATCTCGTCGACGAGCACGATGCCGCTCTGCGAGCCCGACAGCGCTTCCGATATGCGCTCGACATGCTTGGTGCGAGACAACTGCGACTGGACCTCTGCCTCCACCGCATCGGCAAGTTGGGGTGACGTCGTGACCAGCACCGCGGCCGCGATCGTGTCGTGCTCGGCCTGGCTGATCAGATCCGCCGCGACATGGGCGGGATCGGCGGTGTCGTCAGCCAGCACGGCCACCTCGGTCGGGCCTGCCTCCGAATCGATGCCGACGCGACCCTTCAGCAGCCGCTTGGCCGCCGTGACGTAGATGTTGCCCGGGCCCGTGACCATGTCGACGGGCTCGCAGCGTTGGCCGTCCGGCAGGTCGACACCGAACGCCAGCATGGCGACGGCCTGCGCTCCGCCGGCGGCATAGACCTCGTCGATGCCGAGAAGGCCGCACGCGGCCAGGATCGTCGGGTGCGGGAGTCCGCCGTGGTCGCGCTGGGCCGGAGACACCACGCACAGCGAGGCCACCTCGGCAATCTGTGCCGGCACGACGTTCATCACCACACTGCTGGGATAGACCGCGCGACCCCCTGGGACGTAGAGGCCCACGCGGGCAACCGGCACCCAGTGCTCGGTGACGGACCCGCCTGGCACCACGACCGTGGTGACATCGACACGGCGCTGGTCGGCGTGCACGAGCCGGGCACGGCGAATGGCCTCGTCGAGGCCGGCCCGCACGGCCGGGTCCAGGCCCGCCACCGCATCGGCTATGGCGCTTGCGGGGACCCTCAGCGACGCGGGGCGTACGCCGTCGATGCGCTCGGTCCAGTCGAGGACCGCTTGCGCCCCCCGCTCGCGGACGTCGTCGACGATAGGGGCCACCGTGGCGGCGGCCTGCTCGACGTCGACCGCCGCGCGCGGGAGCACCTCGCGGGGATCCATATGGGAGCCGCGTAGGTCGATGCGCCGGATCATGAGGGAGATTGTAGGTCTAGCCTGCGATTGTGAGCGCTGGGCAACTCCTCCCCCTCTTCCCACTAGCGACCGTGCTCGTGCCCGGCCTAGTGCTGCCGCTGCACATCTTCGAGCCGCGCTACCGCCAACTCGTCGCCGACCTGCAGGCTTTGCCGGAGGCCGACCGCGAGTTCGTCGTCGTCGCGATCCGAGACGGCCGCGAGGTCGGGGCCGATGGCGCCCGTGCCCTGTTCGACGTCGGCACGGTCACATCGGTGCGCGAGATATCACCCCTCGACGACGGGCGATTCGACATCGTGACCGTGGGGACACGTCGAGTACGCATCGGCGAGCTTGACACGTCGCTGCCCTATCTCCAGGCCACCGTGACGGATCTGCCCGAGGAGTCCGGGGGCGACACCGAACCCCTCGCCGCGGCCGTGGCCGAGCAGTTCGTCAAGTACCGGTCGATGTTCACCGATGACGACGGGAGCAGCCTGCCCGACGACCCGCGAGTGCTGTCCTACCTCGTCGCTGCCGCGGTCGTGATCGACCTGCCCCAGCGGCAGGACCTCCTTGCCGCCTTTACCGACGCCGACCGACTGCGCGCAGAACTCGCGTTCCTGAGGCGGGAGACATCTCTTATCGCGGCACTCCCATCGCTGCCTGCCGTCGACCTCGTCCGCGACGAGCCTTCGCCCAACTAGCCGTGGCCAAGCGCTCGCCTGCGGGCACCCGTGCTCTCCTCGCCCTTCAGCGCGAGGGAATCGCGCACGTCGTGCACGCCTATGAGCACGATCCCGCCGTCGTGAACTTCGGCATGCAGGCAGCGCAGGCACTCGGCGTCACGCCCTCGCACGTGTTCAAGACCCTGCTTGCCGATGTTGACGGCACTCCCGTCGTGGCGGTGGTGCCCGTTGAGGGAACCCTCGACCTAAAGTCGCTAGCTTGCGCCAGAGGCGGCAAGAGGGCACGGATGCTCGAGCCGTCAGCCGCCGAGCGGCTCACGGGCTACGTGGTCGGGGGCATCTCGCCCGTCGGCCAGCGCTCACCACTGCCTACGGTCATCGACTCGTCGGCCATGCATTGCACGTCGATCTACGTATCGGCCGGTCGACGTGGCCTCGACGTCGAGATCGCGCCCGCAGATCTCATCCGGCTGACGTCAGCGATCCTCGCTCCCATTGCCGCCGCCTAGAGCGGTCGGCCAGCCAGTCCCCTACCGCGACAAAGAACACGACCAGCGCGCTCGCCGCTGGCCAGAGCACCAGCACGCCGGGCATGCGCAGTCGCAGCGGTGCGGTCACCGCGTCGCCCACGTCGGAGGCAAGGACAACCTCGTTGAGGTCGAAGCTCCCCAGGTGGGTGCCAACGAACCACAGTGCAGCGGTGCCGAGCGCACCGAGCGGCACGACGACGATCGCAGACCACCGCATGGCTTGATCAGGACTGCTCATGCGGCGCGCGATGAGGGCGACGCACGCCCCGATCAGCAGGCCACCGAGGACGCACAGGATGGCGGCTATGCCGTCGTCGCTCATAAACTCCTCGGGCTGGTAGCCCTCCGGGTAGGGCTTGCCATCGCCGGCCACGACGAGGGCGACACGGGGTGCCAGCCGCTCCCACAGCAGACCCAAGAGGGCGCCGAGGGCGATGGAACTGACGGCGCCCACCGCAAGCGCGCCCCACACTCGTATGCGCACGCGAGGAGACTAATCGGCTTCGACCGACGAAGACGCCTAGCCCAGGCAGATCGGGCCGAGGAGCGCCTTGAGGTCACCGTACAGCGCGGAGGTGGGCGTGACGCGCAGCCGATCATCGAGGCGCATCACGGTCGTGCGCTCGGCCGTGACCAGGTGCAGGTGCACCTCGGTGGTGCCCGGATGCAACGCCAGGATCTCCTTGAGGCGCTCGACGACCGGGGGGATGCATCGCGACGCGGGCATGGTCAGCCGCACCGGACCGGTGTGAGCCTGACTCACGTCGGGCTGTGTGATCTCCAGGGCGACTAGCCGCGTGCCGTCGTCGTCGGACCGATCGATCCTGCCGCGCAGGAGCAGGATCGAGTCGGGGGCCAGCATGGTGCTCGCGGCGAGATAGGTCTGCGGGAACACCATGACATCGACCGCACCATCGAGGTCTTCAAGCGTGACGATGGCCCAGACCGACCCCTGTTTGGTGGTCTTGCGCTGGACCGAGGTGACCAGGCCGCCCACGGTCACCATCTGGCCGTCGGGGCGGTCTCCCCCGTGGAGCTGCGCCACCGAGCAGTCAGTGGACTGCGCGAGGAGTTGCTCGATGCCGAAGAGAGGGTGATCGGAAACGTAGAGGCCCAGCATCTCGCGCTCATGGGCGAGCAGGACGTCCTTCTCCCACTCGGTCAGCGGGATATCGGGCGCGACGCGGATACCGGTGTCGCCGGTCTGGTCACCGAGCCCGCCGAAGAGGTCGAACTGACCCATGGCCTCGGCGCGCTTGAGGTCGATCGCGGCATCGATCACCTGGTCGTGAATAGCCACCAGGCCCCGACGCGTATGGCCGAGGGAGTCGAAGGCTCCCGCCTTGATCAGGCTCTCGACCACGCGCTTGTTGCACACCGAGGCGTCGACCGCCCCGATGAAGTCCATGAAGTCAGCAAACCGGCCGTGGGAACGCCTCGTGGCGATGATGGACTCGACGACGTTGGCCCCCACATTGCGGATCGCCGACAGGCCGAAGCGGATGTCGCTCCCGCGCGGCGTGAAGTCGAAATCGGAGTCATTGACGTCGGGTGGGAGCACCTTGATGCCCATGCGGCGACATTCATTGAGGTAGACGGCCGACTTGTCCTTGTCGTCCTTCACGGAGGTGAGGAGCGCCGCCATGTATTCCTGGGAGTAATTGGCCTTGAGGTAGGCGGTCCAGAAGGACACCAGGCCGTAGCCGGCTGTGTGCGCTTTGTTGAAGGCATAGTCGGAGAACGGCACCAGGATGTCCCACAGGGTCGCGATCGCCGCGTCGGAGAATCCATTGGCGAGCATGCCCTCGCGGAAGGGCACGTATTCCTTGTCCAGGATCTCCTTCTTCTTCTTGCCCATGGCGCGCCTCAGCAGGTCGGCGCTGCCGAGGGAGTAGCCCGCAAGCTTCTGCGCGATCGCCATGACCTGCTCCTGATAGACGATCAGGCCGTAGGTGTCGCCCAGGATCTCGGCCAGCGGCTCAGCGAGTTCGGGATGGATAGGCACGACCGGCTTGCGACCGTTCTTGCGGTCGGCGTATTCGATGTGAGCATTAGCGCCCATGGGGCCGGGTCGGTAGAGCGCGAGCACCGCGGAGATGTCCTTGAAGGAGTCCGGCTGCATGGAGCGCAGCAGCGCGCGCATAGGGCCACCGTCGAGTTGGAAGACGCCGAGGGTGTCGCCCCGCGAGAGCAGGGCGAAGGTCGGGTCGTCGGCGAGGGGCAGGTCTTCGAGCACGACGGTGTCGCCGCGGTTGAGCTGGATGTGCTCGAGGCAGTCATCGAGCACGGAGAGGTTGCGAAGACCGAGGAAGTCCATTTTGAGCAGGCCGAGGGCCTCGCACGCGCCCATGTCGAACTGGGTGATGATGGCACCGTCCTGCTCGCGTCGCCACACCGGAATGACGTCGATGAGCGGCTCTCGGCACAGGATGACGCCGGCCGCATGGACGCCCGGCTGACGCTTAAGTCCTTCGAGGCCGCGCGCGGTGTCGACAACCTTGGCAACATCGGGGTCGGAGCCGTAGAGCGTGCGAAACTCGGTGGCCTCCCCGTAGCGGGAATGGGTGGTCTCGAAGATGCCGGCGAGCGAGATGTCTTTACCCATCACCGACGGCGGCATCGCCTTGGTGATGCGATCACCAAGGACGTAGGGGTAGCCGAGCACGCGGGCAGCATCCTTGACGGCCGCCTTGGCCTTGATGGACCCGAACGTGACGATCTGGGCAACGCGCTCCTCGCCGTATTTCTCCGTGGCGTAGCGGATCATGTCGGCCCGTCGACGCTCGTCGAAGTCGATGTCGATGTCGGGCATGGAGATGCGCTCAGGGTTGAGGAATCGCTCGAAGAGCAGGCCGTGCTTGATCGGATCGAGGTCGGTGATACCCAGGGCATAGGCGATCATGGCTCCCGCGGCCGACCCGCGGCCCGGTCCCACGCGGATGCCGTTGTCCTTGGCGTGGCGCACGAGGTCGGCGACCACG
This sequence comes from Actinomycetota bacterium, assembly GCA_016870515.1. Lineage (GTDB taxonomy): Bacteria > Actinomycetota > Actinomycetes > S36-B12 > S36-B12 > Mxb001. The sequence continues at coordinate 3,160 of VGBL01000025.1, read as the reverse complement.
AGGAAGTAGCCGGGGAAGCCCATCTGCGTCACGACGCCGAGCTCGTAGGTCGCCTGCTGGCGCACGGCGTCGGACACGCCTGCGGGGTAGCGCCGAGCCAGGCCGCGCTCCACCTCGGCGATTAGCCAGGACTCCTCGGACTCCCCCTTGGGCACGGGAAAGCGCGGCAGCAGATTGGCGCCCTCGTTGAAGGTGACATCGCAGCGCTCAGCGATGATCAGAGTGTTGTCGCAGGCCTCGGGGAGTTCCTTCCACACATCTCGCATCTCGGCCGACGTCTTCAGGTAGAAGTCGCGCGCGTCGAAGCGAAAACGCTTGGGGTCGTCCATCGTGGTGCGGGTGCCGATGCAGAGCAGCACGTCGTGCGTGTCGGCATCGCCCGCGTGCACGTAGTGCAGGTCGTTGGTGGCGACAAGGGGAAGCTCGAGGGCCTTCGCGATGCGGAGCAGATCCTCGCGGAAGCGGCGTTCGATCGACAGGCCGTGATCCATGACCTCGCAGAAGTAGTTGCCCTTGCCGAGGATGTCGCGCATATCCGCGGCCGCCGCCAGCGCGCGGTCGTAGTCGCCCGCCTGGAGCCAGCGATTGACCTCGCCCGAGGGGCAGCCGGTGGTGCCCATGAGGCCGGCGGCATAGGTCTGGAGGATCTCGCGATCGAAGCGCGGCTTGAAGTAGTAGCCCTCCAGGCTCGCCAGGGAAGCGAGCCGGAAGAGGTTGTGCATGCCCGCGGTGTTTTCGGCCCACAGGGTCATGTGGGTGTAGCTCTGCGTGCCCCGACCTCCAGAGCCGTCTTCGGAATTGCCCTCGTCGAAGCCGCCGCCGAAGTCGAAGGCACGGCGTTCGAACCGGCCCTGCGGCGCGTAATAGCCCTCGAGTCCGATGATCGGCTTGATCCCAGCCGAGCGCGCCGCCTTGTAGAAGTCGTAGGCACCATAGAGGTTGCCGTGATCGGTCATGGCGATGGCCGACATGCCCTGGCGAGCAGCCTCCGACATGAGATCGTCAAGGCGGCTCGCGCCGTCGAGCATGGAGTATTCGGTGTGTACGTGGAGGTGGACGAAGTCCCCGCCCGAGCCTCCCGTGGTCATCGGCCCACCCTAGTCCGGGGAGCCGACACCCTTCGTCCCCCGACGCGCCCGGGTGACCCCTGGGACCTGAGTGGCGCACGGTCTCGGCACGCCACCGATGACTAGGCGCCGTCCGCCAGCCGTCGCAGTGCCTCGGCAAAGTCCGGCGGGTCGGCTGACTCGAAGCACAGGCGCTCCCCCGTCGACGGGTGCGTGATCTCCAGGCGGGCCGCGTGGAGCGCAGGGCGCGTCAGTCCGAGCCGGTCGGCCAACGTCGGGTCCGCGCCATAGGTGAGGTCGCCGACGAGCGGGTGCCGCATCGCCGACAGGTGCACGCGGATCTGGTGGGTGCGCCCGGTCTCGAGGTCGATATCGAGCAGGCTGGCGTACGGGAACGCCTCGACGGTGTCGTAATGCGTGACGCTGGGCTTGCCCCCCGCGACGACGGCCCTGCGGTAATCAGCGGTCGGGTGGCGATCGATCGGCGCGTCGATAGTGCCGCTGAGTGGGTCCAGGTGGCCCTGGGCGATGCCGCGGTACACCTTGCGCACCGTGCGGTCCTTGAACTGCGCCTTGAGGTGGGTGTACGCCGACTCGCTCTTGGCCACGGCCATCACGCCGGTCGTGCCGACATCGAGGCGGTGCACGATGCCCTGCCGCTCGGCAGCACCAAAGGTGGAGATCCGGTATCCGGCGGCCTCGAGACCCCCGATCACGGTCGGGCCCTCCCAACCCGGGCTCGGATGCGCAGCAACGCCGACCGGCTTCTCCACGATGACGAGGTCGTCATCGTCGTAGAGGATGCGCATTCCCTCGACCGGTTGGGGCGCGCGCTCCGACGGGGCCTCCGGGAAAGTCACCTCGAGCCACTGGCCGTCCATCAGACGATCGGACTTCGCGGCCACGGCATCGTCGAGAAGTACCCCGCCGCTTTCGATGAGCGATGCGGCTGCGCTGCGCGACATGCCGAGCATGCGCGCGAGGCCAGCGTCGACGCGCTCGCCGACGAGCCCCTCGGGCACCGGGAGTCGTCGAATTTCGGTCATGGTCGACGTCAGCGCACTGACGATGTGCGCTTCGCGCCATTGAGCTCGACACCGCGGATGGTGAGGACGACCATCAGGATGGCTGATCCCACGATCGACATGTCAGCGACGTTGAAGACGGGCCAGTTGGGCAACTGCAGGAAGTCGACAACATAGCCCTGGCCAATGCCGGGTGGTCGCGTGAGCCGGTCGATGAGGTTGCCCACGGCCCCACCGAGGAGACCGCCGAGGGCAATGGCCCAGGCGACGCTCCCGATGCGCGTCGCCGTGCGCAAGATGACGATCGACACCACGACGGCGATGGCGGCGAAGATCCACGTGAAGCCGGTGCCCATGCCGAAGGCCGCGCCGGTGTTTTCGGTGTAGGTGAGTTTCAGGACCGGTCCGAGGATTTCGACGGGCACCTCGCCCGCCAGGATCCGCGGCCTGAGGTAGGCGACGGCAAGGGCCTTCGTGACCTGGTCGATCACCACGACCCCGAGGGCGACCGCGACGGTGACCCATACGAGCCTGGGACGCGGGCCGGGAGGCGCCGCTACGTCGGGCGTCGCCTTGTCGGAATCGGTCACCCCGTCAGAGTACGCGGCGGTCCTCAATCTGCTTGCAGGCGACGCACATCGTCGCGCGCGGGAATGCCTGCAGTCGGTACTTGCCAACGGGCTTGCCACATGACTCGCAGATGCCATAGGTGCCGTTGGCGATGCGCGCCAGCGCATGCTCGGTCTGCAGGAGCATGTCGCGCGAATTATTGGCCAGGCTCATCTCCTGCTCGCGCTCGAAGGTCTTGCTGCCTGCATCGGCCTGGTCGTCTCCCGCACCATCTCCGGAGTCGGCGACTAGTTCGGCGATATCCGCCTCGGTGACCTTGATCTCCTCCTGCAGGCGCAGGACGTCCTTCTGGAGTTCCTTCTTGACCTCGGCGATCTCGGCGGGAGTCCACAGGGACTCGTCCTCGCGGACGGCGAGCTTCTTCTTCGCGGGCGCGGCCTTCTTGGCCGGGGCGGCCTTCTTGGCGGGCGCGGCCTTCTTGACGGGCGCGGCCTTCTT
>VGBL01000024.1 GCA_016870515.1 Actinomycetota bacterium | reverse complement strand
ATGTAGGACAGTGGCCGCATGAATACTCGATTCGTCCGCGCCTCGATCATCGCCTCGATCGCGGCCTGCACTGTCGTCGTCAGCGCAGGGCCGGCCTCGGCTCACGCCATCGTCGACCTCGAGGGTGATCCGGCGTACGCCGGCCGCACATCCACCATCAGGCTCGAACTCCAGCACGGCTGCCTGGCCAATGAGGTCGGCATCGACACGGTGGTCGTCTACCTCGACGCGTCCTTCCGCACCGTGCAGCCCGGGAAAGTCGACGGCTGGAAGGTCTCCACGAAGCGCTCCTCGAGCGGCTCCGCCAAGGTCGTCTACACGCTCACCGGCACGCGGCCGGCCTTCAATTCCCCCACCTACTTCCCCCTGACCATCGGCTGGCCCGCCAAGGCGGGCGTCTACGGCGTGCCGGTCAAGCAGAAGTGCAAGGGCGAGGTCAATGTGTGGGACGTGCCGGACGGTCCCGCGACGGCCAACCAGCCCTCGCCGCCCCTGTATCCCCTGCCGCAGATCAAGGTGATCAAGGCCCCGTAGGTCAGGAGGCTGCCGCGCGCACGGTCACCGGCAGCGCGGTCACGGCCGCGTTGCCGCTCACCGGGTCGTAGCGCAGGTCGTCGGTGATGTCGTTGACGCTAGCGCCGGGCTGCGCCGCCGCGTGCTGCCAGCCCACCCCATCGCGCGATCCGTGCCCCCAGCCGTGGGGCATGCACACGACACCGGGCATCACGTCGTCGGTGATGGCCACCTGGGCGGCGATCTCCCCCACTCGCGATCCCACGCAGACCTCGTCGGCCTCGTGCAGGCTGCGCACGGCAGCATCTGCAGGATTCATCAGCAGTGAGCAGTGATTGCTGCCGGAGGTCAGTCGCTCGCTGTTGTGCATCCACGAGTTGTTGCTGCGCAGATGGCGACGTCCGATGAGAAGCAGCCCGTCTCCCGCCGCATCCGCCCGCGCGCTCTCCAGGCCTGCCACGACGCGGGGCCAGTCCGCCACCACCACCGGGTGGTCGAGCCGAATGCGCTTGCCCTCGGTCATCAGGCGCCCCGGCAGCACCGGCTCGAGCGGGCCCAGGTCGAGGCCATGTCGATACTTCTGCACCTTGCGCAGCGAGAGTCGGCGTCCGTGGCGAATCCCCCACGGGCCGATGCGCAAGGCGATGTCGACGAGCCGGCGCGGGAGAAGCCGCCGCCGCGCCCGATCGAGTGCCTGCGCCCGGCGCGGTCCCATCGTGGACGCCTCGATACGGACGAGCAGGGCCATGAGGATCTCGGCATCTGAGCGCGTGTCGGGAGCGGGCTGCAGGACCTGCGGGCCCCAGCGCACGTGGTTGCGCACGCTGACGGCCGGGAAGACGACGTCGAACTCCTCGCGCTCGAGAGCGGCGGTCGGCGGCAGGATCACGTCGGCGTGGCGATTGCTCTCGTTGACGTAGTAGTCGACCGACACCAGGAAGTCCAGGTCGGCCAATGCCTCGTCGACGCGGCGGCCGTCGGGCACGGTGAGCACGGGGTTGCCCGCGACGATCACCATGGCGCGCACCTGGCCGTCGCCCGGCGTAAGGATCTCGTCGGCGAGGGTGACGGTCGGGAACTCAGCAGCCACCTCGGGGATGCCGCGCACGCGCGAGCGCCAGCGGTCGTAGCCGATGAGATCGGTGGTCTTGGCGCCGATGACCGGCAGGTCGAAGGCCGGGGTCGCGAGCATCCAGCCGCCGGGCACGTCGAGCCGGCCCGCCAGGACGTTGAGGACGTGCACCAGCCAGTAGGCACTCGTGCCGTAGACGGTCTGGCACACCCCCAGCCGCGCGTAGACGGCGCCGCGCTTCGCGCCGGCGAAGTCGCGCGCCAACTGCCGGATCTCCTCCGCCCCGATCCCCGTGACCTCGGCCACGGCCTCCGGGGTGAACGGCGACACCATGCGGCCGACCGCCTCGATGCCGTCGACGTAGGCCGCTGCCGCACCGGGCTTCACCACGCCCTCCGCAAAGAGCACCTGGGCCATGGCCGCGAGCAGGTAGACGTCGGTGCCCGGCCGGATGAAGTGGTGCGCGTCGGCGATGCGCGCCGTCTCGGTGCGGCGTGGGTCGACGACGACCACGCGACCGCCGCGCTCACGGATCCCCTCGAGGCGTCGCTTGATGTTGGGGGCGGTCATGATCGAACCGTTGGACACCAGCGGGTTGCCGCCGACGACCAGGAGGAAGTCGGTGCGGTCGACATCGGGCACGGGCAGCAGCAGGGGCGAGCCGAAGAGCAGGTAGCTCAGCAGGTGCTGCGGCTGCTGATCGACGCTGGCGGCGGAGTAGCGCTGATTTGTGCCCAGCGCCTTGAGCAGCATCGGGATGAGGATGATCGGCCCCCACCCGTGAGCGATGGGATTGCCGAGGTAGAACGCGATCGCATCGCCGCCGTGCTGCTCCTTGGTCTGCAGCAGCCGCGACGCCACGAGATCGAATGCCTCATCCCAGCCGATCCGCTCCCAGCCCGTGGCCGTGCGTCGCACCGGATGGCGCAGCCGATCGGGGTCGTTGTGCAGGTCCTGCCATGCCACACCCTTGGGGCACAGGTAGCCGCGGCTCATCGGGTCGTGATGATCGCCACGGATGCCGATGACGAGGTTGGCCTCGACGGTGATCTCCAGGCCGCACGAGGCCTCGCACAGATTGCACGATCGGTAGTGGACGCTCATCGGCTACTCCTGGGCCGGCGCGGGGCACCGGGTGTCGACGTAGTCCTGAAGGGCATCGCCGCCGGTGTCGAAGGCGGGGTCCTTGAAGGCCTCGGTGATCTTGGGCAGGGTCTCCTGCATCGAGGTGCCGTTGGCTGCCGAGCTCTTGATCAGGGCGGCCACCGCCCAGGCGTGCGCGGCAAACTCCTCGGCGGGCTCCCCGACCGCCTCGATCGTGGGCATGAGCTGGCCGATGGCGTAGAGCATGGCGTCGGCTGCGGCGATCGCCGACATCGAGTCATTGGCCTGCACGCTGGCGGCGAGGTCGAGTACGGCCGTGCCGTACTCGCCCATCGCGTTGAGTGTGATCGCGCAGTCGATCCTGTCTGTGGCGTCAGCGGTCGGCTCCGCCACGGATCTGTCGGTATTGCCCGAGCAGGCGCACAGCGCGAAGGCCAGTGCTGCGACGGCCGTAGCCCGGCGAACGTGACGGCGCACGCTCACACCCTGTCACTCACCGGCAGGCCTGGCGCGCCCATGGGCAATCTGGGCCAGGGCACCGGTGCACCACAGGGCCCAAACGACGAGCACCGGCTGGAAGAGCAGTCGAATGAATCGGGCGGCGTCGGTGTCGAGCCCGAAGGCATCGCGCCCCTCGATGAACTGCCAGATGTTGCCGGGGAAGACGATGACGAAGAAGGCCGCCACCACCCAGCCGACCGCGGCCCGGTGCCGCACGACCAGCAGGAGCGCGAGGCCGAGGGCCACTTCGACGACACCCGAGACGTAGACGACGGCCGACGGCAGGGGCATCCACGGGGGAACCTGGGCGAGGAAGGCGTCATGGGAGAGAAAGTGCCCGATCCCGGCAATGAGAAGGACGGCGGCCAGGCCCACGCGGCCAACCGTCGGCAGGGCGTCTGCTGATCGGGAATCAGGCACGCTCCGCAGGATAGTGGGAGAGTAGCGGCATGGCCGACTCCCTCTATGACCTCTCCTTCATCGACAACCACGGCAAGCAGGTTCAACTGTCTGAGTTCGCCGGCAAGCCCGTGCTCGTCGTCAACACCGCGAGCAAGTGCGGCTTCACGCCGCAGTATGACGACCTGCAGAAGCTGCACGAGGAGCTCGGCCCGCAGGGGCTCGTCGTCCTCGGCTTCCCCTGCGATCAGTTCGCTCATCAAGAGCCCGGCGATGACACTCAGATCGAGGAGTTCTGCCGCGTCAACTACGGTGTGACCTTCCCCCTATCCACCAAGATCGACGTCAACGGCAAGTCGACCCACCCGGTCTTCGCCTTCCTCAAAGAGCGCGCCGGAGGGCTCCTCGGATCCTCCATCAAGTGGAACTTCACGAAGTTCCTGGTCGCCCCCGACGGCACCACCGTGAAGCGCTACGCGCCCAAGACCAAGCCGGGCGAGATCGTCACCGACATCACTCCGCTGCTTGCGTCCTCGTAGATCGAGGTTTTCCCGCAGGGCGCGACGCGCATTTCACTGACGGGGCCATAGCACGCCACTACATTCGGATGTGCCATGGACTGGGTGCGGACCCTCGGTCTTGTCGTGCTGATGCTCGTTGCGTTCACCGCGGGCATCTGGACAGCCATTCTCGTGGCCGGGGGGCCCCTGTCGGCAGATCCGCAAGTCGAGCCCGCCCGGACGCCTGTCGTTGCGTCGACGTCGTCGCCCGGTGCGCTGCCCTCGGCTCCTAGCCCCTACACCGGTGAGGTGCTGGCCTTCGGGGACTATGTGCTGGTCAGCGTGAAGCCCTGCCTGCGCAAACTGGGCTTCGAGGTCGATGCGGTCTCCGACCGACGCGTCGACGCCGTCGCCTTCGACCTACGCGCCATCGACGACAGCATTCCCGGCGGAGTCCTCATCCACCTCGGCGCCAATGGTGGGGCCACCGCGAGCGAACTCGATGGGCTGATGAAGATTCTTGGTCCGGATCGCGTGGTCGTATGGACCACTATCCAAGTGCCCGACGATCCTGAGCGATACACCTTCGAGCAGGACACCAACGCGGCCATCACTGGCCTGGCCGAGACCTACCCCAACGTCCGGATCTTTAGCTGGAATGCCCTCTCGATGACCAACCCTGAGTGGCTCAACGCCGACGGCAGCATGACCAAGGATGGCTGCAAGGCATTCGCGTCCTACGCCGAGCAGGTCATGCGAGCGGGGACGTAGGACCTCGGGGCGCCCTGCGGCGTAACCCCAACCGGCGGGTCGCTACCCACTCGGCGCTGCACGCGGGAGTGGCCCTCACCGATCACGATGAGCGCCTGCTGTTGGAGTTCGAACTGCTCCGCGATCGCTACCCCCGGCCACTGACCTAGGCGGGCATGGAAGGACCCCTCGCCAGTTCGGGGGGGATCTGACGAGGGGTGCTCCTACCGTAACCCGAACGCCGCCCCTGGGCCACGGGAGAAACTCCAAGGTTCAGGGGGACGTCTCATGCAATCCCCCATGAAGTCGTAAGGAACGCCCTCAAACAGGCGATTCGCGCAGTTCCCGTCCCGTGCGCACGCCTGTCCAGATCATCCGAGCCCCCACGAACACCAGGAGCGCACCGAAGATCCAAGCGAGCACCTCGGTGGGCAGCCGCAGTGCCATTTGGGCGCCGACGAGTCCGCCGACGAGTCCGCCCAGGCCGATGCGCCATCCCGCGGACCACTGGGTCAGCCCCGCTCGCGACAGTCGAAGCGCGCCGAGCAGGGCAATCGGGATCATGACGGCCAGCGAGGTGCCAGCCGCGAGCTTTTGATCGAAGTCCAGCAGGGTGACGAGTATCGGGACCAGCACGATGCCGCCACCGATGCCGAAGAGAGCGGAGAGCAGGCCCATGGCCAGGCCACTGACGACGAAGGCGACGGTGAGCGCCGGCGTCAGGGCCGGGGACGAATCGATGGGCACGCCGCCGGGTCCCACCGGCCAGGCGAGGCGAACGGCCGCGGCAATCATCACCATGCCAAAGGCCACTTGAAGCACGTACGAGTGCACGCGCTGCACGACGATCGCGCCGACCCACGCACCGACGAGGCCACCGATCAGGATGAACAGGGCCGGGACGACGGCCACGTCCCCCGACAGGGCGTAGCCACAGACCCCGGCGAGCGCGGCCATCGAGACAAGGACGAGAGCGGTCGCCTGGGCCGGCTTGTGCTCCCACTTCAGGACAAGCACGAGCAGCGGCACGAGGACGATTCCCCCGCCGACGCCGAGGAGCCCCGAGAGGGTGCCGGCCAGCGCACCCGCCCCGACATAGGTCAGCAGCAGCCTCGGGCCGCCCGCCGTCGCATCCATCCGCGTCCTTTCGCCGAAGGCGCCGACGTTAGCCTGCTCGCGTGCCCGAGCCCGTGCCACCCACCGTTATCGATCATGTGGTCGTCACGTCACCGGACCTCGAGGCAGGAGCGACGTGGCTCGACAAACGGCTGGGGGTCCCCGTCGCTGGCGGCGGTGCGCACGCGCGGATGGCAACGCACAACCGCGTCGTGCGCACGGGCGAGTCGACCTACGCCGAGGTCATCGCCATCGACCCCGCCGCCCCGGCACCCGACCGCCCCCGCTGGTTCGACCTCGATCACGCGCAGGAGACACACCTGGCCACCTGGGTGCTGCGCTCCCCCGACATCGCGGCGACGGCAAGTGCGAGCACCGAAGCGCCCGGGGCCGTCACCGAGATGGCGCGCGATGCGCTCACCTGGCGCATCACCCTTCCCGCCGATGGCGGACTCCCCCTCGACGGAGTGGGGCCGCACATCATCGAATGGGACGGCGACCCCGTTGCGCTCCGCCTCCCCGCGAGCGAGGCGCGCCTGATCTCGCTGACCCTGGCCCACCCCGATGTCGATCGCGTGCGCCGCCACCTGGACTCCCTCGGCGCAGTGGGCCCCATCGCCGTCTCCGCGGATCTCACCCCCCACCTGATCGCCGCCTACCACACCCCCGCCGGCCCGCGCATCATCACCGGCCTCGGCACCGACACCCTGTCGATCGAAAGCGAGCGCCAGATCGCGATGGACCTGTTCCACCTCACGTGGACCTACCTCGACATGGATGCGCGCACCGCCATTCACGATGAGGCCATGGTGGCCACGGCGGAGGCGAGCCTGTGGCACTGGCGACGCGTCGGTGCAGCCTCCCAGTGGGCGATCGGCGAGTGGCAGTGCAGTCGCGTCCACGCGGTGCTCGGCCACGGCGACCTCGCCCTACTCCACGCGCAGCGCTGCCTCGACATCGCCGAGTCCGAACGCGTGGAGGACTTCATACCGGCCTCGGCACATGAGGCGATGGCCCGCGCGTACGCCATGCTCGGCGATATGGACGCCGCTCGCGAGCAACGCAACCTCGCCTATCGCATCGCCGTCGACCTCGACAACGAGGACCGGGACATCATCGAGCACGATCTGGGCACCCTCCCCATCGCCCACCATTAGCCGGGCCCTAGTCTGTGGCAACCAATCGGGAGGCCCATGAGCACCGTCATCGAATACACGATGTTCGTCAAGCCCGAGGCGTTCGACGAGGTCCTCGACGCCTACATCACCTTCGCCGACGAGTTCGGCGTCCTCAACCCGTCGGAGGACCTGATCCTGGTCACCGGCGATCGCGAGGGCGGCGTGATCCGCGGCATCGGGATCTTCGAGTCCAACATGGAGGCGCTCGATGTCGTCGACGACAGCATCTTCGTGCGCTTCCGCGAGCGAGTGGCCCCCCACCTGACGCAGGAGCCCATCCGCGAGCACCTCGACCTCGTCCACATCTTCGTCAAGGACTGACATGAGCCCCTACGAGGTCGTCGAGATCGTCACCATCGATGCGCCCGCCTCCGCGGTGTGGTCGGCCGTCAGCGACCCCTGCGAATACGGTCGCTGGAGCCCCGAGGCCACCGGCGCCATGCGTAACTCCGGCACCGGGGCATGGGCGGTAGGCGATCGCTTCACGGGGCTCAACAGGGCGCGCCTGTCGTGGCGCACCCAGTGCCGCGTCGTGGTGGCCCAGAGCGAGAGGCGCTTTGCCTTCGACGTCAACGTCGGGCCGTTCCCGATCGCGCGGTGGGCCTTCGAGCTCGAGGCACTGCCCGACGGGTGTACCCGCGTCACCCAGCGGTGGACCGACCGCCGCGACGGAGTGCTGGGCGTGCTCGCCAAGCCGGCGGGCCTGCCCGTCGGACGCGGCTACGACGCGGCGACCCGCAATCGACAGACGATGCGCGCGACGCTCGATGCCTTGAAGGCCGACCTGGAGAGCAACTAGCGCTTCGGCACGCGCGCTGCCGCCGACGGTGACTCGGCGCGCTGGTCTCCCAGGATGGCCACCACTCTGACCGTCACTTTCTTGCCCGCCTTCTTGCCTAGCGAGGCCACGGTGGTCACGAACCTGCGCTTGTCGGCCCCCACGCCGGCCCCCTGCACCCAGGCGGAGCCGCTCTTGCGCTCGATGATGAAGCCGTCGGGCGTCGCGGCTCCCACGGGGAACTGCCACGACACCGTCGCCTTCGACTTGGCGAAGGACACGGTCGGTTTGGCGAGGGTCCGGACGTCTTGCCCGATGGAATGTCGGAGGTCATCATCAGCCACGTGCCGTCGGCGAGTTTCACCACGGACGAGGATGATCGGTAGTCGAACTCGAATACCGGATTCGCCGATGCCTCGGCCGCCGGCACGACGAGCACGGCGGTCGCGATGATCGCTGCGATTGCGGAATGAGCTCTGCGTGGCTCAAGACTACGCACGACGGCGACCGCACCGCCTAGTCTGGCGGCGTGAAGCCCGGCCGCAACGTCCTCCTGGTCCTCATCGCCATCCTGCTGGCCGGGGCCGTCACGTCCTTGGCGGTGGTGATGGGGAATGTGCGCCAGGACCGCTCGGCGCAGGCAGAGCTCGCCCCCTTCTACGAGCCTCCGGCCGTGCTGGTCGCGCCCGGATCGGTGATCCGGACCGCCCCGCTCACCTTCCCCGACACCGCCGACTCTCTCGAGCTCCAGGGTGCCCGCGCCTACCGCATGCTCTATGTGTCTGAGCGTCCCGATGGCACCCCTGCGGTCTCCGGCGCCATGGTCTTCGTCCCCGATTCCCCCGCGCCTCCCGAAGGCCGCCCCGTCGTGGCGTGGGCGCACGGCACGGTCGGCATGGGCGACGCCTGCGCGCCATCGCGCTCACCGCGCGGAACCAACGACATGTCCGGCTGGCTCGAGCAGATGCTCACGCTCGGGTGGGTCGTCGTGGCCACCGACTACGTCGGCCTTGGCACGCCGGGGCCCGAGCTCTTCCTCGTGGCCGAGGCCGAGGTCAACGACGTCGTCAACTCCGTCCGTGCGATCCGCTCGTGGCCCGAGGCACAGGCGAGCAACCGCTACGCCGTCTACGGTCACTCGCAGGGTGGACATTCGGCGCTGTGGGCCGGTGCACTGGCGCGCGCCAAGGCACCCGACCTCGACCTGGTCGGTGTCGCCGCGGCCGCACCCGCGGCCGAACTCACCCCCATCGTGGATGCCCAGTGGGCGGGGGCCGTGGGTTGGGTCATCGGCCCGGAGGCGGCCATTGCCTGGAGCGCCATCGAGCCCTCCCTTCCCTTCGACGGGGTCGTGACGAAGGCGGGCATCAACAACTACGAGCGCATCGCCGAGGAGTGCATCGATCTGGGCGCCCTAGAGGGCCTTGCGCGCAGCAAGCTCGGGCAGTCGTTCTTCGAGGTCAACCCGCTGACGCAGCCGCAGTGGAAGGCCGTCGTCGACCAGCAGACGCCCGGGCCGCTGCCTCGCGACATGCCGGTCATGGTTGCGCAGGGCCTGGCCGACCAGGTCGTCCTGCCCTGGCCCAACGCGATCTTGCAGGAGAAGTGGTGCAATGCCGGATCAACGCTCTCCATGCTGTGGATGGGCGATGTCGACCACATGGAGGCGGCCATCACCGCCGGACCACAGGTGGTCACGTGGATCGCCGATCGCTTCGCGGATCGCCCGGCCGGGCGCACGTGCGACGTGCCACCGCCGGTGCCGCCGCGCGAGCCCAGTCCCTAGGACCTGCGGCGCACCCTCGCCATCACGCCTCCGGCATCGCCAGCGGGCCGGACTTGGCCTCGGGGAAGTAGTCCTGCCCGATGCCCGACGACCGTTTGGGGATCATCACCGTGCGGACCCACGAGACGACCTCGTCGCCGTCCTGGTTGAGCCCCCGGGTCTTCATGGTGATGATGCCCATCTTTGGGCGCGACGAACTCTCGCGCTTGTCGATGCAGATGCTCTCGGCGTAGATCGTGTCGCCCACGTAGACCGGGTGCGTGAGCTTGATGTCGGTCCAGCCGAGGTTGGCCACGGCGTTCTGGCTCATGTCGATGACCGACAGGCCCAGCACCAGGGCGACCGTGAGTCCCGAGTTGACGATGATGCGCCCCTGGGTGATCGGGTTGGACTGCGCCAGGTGGGCATTGAAGTGGTTTTGATTGGTGTTGCAGGTCAGCAGGGTGAACCACGTGGAGTCGGTCTCCGAGATCGTGCGGCCGAACGGATGCTGGTAGGTGTCGCCGACGACATAGTCCTCGAAGAATCGGCCCAACTGGGCCGGGTGCACGGTTGCCATGGGGGCATCCTCCCGCCTGCGATGGCGGCCGGTCCCCCAGGGTGGCCTCCTTGGCGTTCTCGGGTGAGAATCCTCAGGTGACCTCGACCCCCGAGACGACGGCTCCCCGGTCCGGCGGGTCGGCGCAGCCACCCCCGTCGGACTTGGCTGCCGCTTCCCGCGTACGGACGTCCGTCCAGACGGTGATCTCCGGCAAGCCCGAGACCGTGCAGACGGCCCTCACGGTGCTCCTTGCCGGCGGACACCTGCTGGTCGAGGACGTCCCGGGCGTGGGCAAGACCATGCTCGCCAAGAGCCTGGCCCGCTCCCTGGGCTGCTCAGTGCGTCGTATCCAGTTCACACCCGACCTGCTGCCCAGCGATGTCGTCGGCGTCAACGTCTACAACCGCGACACCCGCGACTTCGAGTTCAAGCCCGGCGCCATCTTCGCCAACATCGTCGTCGGCGACGAGATCAACCGCGCCTCCCCCAAGACTCAGTCGGCACTGCTCGAATGCATGGAGGAAGGCCAGGTCACCGTCGACGGCACCACCTACCTCCTTGGCCAGCCCTTCATGGTGATAGCCACGCAGAACCCCGCCGAGATGGAGGGCACCTATCCCCTGCCCGAAGCGCAGCGCGATCGCTTCATGGCATGCGTCAACATGGGCTACCCCGACCGCAACAGCGAGATCGCGTTGCTGGAGTCCCACGGCGCCGATGACCCGCTCGAGAGCATCACGGCGGTCACCGACGCGACCGAGGTGCGAGAGATGATCGAGGCCGTGCGCCGCGTCCACGTCTCCCCCGCGTTGCACGCCTACATCGTCGACCTCGTTGCCACCACGCGCACGAGCCCGCGGGTGCGGCTCGGCGCCTCACCCCGCTCGGCCCTCCACCTCGTGCGGGCCGCCCGTGCGTCGGCCGCCCTGGCGGGTCGCTCCTACGCCCTGCCCGACGACGTGCAGCGCCTCGCCGGCCCCGTGCTCGCCCATCGGCTCCTGCTGAGCACCGACGCTCACCTGGCGCGCATCACGCCCGCCGCGGTCGTGGCCGAGACCGTGGAGCGCGTGCCGGTTCCCGCAGGTCCGTGAAGCGCGCGCTGCGCGGACTGACCTTCCGCGGCAAGGGCCTCATTGCCGTCGGACTCGGCCTCGGTGTCGGCGCACTCATCTCCGAGCAGCGTGACCTGCTCCGCATTGCGATCCTCCTGCTTGCCCTGCCGTGCGTTTGCGTGGTGCTCGTGGCTCGCACACACTTCCGCCTCGGTGCCGAAAGGAGCGTGACACCCCCGCAGGTGCCGGTGGGCACCGTCGGCGAAGTGCAGTTGACGATCACCAACCTGTCTCGCTCTCGCACGGGCACCCTGCTCCTGTCAGATGCCATGCCGCCCCAGCTTGGCCCGCCTGCCACGCGCATCTTCGAGCGCGTCGAGGCGGCCGGATCGCGGATCACGACCTACCCACTCCCAGCGGCCCGACGCGGACGCTATGAACTCGGTCCGCTATCGATCACCGCCGTCGATCCCTTCGGCCTCGTGCGCCTGACCCGCACCTTCCGGACGACGACGCCGGTACTCGTGGTGCCACAGATCGAGGAATTGGACGGTGCCGTCATGGGAGCGGAGGCCAGGGGGCGTGGCGAGGGCACGTCACTGGCCCTGGCCGCTCGCGGAGACGACGACGTGGTGCCCCGCGAGTACCGCCACGGCGATGACCTCCGGCGCATTCACTGGCGGGCGTCGGCCCGCATCGATGAACTCATGGTGCGTCGCGAAGAGGTGCCGTGGACCAATCGCGCGAGCGTGCTCATCGACCTGCGAGGGCCCCGTCACGGCGGCGACGGCGCGGCATCATCACTCGAACGCACACTGAGCGCGGGAGCAAGTGCCGCGGTGCACCTATTGCGTCGCGGCTGGAGCGTGCGACTCATCACGACCGACGGCCGGACATTGGTCAGCGCGGGGAGCGGTGACGTGGGCGAAGCCGAGGTGCTCACCACGCTGTCGTTGGTCGAAGCGTGGCCAGCAGCTGAGGTCAATGTACCTCCGGTCCGCGACGAACTGGTCATCGCAGCCGTCGCCAGCGACGCCGACATCACCGCAGCATTGGCCGGCCGTGCAGCTCGCTCGGCCGGCCATCTGGGTCTTGCGCTCGTCACCGATACCGCCGCGTGGTTTGCCCCCGATTCGCTTGCGGCAGGTCACACCTGCGCGACTTTGCGCGCTGCGGGCTGGCAGGCAGCCGTGGTCACCTCACGCCCGGCGTCGGTGGCCGCTGCCTGGCGCGCTGCCGTGGCCGATCTTCGAGTCGGTGCCCGATGAAGGCACTCGACAGGGCGCGCCCGGCGGCCTCTGCTGCAGCAGCCCTGGCCATCATGTGCGCGGCCAGCACCCTCGTGCCGCTGTTCGACTCGGCCCGTTGGGTGGTGCCCGTGCTCGCCATCATCGCGGCAATGGCCCTGACCGGAGCCATCGCGAGGGCGGCCAAGGTCCCCGCTCCCGTGCAACCGCTGCTGCAGCTCGCCGTCCTGCTCACCCTTCTCACCATCCAGTTCGCGCAACCCCAGGCCGCGCTCGGCTTCCTACCCGGGCCCGTCGCCCTCGAGCAGCTCCAGGTGTTCACTCGCGAGTCCCTCGTCGTCGCCGACGCGGCGGTGCCCCCGGTGCCCACCACCCCCGAACTCATCTACCTCGCCATGGCGGGGGTCGGCCTCGTCTCGCTGATCGTCGACGTGATCGGCGTGACACTGCGACTGCCCGCTCTGGCCGGCTTCCCCCTCCTCCTCCTCTATGCATTCCCCGCGGCGGTCGTCCGCGGCGGCGTCGCCTGGTGGCTGCTCCCGCTCGCGGTGACCGGCTGGCTCGTGCTCCTCGCCGTTGACACCCGCGCCGACACTCGGTCGTGGGGACCCCTGCTCACTGTGCGCCCGCGCGGACCGGGTCGCTCGCCCGCAACGCGCCCGGCGCGTGCGACCGGCGGCGGGGGCGCCGCGGCCCTCCAGGTGGGCGTACTTGCCGTGCTGGCGGCCCTCCTGCTGCCAGCCCTCGCTCCTGGCCTTGCCGAGCCCGTCTACGTGAGCACGGCCGCGGGCGGCCCGGCAGGCACGGGCTCAGGGCCCATCACCATCGACCCCTTTGCCTCCCTACGTCGTGACCTCGTCGACAACCCGCAGCGCGAGGTGCTTCGCTACACGACCGATGCCGAGTCTCGTCCCTATCTGCGACTGGTCGCGCTCGAGCGCTTTGACGGCGTGACCTGGCGCCCGCTCGCCAGTCCGCTACCGGTGCCTGCCACCGACAACATCGGGATCCCCGACGTGCCGGCGGTCGCCGACGTGAGCGCCACCACCTACGACGTCGCCATCACCGATCTGGACAACGCCCAGCTGCCCGTGCCCTACGCCGCGGCACAACTCAGCGGAATCGACGGCGACCTCGACGCGGGCTGGGTGTGGGATACCGCCACTCGCACCGTCTCGGGTGCTGGACTGTCGAGCCAGGGGACGTCCTACCGCGTTGCGTCCTACCAGGTCTCGCCCACGCGCGATGAACTTCGCGCCGCCAACGACGCCATTGATCCCTCGGTCGAGCAACTGCTCGCGCTGCCACCCGGCCTGACCCCTGATCTCGACCGACTGGCGCGCGAGGTCACCCGCGAGGCCGACACCCCCTATGCCAAGGCGCTGGCGATGGTGCGGTGGTTCACGCAAGACGGCGGCTTCGTCTACAGCACGAGCGTGACCACACCCGAGGGCGCAGATCCGCTGCAGTCGTTCCTCGACGAGCGCGTCGGCTACTGCCAGCAGTTCGCCGGCACGATGGCGCTGATGGCTCGGGCGGTGGGCCTGCCCTCGCGCGTCGTCGTCGGGTTCACCGGCGGCCGACAGGAGGGTGGCGAGCGAGTCGTCCACGCACGCAACGCGCACGCGTGGCCCGAACTGTGGTTCGAAGGCGTCGGCTGGGTGTGGTTCGAGCCCACTCCGCGCTCCGATGCCGGCGGCGGAGTGGCCCAGCCCGACTACACCGAGCCACGCGACAACTCCACCGACGGGGACGCCGCCACCGACAACCAGACGCAGCCCAATGCCGACCGGCGCATTCCGCCCGAGGAACGCGAGGGACTCGGGGCCGTACCCCCACTCGGAGCCGCCGGCCCGGCGTTTCCGCTGTGGGCGGTGCTGCTCCCCCTCGGGCTCCTTGCCCTGCTGGCCTGTGCGCCGAGTGCGGCGATCGCACTGCGCCGCCGCCGACGCCTGCGCTCGGCCGATGGCGCGACGCGCGTGGAGGGCGCATGGAGCGAGCTCGCCGATTCAGTGCGCGATCTGGGTTGGTCGTGGCCACTGTCGGCAACTCCGCGCAATGCCGCGCGCGGCCTGGCGCATCAGTTGCGGTTCACTGAGGGCGAGCTCGATGCGCTGTCTCGACTGGCCAATGCGGTGGAGCGTGCCCGCTATGCGCCGCGTGCCGCCGTGGGCGCCGAGCCCTCCGCGGCGGAGCTGCGCGGCGACATCCGCACGGTCCTCCACGGCGTACGCCGCGTCTCGGCCCGGGGTGTGCGGATCCGGGCCGCGCTGATGCCGGCATCGCTCAGGCGCGACGCACCGCCCATGACGATCCGGGATACGGGATGGGGTGCGCCGGAACCGGCGACTACTGCTGGCCCTGGTCGCGGCGACGACGCCAGCGGTCCTCGAGCTTATTCATGAAGCCGCTCGACTGCTTCGGTGACTTCGCCGATGCGGCGGGGGCAGCACCTTCGGCGGTCGTAGCTTTGGCTGCGGGGCGGTTGCGCAGTCCTGAGTAGGCGAGCGCCGCACCGATGATCATCACGACGAACCCGGCGACGCCGATGGCGATCGCGGGGATGATGACACCGACCATGAGCATGGCCACGCCCGCGAAGAGGACGAGCACGCCGAGGGCGGCGCGCCCGCGGCTGGCCCGACCTGGGCCGCTGCGCAGGGAGGTGGCGAACTTGGGGTCCTCGGCATAGAGGGCGCGCTCCATCTGCTCCAGCAGACGCTGCTCGTGCTCGGAAAGCGGCACCTCACCCCTCCTTGCCGATTGATGGTCCCCCCAGGATAGGCAGACCTGGGCGATCTGGAAACCCAGCGGGTCCATTTGGCCCGTGGCGCCCTAGGGCTACCCCTACTCGGGGTGCGGGTCCAGCTCTTCCTCGCCGCCCGTGACCTGGTCGAGGTCGTCCGCGGGCGCCTCGTCCTGGGGATCGGTCGTCGCGTCCGAACCCTACGCCCGGCGCCTCACTCTGTCTCCCCTACCAAGCGGGCGGGCCGGACCACCTCGTGCCCGAAGCGATCGCGCAGTCGGTCGGCCGCGACCTCGGCAGCCCGCCGGTCGGCGGTCGATGGGCCGGTCAGGCCGTCGTCGAGGGTGAGCTGCTCCACGCGCTCGCCGTCGCCCACGAGTCCCTCGAGGCGAACGCCGACCAGGCGGACGCGCGCCCGCTGCAGGCCGAGGGCGTCGTAGAGGTCGCGGGCAACCTCGTAGACCTCCTGGCCGACATCGGTGGGCTCGGACAGTGTGCGCGAACGGCTGATGGTGGTGAAGTCGGCGAAGCGCACCTTGATGACGACGGTGCGGCCGAGCACCTCGTGCGCGCGCACGCGCGCCGCCACCTTCTGCGACAGGCGCAGCAGCTCACGGTGGATGAGTTGGGGGTCGTCGATATCGCGCGCGAACGTCTCTTCGTTGCCGATGCTCTTCTCGGCCGCGTCGGGGATGACATCGCGATCGTCGAGGCCCCAGGCTAGGTCGTGCAGTCGCTGGCCGGAGGCCTGCCCGAGGGCGCGGATCAAGGTGTCGACGGGCGTGTGGGCGAGGTCGCCGACCGTGCGCAGCCCGAGGGAGACCAGGCGCTCCTCGGTGCGCTCGCCCACTCCCCACAGGGCGGCCACCGGCAGTGGGTGCAGGAACGAAGTGACCGCGTCGGCGGGGACGACGAGCAGGCCGTCGGGCTTGGCCTGCGTGGACGCCAGCTTGGCCACGAACTTCGTGGGCGCGACGCCGACGCTGCAGGTGATGCGCTGCTCGTCGTAGACGCGCGCGCGGATGAGCTCGGCAATGGCGGCGGGAGAGCCGAGTCGGCGCAGTGCCCCGGAGACGTCGAGGAAGGCCTCGTCGAGGCTCAGCGGCTCGACGAGCGGGGTGATGGAGTTGAACAGCGCCATGACGCCCGCGCTCACCTCGGCGTAGCGGTGGTGGCTGGGCTCGATGACGATGGCGTCGGGGGCGATGCGGCGCGCGCGGCTCATCGGCATGGCGGAGTGCACGCCCATGTCGCGGGCCTCGTAGGTGGCGGAGAGCACGACGCCGCGGCCGCCGCCGCCAACCATGACGGGCTTGCCGCGCAACTCGGGTCGGGTGATGAGCTCGACGGAGGCGTAGAACGCGTCCATGTCGACGTGCAGGATCGTGCAGCCGGTGTCGTCGGAGCCCAGGCCGGTCGCACCCGCCACCCTGCGCAGCTGGCTCCGGCTCACGTGTCCATCCTCGCGCCTACCACCCGCTGCTGCCGGGACTGGAGTGCCAGAGCTTGGCCGGCGCCTTGGTCGGGTCCTCGCCCGCGGGGCGGATGTCGGCGTAGGGCGACTGGCGGAACCCGCTGGCATGCACGAGCACGCGATGGGGGCCGGTGGGCTGCTCGGGTCGCGGCGACTGCGCAAGCATCTTGCGCACGGCATCGACTCCCCCGCTCGACCACAGGTCGTGCACCTGGCTGAGCTCCCAGGCGCCGGTCGCGCGCATCGAGATGCCACGCGGACCGGTGCGGCGCGTCTCGCCGCGCACCAGCAGCAGCCACGACCCAAACATGGTGGAGGCGTAGGGGCCCTGCGCATCGTCGAAGAACGCCGCATCGACCGGGCCGGTCGCATCGTCGAGGGTGAGGAAGACGACGCGGCGTCCGCTGCGCACGGGCGGTGTCTGCACGGCGACCTTCACCCCCGCGACGAGGATCTCGGCCTTGGAGCGACAGGCGAGCAGGTCGCGTGAGCGCACCACCCCGAGGGCATCGAGCATCGGCGCGTAGAAGTCGACCATGTGGTGGCTGACGTCGAGGCCGAGCACCTCCAGCTCGGCGCGCACGCGCTCAGCCGCACCCATCTCGGGCAGCCCACTCGCGACCGGTGACGCATCGACCGCGAGCGCATCGAAGGTGAGCTGCTCGACCTCGCTCTCGGCCCGCGTGCGTCGCGGACCGCCGCGCGCGAGGTCGGCAGCCTGCAGCAGCAGGTCGCGGCGGGTGACCCGGCCGCGGCGTCGCAGCCCGAGCGGCTGGCGGTCAATGGCGTAGAGGGAGTCGAAGGCGCCGGCGAGCACGAGCCGCTCGACGATCGGCTGGCTCACCGCGGCGCGATGCCAGAAGTCGGGCAGCGAGGCATAGGGCCGGCGTTCGACGATGCGCTCCATCTCGGCCCCGCTCATGCCCTTGACATCGGCGAGCGAGAGACGGATGCCGTAGGAGGAGTCGCCCGGCGCCTTCTCGATCGTGTAGGTCGCGCCCGAGCCGTTGACGTCGAGGCCGAGGACGGCGATGCCGAAGTGGCGGGCGTCGTCGAGGATGAGCCGCTTGGGATACATGCCTGGGTCGTGGGTGAGGATGCCGGCGAGGAACGCCGCGGGATGGTGGGCCTTGAACCACGCGGATTGATAGGTGGGCAGTGCGAACGCCGCGGCGTGGGCCTTGCAGAAGCCGAACGAGGCGAAGGCGCGCAGCACCTCCCACACCCGCTCGACGGTGACGAGGTCGTAGCCACGGGCGAGGGCCGCGGGATAGAACCAGGCGCGCACGTCGTCTTGGCCCCCCGGCGAGCCCATGCTGCGCCGGGTCTCGTCGGCCTCGGCGAGGGAGCAGCCGGTCATCGTGACGACGATGCGCAGCACCTGCTCGTGGAAGACGACGACGCCGTAGGTCTCGGCGAGGATCGGGCGCAGGTCGTCGTGGAGGTAGACCGCCTCGGACCAGCCCTGCCGCGCCTTGAGGAACGGGGTGACCATGTCGGACTTCACCGGGCCGGGCCGAAACAGCGAGATGTCGATGATGAGGTCGTTGAAGGTCTCGGGAGCGAACTTGCCGATGAGCTCGCGCTGGCCAGGCGACTCGATCTGGAAGCAGCCGAGGGTGCGCGTGGATTGCACGAGGGCGTAGGCACCGGGGTCGTCGAGCGGCACGGCGTCGAGGTGGATGCGCTCGCCGTCGATGCGCTCCAACTCGGCGACGGCATGGGCGAGTGCGGACTGCATGCGCACGCCGAGCACGTCGAGTTTGAGCAGGCCGAGCTCCTCGACGTCGTCCTTGTCGAAGGCGCTCATGGGATATCCCTGCGCGCTCGGCTCGACCGGGGTGCGATCGCGCAGGGTGGCATCGGAGAGCAGCACCCCGCACGGGTGCATCGCCACGTGGCGCGGCAGGCGGTCGAGTGCCTCGACCAGGGCCCAGAAGTGGTCGAGCTCGCCGCGCGCGGTCATGTGACCCAGGCCGGAGTCGCGCAGCTCGGGCAGGTCGCGCAGGGCACTGCGCGCGTCGCGGGCGCGCACGTGGGGAAAGGCCTTGGCGAGCGCATCGATCTCGCCGGGCGGCAGTGACAGCGCGGCCCCGACATCGCGGATGGCGTGGCGCACGCGGTAGGTCTCCATCATCGACACGCACGCGACGCGCTCGGTGCCGAACCGCTCGAGGATCATGTCGTAGACCTCGAGCCGGCGCGCGGACTCGACATCGATGTCGATGTCGGGCAGCTGGCGACGCAGGGTGGTGAGGAATCGCTCCATCAGCAGACCGTGACTCATCGGGTCGATCCCGGAGATGCCGAGCAGGTGGTTGACCAGGCTGCCCGCGCCGGACCCGCGCGCGGCCACGCGGATGCCGCGCGCCCGGGTGAGGTCGACGACCTCGGCGACGGTGAGGAAGTAGGTGGCGAAGCCGAGCGTCGAGATCGTGCGCAGCTCGGACTCCAGTCGGTGGCGCGCGTCGATGCGGTCGGCACCGTGATAGCGATCGAGCGCTCCCTCGCACCGCGATCGCAGGATCGCGTCGGCGTCGGCCCGCGCATCGCCGACGACGACCTCGAGCTCGGGGACGAACACCTCGCCGATGCCGAGGTCGGCCGCGGGGTCGAGCGTGCACTCCCCCGCCAGCCGGGCCGCGGCACCCAGCAGGTCGCGGCCGGTACGCCGATCCGCCCCCGCGGCGCGGGCGATCTCGTCGGCGAGCTCGGCCATGAACGGCGTCGATGCCAAGAACCCCTGCGCATTGGGCCGGTCGCGATGGCGCTCGTCGAGGGCGACGAGCCGACGTGAGGCGTCGAGGACGTCGACGACGCGCGCCTGCCGCGGCTCGACGTAGCGCACCGCATGGGCCAGCACCGGGACGATGCTGCGCTCGCGCGCCCATCCGAGCGTGCGTGCCGCCGTCGCGGTGGCGAGCGGGCCGCTCGGTGCGCGATGGCTCACTACTTCTATATGCAGCCGATCGCCGAACACCTCGCGCCACGGGCCGATCGCCGCATCGGCCAGGTCGGGCCGTCGCCGCGCAAGCGCCTCGACCACAGGCGATGCCGGCCCGAGCAGGGCGACAACGCCCTCGGAGTGTGCGGCGATCTGCTCGAACGTCGCGGCGACCGCGCGCGCGTCGCCGCGCGCGTCACTGCGCGCGTCATCGCCGCGGGCCTCATGCACGGCGGTGAGCAGCCGGCACAGCGATGCCCAGCCGCGCTTGCCACGAGCGAGGAGGACGGCGCGTGGATGGCGGGGGTCCACCCACGCACCGCCCCTCACGGGAACCCGAAGGGCTCCCTCGGGAGCCCGAAGGGCTCCCTCGTCTGGAGGACGGGAGACCGGAGGCAGGGGTCGCCCCACTCCATCGACGTATGGACGATCGACGTGTGGAAGATCGAGGGCCAGGTCGACGCCGAGGACGCAGTCCAGGCCCGCCTGCGCGCAGGCCCGGACGAACCGCACCGCGCCGTAGACGCCGTCACGATCGGTGAGCGCGAGCACGCGCTGGCCGTGCTCGGCCGCGCGCGCGACGAGTGCATCCGGCATCGAGGCGCCGTAGCGCAGCGAGTATGCCGACGCCACGTGGAGATGGGCGAAGTCCACGGCACGCGCCTCACCCCGTGGCCGGCAGGGACTGCTGCCGGTCGACGTGCAGCATGCTGCACACCTGGTCGTGGAAGGACTCCGCATCGCGCAGCAGGTCGTCGGCCTCGCGCTGCGTGACGACCGGCAGCCCGGCCTCGGCCGCGCTGCGCTTGGTCGCGCTCGCCGCGAAGAACGTCGCCCACTCGGTGAACTCCGGGGCGACCACGGGCAGCACCGACCACACGCTGCGCAATCGCGAACGGCCCTTGCTCGGCTGCGCGCGAGCAGCCAGCACCGCGGCCGCCGAGCGCAGGGCGGACAGGTGCGCGCGGGCATAGCGCTCACCGGCGGTCTCGGCGATGACGGCCTCGGCGATGCCGCGCTGGGCGGCGGTCAACAGGTCGGCGGTGGCAGTAGCCATGGCGTCTCCTCTCCTCGGGTCCTCAGGCCACCCGGCACAGCGACCAGTGGCCGGCCGAGCAGGACAGGTCGTAGATGGCGGATCGCTGGCCGCTGGAGGCCTCGATCCGCCAGGTATGGGTGTCGGCGTCAGGCTCCGCGGGGGCGTGCCACCAGGGGGTGCCGGTGACCCAGTGCCCCAGCACATCGGCAACGACGTACGCTCGCCCCTCCCAGGTGAAGCGGCGGGGAACCGGGCCGGACATGGGCATCTCCTCGGGTATTCGAACAGGTGTTCGAACGATAGACCCGGGGTCCGACAGCCGTCAAGGGGCTGGGCATAACTCCCGCCTAGGCTCCCGGCATGAGCACCGCCGCCGTGAAGTGGCGCGACGACCTCGCCTCGTGGGCCATCCCCGAGGCGATCCAGGCCCAGGCTCCCCAGGACCCCTGGATCCACCCGGTCGCGCAGTTCCGGGCCCCCGACGGGCCCATCCCCGACTCCCCCGCGCACGCCGCGGCGCGCGAGGCACTGCCCGAGGGAGGCTCGGTGCTCGATGTCGGCTGCGGGGGCGGCCGCGCGGCGCTGGCGCTCGTGCCGCCCGCGATGCTCCTGATCGGCGTCGATCATCAGCAGGGCATGCTCGACGCCTTCGCCGAAGCCGCTGACAAGCGCGGCGTTGCGAGCGAGGAGATCCTCGGCGACTGGCCCGACGTTACCGCGCGTACGCCGATAGCCGATGTCGTCGTGTGCCATCACGTCGCCTACAACGTGTGGGAGCTACCCGCCTTCGTCCACGCGCTCACCTCGCACGCACGCCGTCGCGTCGTGCTCGAGCTTCCCGTGCTTCATCCGCTTACGTGGATGAATCCGCTGTGGAAGCAGTTCTGGGATCTCGACCGCCCGACGTCACCGACGGCGACCGATGCCCTGCAGGTGATTCGCGATGCGGGGTACGACGCGCATCTGGTCGAGTACGACGACGTGACGCAGCGCATTCCGCTCGATCCGCGCACGCAGGCGGAGTCGGCGTGCATCCGCCTGTGCCTGCCGGTGTCACGTGCCGATGATGTGGCGTCAGCCGTGCAGGCGGCCGACGCGGGCATGCCGCGCCGACTCGCTGCCATCTGGTGGGACGTCTAGACGCGCTGACGAGCGCGCTTGGCCATGCGGTCGATCGACACCTCGAATGCCTTGCGCGCCACGGCACCGACGGGCCTAGAGAGGAAGCCGGGCAGGAGCGGCACGCGGACATCTTCATCCCACGTGATGTCGCTGCTGTCATCCGTCACGGGTTCGACCGCGAGACGCACGTCGCCGGTCAGCACAGGACCGATCTTCACGATGTGCACCGTCATCTGCGTGGCATCGAGCGACTCCACGCGCATGCGATCGGGTAGCGCGAGCGGGCCGAGGCCGGTCGTCGCGACGAACGTCGTACCCGCTCCACCATCGCCACTCTCGATGACGACGCGCGTCATCGGCACCCACTGGGCGTGGCCGCGCCAGTCCACGAGCTCGTCGAAGGCGACGCGGGCCGGCAGCGGCAGGTGCCGCCGTACGGTGAAGTGAACGCGTGCCATGACGGCCTCCCGAGGTCGGTCTCCACGCTAACCCCGCGAAGGCGTTCGCGCCTGTCCACAGGCGTGCTGATCGCTGTCAGGGCGGCTGTCAGACCCCCGATCTAGGTTGCCGATATGGCCGAAGGCTGGGACGACATCACCCCCGCGGGCGACGACCCGTGGGAGTCGCTCGCGCCCGGTCCGCGGCTCGCCCAGGCTCTCGCCGGCGTCAATCCCGATCACCTGTCGGGATCGGCGCGCGTTGCCTACCTCCAGGCGACCGATCGGCTCATCGGCTGGGCCCACATGCGCCAGGCGCGAGCGCTGGTGTCGGTCGTCGAGGCCGTCGAGTCGGCGACGTCACCGGGTGAGGGCATGACGTCGTCGCATCAGGCGTCGTGGGTGGCCGATGAAGTGGCGGCGGCGCTGCACATCGCCCCGCGCACGGCGACCCACAAGGTCAACGCGGCCACGGCGTTGGTGCGCGGCTGGCCGGTGCTGGGGCGCGAGGTCGAGCGCGGCCGGCTCACTCCCGCGCAGGCGCGCGAGATCTACGAGGGCGTGAGCGTGCTGTCGGGGCGGTGCGATTCCGAAGGCGCGGATCTGAGCGAACGCGCGGTCCACGCACTGATTCGCCGGGCCCGGCGCTTGCCGCCAGCGCGGCTGCGCGAGCGCGTGGCGCGCGTGGTGGTCTCCCTCGACCCCGAGGCCGCGGCCCGGCGTCGGCAGCGTGCCGCACGTGATCGCACCGACGTGAGCCTGTGGACCGAAGACGACGGCATGGCGTGCGTGGCCGCGCGCGGGCCCGCTCCTGATGCCGTGGCACTCAACGAGTTCATCGCGGCTCGCGCTCGACTCCTGCACGACCAGGCCGACGCGTCCGATGAGCGCACGGCCGGCCAGTGGCGCTACGCCGCACTGCTGGCGGCCTTCGGACTGACGCCGGTGGGTCAGTCGCGTGTGGCTGGCAGACCGGGTGACGCAGGGGGCGCCGACGCCGTCGCCGGGCAGGCAGCCGTGACCGACCCGGTGCGCGTGCAGATCCGCGTGACAGTGCCGCTCGACACGTTGTTCGGCCTGACCGACCATCCCGCGGACCTCGAGGGCTACGGCCCGCTCGACCCCGAGCTGGCGAGGGCGCTGGCCGCCGATGCCGACTGGATCCGCTGGGTCACCGACGGCGTCACCGGCGTACTCCTCGACGAGGGCTCCCGGCGCTTCCCGAGCGCGCGCCTTGCCCGCTTCATTCGCGCGCGCGAGCCGCACTGCAAGCATCCGTCGTGCGGCGTGAAGTCATCGCGCGCCGACGCCGACCACCTGCCGCCCCACTCCGAGGGTGGTCGCACGCGCGCGACCGACATGTCTCCCACCTGCCCGCGCCACAACCGGCTGCGCGAGGCGTCGAAGTGGCAGGCTCGCGAGGAGGGCCCGCACGATCCGCTGGGACCACCCGACCCGATCTGGATCTCACCCCTCGGTCGGCGCTACATGACCGAGACCGCGCAGGTCGGGTCCCACGACTTCATCCCCCGGCGCATGTGATGGTCATCCGGTCGTAGAGTGAACAGGTGATCGACCTCAAGCGCGAAGCGCACGTCGGCGCATCCATGGGCCTCTTCTGGGCCATCACGCGCGCCTACTCCCTCCTGGGCGACCCCGGGGGCCGGCTCGAGACCTGCGATGACCTCGTCGCCTTCGCCGACAGCCTGCGCACCGAGCCCGTCGTGCGCAGCCGCGGGGGCATGTTCTATACGTCGAGTTACGACGTGTGTGCGACGGTGCTGAAGTCGCCCGCTGCATCTGCCGATATTCCCGAGCCGCGCAATCCGCTCGAGGCCATCCTGCTGGGGCCGATGCCCCCGGCCGACCGGATCGATCCTCTGCTCGACGCGATCATCACCAAGGACGGCGCCGACCACACGCGCATCCGCAAGCCGGTGCAGCCGGCGTTCACCCACCGCGTCATGCAGTCATGGCGCGAGGCCGCCGATCGAGTGGCGGAGCAGCTCGTCGATGCTCTGCCTGACGATCGGCCGGTCGACCTGGTGAAGGACTGGGCGGCGCCGCTGCCGATGGCCGTGATCTGCGAGATCCTCGGCGTCCCCTTCGCCGACCGCGACACCTTCACGGAGTGGGGCAACACCCTCGCCGAGGGCCTCGATCGGCCGCGCAGCCTCGGGCACGCCCGCTCGATGGATGCCGCCTCCGCGCAACTCACCGCCTACCTCTCGCGCCTGCTTCACCAGCGCCGCAGCTCACCCGAGGACGATCTGCTGTCGACCCTGGCGCAGGTCGAACTCGACGGCGAGACCCTGACCGACCGCGACATCGTGGGTACGGCCTCCTTCATCCTGCTCGCCGGATTCGAGACCACCGTCAACCTCCTGGGCGCCGGCACCCAGGTGCTCATGGAGCACCGCGACCAGTTCGCCGAGGTCGCCGCCGATCACGACCTCATCCCCGCCATGACAGAGGAAGCGCTGCGCTACGTCTCGCCGGTGCAATACACGTTCCGCACCGCGCTCGCTCCCATCGACCTGCCCGGAGGCAGCGTGCTCGGCGAGCGCGACACGATCGTGCTGATGCTGGTGGGTGCCAATCGCGACCCGTCGGTGTTCACCGACCCGCATCGCTTCGACATCCACCGCGACAATGCGCGCCGGCACCTGGCCTTCGGCTTCGGCGTTCACCACTGCCTCGGTGCGGCGTTGGCTCGCATGGAGGCCGAGGTCGCGTGGCGCCACCTCCTGACGCGCTTCCCTGACACCAAGGCGTGGCGACTGGCCGGTGAGCCAGTGCCCAATCCCGGCCGGATAATCCACGGCCTGCGCGCGCTGCCCGTGCGCCTAGGGGCTGCCGTCCACGCATGAGTTCGCGCATCCGCTGGGGCCCCATCGGGTTGCTCCAGGTCACCAACCTGCTGTCGGGCATATCCAACGGCGTGGTCACGATCGTCGTGCCCTGGCTCGTGCTCGCCCGCACCGACTCGGTGGCGGCGGCCGGACTCGTCGTGGCCATCTCCGCACTTCCGGGATTCCTCGCTGCCCCGCTGTCGGGATGGGCCGTCGATCACTTCGGTCGGCGCATCGTCAGCATCATCTCCGACATCCTGTCGGCCATCTCGGCCGCCGCGATCCCGATCGTGGCCTTCTTCACCGATCTCAACATCGCCTGGATCATCGGCCTGGCGATGCTCGGTGCCGTCTTCGATCCCGCCGGCTACACCGCGCGCAAGGCCCTCATCCCTGACGTGGCCGAGGCCAGCGGCATGGGCGTGACGCGACTCAACGGCATCCATGAGGGCGTCTTCAGCATCGGGTGGGTCATCGGCCCGCTGGTCGGCTCGCTCCTCATCGCCACGCTCGGGCCTGTCTCGGCGTTCTGGGTGCCCTTCGTGCTCTTCGTGGTCTCGGCGATCCTCATCGTCTTCTTGCATGTCGGCGACGCGGGCCAGGAGGCCAAGGCGGCGCGCGAGGAGTCGGGCGAGGCCCACCCGAGCGCCTGGCAGAACGCCGTCATGGGCGTGAAGATCATCTGGAACGACCACGCCCTGCGCGCGCTCATCCTCGCCGTCACGATCCTCGGCTCGATCTACCTGCCCACCGAGTCGGTGCTGCTGCCGGCCCACTTCGTCGAGTTCGATGAGCCGACGGCGCTCGGCCTCGTCCTCGCAGCCCTATCGGGTGGCACCATCATCGGCGCGTTCGGCTACGGGTGGCTGTCGAAGCGCGTAACGCGCCTCAACATCGCGCGCGGCGTACTCGTCGCGACTATCGTCTTCTACTTGCCGGTCGCCCTGCTGCCACCGCTACCGCTGATGGTGGGTGCGGGCTTCGCCATCGGGCTCGCGTGGGGCCCGATGCAGCCGCTGATGAACACGGTTGTCCAGCGCCGCGTGGAGCCCGATGCCCAGGGACGGGTGTACGGGATCCAGACCTCACTCTTCTATGCGATGCCGCCGATCTTCATGCTCGCCACGGGCGTCATCGCCGAGCGGACGGGCGTGATGCCGGTGCTACTGGGCCTATGGGTGCTCATGACCATCGTGGCGCTCGGCGTTCTGATGGTGAAGAGCATCCACGACATCGACGCGTAGGCCCCTTCACCTTGCCTAACCCCTCATGCGGGGATCACACTGTTGTCTGAGAATTGGCACGCACCACTGGGGGCACCATGCGTCACATCCTGGTCCTGACAGCAGCGTCCGCCCTGGCCATTGGCCTGGTCCCGGCTGCCCACGCAACGCAAACCGCTTCTGTCGCGGCAACGCCCGCCGCAGCTGCGTGCATTGATGCGGTTCCCCTCGCGTTTGACGTGGCAAACGCCGCGAGGGTGCCGATTGTGGTCGGCAAAGCCAAGAAGCCCCGCCCCGCCGGGCCTGCGCGCGCTCAAGCGCTAGCCAACTCGCTGGCAGACGAGAACGCCCCCAGTGTCTGCACTATGCCCGTGGCGGAATGGGAGCAGTCGCTCCTCGATGAGATTCAGACCTACTTCGAAGCAGGAGACACCCAGACCGCACTCGACTACCTGTCCGGAGCAATCGAAGGGATCTCTGTCCCCGAGGCCGATGCGACCGCGCTCCGGCAAAAGCCACGGCTCGCCGATGCGTGTTCTGGATTCGGCTTGAGTGACTTTGACCTGCCATCCGACGTGCCATTCGCTCTTGCCCTTGGCGCCAAGGCCGAGCTGCTCGGCAACGATGATCTGGCGGCCCAGGCGCTTGACAAGGCCCGGGCCGTGATGAAGCAGTTTGCCGAGAGTGGGGCTGGCGGACAGGCTCAGACGATCGGCGACTGGCTACGTCTTGCCGCCCAACTGCAGTTGCTCGGCGGGGATGAGTCCACGAGCGAGTCAATGTTTGCCAAGGCGCGCGAGGTGGCAAAGCGGTCGTACAACGAGTACAACCGCTCGAGATGCCGACACACCAAGCAGACCGTCAACTGCTATTTCAAGGCAGCCATGGCCATGATGCTCTTGGGGGTTGAACCAGAGCCCAGTCAGAAGGACATGGGAGAGGCAGCGGCGGCTGCCGCGGCCCTCAACCTGGGACGTCGCCCGCTCGGCTGCGTGGAGACGTATTCGTTCCGCTGGCGTTCCTCAATTGAGTTGGACAACGGCGACTACCTCACGATGGATACGGGGCCGGTCACCTTCGACGCGGAATTCGGAAAGATCACGAGTGAAGACAGGGGTCCGCTCACTCTTAGCAACGCCACCAACGTCCCGTGCTGGCAAGCTGATGATGATGCTGATGATGGGTGGGCGCAGGTGGGCTCCGCCAACGTGACCGGTGGCTCGTTCCCTTATCAAGTGGGAGGCACCGACCTCGATGGGACGCTACGCATCCGACTACTCCAGAGTGCGGCATGGAAGGTGACCGGATCAGGTGACCTTGGGTGCCAGATGCTGATCGCCATATTCGATGGACTGCTAGAGGCATTCCCGCAGGCGCTCAATCAGGGCATTGAGGTACCCGCCGGGGTCAAGAGTTACGGATACGACGAAGTCACCCACTGGGTCCACGCACCGACAGGCAAGACGCTCACTGCTCGAGACTACTTCTCCCTGAAACTGTTGAAGTCGACCACCGTCAAGCGCTAGGACCCAAAGCCAGTAGTCTCCGTCAGGACGGCCCAGCGGAAGGTGCGACGTGAAGGTCTTTCCCACTGTCTGCACCCTCCATTCCTTCTGGGAGTTGTGACGCCCCATGTTTGAGCAGGAGCAGGAATCCGTCATCCGCGTGCGCGAGGCGCTCGCCGCCGCAGGGGTCTCAGGTCAGGTACGCCGTCTCGATGACTCGGCGCGCACGGCCAAGGAGGCGGCGGATGCGCTCGGGATCGTGCCCGCGCAGATCGCGTCGTCGCTGATCTTCATGGCCGACGGGCAGGCGGTGCTCGTGGTCGCCTCGGGCGGCCACCGTGTCGACACCGCCAAAGTCGCCGCCATTCTCGGTGTTGACGAGGTGGGCAAGGCAACGGCCGACGACGTACGCGCGGTGACGAGCTTCGCCATTGGCGGTGTCGCACCGATTGGCCACCCCGCTCCCCTGCGCACGATCGTGGATCTGGACCTCGCGGAGTTCGATGAGGTGTGGGCGGCCGGCGGCCACCCGCATTACGTCTTCCCGACGTCGTTCGATGAGTTGGTGCGCATCACCGGCGGCACGCCCGCCGACGTGGGGGCGTAGAGGCGCGTCAACCCTGAGGAATGAACTCCGAATCGAGTTCCCAGGGACGGATGGGCGAGTTCTCAATCACCCAGGTCTGTAGGTCCTTATCCCATCCGGCGATGATGGCGATTCCCACCAGGATGAAGATCCACCCAAGGCCGCGTCGGAACCATCCGTGCGGGTCCGCGGCCCAGCGAGCCGCACCGATAAGCCGCTGCCCAAGCAGGGCAATGGCGAGCAGGGTGCCGCAGAGCCCGATGACGTAGGCGACGAGCAGCGCGATGCCCTGGCCTAGTGAGGCGGGAAGCACGGTGACGATCACGTAGCCTGGCGACCGGCATCTGGCTGCTCGCGCGGGGAAGCCGTCCGGCAACCACCACGACCTCGGGGAGCTGACCCACATGACAGGGACCGTCCAGGTGACGAGTGACGTGAAGGCTCCGGCCTTCTACCGCCTTGGCGGGTGGGTGGCGCGCCACCGCTGGCCGGTGCTCATCGGCTACCTCGTCGTCTTCGTGATCGTCGGTGTCTTCGGCGTGCGCGTCTTCGGCGCCATGCAGAGCGAGGGCTTCGACGACCCCGCTAGCGACTCTGCTCGCGCGGCCGCCGCACTGGCAGAGGAGTTCGGCGCGCGCGATCCCGTCGTCGTCCTGGCCATCGAGTCTCCCGACGGCGTGGACGCTGCAGCGACGCAGGCCCAGGAGCTGCTCGAGGACATCGACCAGGTCAGCGGAGTGTCCGAGGTCGTGTCCTACTGGTCCACCGGCGGCGCCCCATCGCTGCTCAGCGAGGACGGCATCACCACGCGTGCACTGGTGTACGCCGAGGACGGTGCCGACACCGCGCAGATCAGCACGGACATCGTCGACACCTACACGGGTGAGCAGGGCGACCTCATCGTCTATGCGTTCGGCGGTGACGTCGTCGGCAATGCCTTCACCACCACCATCACCGGCGACCTGGCACGTGCCGAGTCCATCGCCATCCCCATCACCGCGCTGATCCTGCTCTTCGTCTTCGGATCAGTCGTGGCGGCGGGGCTGCCGTTCCTGGTCGCGGGCGGGACGATCCTTGGCTCGTTCTTCGCCCTGTGGATCGTGTCGACCGTCACCGACGTGTCGGTATTCTCCCTCAACCTCGTCACGGGCCTGGGCCTCGCGCTCGGCATCGACTACTCGCTGCTCATCATCAGCCGCTTCCGAGAAGAGCTCGCCGCGGGCAAGAGCGTGCCCGATGCCGTGGCCGCCACCGTCGGAAGCGCGGGCAAGACGGTGTTCGTCTCGGGGATCACCGTCGCCCTCGCGCTCTCCGCGCTGCTGATCTACCCGCAGTACTTCCTCAAATCCTTCGCCTACGCCGGCATCGCCGTCAGCCTTCTGGCGATCGCCGGCGCGCTCACCGCGATCCCCGCGCTGCTCGCCATCCTCGGCCGCAACGTCAACCGCCTCAAGGTGCGCCGCGGCGATCTCGCGCCCAAGGACACGGGCATGTGGGCGAGCATCGCGCGCTTCGTCATGCGCTATCCGTGGCCCGTGCTCGTCGCCACGGTCGCCTTCCTGCTCGTGCTGGCTGCGCCAGCACTCGGCGCCGTGTTCGGCCAGGTGGACGAGCGTGCCCTGCCGCCGGATCACCCGGCCGCGGCCGCCGGGCAGGTCCTGCAGGAGCGGTTCCCCGGCAACGAGAGCGCGCCCCACAACATCATCCTGCGCGAGCCGTCGAGCGATGCCGACGTCCTCGCCTATGCCGAGGAGATCTCGCTCCTGCCCGACGTCGAGCGCGTCACCACACCAACCGATGTTGTCGTCGACGGGGCCGTGGTCGCACCGAACCCCGATCCCACCACGTGGACGACCGCCGATGCCGTGCGCCTGGAAGCAATCAGCAGCGTGCGCCCGATCGATCCCGAGGGCGCCGCGCTCGTCGCCGACATCCGTGAGCTCCCCTCACCCGCGCAGGAGACCCTCGTCGGCGGCACCGCAGCCCAGTGGGACGACGCGACCTCCAGCGTGCTCGATCGCGTCTGGATCGTGCTGCTGTGGCTCGCCCTCACCACGCTCGTCGTCCTCTTCCTCTTCACCGGCAGCGTGCTCATCCCCATCAAGGCATTCGTCCTCAACCTGCTCAGCCTCGGTGCCACGCTCGGTGTGCTGGTCTGGGTCTTCCAAAACGGCTACCTGCAGTGGCTCACGGGCGACTACACCGTGACGGGGACGGTGGATCTGCCGACGCTGGTCCTCATCGGTGTCATCGCCTTCGCACTGTCCATGGACTACGAGGTCTTCATGCTGTCGCGCATCAAGGAGGAGCACGACTCCGGCATGGACACCGCGGATGCCGTGGCCTTCGGCCTGCAGCGCACCGGCCGGATCATCACGGCAGCGGCCCTGCTCATCGCCATCGTCTTCGCATCGTTCCTCACGAGCTCGGCGACCAACATCAAGCAGCTCGGCCTCGGCGTGACGGTGGCGATCCTGCTCGACGCGACCGTGGTGCGCGCACTGCTCGTGCCGGCGTTCATGCGCATCGCGGGCAAGGCCAACTGGTGGGCACCCGGCCCGCTCAAGCGACTGCATGCGCGCGTCGGGCTACGCGAGGGCTAGCCCGCACTCAGGGAGGATCACATGAGCACGCACCTGGTGGTCGGAGCCGGGCCCGTGGGCTCGGAGGTCGCACGACTCCTGGCCGATGACGGCCAGGACGTCGTCGTGGTCACGCGGCACGGCTCGGGCCCGGACCTGCCCGGAGTGCGACTCGTCGCCACCGACGCCGCGAGTGTCGACGCACTCCTCCTGGCCGCTCCCGAGGCCTCGGCGATCTACAACTGCGCCAATCCGGCGTACCACCGCTGGGCGCAGGACTGGCCTCCCCTGGCGGCGGCCATGCTCTCCTACGCCGAGCGCACAGGAGCGATGCTCGCCATCTGCTCGAACCTCTACGGCTACGGCCCCGTCTCCGGGCCCATGTCCGAGGCGCTGCCCTTCGCAGCGACGGGCACCAAGGGTCGCGTGCGCGCGCAGATGTGGCTGGACGCCAAGGCCGCGCACGACGCGGGGCGCATCCGAGCGACCGAGGTCCGCGGCTCGGACTACATCTGCGCCAACGACAACTCGCTCATCGGATCGAGCCGCGTCGTCCCTCGCATCCTCGGGGGCAAGTCGGTGAGCCTGATCGGCTCGGTGAACGCCGAGCACACCTGGACGGCTCCTGCAGACGCCGCGCGACTGCTCGTCACCGTGGCTGGGGCTGAGCGGGGTTGGGGCCGGGCCTGGCACGTGCCGAGCAACGCCCCGCGCACCCAGCGTCAGGTGGTCGACGACCTGGCCGACACCGCGGGGGTGCCGCACGTGCCGGTCAAGTCACTGCCCGGCGCGATGGTGAAGCTGCTCGGCCTCTTCTCCCCCGCCATCCGAGAGCTCTCCGAGACCGCCTACCAGCGCGACCGACCGTTCGTCGTCGATGACAGTGCGGCCCGCGTGACCTTCGGCCTCGAGCCGACGCCGTGGGGCGAGATCCTCGACCAGATCATCGAGCACTACCGCCGTGCCAGCTGACCGGCGCATCCCAACATCGGTCGGCACACTGGCCCTAGCCGACGAGGGCTCAGGCGTGGCCGTCATCTGCTGGCCATCGCTCTTCGCCGATCACCGCTTCTACGCTCCGCTCCGCGACGCGCTCGGCGACGGATGGCGGTGCATCCGCATCGACGGCCCGGGCTTCGGGCAGAGCGACGCGCCAAAGGAGGGCGTCCAGCCGGGCGAGTACGCCGATGCCGTGGTCGAGGTGATGGATGCGCTCGGCATCGAGCGGGCCATCGTCGTCGGCTGCTCCTGGGGAGGACAGGTCGCCGCGCACGTGGGAGTGCGGCACTCCGAGCGGGTCATCGGGGTGGTCATGGCGAACGTGCCGATGTCACCGAGTCTCGGCGGCCACCGGATGCAGGTGCTCGGCACGCGACTGATGGGCTCGACGCGATTCTGGGGCCGGGGTGTCGCGCGCGCCATGCTCGCGGAGCCGACGAAGGCAGCGCACCCGGAGCGGGTCGAGGCCTTTGTGAGCGCCTTCCCCTCCTACGACAAGCGAGCCGCCGCCACCACGGTGCGCACGACGATGACACAGTTCCTTGGCCTGAGCGACGTGCTGCTCCAGCTCAAGGTGCCCACGGTGATCCTCATGGGCGACCAGGACAAGCTGTATCCCGTGGAGAGTGCCATGCCGTTGGCGAGACTCGCATCGCAGGCGCGCATCGAGGTGATCGCTCAGTGCGGGCACCTCGCGCCCCTCGAGGCCCCCGATGCGGTCGCTGACGCAGTGAGGAGGATGGGGGCGTGTTGAGTGCCGTCATCCTCGTCGCCCTCGTCTCCCCCACCGTCGTCACGCGCCAGTTCGGCATCCCCGCCCTGACGCCGGAGGGGCGCAGCGAGGTGCGCGCGGTCTACGGGGGCTTCGGGTTGCCATCGCTGGCGCGCTCGTCTATGCCGTCGTCAACACCGACCTGCGCGAAGGCATTGCCCTCACGGTCGCGATTGCGCTCTTTGGCATGGCAGCCGGTCGACTCGTCTCTGCCGCCATCGACCGGTCCATGTCGAAGGTGGCCGCGCTCTACCTCGTCATCGAGGTTGTCGGAGGCGGGCTCCTCCTTGTCGCTCGTTAGGCACCACCGCACGGAGTAAGGTGCTGGCATGTCGACCGGGTCACCCGAACCCAGCCGCTGGCCGGTGAGTTCCGGCTTCATCTGGCGGGCCGGATTTATCGTCATGGCCCTGGTCTTCATTTTCCTGTTCATCCTCTTCCTGCTCGAAGACGGCGGCGGCGTCATCTTCACCGTGCTCATGTCGTGGTTCTTCGCCCTCGCGATGGCACCCGCGGTGGACCGACTCAGCAAGCGCATGCGGCGCGGCCTGGCGACGCTCATCGTCATGGGTGGCGTCGTCCTCTTCCTGGTCGCCTTCTTCGCCGCCTTCGGCAAGCTGCTCGTCGACCAGGTCATTGAGATCGTCGAGAGTCTGCCCGTCCTCGCGGCATCGGGCCTGGCCTGGTTCAACCAGACCTTCGGCACGGCGTTCACTCAGCAGGAGATCCTCGCCCAGGTCGGACTCGATCAGGAGGCCATCACCAACATCGCCCGCGAGGCCG
>VGBL01000023.1 GCA_016870515.1 Actinomycetota bacterium | reverse complement strand
ATGCCTCGCGCATCGAGCGCCTCTGCGCTGCCGGCGTCATCTCGTAGCGCTACCTGCTTCGATCCTTCGCCGAGTGTGCAGCCGGAGCGAGTCCCTCTGGGGAGCGCCGCGGCACAGCTGCTCACTCGGCGCGTGGAGCCCACCCATCGAGGCGCGGGAGCAGGGTCGCCAAATCGTAGGCAATGCCCCGGGCGCACTCGATGAAGTCCCCGACGTCGCCGCCGGCCGGGTCGTCGACCTCGGGGAGGTCGTGGATCTGGTCGAAAGCGAGGTTGGGAAGGGGCCATGAGTCGTCGCGAAGCAGGCGCGGGAGCGTGGTCGTGTAGGCGGAAGCCTCAGGGAAGCGCGCGCGGATGTAGGAAACGTGATCGCGCTCGAAGGCGATCACGAGGTCGGCATCGCTGAGGTGCTCGGCGTTCAGCGTGCGACTGCGGTGTCCCAGGGCACTGACGTCGACCGAGGCCAGTGCGGCGAGGGTGCGCCGGCTCGACGGAAGGCCCGGGATTGCCCGCGTGCCCGCGGAATAGACCGGCCACTCGGGTCGCTCGCGGCGCACGATGGCCTCGGCGATCACCGATCGCGTGGCATTGCCGGTGCAGATGAAGAGCAAGCGGGGGGCGGCCACACCCCGTCCTACCACGGACGAGCCCGATCGCTAGCCTCCCCGGGGCGGTGCGGCACCGCTCGAAGGGAGTCACCATGTCGGGGATCTGCGAGGGGCGCGTCGTCGTCATCACCGGAGCGGGCCGCGGAATCGGCCGCGAGCACGCGCTCGCCTTCGCGCGCGAGGGTGCCAAGGTGGTGGTCAACGACCTGGGCGGCTCGGTCGACGGCGACGGAGCGGACGCCGGCCCCGCGCAGCAGGTCGTTGATGAGATCCGGGCCATGGGCGGGGAGGCCATCGCCACCACCGACAGCGTGAGTGACTACGCCGCCGCCGGACACATCGTGCGGAGCGCCATCGACACCTTCGGCGGCCTCGACGTCGTTGTCAACAATGCCGGTATCCTTCGCGATCGGATGTTCGTCAACATGACCGAGGAGGAGTTCGACAGCGTCCTGGCCGTGCACCTGCGGGGGACGTTCGCGGTCACACGGCACGCCGTTGACTACTGGCGTGCCCGCGCCAAGGCGGGCGAGACCAATGACGCACGCATCATCTCCACGTCGTCGCCCTCGGGGATCTTCGGCAATATCGGCCAGGCCAACTACGGTGCCGCCAAGGCGGGCATCGCCGCGATGACGATCATCCTGGCCGATGAGCTGGGTCGCCTCGGTGTCACCGCCAACGCGATCGCCCCGGTCGCGCTGACGCGCATGACCGAGGGCCTGCCGCTCTTCGCTGAGACCGAGGGCGCGCCGCGCGATGCCAGCGGCTACCACCCGATGGACCCGGCCAACATCTCCCCGCTCGTCGTGTGGCTGGGCAGCCCGCTGTCGGCAGGCGTGACCGGGCGCGTGTTCACGGTCATGGGTGGCGAGATCGGCGTGGCCGAGCCATGGGTGAAGGGCCCAGCCGCATCGAGGGACGGCCGCTGGGATCCAGCGGAACTCACCGACGTGGTTCCCGGGCTCGTGGCACGCGCCCGCGGCAACTCCGACATGGGCGGCAACCCGCGCGCCTAGAGCTCCACCTGCTCGGCGCGACGCAGGACGCGCTCGACGTATTCCTGGGTCTCGGGGAACGGCGGGACGCCCTGGTATCTCACGACTTGGTTGAAGCCGGCGTTGTAGGCCGCCAGCACATTGCGTAACTCATCGCCCGGCACATCGGCAACGAGCAGGTGGTTGAGGCAATTGAGCTCGGCGGCCGAGTGGATGGCATCGATCGGATTCCAGACGTCGGCGGATCCGTCGCCGTCACCGTCAACGCCGTACTCCGCCCACACCTCGGGCATGAACTGCGCAATGCCCTGTGCCCCGGCGGGACTAACCGCGCGCGGATCCCACGAACTCTCCGACGCCAACTGAGCGGCGAGCACGCGCGCAGGGACCGCCTTGCACCGCTTGGCGGCCTGCTTGATGACCGGTCGGTATTGCTCGGGGACGACGATGGCCTGAGCGTCTCGCCAACGATCGAGGCCACCGAGCGCGACGAAGCCGCCGACCGCCGAGACTGCGAAGACGAGGACGGCGGCGGCCACGATGGCAATCACCCGCCAGGTCCGGCTCACTCGTCAACGGTAACCCGGCGAGCGAGGGGAAGCCCTACGCGTCGGTGTCGGTGACCTCGTGTATCGCGGCGGCGATGGAGCCCACTAGGAGATCGGGGTCGGTGACGGCGGCTGGGTCCATCGTGATGCCGAAGTACGCCGATCCGTCGTAGGTCATCAGCGCAACGTTGAGCGAGGCTCCGCCCTTCGGCGCGAACGGCACGATCCGCGATGCCTTGGCGCCGGCGACGTAGATCGGGAACGGCGGACCGGGGACGTTGGTGGCGGCGACGTCGGTGCCTTTCATCAGGCCGCCGGCGATGACCGTGGCCACCGGGTTAGGCAGCGTGCACAGCAGGCGGTAGACCACCGTCGACACGGGCAGCGCCGGCTCGGTGCGAGCGGCCAATAGCACCGGGTGCAGGTCGCGCATGGTGTCGGTGGCGGTGCGACCGCCGAGGGGCAGCGCGAATCGTGCGGGCACCCATGCGTTGCCGCGCACTGCAGCGTCATCGCCCTTGCGCATGTTGACCGGCATGTTGACGCGCAGCGCATCGACCTCGGCGCCCATGGCCGCGTGGTAACTGCGCAGTCCGCGCGCGACGATGGCCATGAACGCGTCATTGAGCGTGCCCCCCGATTGCTTGCCGGCCGCCTTGAGCGATGCGAGCGGGGTATGCAGGAGCGCGCAGCGCACGTCGAGGGATCGCTCGGTCATGATCGGGCTCAGCGGCGTGCTCGCGGGAGCGAGCAGCCGGCTTGCCGACAAGGCAAACTCAGTGGTGGCCTGCAGTGATCCAGCCGGATCGGTGACGACTCGGCGCAGCACGTCGACGCCGCTGCCGACCGCCGACTGCAGGAGGCCGCGCGACTCCGTCACCTCGTAGTCGATACCCGCCGACAGGCGCTGGAGCGGATCGAGCGACGGACGTGGCTGTGGCGCGTCGGGCATTGGCCCCAGATCGGCGCCCTCGGGCGTCAGGTCGAACATCGTGGCGGCGAGCATCATGCCGCCAACGCCGTCTGCGATCGCATGGTGCAGTTTCATGATGATGGCCGCGCCGCCGTCGCTGAGCCCGGTGGCGACGGTCATCTCCCACAGTGGTCGGTCTCGGTCGAAGTCCTGCTCCGCGGTGATCTCCGCCAGGCGCAGCACGCCGTGCAAGCCGTTCTCTCCGGCGGGCAGGGCGATCCATCGCAGGTGGTAGTCGAGGTCGAAGTGCGGATCGGTCTCCCAGCGCGGCGGAATCAAGGAGACGGGATTGCCGATGACGCTCTGGCGGAGCTGGGGGACGACGCGCGTGAGCCGTTCGACGCGCTCGGTGAGGCGCTGCCGGTCAGGCTCCGTCTCGAGGGTGACCAGGGCAACGATGACCGATCGCAGTAGCGGATCGTCCTCGATGCCCCACATCACGGCATCGAATGCCCCCATGCGGTCAGCATCAGAGTCGCTCATCGGGCACTTCCCATCCCTGTCGGCCTCGACGGTAGTGCGCGCGTCGAGGGCATGCGGGGGCTTACGGTGTTTCCATGACCGTGCAGCGGCCCGACGGCCCATCGAGCCAGTCCGCCGTAGACCTCGGACGCGCCGAGCTCGAGACGCTCTTCGCCCAGCGGCTCTCCGAGGCATTCGCCGCACTCGGCTGCTTCAACCTCGCGGTCTTCGGCAAGACCGGAGTCGGCAAGTCCACGCTGGTCAACGCCATCTTCGGCACCGAGGTTGCCGAGACCGGCCTCGGCAAGCCAGTCACCCGCGGCCTGGTCTACTACCGCCACCCCGGCGGGCTGCTCGGGCTCTACGACTCGGAAGGCTTCGAGACCGGCACTTCCGGCGACGAGATCCTGGCGGGCCTTCGTACCTTCGTCTCGGACTCCCGCGCGCTCCCGATCGACCAGCAGATACACGCCGCGTGGTACCTCGTGCGCTGGTCTGACCGACGCTTCGAAGACCGTCAGGCTGATTTCGTCAGGGCCCTCGCCGAGATCGGCGTCCCCGTCATGCTTGTCATCACGCAGGTGCCCAGTCGCGAGGGCGTGCCTCATCCGGAGGCCGTCGAACTCGCGAACTACATCCAGTCTCTGGGACTGCCCTTGCGACCCGAAGGTCGCGCCTACCTCACCAATGCGCTCGCCGATCCCTTCACCGGATCTCCCGTCTTCGGATTGCAGGACCTTCTCGACGCGACATACCTGGTCGTGCCCGAGGTTGCCACTGCCGCGTTGACGGCCGTCCAGATCCTCGACCTGGAGCGGAAAAGACAGGCGGCGCGCAAGATCATCAACCAGTCGGTTGCCTTGGCGGCGGGTGTCGGCGCGACTCCCATTCCCTTCTCCGACGCTGCCCTCCTGGTTCCCACGCAAGTCACGATGATCGCCCGCGTGACCGCGGCCTATGGCCTGCCGGCCGACCGGTCGCGCGCACTGGCCGCAGCCGGCGCGGTGGTGCTCACCGGTGGCGCGACGATGGCCGGTCGCTACATCGCGACGAGCCTGCTCAAGGCGATCCCCGGCGGCCAGGTGGCTACCTCGGCCATCTCGGCCACGGTGGCCGGCTCGCTCACGCGGGCCGTCGGCGAGGCCTGGTCCCGAGTCTGCGAATACGCGCTGGGACTTCCCCCCGCCGAGCGCGACCGATTCCTCGCGGGCTCCGGCGTGACCGAGCTCTTCATGACCTATTTCAAGGGCAGGGGACGGCGCTAGCGCCCGGCTGGTCCATCCGCGACGCAGGATCCACCGGGGATTGCTACGGTCAGGCAAGCCCTACCGGGCGAAACGGGAGGAGTCCCCATGCG
Organism: Actinomycetota bacterium; assembly: GCA_016870515.1. Classification (GTDB taxonomy): domain Bacteria; phylum Actinomycetota; class Actinomycetes; order S36-B12; family S36-B12; genus Mxb001. The sequence goes on along the minus strand of VGBL01000023.1, from coordinate 29,298 downwards.
CAAGTCCTTGCTCGTCCTTGCCGCCGTGGCCGGTGCGGCCGCGGGCGTCGCCGCCTGGAAGCGCTACAACAACACCTCGCCTGTCGCTGAGCGCGCCGACGCGTGGGCCGATGCGGTGTCGACGTTTGCCGACCGCACCTCGGGCGGCGTGTCCACTGCCGCGTCGACCACTGCCGAACTCGCCGACAAGGCGGCCCGCGGCGTTTCGGATGCGGCGTACTCCTCCGGGATCGTGCCCCCCAAAGTGGCCGACACCGTGACGGGAGCCGCGGCCGTTGCCGGCGCGGCCGTCTCGCAGGCGGCGCAGACCACTGCGGTAGCGGCGGCCTCGGCTGCTGCGGCCACCCAGAGCGCAGCGACCGAGGCTGCCGAGGCGGCCAAGGGAGCCGCCGACGCGGCCGCCGAGGAACTGCGCGCCAACGAGACCGCCGAGACCCCGAAGAAGGCCGGGGCCGCCAAGAAGTCCGCTCCCAAGAAGGCCACCGCCGACAAGGGCCCCAAGAAGGCGGCCAAGAAGGCCGCCAAGAGCGACCGCGCGGAGGAGCCGGCCGCGTCCTGACCGGGCGTCTTGTCGTCCTCCGTGCCCAACCGCTCAGCCTGCGGGCCCGTTGGCATGCAGAAGGGGTGGGCGGCCGACCGGGGCCGGGAAGGAAACCGGAGTCGCGGACGTTACGTCTACCTGGTACCCATAGATCAGGAGGCATCATGCGCGATCCCGTCGAACTCGTCACGTGGCATGGCGACCCCGCTCCCGTGGAGGGGCGCCGGGTGCTCGTGCACGCCTTCACCGGATTCCTCGATGCCGCCGGTTCGACGGCCATGGCGGCCAGCCTCCTCCAGTCGCGCGAGCCGCGACTCCTCGCGACCTTCGATCCAGACGAGGTCCTCGACTACCGCGCTCGTCGTCCCGTCTTGACCTACGTCACCGATCACTTCGCCGCCGTCGACATGCCGCAGATCGCCCTGCACGAGGTGAGCGACGATTCCGGTACGCCGTTCCTGCTCCTCACCGGTCCTGAGCCCGATTACCAATGGCAGCGATTTTCGGCGGCCATCCTCGACATCGTCCGACGGACGGGCACCGAACTCACCGTCGGGCTGTCGGCGATCCCGTGGCCCGCACCGCACACGCGTCCGCTGGGTGTCACGGTGCACGGGAACGTCCCGTCGCTGGTGTCCAACCCGCATCCGATGCCGGGCAACATCCAGGTGCCCGGGCACATGGGCGGATTCCTTGAACTCACCCTCGGCCAGGCGGGCGAGCAGGCGATCGGGATCGCCACGCATGTACCGCACTACCTCACCCAGTTCGAATACCCCACGGCGGCGATTGCCACGCTCGAGGCACTGTCGTCGGTCACCGGCCTCGTCCTGCCGGTCGACTCCCTGCGCGCACCCGCGTCGCGTGCTGAAGGCGAGATCGCCTCGCAGCTGCAGAGCAACGAGGAGTTCGTCACGATCGTGCGAGCGCTAGAGCAGCAGTACGACCAGATGGCCGCGCTTCGAGCGACCCAGCCGACGGCTGCCACCGGATCCGAGCTCGCTCCGGGAGGCGAGGTGCCCTCGGGCGAGGAGATCGCCGCGCAGGTCGAGCAGTTCCTCGCGCAGATGCACGATCGCGAGTCCGGCGACCCGCAGGAGTAGCCGCCGCCTATCGGCAGACCGTGCCAGGCCTGGGCAGCCGATCGTCGAGCAGGTAAGCCGCCACCGCACGAGTGACGCAGGGGGACCTTGAGCCGATGGCCGTGTGCACATCGCTGGCGTGCGTGAGCAGTGCCCCCGAGTCGAGTTGGCGAGCCAGGCTGCGCGCCCACCTCATGGGCGTCGCCGGATCGTGAGTGGTCCCGATGACGAGGATGGGAGGCGCACCCACGGCGCGCACCGGCCCGGGTGGCTCATCGGCGTGCACCGGCCATGTCGAGCACGGCAGCACCCCCCACGCTAGGAAGCGTGCGATCTCGGGCACGCGCGTGTTGCCCGCTCGCTCGCGCGCCCACCGCGACACCTGGCCACGACCGGGAGGCGCTGGTGAGTCAACGCAGGATACGGCGAGGAACGCTGAGTAGAAGGGCGGTTGCGACGTCGGGAAGGACCGGCTCATCGAGGCCAGCACTGTGCCGTCGCCATCGAGTGCGCGACCGATCGCGTAGATCGTCAGGCGCCAGCTGTTGCGACCGTAGAGCCCGGCGAGAATCCCAACGATGGCCTCCTGCTGTCGCAGGGATGGGCCCTTGGAGACCGGCAGGTCGCCTGCGTCGAGGTCCTCGAGCAGGCGGTTGATGTTCCTGATTACGCCTTGTGTCGTCCGACCGGGCACCGGGCACGAGCCGCGGGCGGCGCACCAAGCCGCCATACGCGCCGCGGCTTCGTCGAAGCCGGTGATCTGCCGATCGGTCAGCCCTACCTGGTCGACACGCGGATCGATCGCCCCGTCGAGCACGAGATGCCCCACGCGTTCGGGGAACTGATCGGCATACATGACGCCGAGGTAGGTGCCGTATGACCCGCCGATGAAGTGGAGCCGATCGTCGCCGAGGGCGGCCCGAAGCATGTCGATATCGCGTGCCGTGTCGCGGGAGCCGACATGGGGCAGGAGTCCGCCCGCGGCCTCGAGGCATTGACTTCCGAAGCTTCGCGCAATGCGCGCGAATCGACGTGCTTCCGCGACGGTGTCGGGCGTCGCATCGAGGCGCGTCCAGGCGCGCAGCTCGCGCTGCGTCATGCAGACGATCTTCGAACTGTCTCCCACGCCGCGTGGATCGAAGCCGACGAAGTCATAGACCTCACCGATTTCGGGGGGCAGTTCCGAGGAGAGGTTCGCGGCATAGGACGTGCCGGGCATGCCCGGGCCGCCGGGGTTGACGATGATCGCTCCGCGACGTTCGCCCGATGCGCGAACGCGGCTGACGGCGATGGTGAGGGTGGCGCCGTCGGGTGCGGCGTAGTCGAGCGGGACGATGAGGCCGGCGCACTCGGTGTCGCCTCCACAGGGCTCCCACTCCAGGGGCGGGGCTTGATTGGCGCCCGCTGCCTCCGGGGCGCCGGCCTGTGCGGCTGCTGGCCCTCCCGGACCCGCGGTGGCCAGCGCACAGCTGAGAGCGGTGAGAAGGAGCCGCCTGAGCACCCCGGATCGCCTCATGGGTCGAACCTAGACTGTGCGCTGCCCGCGCTGCCCGGTGAGCATCGATCGGGCAGCGGTGGGCTAACCCCGGAGGGCGTGGGAGACTTATGGACCGGGCAGGCCTCCGGAGGGCGCCCGTACGAAGGGATCCCTATGACGGCCGCCGCGGGCAACTCCACGTTCCGCTTCCGCGATACTGCCGTCCTATCGGTGTCGATCGCCGAGGCGCCGCTGGTGATGACGTCCGCGGAGATTGATGAGGCCCTTGCTGCCACCTACGAGCGGGTCGGGGTGCGCCCGGGCCTGCTCGAGGAACTGGCCGGCATTCGCGAGCGCCGCTGGTGGCCCGCGGATGTGTCGTTTGCCGACGCCGCGGCGATGGCCGGTGCCAAGGCGCTGGCCGATGCTGGCGTGGATCCCGGACGGATGGGCCTCCTCGTCGACACCTCGGTGTCGCGTGCCCACCTCGAGCCGTCCGCTGCCGTCGACGTGCACCATCAATTGGGCATGCCCTCCAAGTGCATGAATTACGATGTGTCCAACGCGTGCCTCGGCTTCGTCAACGGCATGCACCTGGCTGGCATGATGATCGACGCCGGCCAGATCGACTACGCCATCGTCGTCGACGGCGAGGGCTCGCGCGAACTCCAGGAGCGCACGATCGCCCGCCTGCAGCGCGACGATGCGACGGCTGACGACATCTTCGAGAACTTCGCGTCCCTCACCCTCGGCTCGGGGGGCGCGGCCATGGTCCTGGGCCGCGCGAGCGATCATCCCGAAGGGCACCGCTTCGTCGGGGGAGTCTCGCGGGCAGCCACTCAGCACCACCGCATCTGCGTGGGCGACATGCAGCAGATGCGCACCGACTCCCGGGCGCTGCTAGAGGCGGGACTCGACCTTTCCGTGCAGACCTGGACGGAGGCTGGGGAGCACTTCGACTGGTCCGACCTCGACTGCTACGTGATTCATCAGGTCTCCAACGTCCACACCCAGGCCATCACCGCTGCCCTGGAGATCGATTCCGCGCGAGTGCCGCTCACCTTCCCGACGCAAGGCAATATCGGTCCGGCGTCGATCCCCTTCACATTGGCACTTCAGACCGACGACCTCCGCGCAGGCGACCGTGTCGGCTGTCTCGGCATCGGCTCGGGGCTCAACGCGTCGGTCATCGAGATCGCCTGGTAGCAGCGGCGCGTGATCGCTCCGCCAGCACTCCCCGGGCTAGACCCCGCGTGGTCGCATCACATCACCGTCGCTGGCCGCGGCACTTTCCACGCGCTCGAGCGTCCGGCGATGGGCGCCCCTGAGATCACGGTCCTCGCCGTTCACGGCAATCCCACCTGGTCCTACCTCTGGCGCCGATTGCTCGCCCAGGCACCGGCAACGTGGCGCGTCATCGCCGTCGATCATCTCGGCATGGGCTACTCCGAGCGCACCGATGGCGTGCGCCGGCTTGCCGTGCGGATCGACGACCTTGACGCATTGACCGAGGCACTGGCGGTGAGCGGGCCGGTGGTCATCGTCGCTCACGACTGGGGCGGTCCGATTTCGCTGGGCTGGGCCCTGCGCCATCGCGACTCCCTGCGCGGCATCGTGCTCACCAATACCGCCGTCCACCAGCCACCGCGGGCCCCCGCACCCACACTCATCCGATTCGCGCGCTGGCGTCCGGTGCTGCGCGCGCTGACCGAGCGCACGCCGGGATTCGTGCGGGGTGCGACGTTTCTCTCGCGCAACATGCCCGCTGATGTGATCGCTGCCTATCGAGCCCCCTACCGCGGCGTGGCCGCGCGGCGCGCCATTGGCGACTTCGTTGCCGATATCCCGCTCGAGCCCGACCATCCCAGCGCCGCGACGCTCGACGCCATCGCCGATGAGCTCTGCAGTCTGGCCGATGTCCCGGTCTTCCTGGCCTGGGGATCGGATGACCCGGTCTTCTCCGACCGCTACCTGCGCGACCTAGTCACTCGCATGCCGCACGCCGACGTGCACCGATACGAAAAGGCACGTCACCTGGTCACCGAGGACGCGCCCGCGTGCATCCCCGACATCATCGAGTGGATCGGGCACCTGGCGGAGCCGACGCGCACCACGACGTCGCCTCCGGCCCCGATCGATTCGATGGATGCCCGTCTCCTGGGGCGGGCGACGGACACCTCCGTCGCGATTGCCGACATGCGATCGGGGCTGCGCGTGAACTGGTCGGTACTCGCCGCTCGGACGTCGGAGATTGCCGAGGGCCTGTCAGACCTCGGCGTGGCCCCCGGTGACCGCGTGGCCATGCTCGTCCCTCCCGGGCCCGATCTTGTCGCCGCCGTCTACGCGACGTGGCGCATCGGTGCCGTCGTCGTCGTCGCCGACTCCGGCCTCGGCGTGCGCGGCATGCGGCGCGCACTGCGCAGTGCCGAAGCGCAGCACGTGATCGGCATCCCCGCAGGCCTCGGCCTCGCGCGCACGCTGGGTCTGCCGGGACGCCGCATCCTGGTTGGGCGCACGGGCCCGGCCACGCGCATTCTCGCCGCCGACGCCACGCTGTCGGAGGTGGCGCGTCGTGGCAGAGCCGCGGCCGTGTCCACGGGGGCAGCCCCGGCCGCCGATGACGATGCGCTCGTGGTCTTCACGTCGGGAGCGACGGGGCCGGCGAAGGGTGTCGTCTACACGCATCGACGCCTATGGGCCCTGCGCGACGCACTGCGCGATGCCTACGACATCCGTCACGACGGGGAGACCCCGGACGCGCTCGTCGCGGCGTTCGCTCCCTGGGCGGTGCTCGGACCGGCGCTGGGCATCGCCTCGGCAATCCCCGACATGGAGATCACCGACGCGTCGAGCCTGACCGCCGAGACGACCGCGGCCGCAGCGGCCGCGGTCGGCGGCACGCTCATGTGGACGTCACCCACCGCCCTGCGTGCCATCGTTGCCACGGCCGATCACCTCACGGGATCAAGCCGCGCCGACCTCGAGCACCTGCGCCTGGTCCTCGCCGCAGGAGCACCCGTGCCACCCGAGTTGCTCGACGCCGCGGCGCACCTTATGCCCCGCGCGCAGTTCGCGACCCCCTACGGCATGACCGAAGCTCTCCCGCTCACCGAGGTGACGATTGAGGAGTTGCGCGAGGCACGCGGCTTGGGCGTGCTGGTGGGCCGTCCGTTGCCGGGAGTCGACGTGGGCATCGCGCCGCTGGCGCGCGATGCCGAACCCTCCGCCGACCTGGTGACGACCCCGGAGGTCACGGGTGAGATCGTCGTGCGCAGCGCCTGGATTCGCGACCGTTACGACCGGCGATGGGCCACGCAGCGGCGCGCCGACTCTCCGGAAGGCTGGCATCGCACGGGCGACGTCGGTCACCTGGACGGGCAGGGGCGCCTGTGGATCGAGGGACGCCTCGCGCACATTCTCGTCACGCCCGGCGGTCCGGTCACCCCGGTAGCCGCCGAGCTCGTGGCGCAGCGCTGCGCCGACACCACACTGGCGGCTCTGGTCGGCGTGGGACCCCTGGGAGTGCAGGTGCCCGTCATCGTCCTGCTCGCTCCCGGTCCCTCCCTAGGCCTGGCCAACGTCGATCTCACGCGTCGCGTGCGCGCGGCCGTGCGCGACGCCACCGGCCTAGAGATCGCGGCGGTGCTCACCATGCGGGCGCTCCCGGTCGATGTGCGTCACCGTTCGAAGATCGATCGCACGCGCATCGCGCGGGAGGCCTCGAAGTTCCTGTCGGGTCAGGGCGACGATGACTGAGCGCGTGCTGGTCACCGGCGGTTCGGGGGTCGTCGGCTCGGCGACGATCCGCGCGCTGCGGGCTACCGGCCGCGAGGTCGTCTCGCTCCAGCGGAGCCCGCTTCCCGTGCCGCTCGCTGCGCTGGGGGTCGTCGAGGCGCGGGGTGACATCACCAATGCGGCCGCGGTCGCGCAGGCCATGCAGGGGATCGACGCGGTCGTCCATGCTGCCGCCAAGGTCGAGATCACCGGGCCGTGGTCGGATTTCGCGGCCGTCAATGTCGGGGGCACCCGCACGCTGCTGGATGCCGCCGAGGGGGCGGGTGTCTCCCGCGTGGTGTTCGTCTCCTCGCCCTCGGTCGCGCACGTGGGGGAGTCGCTCGTGGGGGCCGTTGCGAAGCCCGCGGATTCCCACATGGCGCGGGGCAACTACTCGCGTAGCAAGGCGATGGCCGAGGTCGATGCTCTCGGACGCGATCGTCCCGGGTTCGCGGTCACCGCGATACGGCCACACCTGGTCTGGGGCGTCGGCGACACGCAGCTCACCGCGCGCATCGTCGAGCGCGCTAGGGCGGGGCGCCTGGTCACCATCGGTTCTGGTGCCGCACTGATCGATACGACGTACGTCGACAATGCCGGCGAGGCTATCGTCTGCGCTGTCGAGCGCGCCGCCGACGATGGCGTGCACGGGCACCCGCTTGTCGTGTCCAACGGAGAGCCGCGCACGGTGACCGAGATGCTGACTCGCATTGCGGAAGCTGCCGGTGCCCCGGGCCCTCGCCTGTCAGTTCCCTTCGCGGTGGCGCGTGCGGGCGGCCGCGTGCTGGAGGAGTTCTGGGAGCGCTCGGGGCGCTCGGGGGAGCCACCCGTCACGGCGTTCTTGGCCGAGCAGCTGGCTACGGCCCACTGGTTCGACCAGCGCCAGACCCGGCTCCTGCTGGGGTGGCACCCACGGGTGAGCCTCGACGAGGGGCTCGACCGCCTCGCGGTCGCCCTGGGCGGGTCTGGGTGAGTACTCCCGGCGAGCCTTCCGGGCCCCGGGCCCGGCGAGGGCTATAACAGGACGAGGCCCCTCCCAGTATGAGTGGGAGGGGCCTCGCTCAGACCCGCTCGGTGCCGACCGCCCGTGAGGGCTGGCTTCTCGGGGGTGTCTCCCCTTCCGTCCGTCGCACCCATTGCTGGGGCGCCGCCGGTCCGATCTCGGATCCCGGGCTTTCCGTCCGACCGATCCCCGCAGACACGCGGGGTCTGGAGTTGCCTCCACCCTCACCTTGCGGTTCGGGAGTCTTACCTTCAACCCGATCACTTGGTTTCCCTCGTGACAAGTCAGTTGTATAGGCCCTTAGCAAGCAGCACAAGGGGGTGTCGCGGATTTTCTCAGTTTCTTTGGCCCCACTGGTTCGTTTGCATTGCCACCGTCTCCCTCGCCACACTGGTGTGTCCGTCGAAGGCGGATTCCGGGTCGACGTACCCTCGTGGGGTGACTGCGGGAACGGTCGTCTATCTCCACGGGACGGGCGGCTCCCGGCCGGGCTGGGCCGATGCGCTGCGCGGTGGCGCCGATGTCATAGCGCCCGACTACTCCGACCTCCTAAATCTGTCGCGCGACGTGTACGCCGCACCGCGCGTACGGTCACGTGACGAGTCGCGCACGCCGGACGCTGCGCATCGTGCGCGCTACCTGGCGCGTCAGCGGCAGGTAGCGCAGATGGTGCAGGATGTTGGCGAGGCAATGCCGCCGGGTGCGTCGTGGCCTGCAGCACTCCCGCATCCTGCACGACTGCCTGACCGCCTGCCTCTCCCGCAGGTGCTGCGCACTCCTTTGTTCGGCATCGATCAAGTCGGGCGCTACCTCGACGATTCGTCACGGCGTGCCGCGGTCGTCGACCGAGTGCGTGGCCAGCTCATGCGAGCGCAAGCCCCCGTCGTCGTCATCGCGCACTCACTCGGGTCAGTGGTGATGCTCGACGTGCTCGATGACCTTCCCTGCGAGGTGGCCGCCCTCGTGACCATCGGCAGCCCGCTCGGCCATGAGGCGGTGGCCGGCGCCCTCGCCCCCGGGCCCTTCCCCTACGACCGGGTGGGCTGGTGGGCCAATCTCGTCCACCTCCTCGATCCGGTGCCGTTCGGCCGGGGTGTCGCCGATCGTTTTCCCGCCGCCCACGACGTCTATCTGCCGGTTCTCGCCGGCCTCAGCGCGCGTTCGGCGATGCGAGCGGTGCCATCGCCCGGATGGCCGGAGGCCCTCAGTGCAGTGCCGTGGATCACGCAGGGCATTGCCCGCGCGGCAACCGCGCACCTCGAGACGACCTACCTCTCCACGCACACGATGCACGCCATGATCGACTACGCGCTCGATGGGCAGGCGGTGGCGGCGTGACTCCGTGGCGCACCTACGCCGATCCTGCAGTCATCGATTCGCAGCGATCCGCTGACGAGCAGGTGTTCGCCGGACGCACGCTGCGCGACTCGGTCACCTTCAGCGATGCACTCACGGGCGTGCCGACCGGAATCGTCGTGCCGCTCATCGGGATCAGCGACATCGGCGGTGTTGGCGCGGTCGATGGCGGTGCCAGCGCCCTGGTCCTCGACGTCCTCGACGTCGACGACGCGCTTCCCGGACCCTGGGAGTGGGATGTCGTGGGGCTGGCCGGATCCCTGGGGGAGCGGGCCATCCGGGCGCTGGCCGAGGGCTACCAGCAGGGCGTGGCAGCGATCGGCCGGGAGCCGTTGCACTCGGCGAGGGGACGCGCGCTGGCGATAGCCGGGCGAATGGCCCGCGGCGAGGATGCCCTGTCCTATCCCGATGGCGTCCGCCGACTCGTGGGCAAGGGAGCGCAGCCCGAACTGCGTGCGGACCGGGTCGCTGCGCGGTGGCACCAACCGGTCAGCGGACGTCCGCCGCCGAGCGATCTGGCGCGCGAGTTCGCTCAGTACCGGGAAACAGTAAGTGAGTCTGTCGCGGCTCTCCTGGGCAACTACCGGGTCACCGACGCCCTGGTCTCCGAAGACGGGCGGCTCATGGTTCTCCTAGCTCGCGGTCAGCGCGATGTCGTGCTGCTCGAAGCTCTACCGGTCAGCGCATCGACCTGGGAGCCTCGCGCAGGAGCCTGGCGCGCCGGATCCGACGTGCAGCGTGTCCTGCTGGCACGAGAGACGGTGCCACTTGCCCCGCTCACCATGCTGGGGTGGTCGACGAGTCCGGATGGAGCGGTCTCACGCGTATGGTCGCGCGCGCGCGGATCCGACCGGTCGAAGCGCGATGCGAAGGGCTCGGGCACCCGGCGACGAGCCCACGACGCTGGAGTGCTGCTCGGACTCGTGCACGCCCTGGGCGGAGATGCGGGCATGCTGTCGGGCTATCTCGGACGCTCCGGACGCTTTGCCGACGCCTTGGTCGACGCCGTTCGGCCGGCGGCCTGAGATCTCTTACGCGCGAGAGATGACGAAGGCATCCATCCCCCAGGCGATCGTCAGGTGCGTGACCACGCCGGCCGCGATTGACCGTAGTTGCAGGGCAACGTAGCCGAGGACCAGGCCGCCGATGAGGCTCGAAGCGCACTCGGGCATCGGCTTGCCGAGGTGGAGCAGGCAATACGCGAACGCCATCGCCGGCACCGCATGAACGCCCAGGATCGGAATGCCCGCGAAGACAAGAAAGCCACGGAAGAAGAACTCCAGGGCGATGAACGTCGCGCCGTAGGCGGCCTCGAAGACCAGGAGCTTGACGAACGTGCTGTCTACGCCGCTTTCGTAGTCGTAGAAGGGATAGACGACTTGGAAGCGCTCGTCGGCAGAGACCAGCCAGACCACGACCAGCATAACGGGAGCGATGAGAGCGATGAGGATGCCCTCTGACTTCACGAAGCCCAAGGACAGCCCGTAGCTTCGCACGCGCTGCCGAACCGTGACCGCGTAGAGCACGGGGATGGCAACGTAGACGCTGATGCTCGTGCCCGCCCACCACAGCGAGTTGGCGAACGACACGTCGCCGACGTCGGCTGAGGTGAAGGGCGCGAGCTGCGAGGCCCACAGGAGCAGGGCGGGAGAGGCCCACAGGCAGGCGAGGTAGAGCCACGCCCGCCAGGGCAGCAGCAGGCGACCGCGCGACGTGGACCCCCGCAAGGCTAGGGCGATAGCAAGACCCATCGCAGCCGCACCCGGCAGCGCGAACACCGCGAGGCTCCGCGCGAGGCTGCCGCGTCGCCAGGCCTCGACGGGGGCGACCTCGTAGGAGATCCAGACACACGTGAGAGCCACAGCCGCGAAGGCCAGCATGGCCAGCGCGGTGCGTCGACCATGCGCTCTCCAGACCCACGCGGTGATGGCGGCCACGGCTGCGATGGCGATGACCATGACCTGCCAGGCAGCGAGCACCGGCCGACCCTATCCGCGGACCGCCCGCGCGGGCAGCCGTCGGCGGCTACGCTCGCAGTGTGGGGTCCGCATTGCGCACGCTGATGCCCCAGCTCGCCGCCCAGGACGCCGGTCGGCTCGACAACCTGCCCTGCCTGGATGGCGCCACTGCACTCGAGGCGCTTCCAGGGGGAATCACCAATCGCAACTACAAGGCCGTCACACCGCGAGGCACCTTCGTGATTCGAGTGTCGGATGCGCAGTCGTCGCTCCTGGCTGTCGATCGTGACAACGAGCATCGCAACTCGCTTGCGGCTGCTTACGCAGGCGCCGGTGCACCCGTGGTCGACTACCTGCACGGCCAGGGTGTCCTCGTCGTCGGATTCCTCGAGGGGCGCACCTTCGTCGAGGACGACGTACGGCGACCCGAAAACCTTCCGCGTATCGCCGAGGCCTGCCGGCGGCTGCACGCCGGCCCGCGATTCGCTTCCGACTTCAACATGTTCGACATACAGGCCCGCTATCTGGAGGTGGTGCACGAGCGGGGCTTCCGGCTGCCTGATCGCTACGAGGAGTTCCTTCCGGTCATCGAGCGCATGCGCGCAGCGATGCAGGCTCGGCCCGAGCCCACGGTGCCCTGCAACAACGACCTACTCGCCCGCAACTTCATCGACGACGGCAGTCGGATCTGGATCATCGACTACGAGTACTCGGGCAACAACGAGGCAAGTTTCGAGATCGCCAACATCTGGAGCGAGTCCACGCTCCCGCTGGAGCTCCTCGAGCCTCTGGTGGCCAGCTACTGGGGTGCGCACGATCCGGCCAAGGTCGCGAGGGCGCGCCTTTGGGCGGTCATGTCGCAGTACGGGTGGACCCTGTGGGCGGCCATCCAGGACTCCATCAGCCCCATCGACTTCGACTTCTGGGGCTGGGGGATGGAGAAGTACGACCGCGCCGTGGCCACCCTCGAGGGCCCCGACCTCGTCGGTCTCCTGGAGTCGGTAGCCGGCCGGTGAACGCCCCCGGCCGGGCGTAACGCCGTTTCCGCTGGGCGAATTGCGGGGTGTTGCTGCGCAAAAGCCCCGCCAGCAGGACGCTCGCCCTCAACGTGGGTGGATCAGCCGCCCCCCGGGTCGTAGGGCTTGACGGTCGTGCCGTCGAAGATTGTGGCCTTCATGTCAGCCGTGCAGAGCGCGCGTTAGGGCGGCAATGCGCGTGTCCCAGATGCGTTGGCTCAGCTCCGCCGTGGGCGCGAAGATCTCTGAGGCGTGGTAGGCGCCGGGGTAGACGTGGAACTCGAGGGGATTGCCCGCCTGCAGGAGCCGGCCCGCGAAGTCGACGTCCTCGTCGCGGAAGAGGTCCATGTCGCCCACGTCGATGAACATCGGGGGCAGACCGCGAAGGTCGGTGGCGCGAGCAGGCGCGGCGTATGCGTCGGCCGCGGCGCCACCGAGGAACCACGCCCATGCCTCGATGTTGCCCGCCCGGTCCCAGATGCCGACCTCGGTGATCTCCCTGCTCGACGGCGTCTGGTTACGGTCGTCGATCATGGGGTAGGGGGCCATGACGTAGGTGATGGCCGGGGCGCCGCGGTCGCGGGCCATCAGGGACAGGGCAATAGCGAGGTTGCCTCCCGCGCTGCCACCGAAGACGCCCAGCCGGTCGGTGTCGATGCCCAGGGCGGACGCGTGCTCGACGGTCCATGCGAGCGCGGCGTAGCAGTCATGGGAGGGCGCAGGATGGGGGTTTTCGGGAGCCTTGCGGTAGTCGGTGGAGACGACCACGGCATTGACGGCCTCGCACAGCATGGCGCACGTGAGTTCATTGGCCTCGAGGCTGCCCATGATCATCCCGCCGCCATGGATGTACAGGATGCCGGGCAGCACTACGCCCGTGCCGTCGACAGGGGTGTAGACGCGCACTCGCAGGTCGGGTGCGCCCTGCGGTCCCGCAATCACGCGGTCCTCCGCCACCACGCGATCAGTGGGTGGCACCTCCGCCATTTGCGCGGCGAGAAGGCCGTCCACCAGGGCACGGCGTTCGACGATGTCGGGGATGGAGTTGAAGCCGCCGGGGATGGCCTGAAGAAGCGCCTCCAGGGGCTCGCGCGAGGCAGCATCGAGGCGATCTCGCTGGGCCGACACAGGGCGCTCCCTTCGGTGGCGAAACGACTGGGGAAACGCTAGGGCAAGCCCTCGCACCTGTCAGGGCTTCAGGCAACCGGTGACGCGACACGGTGGCCAGTCCGAGCCAGACGCTTCGCCCGCGCCCCTGCTGTCCGGCGGACTCGCTGAGCGCCGTGAGCGCGCCGGAGTACTCGCCGCCGACGGAGAAGCCCTGCATGAGTCGCATGAGCGTCGTCGACAGCACCAGTGCGTACTTGCGCCCCTTCATGTCGCCGAGGCGGCCGATGACCAGGCCGCCGATGGGGCGAGCGATCTAGTCCACCGCGAAGGTCGCGAAGGTGAGAATGAGGTCGACGGTGGCGCCCCCGGCAGGATTCGAACCTGCGACCTTCGGTACCGGAAACCGGCGCTCTATCCCCTGAGCTACGGGGGCCGGGGCGTCCAGAAGGGTAACAGTCGCAACGCGCGGGCACGGGCGCGCTACGAGGAGAACCAGCGCGGTGGCCCCGCTATGAGCGCGGTAATGAAAGAACCGACCGCGGCGCCTAGGCCGAGCGATGTGCCACTTAGGACGAACGGCGTGAACAGCCAGCCGATGACGAAGGCGATGACTCCGAAGGCGAGCGCCATGACGATCGCGAAGGCGAGGCGCCCGCCGGGCTTGTCGCTACCGCGCTTGGCCGGCGACGCGGCGTTCTTCTCGACGGCACCGGAACCGCTCGGCGTGCCGGAGACCTCGGCCAGGAGGCGCTCGATGTCATCGCTCATGCCTCCATCGTGCGGCATGGGCCGGCGGGCGTCCAGTCTGGAATTGATCGCGGGTTGACGGGTTGGCGAATCACGCGATTTCGGGGCAGCGTGGCAGGGCACCGGGCCGTGGTCGGGGGAGTGGGCCCGGAATGCAGAACGGCCCGGCCCCCTTGAAGGCCGGGCCGTTCTGGCGTCGCGCGTCAGACGATGCGGACGTTGTCGGCCTGGGGGCCCTTCGGGCCCTGGACGATGTCGAACTCGACGCGCTGGTTCTCGTCGAGGCTGCGGTAGCCATCGGCCTGAATGGCGCTGAAGTGCACGAACACGTCGGCACCTCCGTCAGCCTGAGCGATGAAACCGAAGCCCTTCTCGGCGTTGAACCACTTCACAGTTCCCTGTGCCATGCGGGGTGACTCCTAGCGATAGATCCCAAGTGCGGATACGTGGTCGCCGGGCGGTTGCCCGGCGGGCTGGTGGTGCTGCCCGATACGACGGCCGTGCCGCCGTGCCGGGCTGAGCCGACGTCCCGGCCTTGGGTCTTGCCCCAGGTAGCCGAAACGCCCGCCGAATTGCGGGGGCGGGCGTTCCTCGAACGGTGGTCCTTGTGCAGCACAGCCGCGAAGACCGTAGCACGCGGGCTTGACGGCCCGGGGCGTGATCCGTGGACAGGGGCCGGTCAGAGCGGCGACTACGCTCCGGCCATGACGCCCGAGCAACTCGCTGACGCGATTCGCGGGGTGGTGGATGCCCTGGTGGCCGAGGGGGCGCTCGCGGGTCCGGTCCCGCACGAGATTGTCGTCGAACGGCCGCGGCAGAAGGAGCACGGCGACTACGCCACCCCCGTCGCGCTGGCGCTCGCCAAGTCGACAGGTCGTCCACCGCGCGAGATCGCAGCCCTGGTCAGCGAGCGCCTTTTTGAGGTTCCGGGCATTGCTGCTGCCGAGGTTGCCGGCCCGGGGTTCGTCAATCTGCGCCTGGCGACTGACGCCCAGGGCCGGTTGGCCGGCGACATCGTGCGCGCATGTGCCGACTACGGCCGCGGCGGCGAACTGGCCGGACGTCGCATCAATGTGGAGTTCATCTCCGCGAATCCGACTGGGCCGATCCATCTCGGTCACACGCGCTGGGCGGCGGTGGGAGACGCCCTCGCACGCGTGCTCGCTGCCGCAGGGGCAGAGGTCGCCACCGAGTTCTATATCAACGACCGAGGCGTGCAGATGGATCGCTTCGGTGCCTCGGTCATGGCTGTTGCTCACGGACGCCCGGTGCCCGAGGACGGCTACCACGGGGCCTACATCACCGACCTCGCCGCCGCGATCGTCGCCGAGCATCCTGACTTCCTCTCCCTGCCCGAGGACGATCAGCTCGTGGCCTTCCGCGAGGCTGCCTATGCGCTCCAACTCGCCGAGCAGCAGCGGGTGCTCGACCTCTTCCGGACGCACTTCGACACGTGGTATTCCGAGCGCTCGCTGCATGACTCGGGGGCCGTGGAGCGGGGTATGGAGCGCTTGCGCGGGCAGGGTCATGTCTTCGAACTCGACGGGGCCACGTGGCTGCGCACGACCGACTTCGGCGACGACAAGGACCGGGTGCTCGTCAAGGCTGATGGCGAGATGACCTATTTCGCCTCCGACACCGCCTACTACGTCGATAAGCGCTCGCGGGGCTTCACGACGTCGATCTACCTGCTGGGGGCGGATCACCACGGCTACGCCAGTCGCCTGCGAGCTGTTGCAGCCTGCGCGGGTGATGACATGGACGTGAGTGTCGAAGTGCTCATCGGTCAACTCGTGAAGATGATGCGCGATGGCCAAGAGGTCAGGCTCTCCAAGCGCGCCGGCACGCTCATCACCCTCAAGGAGTTGATTGAGGAGGTGGGTGTTGACGCGGCGCGCTACTCGCTTATCCGCTACCCGGTCGACTCGCCCATGACCCTCGACCTCGATCTCCTCGTGCAGCGCTCCAATGACAATCCCGTCTTCTACGTGCAATACGCGCACGCTCGCGTGTGCTCGGTCCTGCGCAACGCCGCCGAGCTCGGCATCGATTGGCGGGGTGCCGGATACGACCCCGCAGTGCTCGAGCACGAGAGAGAAGGTGAACTCCTGCGGGCCCTCGTGGAGTTCCCGGCCGTGGTGTCATCGGCCGCCGAACTGCGCGAGCCGCATCGCGTCCCGCGCTACCTGGAGTCGTTGGCCACGGCGTACCACCGCTTCTACGACAACTGCCGGGTGTTGCCCCGCGGCGACGAAGTCGTGAGCGATCAGCAGATCGCCCGACTCTGGCTGTGCGCCGCGACCCGGCAGGTCCTGGCTAACGGCCTCGACCTGTGCGGCGTCTCAGCCCCCGACCGCATGTGACTTCGGCTCGGTCGCGGGGATCGAGTCCATGGCATCCCGCCCGCTCGTGATCCGTGACTCGACGGTAGGCACGCCGGGCGCTGTCAGCGCCCTTCAGACGCGCCACTGCTCGCTTGCTGACCGGCCGTCGATACTCTGCGGGCCATGCGCGCGCACCCTGCCGGCCCTCGCCATGGCGATGTGTTCACGCCCGGTGCCGTGCCCCGGATGCCGGCCGGCGTAAATGCCTTGGAGCCGGGGATATGGCCGACCAGTTCGCACCGCGCGTCCGGCGGCAGTCTCGTCGTCGGCGGCTGCGACGTGCGACGACTCGCCGCCGACTACTCGACTCCGCTCTTCGTCATCGACGAGGTCGACTTCCGCGGGCGCGCGGCCGATTTCCGTGATTCCTACGCGCGAGGCCCGGCGCCAGCCACCGTCTACTACGCGGCGA
The DNA here is from genome assembly GCA_016870515.1 of Actinomycetota bacterium. Lineage (GTDB taxonomy): Bacteria > Actinomycetota > Actinomycetes > S36-B12 > S36-B12 > Mxb001. The sequence goes on along the minus strand of VGBL01000023.1, from coordinate 12,438 downwards.
AGGCGTTTCTCGCCACCACCATCGCCCGCTGGGTCGAGCAAGAGGGCCTCGGGCTCGACGTCGCCACGGGCGGCGAGCTCGCCGTCGCCCTCGCGGCCGACTTCCCCCCCGATCGCATCATCATGCACGGCAACAACAAGTCGCTGGAAGAGATCGAGACTGCCCTTCGGTCGGGGGTCGGCACGCTCGTGATCGACTCCGTGCCGGAGATCGACATGGTGTCCGCGGTCGCCCTGCGTCTTGGGGTCACCGCTCGCGTGCTCGTGCGCGTCACCGTGGGCGTCGAGGCCCACACCCACGAGTTCATCGCCACGGCCCACGAGGACCAGAAGTTCGGCCTGTCGCTGGCCACGGGCGAGGCCCGCGACGCTGTGGCCCGCGTCCGATCGGCGCCCGCACTCCACTTCGCCGGACTGCACTCGCATATCGGCTCGCAGATCTTCGATGCCTCGGGCTTCGAGATAGCCACCTCGCGCATCGCCGACCTTGCCGCGAAGATCGCGTCGGACGGCGCCTCGATCGAGGAACTCAATCTCGGGGGTGGCATGGGCATCGCCTACACCTCGCTCGATGACCCCCTGGGTGTGCCTGACATGGCAGCAGCGCTCGAGAGGATCGTCGTCAAGTCCTGTGAGCGTGCAGGGGTCGACATACCGCGCCTGTCCTTCGAACCGGGCCGGGCCATCGTCGGGCCCGCGGGTATCACCCTCTACCAGGTGGGGATCGTCAAACCCGTCGAGCTAGACAATGGCCTGGTGCGCACCTATGTGTCTGTCGACGGCGGCATGAGCGACAACATCCGCACGGCGCTCTACGACGCGGACTACACCGTCGTGCTCGCCTCGCGCGAGTCATCTGCACCCCCGCAACTTTGTCGTGTGGTCGGCAAGCACTGCGAGAGCGGTGATGTGGTGGTCCGCGACGCCTGGCTACCCTCCGATCTGGCGCCGGGCGACCTGCTCGCCGTTGCGGCCACGGGCGCCTACTGCCGATCGATGGCCTCCCAGTACAACTACGTGCCGAGGCCCGCGGTTGTCTCCGTGCGCGAGGGTGCCACCACGACTATCCTCAGACGCGAGACCCAGGCCGACCTGCTTGCCCTCGACCCCGGAGCCCCCAGTTAGGCGTGCGTTCGCGGAGCACCGCGATCTGACAGGCTTAGGCCGCACGCACCAGTCGTTCCACGAGGAGTCACATGTCCGCGTCGTCGCCCGCGCCCATCACCGTGGCCCTGCTCGGCGGCGGCACCGTGGGATCGCAGGTCGCTCGGCTGCTGGTTGACAACGCCGCCGACCTGGCCGCGCGCGTGGGAGCGCCTCTTCAGCTCATCGGTGTCGCGGTGCGCGACGCTTCGCGTGCCCGCGATGGGGTGCCCGCCCACCTTGTGACCGACGATGCTGCTTCGCTCACGGCGCGGGGGGCGGACATCGTCGTCGAGGTCATGGGTGGCATCGAGCCGGCCCGATCCCTGATCCTGTCCGCCATGGCTGCGGGCTCGAGCGTGGTGACCGCCAACAAGGCTCTTCTCGCGGCTGATGGAGGCACCCTCTACCGGGCCGCCGCCGACAACGGCGTCGATCTCTACTTCGAGGCCTCCGTCGCGGGCGCCATCCCGCTCCTGAGGCCGCTGCGCGAGTCTCTCGCCGGTGACCGGGTCGAGAAGGTGCTGGGCATTGTCAACGGCACCACCAACTTCATCCTGACCAAGATGGAGTCGGAGGGAGCCGACTACTCCGTCGCGCTGGCCGAGGCGCAGGCGCTCGGCTATGCCGAGGCTGATCCGACCGCCGACGTCGGCGGCCATGACGCTGCTGCCAAGGCCGCGATTCTCGCCGAGCTGGCATTCCACACCCGGGTCACCGCCGACGACGTGTCGTGCGAGGGCATCACCGGGGTAACCGCAGCGGATGTCGAGGCGGCTCGCGACATGGGGTTCGTCATCAAGCTCCTCGCTGTCGCCGAGCGCACGCTGGACGACTCGGGTGTGATCGTCCGCGTTCACCCGGCGATGGTGCCCAACGACCATCCGCTCGCAAGCGTTCGCAACGCCTTCAATGCCGTCTTCGTCGAGGCGGAGTCCGCCGGGGCGATGATGTTCTACGGCCGGGGCGCCGGTGGCGCACCCACGGCCAGCGCCGTGCTCGGCGACCTGGTCGCCGTGGCGCGCAATCGGATTTCGGGAGGCCGCGGGCCCGGCGAGTCGACCTATGCCGGCCTGCACGTGCGTTCCATCGACGAGGCGCGCACCCGCTACTACGTCAACCTCGACGTCGCCGACCGCCCCGGCGTTCTCGCCGCTATCGCCCAGGCGTTCGCCGACAACGGCGTTAGCATCCAGGTCGTCCGACAGGACGGTCACGGTGACGATGCCGGCCTCATCGTCCGCACCCACCTGGCGACCGAGGGCTCGCTGCGTCGCACCGTCGACAACCTCCGCATGCTTGATGCCGTCAAGAATGTCGTGGGCGTCATGCGAGTCGAGGGGGAGGCCGGGCCGTGACCGCTCCGCAGTGGCGCGGCCTGATCGAGGAGTACCGCGATCGGCTGCCGGTGCGCGCGAGCACTCCCGTGGTCACGCTCCGAGAGGGCGGCACGCCGCTGGTCTATGCCTGCGTCCTCAGCGAGATGACCGGATGCCAGGTGTGGCTCAAGTACGAAGGCGCCAACCCGACCGGCTCATTCAAGGACCGTGGCATGACCATGGCCATCAGCAAGGCGGCCGAAGGTGGTGCGTGCGCGGTCATCTGTGCCAGCACGGGCAACACGTCGGCGAGCGCCGCCGCCTACGCCGTCAAAGCCGGCATGGTGTGCGCCGTTCTCGTGCCAGAGGGGAAGATCGCGATGGGCAAGCTTGCCCAGGCAGTCGTGCACGGAGCAAAGCTCCTGCAGGTGCAGGGCAACTTCGATGATTGCTTGACGCTGGCCAGGGCGCTCGCTGATAGCTACCCCGTGTCCCTGGTCAACAGCGTCAACCCCGATCGCATCGAGGGGCAGAAGACCGCCAGTTTCGAAGTGGTAGATCTCCTCGGCGACGCCCCCGACATCCACTGCCTGCCGGTCGGCAATGCCGGTAACATCACCGCCTATTGGAAGGGCTACGTCGAGTACGCCGCCGACGGCCTTGCCACGCATCTCCCGCGCATGTGGGGGTTCCAGGCGGCCGGCGCTGCGCCGCTGGTGTTGGGAGCTCCGGTCGGCTCGCCCGAGACGATCGCCACGGCCATCCGCATCGGTAATCCCGCGTCGTGGGACCTCGCCATCGCCGCCCGCGACGACTCCGGCGGCCTGATCGACAGCGTCACCGACGAGCAGATCTTGGCCGCCTACCACCTGCTGGCCGAGAAGGAGGGCCTGTTCTGCGAGCCGGCCAGTGCAGCGAGCGTGGCTGGCCTCCTGCAAGCGAAGGAGCGGGGATCGCTCGATCCGGGTCAGACGGTCGTGTGCACGCTCACCGGCAACGGACTGAAGGATCCGCACTGGGCACTCGAGGGTGCCCCCGATCCGATCGTCGTGCCCATCGACGCCGACGTCGCTGCTGTCGCCCTGGGGCTTCGGCACTAGTCATGGGCGCGACGTTTCGCTCAGTTGGCGTCGAGGTCGTGGTTCCTGCCACGAGCGCCAATCTCGGCCCCGGATTCGACTGCCTCGGCCTTGCCCTCGGCATTCACGATCATCTGGCGGCCATGGTGACCGAAGACCCGGGCGTGCTCGTTCATGTCGAGGGCGAGGGGGCGGAGTACCTCCCGCGCGATGAGCGACACCTGGTAGCCCGCGCGATGGCCCGCGCTTGGGACGCCATGGGCATCGAGGCGCCCGGTGTCATCGTCAAGTGCGACAACACCATCCCGCAGTCGCGAGGCCTGGGTTCGTCGGCCGCGGCGATCGTCGGTGGAATCCTTCTGGCGCGAGGACTGGTCACCGACGGGGCCCAGCGCCTGCCCGATGAGGCCGTTCTCGATCTGGCCGCGTCGATGGAAGGCCATCCCGACAATGTGGCCGCAACGCTCCTCGGCGGCTTCACGACAGCGTGGGTGGCCACCCCGGGAGCCGACGACATGCATGCCGGTGCCGTACGCCGGGATGTCCACGAGTCGGTCGTCCCCGTCGTGCTGGTGGCCCCTTCGGGAATGTCGACGGCAAGCGCGCGGCGCATGCTCGTCGATCAGGTCTCACGCGATGACGCGGTCTTCAACCTGGGTCGCGTCGCCCTGCTCATCCATGCATTGACCGCCGAGCCTGCGCATCTCATGGCTGCGACCGAAGATCGACTGCACCAGGACGCCCGGTCAGGGGCGTATGCGCAGTCGCACGCCCTCGTCGTGGAGCTCCGCGGCGAAGGCGTTCCCGCGGTGATCTCCGGTGCGGGTCCGTCGGTGCTGGCGTTTGCCGATGAGGGCACCGTGGCCTTGGTCACCGAACGTGCACCGCAGGGATGGACTGCCCTCGTGGTCGACGCTGATCCTGCGGGGGCGCGCATCCACATCCGAGGTGCCTGACCCGGGCCGCCCTTCCTCCGCCCCGGCACCGTGCTATACTTCAAGCGTCCCCCTTCGGATAATGAAATCCCCGCTCCCCGCAAACCTCTCCAGGTCCGGTGGTGGCGGGCGGCGCAGGTCCCGATTCCCCTTACTGGCTTCGACCGCGCCGAACGACCCGGTCCACCGTGGACCGGGCAGGCAACTAAGGATCACTAGGTGACTGACACCACCACCGCCGCCAAGGGCGGCAATGGCCTGTCCAGCATGCTCCTTCCCGAACTCAAGCAGCTCGCTTCCTCCCTCGGCATCTCCGGGGCGAACGCGATGCGCAAGAGCGATCTCGTGGCGGCCATCTCCGCCAAGCAGTCCGGAGGATCAGGATCTGGGGGCCGCAACGGCTCGTCGGGCAACCGCGAGCAGCGCCAAGACCGCGGCAACCGCGAGCAGCGCGAAGACCGCGGTGACCGCGAGCAGAGCTCCGATCGCGACGACCGCTCCTTTGACGACGACGGCGACGGCAACTCGCGCCGCCGTCGGCGTCGCGGCCGCGATCGCTTCCGTGACCGCCGCGACCGGCGCCCGGGAGGCTTCGGGGGCGATCAGGAGATCGAGCTCGCCGAAGACGATGTGGTCGTGCCGGTCGCCGGCATCCTCGACGTCCTCGACAACTACGCCTTCGTCCGCACCGCCGGCTATCTCCCCAGTCCCAACGACGTCTACGTCTCGCTATCGATGGTCAAGAGGCATGGCCTACGCAAGGGTGACGCCGTTACCGGTGCCGTGCGCCAGCCGCGCGACGGCGAGCGTCGCGAGAAGTTCAATCCCCTGGTCCGCATCGACACCGTCAACGGCACCGACCCAGAGTCGGCGCGCCAGCGACCCGACTTCTCCAAGTTGACGCCCCTCTACCCGCAGGAGCGGCTGCGTCTCGAGACCGATCCGGCCAACCTCACCACCCGCGTGATCGATCTCGTCGCACCCATCGGCAAGGGCCAGCGCGGCCTCATCGTGAGCCCCCCCAAGGCGGGCAAGACGATGGTTCTGCAGTCGATTGCCAACGCCATCACGGCCAATAACCCGGAGTGCCACCTGATGGTCGTGCTGGTCGACGAGCGACCCGAAGAGGTCACCGACATGCAGCGCTCGGTCAAGGGCGAGGTCATCGCCTCCACCTTCGACCGCCCGGCCGAGGATCACACGATCGTCGCCGAGCTGGCGATCGAGCGAGCCAAGCGCCTGGTCGAACTCGGGCACGACGTGGTCGTCCTGCTCGACTCCATGACCCGACTCGGCCGCGCCTACAACCTCGCGGCTCCCGCGTCCGGTCGCATCCTGTCGGGCGGCGTGGACTCCACGGCCCTGTATCCGCCCAAGAAGTTCTTCGGCGCGGCCCGCAACATCGAAAACGGCGGATCGCTGACGATCCTAGCCACCGCGCTCGTCGAGACCGGATCGCGCATGGACGAGGTGATCTTCGAGGAGTTCAAGGGCACGGGCAATATGGAGCTCAAGCTCGATCGCAAGCTTGCCGACAAGCGCATCTTCCCGAGCGTCGACGTCGACGCTTCGGGCACGCGCAAGGAAGAACTCCTCATGGCCCAGGACGAGCTCAAGATCGTCTGGAAGCTGCGTCGCGTGCTCCATGCCCTCGACCAGCAGCAGGCCATCGAGCTGCTCCTCACCAAGCTCCGCGATACCCAGAGCAACCTCGAGTTCCTCCTCCAGGTGCAAAAGACGACCCCGTCCGTCACGGCCTCGGTCAGTGAGGACTGATTGGGGCAACGGTCCCTCAATGCCGTACCCTTCCCAGGTCCGGTTCACCGCTTCGGCGGACCCGGACACGCCCGCCGAGGGCGGCCGCTTGGCCGTCGCGACGGCGGGCCAGAGAGGAGCAATCATGAAGTCGGGAATCCACCCCGAGTACGTCGAGACGCAGGTCACCTGCAGCTGCGGATCCACGTTCACCACGCGCAGCACCGCGAAGAACGGCGTCATCCACGCCGATGTCTGTTCGCACTGCCACCCCTTCTACACCGGGCGCCAGAAGATCCTCGACTCGGGCGGTCGCGTCGCGAAGTTCGAGAAGCGCTTCGGCGGCAAGGCCGCCAACGACTCCGCCGCAGCCGCGGCGGAGTGATCCGCTCCGCCACTAGGTAGGCCGCCTCGATGTTCGACGCCTGCGTCGACCTGTCGTCCGAATACGACGGCATCGAGCGGCGGCTCGCCGATCCCGCGGTTCACGCCGACCCGGCCGAGGCTCGTCGCCTCGCCCGTCGGCACGCGGAACTGCGGCCGATCATCGAGTCCTACCGCACCTGGCGCAAAGTGGGCGACGACATCGCCGCGGCCCGGGAACTCGCCGCGACGGAACCGACGTTCGGCACCGAGGCGGATGCGCTCGAGGTGCAGCGCGACGAGGTCGCCGAGCGCCTGCGTTCGCTGCTCGTCCCACGCGATCCACTCGATGGCAAGGACGTCATCCTCGAGATCAAGGCGGGGGAGGGCGGCGAGGAGTCGGCGCTCTTCGCCGGAGACCTGCTGCGGATGTACCTTCGCTACGCCGACCAGCGCGGCTGGAGCACCGAGGTGATCGAGGCCGAGGAATCCGACCTCGGCGGCTACCGTGACGTTGCCGTGGCCGTGAAGGCGCGAGGCGTGCCCGAGCCCGGCGAGGCTCCCTACGCCCGGCTGAAGTTCGAAGGCGGCGTTCACCGCGTCCAGCGCGTGCCGGTCACCGAGTCGCAGGGCCGCATCCACACGTCTGCCGCCGGCGTGCTCGTGCTCCCGGAGGCCGAGGAGGTCGATGTCACGATCGATTCCAACGACCTGCGTATCGACGTCTACCGCTCGTCAGGACCGGGCGGCCAGAGCGTCAACACCACCGACTCGGCGGTGCGCATCACGCACACCCCGACCGGCACCGTGGTGTCGTGCCAAAATGAGAAGAGCCAACTGCAAAACCGCGAGCAGGCGATGCGCATCCTGCGCGCGCGTCTGCTGGCCCTGGCTGAGGAGCAGGCTGCGCAGGAGGCCTCCGACAGTCGACGTGCGCAGGTGCGCACCGTGGATCGCAGCGAGCGCATCCGCACCTACAACTTCCCCGAGAACCGGATCAGCGACCACCGGGTGGGGTTCAAGGCCTACAACCTCGACCAGGTGCTCGAGGGCAATCTCGACGACGTGATCCAGGCCTGCCTCGATGCCAGCGCCGCTGCCGCGCTGGCACCCGGGGAGGGCGGGTGACGTCCTCGACGCCGACGGGGGGCCCACCCGATCGCGTGATGGGCGGCTGGCAGTCCTTGCGCGACGTGCTGGCCGATGCCCAGCGACGGCTCATGGCCGCCGGGGTGCCGTCGCCGGAGGTTGACGCCTCGCTCTTGGCCGCGCACGTCCTCGGCGTCCCGCGGGGGCGCCTCTACCTGCAGGACCCGATGCCAGGCGAGCAGCGCATGGCCTTCGAGCGCCTGCTCACCCGTCGCGTCGCTCGCGTGCCGCTGCAGCACCTCCTGGGCAGCGCTCCCTTTCGCACGATCGAACTCTCCGTGGGGCCAGGAGTCTTCGTACCGCGTCCGGAGACCGAACTCGTGGCAGGCACCGCCATTGACGCACTGCGCGCACTCCCGGCATCCGACCGCATCGCTGTCGACCTGTGCACTGGTTCTGGCGCCATCGCCATTGCCATGGCCGTGGAAATCGACGGCTGCTCGGTGACGGGCGTCGAGGTCGATCCGGCAGCGGCGCGCTGGGCGCGCACCAATGCGGAGCGCTATGCAGACGCCGTGGCGACGCGGAGTGGCTCGGTGCGCATCGTCCAGGCTGATGCGACGCGATGCGCGGGTGTGGGTGGGCAGCTCGCCGAGCTCGCTGGCGCCGCGGCCGTGGTCGTCATGAATCCTCCCTATGTCCCCGAAGGGACCGTCGTGCGCGATCCGGAGGTGCGCGACCATGATCCGGCGCGGGCGCTGTATGGCGGCACTGATGGCCTCCGCGTGATCCGCGGCGCCATCGATACGGCCGCGATCCTGCTTCGCACAGGAGGCCAGGTGGTCATCGAGCACTCCGACGAGCAGGGTGAGTCAGCGGGCGAGAGCGGCGTGCCCGGCGTTCTCCGCATGGACTCGCGTTGGCGCGACGTGACCGACCATCTCGATCTGGCTCGACGCCCGCGGTTCACGACGGCGACGCGGGCGGTCTGAGGTGACACTGCGGATCGATGTCGGCACGCGGCCGTCGTCCGCGCGCAGTCGAGGCATCACCGCGGCGAGTGCTGCGGTCCGCCGCGGCGAGCTCATCGTCGTCCCCACGGAGTCCATGTATGGGCTTGCCGCAGACCCGTTCTCAGCACGGGGCATGTCCGCGTTACGCGAGGCGAAGGGGCGGGATTCGGCCCTGCCAGTGGGCGTGCTGGTCGGCTCGGTCCGAGCCGTCGACGGCCTGGCGCGCGGCATCACGCAGCATGGCCGCGACCTGATAGCGGCCTTCTGGCCCGGACCCCTGACGCTGATCGTGCGCGAGCAGCCGACCCTGGCCTGGGACCTCGGCGGCGACTTGGGGGTGATCTCGGTGCGCATGCCGCTTCATCCGGTGCTTCTCGACCTGCTTGCCGCGACCGGGCCGCTGGCCGTCACGGGGGCCCAGCGCGCGGGCGAGCCAGCGGTGCGCACCTGCGATGAGGCGCAGGCGCAGCTCGGCGACACCGCCGCCCTCTACGTTGATGCGGGCCCCTGCCCGGTCGACCTGCCGAGCGCGATCGTCGACCTCGCTTCCGATCCGCCCGCCCTTCTTCGCGAGGGCGGCTACGACGCGGCAACGCTTCGCGCGGTGTGCCCCGACCTCGTCGGGCCCGAGGCCTGACGGCATCGCACCCTCTGGCGCTGAAGGCGGGTGGCAATCCCAGATCGACCCCGTAGACTGCTCGCAGGCAAGCGAGGGAGTGCAATGACCATGGATACGCCGTTCTGGGGCCCTGATTTCGATCAACTGCAGTCCGAGGACCCGCAGATCGCGGGCATCTTGCTGTCCGAGCTTGATCGAGCCCGTGGTGGCCTGCAGCTGATTGCGAGCGAGAACTTCACCTCGCCCGCCGTGCTGGCCGCCCTGGGATCCACCCTGAGCAACAAGTACGCCGAGGGATACCCGGGCAGGCGCTACTACGGCGGTTGCGCCGAGGTAGATAAAGCCGAGGTGATCGGCATCGAGCGAGCCAAGCAGCTCTTCGGGGCCGAGCACGCCAACCTCCAGCCGCACAGCGGCGCGAGCGCCAACCTCGCCGCCTACGGTGCCTTCGTCAAGCCGGGGGAGACCGTGCTCGCGATGAGCTTGTCTCACGGCGGACACCTCACCCACGGCTCGAAGGTCAACTTCTCGGGGAAGTGGTTCGAGGTCGTCTCCTACGGCGTACGCAAGGACACCGAGACGATCGACTACGACGAGGTGCGCAGCATCGCGCTGCAGCACAAGCCCAGGCTCATCATCTGCGGGGCGACGGCATACCCCCGGCTCATCGACTTCGCTGCCTTCCGCCATATCGCCGACGAGGTGGGCGCGATCCTCATGGTCGACGCGGCCCACTTCATCGGGCTGGTCGCGGGCAAGGCCATACCGAGTCCGGTCCCCCATGCCGACGTGGTCACCTTCACAACTCACAAGGTCCTGCGTGGTCCGCGCGGCGGCATGGTGCTGTGTAAGGCCGAGCATGCCGCGGCCATCGACAAGGCCGTCTTCCCGATGATGCAGGGCGGTCCGCTGATGCACGCCGTCGCTGCCAAGGCCGTCGCGCTCAAGGAGGCAATGTCGCCGGACTACCAGTCCTATGCGGCCCAGGTTATCCGCAATGCGCAGGCGCTGAGCGCGTCGCTGGCCGCCCAGGGCATGCGACCGGTTAGCGGCGGCACCGACACCCACCTGGCCCTGATCGACCTCCGCGGCGTGGGGACCACGGGAGCCGATGCCGAGGTGAGCTGCGACGCGGCGCGCATCACGCTCAACAAGAACGCCATTCCCTATGATCCGCAGCCCCCGACGGTGGGTTCGGGCATCCGCGTGGGCACGCCCTCGGTCACCACCCAGGGCATGGGCGAGGCCGAGATGGCCATCATCGGGCGCCTTATCGGCACAGCGGTGACCGATCCCACATCCGCACTGGCTGTTTCCGCCGAGGTGTCGGAGCTCGTCGCGCGATTTCCCGCCTACGCGCAGACGCCGGTGGGCGTCTGACGCCCGCGGGCGTCTAGGGAGGGACGTGCGGGAATACCTGCTGTGCCTGGCGGCTGCCGCGGCGGTCACCTACCTCACCGTGCCGCTCGCGCGCGCGCTGGCGCTGCGGTGGGGGGCCTTGGCGAAGGTGCGCGACCGCGACGTCCATGACGAGCCCACTCCTCGGCTCGGTGGTCTGGCCATGCTCGCCGGACTCCTGGCGGGATTGCTCCTGGCCAGCAAGCTTCCGCAGATGAGCTCTGTCTTCAGCGGCGATGGCCGCGCGCCCATCGCGCTGCTCGGCGGTGTGGCGATCATTGTGGCCCTTGGCCTCGTCGACGACCGCTGGGGTCTTGCGGCGCCCAGCAAGCTTGCCGGCCAGGTCCTCGCCGCCTCTGTCATGGCCCTGCAGGGCATCTCCATCATCTGGCTGCCCTTCGGGGGCACGCTCGTCCTCGACCCGGTCACCAGCGTCCTGCTGACGGTCCTCGTCGTGCTCGTGTGCATCAACGCCATAAACATGGTCGACGGCCTCGACGGGCTGGCGGCCGGCATCGTGGCGGTGGCGGCTGCCGCCTTCTTCGCCTACTCCTACCTGCTGTCCGTGGAGGTCGGGTTCGAGCGCGCGACCCTGGCGACCCTCACCTGCGCCCTCCTCGTCGGCATGTGCGCCGGCTTCCTGCCGTACAACGTCTTTCCCGCACGCATCTTCATGGGCGATACCGGCTCGATGCTGCTGGGGTTCCTCATGGCCGCCGCCATCATCACGCTCTCCGGCCAGATCGATCCCAATGCGATCGAGGGCGGCACGCTCCTGCCCGCGCTCCTGCCGATCCTGCTGCCTCTGGCCGTCCTCGTGCTGCCCTTCCTCGACTTGGCGCTGGCCGTGCTGCGGCGCACTCGAAAGCGCCGCTCGCCCTTCGCCCCTGACAAGCAGCACTTGCACCACCGTCTGCTGGAGATGGGGCACTCTCAGCGACGTACGGTGCTGCTGATGTACGGGTGGACTGCTGTGGTTGCTGCGGCAGCCCTCACGATGGCATTCGTCCCGGTTGTCTTCGGCCTGGGGATTCTCGTTGTGGGCACCCTCGTCGTCGCGACGGTTGCCCTCCGGCCGCGGTGGGACAAGTCGCGACAGGCCCGCGCCAAGCAGATGTCTCGCACCGGCAGTTAGACCCCCTTCCCACCTCCCAAGTCCCCTCATTCGACCCCGTGGTAGCGTGACAGAGGCGGTTTTCGAGGAGCAGTCTCCCGGCCGTATCGATGGTGGGAGGTGCAATGGCGACGCCACTCCAAGAGGCGCCGTTTGTTCTGCCGTCCGTGGTCTTCCGCCCCGTTCGACTATCGATTCTCTGCGGTCTGATCGCGGCCGCAGCCGTTGGGCTGTCCGCGATGGCCGGCGCCATCATGTTCGGCGTCTACCTGTCGATCGGGCTCGCCCTTGGCCTGCTCAATGCCCTCCTCGTCAAGTGGTCGGTGTCGTCGATCACGGGCGAGGAGCACCCACTCAAGCGGCGAATGGCCCTCAATTCGGCCGTCCGTCTCGTCATCATCACGGTCATTGCCCTGGTCGTGGCATTCGTCTTTCGGCCCTACGGCTTCGGTGTTCTCTTCGGACTCGCGATCTTCCAGGTGTTCCTGGTCCTGAGCACCGTCCTTCCGGTCTGGAAGAAGCTCCGCCAGGGCGATCTTGACGGGGTCGCTACCGACGGCTCAGTGGAGACGACCGATGGTCCATCCGCCGCCGACCAGGCCACCGCGGAAT
>VGBL01000022.1 GCA_016870515.1 Actinomycetota bacterium | reverse complement strand
CCTTCTTCGCGACCCGGCGCATCCTCTTCCTGCAGGGCATGATCCGCTCCGGCCAGCCGGCTGTCGGCCGGACCAGCCACGTGGGCAAGCGCGCCGAACTCGAGGGCAGCCAGGTGCTCGGGCAGAAGAAGCTGCTGCAGTGGGCCATCCCCGGCGTCGCGCACGTCTTCGCGTTCTGGGGCTTCCTTGTGCTGGGCATCACGGTCGCGGAGGCCCTCGGCGAGGTCTACATCGAAAACTTCTGGTTCCCCGTCATCGGCACCTGGCCGATCGTGCTCTTCCTCGAGGATCTCTTCGTCATCCTGGTGTTCGTCGGCATCGTGATATTCGCGATCATCCGACTGCTCAACAACCCCGCCAAGGAGGGCCGCCGGTCCCGCTTCTTCGGCTCTCACACCGGAGCCGCGTGGATCGTGCTCCTCATGATCTTCAACGTCCTGTGGACGCTGGAGCTCTACCGCGGCGCCAAGCTCGCCCTCCACGGCCAGTTGCCCGGTGCCTTCTTCTCCAACTGGATCGCCTCGCTCATGGAGCCCCTGGGTGTATCCACGCTCGAGGTGCTCGAATTCTTCGGGGTCATCCTGCACATCGCGGTGATCCTCGGCTTCCTCCTCATCGTGCTCTACTCCAAGCACCTGCACATCGGGCTCGCGCCCATCAACGTCGCGTTCTCGCGGCTTCCCAACGCCCTCGGCCCGCTCCTGCCGATGTATTCCGGTGGCAAGCCGATCGACTTCGAGGACCCTGCCGACGACGCCACCTTCGGCGTCGGGCGCATCGAGGACTTCACGTGGAAGGACACGCTCGACTTCGCCACCTGCACCGAATGCGGACGCTGCCAGTCGCAGTGCCCTGCGTGGAACACCGGTAAGCCACTGAGCCCCAAGTTGATGATCATGGACCTGCGCGAGGCGTCGTTTGCGAAGGCGCCCTATGTCATGGCCGCACAGAAGGCCAACGACGGCGCAAACCCGCCGCTTGGCGATGTCGATGAGGCTGTGCTCGCCACGATGCCGCAGTCGGTCAAGGACGCCGTCGAGCGCCCGCTCGTCGGGCCGCGCGATGACGTGGCGCACAAGGACACCGACGGCTACGACGCGTCGGGCCACCGCGACCAGTCGGGTCCGGTCATCGACGAGGACGCCCTGTGGTCATGCACCACCTGCGGAGCCTGCGTCTACCAGTGCCCCGTCGACATCGAGCACATCGACCACTTCATTGACATGCGTCGCTACCAGGTGATGATCGACACGAGTTTCCCGGTCGAACTCAACGGCATGTTCAAGAACGTCGAGACCAAAGGCAACCCGTGGGGCATGAACGCCTCCATGCGCAATGCCTGGATCGAGGAAGTCGACTTCGAGGTCCGCGTCTTCGGCATGGACGGCGAAGACACGATCCCCGCCGACGTCGAATACCTCTTCTGGGTCGGGTGCGCCGGGGCCTTCGAGGACCGTGCGAAGAAGACCACGAAGGCGGTCGCCGAACTCCTCACCATTGCTGGGGTCAGTTTTATGGTGCTCGGCGAGGGCGAGACCTGCAATGGCGATCCGGCTCGTCGAGCAGGCAACGAATTCCTCTTCCAGATGCAGGCAATGCAGAACGTCGAGGTGCTCAACGAGATCAAGGCCAAGAAGATCGTTGTCACATGCCCGCACTGCCTCAACACCCTGGGCCGCGAATACCCGCAGGTTGGTGGCAACTACGAGGTCGTCCACTATTCGCAGTTGCTGGCCACTCTCGTGCGAGAAGGTCGCCTGATTCCCGTCACCCCGCTTGAGACGGGGATGACGGAGAAGGTCACCTACCACGATCCGTGCTACCTCGGACGCCACAACAACATTTACGTGCCGCCGCGCGAGCTCGTGGAGTCCGTGCCCGGCGTCGAGCTCGTCGAGATGCCGCGCCACGGCGCGCAATCATTCTGCTGCGGTGCGGGTGGCGCCCGCATGTGGATGGAGGAGAAGCTCGGCACTCGCGTCAATGCCAATAGGGCCGAGGAAGCCGTCGCGACCGGTGCAGCCAAGGTCGCCGTGGCATGCCCGTTCTGCAGCGTGATGCTCAACGACGCGGTGACGTCGTTCCAGCAGCAGGGCCAGGCGGAGGGCTTCGAGGTAGTCGACCTCGCGTCGCTGTTGCTCGCCGGAGTGAAGAAGGACGCCTAGGCGCTGCGCGCCACGGACGCCCCGAGCAGCGCGCGAAACGCCCCCGTCACGACATCCCCACCAAGCGGCATACCAAGCGGCACTGCGTCGACGTCGCGTCGTTGCATGCATCGAGCCGCCAGCGTGAGCGCTGCCTTGTCCCCCTGCATGCGAACGGGCTACTCGCCCAGCTCCGTTCGATGGAAGTTGGCAAACGAGCGACTCGGCGTGGGGCCGCGCTGACCCTGATAGCGCGACCCGTAGACGCTTGACCCGTAGGGATGCTCAGCCGGCGACGACAGCTTGAAGAGGCAAAGCTGCCCGATCTTCATGCCGGGCCACAACTTGATGGGGAGCGTTGCGACATTGGACAGCTCAAGAGTCACGTGGCCGGAGAAACCAGGGTCGATGAATCCAGCCGTCGAGTGAGTGAGCAGGCCAAGTCGCCCCAGGGATGACTTGCCTTCGAGGCGTCCGGCGATGTCGTCGGGCAAGGTGACGACCTCGTAGGTCGAGGCGAGCACGAATTCACCCGGATGAAGGATGAAGGCCTCGTCGGGTCGGGTTTCGACCAACTCCGTCAGGTCTGGCTGTTCTTCCGCGGGGTCGATGTGGGGATAGCGATGATTCTCGAAGACCCGGAAGTAGCGGTCGAGGCGCACGTCCACGCTCGATGGCTGAATCATCGCGGGGTCGTAGGGCTCGAGGCCCACTCGCCCTGCATCGAGTTCGGCACGTAGGTCGCGATCGGAGAGAAGCACGGCCGCAGGCTATCGGCTGCCCCGGCTAGTCGTCCTCGAACCTGTCGTCTGCCTCTCCGGGCAGGCGATCGAAGCCCTCGAGTTGGTCGGCCACGAATTCCAGTCGCCCCAGAAGCGAGACCGACTCCAGCACCTCACCCGTGCTGTCGTTGACGATGTGATCGGCCAGACTGCGCAGACGCGTATCGAAGGCTCCGGCCCGCACCGACAACTCCTCGGGTGCCTCAGGGCGCACGGGCATGCCGGGTGACCCCAGCGCCAGGCGTCCGAGCACGGCGAGTTCGTCGAGGAGGTCGGCGAGCGTCGACTCCTGCAGGGCGGGGTAAATCCACTGTCGGTCGTAGTCCTTGTTGACCACCCCCGCAATGCCGCGCACGTGGACGCCGATACTGGCCAATCGCCGTAGCCGCAGCGCGTCCTCGGCCAGGAGGGGGCGATACCCACGCCCCCGCGGATTCAAGGTGATGCTCTCAGCGAGGGCAACCAGCGATTGACGTGCCACGTCGGCATCCCCGCGCAGGGATCGACTGTCTTGGACGAAACTGTGGAGCACGTCGGCACCGAGCGGCTCGGATTGCTCGCGGATCTCCCGAGCGATCGCCTCCAGCAGATCCAGGATGTGGTCGCGATATGACTGCAGACTGACCTCGAACTTCTCCGGCCGCGGCTTGGGCGGAGGCAGGTAGATCGCCAGGATTCCCACGGCACCGCCGATGGCCACGTCGAGCACACGCCAGGCCGCCTGCTCCCACGTGACCTGGCCGAGGGCAAACACGAAGAGCACCGAGGTCGGGATCTGGAATTGCCCGCCCAGCGACAGCGGCAATCGACTGGCCAAGACCAACGCGGCGACCATGGCGATGAGCACCGACCACCAGGTGACGCCCACCCACGTGACCCACAGCGTTGCGAGGAAGACCCCGACGCCGCTGCTGACCACCCGCTGAATCGATAGTCCCCAGGTACTCCACGGCGAGGTAGCTACGACCATCAGCGTGGTGAGCGGCGCGAAGATGCCGAACGACGACGGGGATAGCCAATAGCCGACCGCCCACGACACCGTGACGGCTACAGCGATGCGAGCAACCTGCCACGGTGAGCGAAAGGGCTCGGGTCGCTGCTGCAGCACGTCGGTGACGCGGAAATCCGGCAGGATCTCCCGGCCATCGTCTGGGATGCGTGCACCACTGGCCACGGCAGAACCCTAGGGCCGTCGCCAGGGTCACGCTGTGGCGCCGCGCATCCACGACCCCGGTCACATAGCGCTTCGTCGCGGGATCAGGGCCCCGGTGGAGGCGATCCTGATCGCGATCGGTGCCGTCGCCGGACTCACGCCCGTCAGCGCGGTCGTCGTCACCCTGGTCATCGGCACGCTGCTTGCCTTTGCCGCGGTCCTGCATGGGTCTGTCGCCAGCGGTGCACCCGCCATGACCGTCGTATACGTTGCAGCGACAACCGTGGCCGTTCCGCTCGACCGGGCATGGACCATGCTCGCCAGCTGGGCCTCGAGACGGAATTGACGACATGGCGGCACTGGTCATGATCACCGCCTTCCTCGCCGACAAGCACCGCCTCCCTGATCTCGCGGCCAGCTGCTGCCTAGCGGTCGGCGTCATGGTCTGTACATGGTGGATCGGCGGCGGTGGCATACTCGATTCCCGCGGAGGGCGACCTCCCGCGCGGGTGTAGTTCAATGGCAGAACATCAGCTTCCCAAGCTGACAGTGCGGGTTCGATTCCCGTCACCCGCTCCACCTAGAAACCTGTATGTCATAGGGGATTTCTGCGCTCTGACGACCTCGTGCCGGCAGGTCTCATTAGCCGTTTCTGACCCTGTTACGCCGCGTTTCGTTGCACGTTCGCTGCACGAGCCCGGATCACCTCAGGCATGTCTCGGCGATCCTCGGCCTCAGCCAGGGCGAGAGCCTGCTCGAAGTCTCCCGGCGGCTCGGTCACGCCGATATCTCCATCACCGCCAATGTCTACGACGGCATCCTGCGTGCGACCGCGCGGGTATCCGCACAGCGCCGCGGTGCCGTCCTGGCAGCAAAGCATCCGCTCTCCACGATTCAGGAGGTTTCATGACATCTGTACGCGCTCTTCACTCACCCGTCCATCGCCTGCTGCGGCACGCGAGGTCCCGCGCGATCACTGCTGTCGCCGAGGTCAGGCGCTGGTGGCGAGTCGTGCTCGCCTGGCATCGCCAACGCCTTGCCACCGACCCGCTGTACCCGGCGACCATCACCACGGCCGGAGGAGCGCTCATCATCATGTGCGTTACCAGCGCTCATGTTGCTCACCTGCTGCGCACCGCGTTGCACCTCATCGCAGGACATCCTGTGCCGCACCGCCACGATGAGCCGCCTTTCGGTGAGGAGGACCCGTGGTGGCAGTAGCGGCGAGTAGGGTGGTGAGCAACGCGACGAACGGGGGACATTGTGAAGAAGTTGATGCTCGCGGTGGGGGTCGCCACGGCCACGCTGCTCGCCGGCTGCACCGGCTCGGCCACGGATGCGGGCTCGTCATCGACGCCACTGCCGACCTCGGCATCACCCAGTGCGACGCCCACACCGAGCACGACACCCACGCCCACTCCGACCCCGACGCCCACTCCAACGGGGCCGGTGGAGCTCACCATCGAGGAGGCCGGGGATCGGTTCCTGACCTACGTGTGCGCATCCAACGCGGCCAACGAAAAGTACTACGCGACCGTTGACAAGTTCGATGCCTTCTCTGGCTCCAGCGACACTCCGCACCCGAAGACAGTGAAAGCCGCTCAGCGCGGGGCTAAAGCCTACGAGGAGACAGCGCAGGCTCTGGCCGATCCTGACTACGTTTGGCCGGAGAATGTCCGGAAGGACATCACCACGGTGGCCAACGGGGCATATGAGAAGGCCGCCTGGTACGCCTCGATCGCGGAAGCGAAGGCATGGGAAGACGTAGACACGGTGAGGGGAAGTGGCAGGCTGGCTAAGGCAGCGACGGCCTCACGCCTGGCCCTGGGCCTTCCCCCGCGTCGGGAGTGCCCCAAGGAATACCGCCCCTGAGCGATGCGGGCAGGGCTCCACCCCCGTGGCCCAGCCCGCATCTGGGCGTGAGAGATCCCGTCTCACCGTGAGACGAAGCAACGACATCCCTCAGCAGCACGACCTGCGACCGTGGGGAGCCGCGGGATAGAACGCGTGCCGGGGGCCCATGCGGGCTCCCGCCACGCTTCACCACGGAGCCGCACCGGCCATCGCACATGCCCGTTGACAGGCACAATGTGATCGTTATGCTGCTCGCGTGGTCAGGACATCCGCCTACCCGCCGCAGCCGGATCCCGTCATCGTCGATCACCTGGGCGGGGTGGCGGCGCTGACCCTGAATCGGGGAGATCAGCGCAATCCACTTTCGGTCGAGGTCATGTCGGCGGTGACCGCGACGCTGAGTGCTATCGGTGATGACCATGGAGTTCGTGTGGTGGTGATCAAGGGGATCGGCAAGGTCTTCTCGTCGGGGCACAACCTGCGCGAGATGGTCGACCGCGACCTCGACGATCAGCAGAGGATCTTCGACACATGCAACGAGATGATGGCTGCGGTTCAGCGAATCCCGCAGCCGGTCATTGCGCAAGTGCATGGGGTGGCGGCTGCGGCCGGCTGCCAGCTCGTAGCCACGTGCGACCTCGCGATCGCGGCGGAGAACACCTTGTTTCTCACGCCCGGCGTCAAGATTGGATTGTTCTGCTCCACGCCGATGGTGGCGATAAGTCGGAACATCGGCCGAAAGCGGTCCATGGAAATGCTTCTCACCGGCGAGGCCATCGACGCTTCGACCGCTGCCGAGTGGGGCCTGATCAATCGCTCCGTTCCGGAAGGAGATCTTGAAAGCGCCGTTCAGGAGTTGTGCACCAGGGTCATGTCGAGCAGTCCCCTTGCGCTCAAGATTGGAAAGCAGGCCTTCTATCGGCAGATCGAACTCCCCCAGGCGGATGCCTACGAACTCATGGCCAAGACGATGGCTGAGAACGCCGTCACTTGTGACGCGCAGGAGGGTATTGACGCGTTCCTCACGAAAAGGGCGCCGCAGTGGCAGGGCAAATGACGCTCGCCCCGACAATGTCGGAGGATACGTCCGGTCTCCTCCGGCTCCGTGAGAACTACCTCTTTCGCACAATCTGCAACGCGCGATGAATCTCGAGCAGGCGGCGCTCATGACGCTACGACTCGCGCAGATCTCCCGGTCGGATGGCGACTTCCCCGCCGGCCGGTCCGAAACCCTGACAATTTAGCGCCTAAGAACGGATGAGAACATGCGGGTGACGGCTCCACAGATGCTTCTCTACCCTCGCATTCGCAAGTCGCCCTACTTCTATGCCGCCAGGGAGCATGGCGTTGCGATGTACAGCGTGTACAACCACATGTACATCCCGCGGCACTTTGGGGACCCAGTAGGGGAATACTGGAACCTTCTCGAGAATGTGAACATCTCCGACGTCGGAGTCGAGCGAGCGCTGCAGATCTCCGGCCCTGATGCGTTCACCTTCACCAACAAGCTAGTCACTCGCGACCTCTCGAGGTGCGATGTTGGGCAGTGCAAATACACCTTCTTGACAGACCAGCATGGCGGGATCATCAACGACCCTGTCCTTCTTCGGCTGGAGGAGAATCGCTTCTGGCTGACCCTCGCGGACAGCGACGCGCTGCTCTGGGCGCGCGGACTTGCAGTGAACAGCGGTCTCAACGTGACCATCGACGAACCGGACATGGGCCCGATCCAGGTCCAGGGGCCGAAGTCGCTTGATCTGATGGTCAGTGTCTTTGGCGAGTCGATTCGCGACCTGGAGTACTACTTCTTCAAGGAGTACGAACTCCAAGACATGCGTGTGCTGGTCTCGCGGACGGGCTACAGCGCAGAACTTGGTTACGAGATCTACCTCTTTGACGCCACCGAGAACGGGACCAGGCTGTGGCGGACGGTCATGGAAGCCGGCCAACCCCTTGGCGTACAGCCGGCCGGAGTGTGCCACCTGCGTAGAATTGAAGCCGGAATCTTGGCGCTTGGCGCAGATATTGACCTCACGACGAACCCGTTCGAGGTGGGTATGGGCTACCCCTGGATGCTGAGCATGGATAAGGAAGGGGGATTCATTGGTCGAGATGCGCTCCAGGCCATCTCGGCGGAGGGAGTCAGCCGCAAGCTCGTAGGCCTCCACATCGATGGGGAGGCGTTGGGAACGTACAACGATGGGACCATGCTCGAAGCGTTCCCCGTCTCGAGTGGGACCGCTGTCGTTGGCAAGGTCACCTCCGCTTGTCATTCGCCGCGCTTGGGTCAGAACATCGGCATGGCGCTCGTAGGCGTCGAGAGATCCGCGGTTGGCGAGCATCTGAGCGTGAGAGTCGACGGACAACTACGCGAAGCGGTGGTCACGCCCATGCCCTTCTTGGACAGCGAGAAGTCCGCCGCGCGGCAGTCCGTTGGGAGTGGCGACCGTGGCTGAAACATTCAACCGCCGCCGACTCGATGGGAAGGTCGCCGTCATAACCGGCGCTGGCGGATCGATCGGTCGGGCGAGTTCCGTGCGTCTGGCCCAGGAGGGCGCCTACGTGGCTGTGGTCGACCTCAAGGAAGACGCCGCCACGCGAACCGCAACGGACATCCTTGCCGAAGGTGGAAGAGCCCGTGCTTATGCATGCGATGTGAGCGATGAACTACAGGTGAACTCGCTCGTCGAACGGATCACTGTGGAGATGGGACCCGTCGAGCTCTTGCACAACAACGCCGGTGTGCTCATCCCGGGTTCCGTTACGTCTATCTCCATGAGCGACTGGGACCTCACCTACGCCGTGAACGTCCGGGGCCTGCTTCTCATGACGAGGGCTGTAGTGCCGGGCATGAAGGCAGTCGGTGCTGGCGTTGTCGTCAACACTGCATCAACCGCGGGTCTCGTCGGAGAGCCGAATTGTGTGGCTTACGACTCAAGCAAAGGTGCGGTCGTCAACCTCACCCGACAACTCGCCGTCGACCTCGCCCCATACGGAATCCGGGTCAACTGTGTTTGCCCTGGCTGGATCGACACTGGTTTCAACGACGTGATTTTCGAGGCGGCTGGCATGTCTGCGACTGACATCGAGAGGCTCGTAGAGAATTCGGTTCCTATGCGACGCCAAGGCATTGCGGAGGACGTAGCACCGGCGGTCGCGTTTCTCATGTCCGACGATGCGTCCTACATCACTGGTCACCCCCTGGTGATCGACGGCGGCATGGTGGCTCAGTGACAACCTCGCGCGGTGGTCGACTGTCCGGGATCGATGGGGTGTGCGCGGTGATCACGGGGGCAGCTAACGGCATCGGCGCGGCTCACGCGGACGCCTTCGCCTCTGCCGGGGCCTCCGTGGCCTGCCTAGACATCGATAAGGCCGGCGCCCGGAGGGTGGCCGACGGAATTGCTCGACGTAGAGTGCAGTCGATCGCGATCCATGCCGACGTCACGAGTTTCCAGTCGATGCGGGAGGCGGCGGCGACAGCCCGGGAAACACTGGGCCCATGTCGTCATCTCATCGCCAACGCGGGCATCATCGGCCCGCTGGGCCCAACAGCTGACACGGACGAGAATGCACGGCGAAGGACGCTGGACGTTGACGTCACGGGCGTGACGTCGCCCGTCAAGGCATTCGTCACCCAGGTGTGCGACGAGTCCGGAACGATCATGATTGCATCCTTGGTTTCCGGTCTGCGCGGCTGGAGTGGCTCCATCGCGTACCACGCCTCGAAGCATGCCGTTATTGGCCCCATGCGCAGTTGGGCAAACGACTTCGCAACCCACGGGGTGCGCGTAAACGCCGTCTATCCCGGTCGGGTCGATACGGCGATGATCGACATCCAGGCAGAGGCCAACGGTCTATCGCATTCAGAGTCCGAGAGTCTTCGGGCAAAGGATCAACTGGTCGAGCGGTTTTTAGCACCTCAAGAAGTGGCCGACGCAGTCATCTGGGTGAGTTCGGACCCGGCAGCAATGGTCAACGCAGTGGCCCTCCCCGTGGACGGCGGTCTCATCGAGCCGACGATGCCATCATGATTGTGAGTCAACAACCCCGGCTCGCACACGTATTGCGATTGTCGGCGGAGACGCGGCCGGTATGAGTGCCGCGTCATTCCTGGCTCGACGTCACGGTGACGACGTGACCGTGACGGTATTCGAGCGTGGAGGCGTTGTCTCGTATGCCGCTTGCGGGTTGCCGTACTTTGTGAGCGGAGAGATCCGAGACTCTCACACGCTGCTCGTGCGGGCGCCGGGTTTTTTCGTAAGTCAAGGTATTGAACTGCTCCGGGGCCACGAAGTAACTGACATTGACCCCGACGTCGGGCTCCTCACCGCTGGGTGCATCGAGACCGGAGAGGTCGTTAGGCGCGAAGTCGACAAGTTCCTGATCGCCACTGGGGCCGTCGCCAGGGTGCCGCAGTTGGATGGCCTCAATGCCGGCCGCGGCTACGCGCCTCCTTTCGCGCCAGTTGGGGATCCGGTTCAAGTGGTGGCCAATCGACATCTCGCCCGCAACCAGGTTGGGAGCGACTGATGACCTCCCCTGGATCCACTCACGATGACGTCGCCAACTTTGAGGCGTTGACCCCTCTCCACTTTCTCTCCCGATCCAGCCGAGTTCACGCAGATCGCATTGTCGTGCAGGACGGCGACGCCGCCTACACCTATGCGGAGTGGTACCAGCGGGCGAACCGACTTGCCAGCTATCTCGTTAGCAAAGGGATCGGCCAAGGGGATTCCGTTGGCGTGTTGGCCCGGAATGGCGAGTTCTCATTGCTGACCCACTATTCCGTTCCCATGGTGGGGGGTCTGCTGGTCCAGATGAACGTACGGTCGAATGGTGATGATGTCGACTACATCGTGGAGCACTCCTCGATGCGGCTACTGTTCGTCTCCGAAGATCTCCTCTCAGTCGTTCGCGGCTCGTCGGGCACGCGCATCGTAGTGATCGACGAACGACTCGAAGCCGAACTCATGAAGATGGAGTTGACTGAACTCTCCCCTGTCAGGGACGAGCTCGGGCCGCTGGCCATCAACTACACATCAGGGACGACGAGTCGGCCCAAAGGCGTGGTTTACCACCACCGAGGGGCTTACCTGAACTCGCTTGCTATGGCTCTTGACCATGGACTTACGGCTGACAGCTCGTACCTGTGGACTCTGCCGATGTTCCACTGCAACGGATGGTGTTTCCCCTGGGCGACCGTGGCGGTGGGTGCTCGGAATATCTGCATGGAAAAGGTCGACCCAGAGGCGGTTTGGGAGCTGTGCGTCAGTGGGGTCGTCACTCATCTATGCGCAGCACCCACCGTTCTGGTGATGCTGTCCGAGTCTGACCATGCGCGGCAACTGGACCGTCCAGTTCGGATAATCACCGCAGGTGCGGCGCCTTCTCCCACGATTCTGGGACGGATGGAGGAGTTCGGCTTTGTCGTCGACCATGTTTATGGGCTGACCGAAACCTATGGACCCTTCACAGTAAATGTGGAGAATCTGCGCGACGAACCAACCGGACGCCTTGTTCGGCGCGCTCGACAGGGTGACGCCAACACGCTTTCCGGGCAGGTCGAGGTGTGGGACATGAATGACTCGCCGGTCCCAGCAGACGGCGAAACTCTAGGTGAAATTGTCATGCGCGGAAACGGCATCATGTCGAAGTATCACCGCGACCCCAGCGCAACGTGCGACGCATTTCGGCGAGGATGGTTCCACACGGGGGACATTGGCGTAAAACATCCTAATGGTCAGGTGGAGATCAAAGATCGTCTCAAGGATCTGATCATCTCGGGTGGAGAGAATATCAGTACGGTCGAGATCGAGCGTGCGATCGCGTCACACCCAAACGTGCTCGAATGTGCCGTCGTCGCAAAGCCGGATTCCCGCTGGGGAGAGGTGCCTGTCGCCTTCGTAGAAATTCGGCAGGGGGCATCCACATCTTCCGCCGAATTGCTGGATCACTGCCGCGAACGAATAGCGCCTTTCAAGGTGCCCAAGCAGGTCTTCTTCGGACAGCTGCCGAAGGGATCGACGGGGAAGATCTTGAAGTCCGAACTTCGCCAATCACTCAAGAATTTTCAACCAAATCGGGACTCCGAGGAGACGTAGTATGACCGACTTCTGTCTCGTTGCAGCGACCTTTTCTCAAGATGGGCCGATGCCTGAATTGCACGGCCATCAAGATGCCGGTGGATCGAACCTGAGTCCTGCCTTGGAATGGCGGGGCGCCCCGAGCGAAACGCAGAGTTTTGCTGTCACTATGTTTGACTTGGATGAACCTACGGGAGTTGGGTTCGTCCATTGGTCACTCTTTAACATCCCTGTGAATCGAACCGCCCTTCCCGAGGGATTCACACCAGGGGTATGGCCCGATGCCAGCATCGAGGCGGGGTTCACCGATTGGGGCAACTGCCGCTATGGCGGCCCCGCACCCACACCCGGTTCTGGCCCGCACCGATACCTCTTCACGGTCTATGCGCTCGATCTAGTGGCTTTGCACGTTGAAGGACAGGTCACGACTTACGCGATGCTGCAGTACCTCATGCGTGACCACGTGATTGCGACGGCGTGCCTGACCGGTACCTACGAGGTGGGGTCGTGACAGCAGCTCTGAGTGCTCCGGCGTTGCCCCTCGACCCGCTGCCGGATGGCATGCAGGTCAAGGCCGTGCTCGATCTGAGCGTGGAGAACGAGAACGGCGAGGACGTGCCGGTGCAGTACTCCGTGGCCGCGCGCCGCGGCGTCATCAGCGTCTTTGCCCTCAACTTCCAGTTCTCGAAGCCGCCCTGCACGCTCAGGGTGAAGGCCGCCGCGTGGAAGAAGAAGTACAAGAAGGCGGCCGAGGCCAACCGCAAGAAGGCCGCGGGCAAGCGCTAGACGCGCAAGGGCGCCGGGGGAGCCCCCCTCTTGCCTCTTCGTTTAGGCCCGCGATCCCACGACAGCGGCACGCGCCAGAGGGGCAGGGGTACGCGCGCCAGCAGGAAGGCTGGCCCCTCAATGTGCTGATCAGGGCACCCACAAGGCAGGAAGCAAGGGGGAATTGGCCGCCAGGAAACAAGGGGGAATTGTCCGTCTTGCGACTAGTGGGAGACGCCCGTACCCGCGGCACCCCACCTCCGGGCGCGGCGGTGTACCACCCTTACCCACTCGGCCAGCGCGAGGCGTCAGACGAGGGTCGCTCAGTCCACGGCAGCAAAGGTGACGCGGCGCTCGGCACCGACCTTGGCCGCGACCGCGATCGTCACCATGGTCGTCGATGGCACGGTCACAGTGCCAGCGTAAGCCTTGCCCGCCCTCTTGAGGGTGATGACCTTGGCGGCCGGAGTACCCATACCGACGATGGCCTGCACCCGGGCGGTGGCGCTCTTTGGCCCGGACACCGTCGCCGTCAGGGTGACCTTCGTCCCGGCACGCTTTGCCGTTGCCGACACCTTGAACGGAGAGGTAGGCAGGGACAGCGCGACGCCGACCTTGCCTGTCGTCCCCTGCGGTTGTACGTCGACCTGGATCTCACCCGCGGAAGTGGATGCCTGGACGACGATCGGCCAGGCGGTCCCCTCGGCGGTGGTCAGCACCTTGCCCGCAGGATCCGTGACGGTCACCGCGGCTCCGGCGGGCGCAAGGACGGACGTGCGCGAGACCCCACCGGGCGTCGTCACCTTGAGCGTCACGCCCGAGCCCACATCTGCCGAAGCTCCATCGATCCACGTGCCGGGCACCGGTCCCGCCGCGGGAAGGCTGTCCCGCACGCCGATGGAGGAGCGCGCAGCAGGCACGAGCCGCACGGCCTCGGGAGGTCCCAGGCCGAGAACCTTGTTGAGCGCACTGTCGAAATAGCTACGCTCATCCGTCATGCTCGTGTGGATCGTCCAGTCAGCAGGGGCGAGCTGCGCACCGCCGAGGCCGCCGCCGATCACCGAGGGGTGCACCACCGGGCCGTCGTTCCACCCCGATTGGCCAAGCGGCCCGGGCAGGCCGCACGGAAACACGGGGAGCGGCGTGCCCGCGCGATGCGAGTAGTAGACCCCCGCCTTCGGTTGTGCGCTCGGTGCGAACTGGGTGATCTGGTAGAAGGGCGTCAACTGGAAGGTGGGGATATAACTGCCCACTGCCCCCGCCAACTTCTCGTCGAAGATCGACGCGCCCAACATGCTCGCTCCTCCAATGCCGAGCACCTCGTACGCGCAGTCCGATCCCAGGTTGGGCGTACCAAACATCGTGAGACTGCGCACGATGGGACGACCATCCTGGGCGGGACCGCCCATGAGCCTGCTGATGTACCAGCGCGAGATGAGTCCGCCCATCGAGTGGCCAACGAGATCAACGTGGACAGCGCCGGTCTCCTTGCGGATCTGCGCAACCGTGGCTTTCAGGGTGCCGGCATTGACCTGGATGGCGTAGCCCGTCACGGGATCGGTGTCCATGCCTGTGACGGCACGGACTGTCCAGGCATCTCGCACGGACTTCACGAAAGTGGGCCACGTGTCCCAGGCAGCCGCATTGGATCTCCAGCCGTGGAGCAGCAGGGCCGGGCGCGGAGCCACCTGCAAAGTGAAGCGTGCGCCACCGAAGGCCGTCAGGATGCCGATCTTGCGCCAGGCGACAGGCTTGCCCGGGGTCTCCCACGCCATGCCGTCGGTGCGCATCTTGATGGTGACCTTCTTCTGCGCCCCGGCGACGAAGGTCTCCGTGCGGGGGTTCTTCTCCTCCTTTTCCACCTCGATCGGCCGCTTGTACTCGGTGTCAAAGAGCTTGACCTCCGTGGTGATGTCGCGCTTCCAGCGGTTTTCGATGAGCAGTTCCAGTCGCACCTGGTTGCCGTCGACGACCTTCTCCGTGGGTGGCACCTCTGCGAAGTCACCGGAGGGAGTCATCTGGAAGACCTTCACTTCATTGACAACGAGGGCTCGCTTCAACGTGGTCTGCTGGTATCCGCTGCGCACGCTCAGGCACGTGGCCGCGCGCGAGTCAGACGTGTAGTCGACAGTTGCCCCCGTCCAGGCGTAGATGCCCGTTGCGTGGGCTCCTTGCGAGATATCACCGTAGGCGCAGGAGGTGTCTCGCTTGGCCAAGTCGAATCTCGTCACCTTCTCATCCAGTTCAAGAGGTGTGGCCGGCCGCACGAACGCGCTGTTAAGTCGCGCTTCAGGCTCGTACTCGGCGAACGACGCGCCCGGCGCCCACGGCACTTCACCATCCTGCACGACACAGTCCATGCCGTTGGCAGACGTGGCAGCCCCCACCACACGTCCGCTCTCGCCGGGGACGTACTGATCCCCTCCCCAGTAGGCATCGGCCGTCGGCTCGTAGATAGCGCCCGGGCCAAATGCGGCGACCGCACCGGAGCAGGTGCCCCCCTGGCTGAGATAGAGCTGATCGCCTTTGCATGCGTATGCGCCGCCCCGTGTCACATAGGAGCCGCTGAGTGAGTAGTCGGTCGCGGGAAGTGCGGCATACATGGGCTGCGGGTTAGCCCTAGGCACGGTGTCGTAGCCGAGGTCGACAAGCCCTTCCACTCTCATGGTGTCGTTGACGGCCACCGAACCCGTTGCGTAGGGAGTGCAGTCGCCCGCATCGATGTCGTGCGCGTCGATCTCCTGGTTGAGCTGCACCGTGCGCTTGGTCTCCAGGATCCCCCCGGTCAGAAGCGGCGTCAGGGTGTAGTTTCCCGACGCACGCGGCATCGCCGTGGTGGGAGACAGTGGGGCCTGCGCCGCCAGCGAGGGTGCACTCGGCATCAAGGCGACGAGGAGGGCCACGGCCAGGACGGCACGCTTGAACATGGAACCATCATGACCGCTGGAGCGCCCCCTCGCCATGCGAGCCTGGGATTTTCCGCACCTCACACCGGCCGGTTCGCTAGCCATGGGCACACGCTACGGGGACTGACCGATTTCCCTTCCGGAGTCCCCATAGGGGAATACCCTCTGCGCATGACCTCACCCCGCGTGCCCAAGGCCGCCATCGCGGTGGCCATCAGTGCCGCCATCCTCGTCACCGTGGGCCTCGCGACTCCGGCCCTGTCCGCGCTGCGCGGCGGCGCACCCAGTGGTGATGTCACCGTCCTGGTGCGCTAAGACGTCAAGGACCTGACGCCCGCTCAAAAGGCGGCCTTCACCGCGGCCATCCTCAAGGCGAAGACCATGCCCTCACCGCGGGACCCCTCGATCAGTTATTACGACCAGTTCGTCGCGTGGCACAGGGATGCCTTCGACTGCGAGGTCAGCTGGAAGCAGTCCAAGAACTGGGCGGGAGCGGCGCACAACTCGCCCACTTTCCTGCCCTGGCACCGCGAGTATCTACACAGGTTCGATCAGATGATTCAGCAGATGAGTGGCGATCCCAGCATGACGGTTCCCTACTGGGACTGGACCAATCCCGCATCCACCGCCGCCGTCTTCGCCAACGACTTCATGGGGGGCAACGGCAATCCGAAGCAGGACTGGGCCGTGACGACGGGCCCGTTCCGCAAGGGCCAGTGGAAGATCACCATCCAGGACCCGGGCGTGCTCCTGGAGGGTCAGACCGCCCCCAAGCCCTACCTTGTGCGCAACTTCGCGGCATTCCTGCCGGATCCCGTGCAACTCCCTAGCGCGGCCGACGTCCAGGAGACGCTTGACGGGCACCTCTACGACCACTCCCCGTACAACGCGCGTTCCCCTCTTTCCGAGTCGTTCCGCAACCGTCTCGAGGGCTGGCGCGAGCCCAAGGCGGCGGAGTGCGATTCGGGATGGGTCAACCAGTCCCAGGCGGATGGCTCGCCACACGTCATGCACAACGTCGTGCACATCTACGTCGGAGGAATCTGGAAGACCGGCAACAAGGTGAGCGAAGGCACCATGGCCTACAACACCTCGCCCAACGATCCCGTCTTCTTCCTCCACCACGCCAATGTCGATCGCATCTGGGCGGCCTGGGAGCTCCAGGGTGGATCTCACTACAAGCCGGGCCGTGGGGCGCCCTATGGATGGAACGCCCCCGACACCATGTGGCCGTGGTTCGACCGGACGATCAACTCCTGGTTCGGAACCGAGCGCAACGGCTACCGATACGCCTCGCTACCCGGCTCCTAGACGAGAGTGTCTATCCCCCAAAGGGCACCGAATCACCGACTGGTTGGCCCAAGTCCACCGGCCGTGAGACGCTAAATGGGTGACTGCACTGGCTGACTCGCCCAACGTCCGGCTCCTCATCGACCTCGAGCCGGTCGTCACGACCGAGTTGGAGCGCCACCTGAAGATGGCCAAGCCGTGGATGCCCCACGACTACGTGCCGTGGAGCGAAGGGCGCAACTTCGCCTTCCTCGGTGGCGAGGACTGGTCACCGGAGCAGCAGCGCTACAGCGATGCCGCACGTTCGAGCCTGATCGTCAACCTGCTCACCGAAGACAACCTGCCCAGCTATCACCGCGAGATCGCCGGGATCTTCGGCCTCGACGGAGCCTGGGGCACATGGGTAGGCCGCTGGACGGCAGAGGAAGGCCGCCACGCGGTCGCGATACGCGACTACCTTGTCGTCACTCGTGCGGTGGATCCGGTGGCACTCGAAAACGCTCGCATGGTTCACATGACCGAGGGCTTCCAGGCGATCCATCCCGGGCTGCTGCACGGCGTCGCCTATGTGTCCTTCCAAGAGTTGGCGACGCGCGTCTCGCATCGCAACACCGGTGCTGCCACGGGCGACCCGCTCGCCGAGCAGCTCTTCCAGCGCATCGCGCTGGACGAAAACTTGCACATGGTCTTCTACCGCAACGTCTTTGCCGCGGCCTTCGATCTCGCTCCCGATGCCGCTATGCGCGCTGTCACCGACACGGTCAAGGACTTCGCGATGCCCGGTCACGGCATCGACGGGTTCACCCGCAAGGCCATGGAGATCGCCGTCGCTGGCATCTACGACATCCGCCAGCACGTCGACGAGGTGCTCATGCCGGTGCTGCGCTATTGGAAGGTCCTCGAGCGCAGCGACCTAGGGCCCGACGGCGAGATCGCCCGCCAAGAACTCGTCGACTTCATCGACGGCCTCGAGAAGCAGGCCGCTCGCTTCGAGGAGAAGCGACCCGCTCTCAAGCAGCGTCTCGGCTGGGTCGACTAACCCCGCACCATTGCGTTGAGTGGCTGCTATCGCGGTCGGTTAGCAGCCAGTGGACGCAATGGTGCGCGGAGGGGGCTGTGGATAAGGAGCGCGGCTTTTTCCTGATCTCGGCCATGGTTCTGCCATGCCCAGTCACGCGCACACGGCAACAGCGCACACACGTGAATTATTCACCAGCAGATTCGGGCACGTCCCATTCACGCACGCTGATCTTGCGACTATGGGGATCACCCGTAGCCAATTGCGCGCGGCACCGAGCCAGGGCTACGTCGACGTCGTCAAGCGAGGACTCTTCACCGTTCGCAGTGAGCACCGCTCGGAGGCCCCCGCTGACCTCGCACGCACGGCGCTGAGGTCCTTGGGCGACGTCCCCGGGATCGTCGCAGGCCGCATCGCGGGACAACTTCATGACATGACCTTCATCGCTGCGAGTCACGCGGGCTTCCAGCACGAGTTGACGGAAGTCCTTGTCCTTCGGGACTCGATGACTGACTTCGGGCGCAAACTCCCCCGCGTGATTCTTCGCCCCGTTGATGTCTGGCCGGACGACTTCCTCACGGTGGAAGGTATGCCGATCACTGGGCTATTGCACACAGCGGTCGACCTGGCACGCATGGGATTGCGGCCGGCCCGCACGGCGCGAGCCAAGAGTCTGTCGTTGCCAGAGGCCCTCTACGTCGACCCCCGGGCGGAATCACCGCTGGAGTCCTGGTCGCGCGGCTACATGGTTGTGTATGGCCTACCCATGCCGCTCCTCCAGCACACTTTGGTAGGAGCTGATGGCATGAGTTACCGAGTCGACTTCTACTGGCCCGACGCTCGGCTTATCGGAGAGGCCGACGGGTTAGCGAAGTACGGCGATGACCCGAAGGCGTTTCGTCGCGCCAAGGCCGAGGAAGTCAGCCGCCAACGCGCTCTGCAGGCCGAGGGCGCCTAGCGCACCATTTCGCTGGGTGGCTGCTAACTCACCGAGATTGCAGCCACCCAGCGCAATCGTGTGGGGTGGGTGGGTCGACTAGGCGCGTGCTACACGGTCAGTAAAGAACTGATTGGACGCGTGGTTGAAGAGCAAGAACAGCACGATGATGCCGAGTCCCATGTCGAGGAAGATCCCGAAGGTGAACGAGCTGGCGCCCCAGCTCGTCAGGATGAAGACCAGTCCGCCGGCGAGCCGGATGGCAATGAGAATCGTCAACAGAATGCGGGCGATATTGCTACCACGGCCGATGGCGATGGCGAAAATCGCCTCGATGATCGCCACGACGAAGAAGAGCGCGCCGGTCACGATGACAATCGGGCCGATAGTCGTCGCCCACTCCTGCGGAAGGTCCAGGTTTTTGAGTTGCTCGGCGACGGCTGCCTGATCGCTGGCTGCGATGCCGGTACCCACGAGGATGACGGCAATGGCACCGGCCACGGTGAGGGCGAAGCCAAGCCAGATGAGGATGACGACGATCGTGACCTGACTGGGTCGCTCCATGGTCTCGGACATGCATCCAAGATAGCGGGGCTAATCGCGAACGACGTACATCCCGGGCTCTGAATCGCCGACGATGCGGGCCAATTGTGGGACCACGAGGAACCACGTGATCACGTGGGGAATGAGCAGCCACAGGCGGCTGGACCACAGCACTTCGGACGGCTGGACCAGCGAATTGACGCACGACACTAGCGCCAGCGCCGTGCCCGCCCACAGGACGATGCGGCGCGCATGCCGGCGCCCCAGGGCAATGGCGGCCAGGAGTGCGCTCCCGACGGCGGCGGCGACCGGGACGAGGAGCACCAGCAGCCACGGCACCACCTCGAGGGTGTCGCTCCCTGGCCGGAAGACCTCGAAGGGGACGCCCAGCAGGCGGCCGATGCCGTATACCGCCAGGCTCAGCAGCCCCGCCCAGATCCCCGTGACCAGGCCGGCGTAGACGAGGTTGGAGGTGTGGGGGGCCTGCGCCACAGGGGGCGGGACGGGGGTGACGGAGTCAGCCCAGGTAGCGGCCACCCCGACACGCTACTCGCACGAAGGCCGGTCGAGGTTCGTGCGTCCTCTTGCAATACCTACCCGCGAGTAGCACCATGGGGCTACCGGCTGGTACTACCGGTGGGTAGCCACGGCGAACAGAGGAGCAGCCATGTCGCACTACAGGGCCAATCTGCGAGACATCGAGTTCAACCTCTTTGAGGTATTCGGTGCCGCCGACCGCCTGGGCACCCCGCCCTTCTCCGTCGATCCCGAGACGGCGAAGGACGCCCTGGGTGAGATCGAGCGACTGGCCGTCGGCCCGCTCGCGGATTCCTATCTCTCCTCCGACCGCCATCCGCCCGTCTACGACCCCGCCGCGTGCACCGTCACGATGCCTGAGGACTTCAAGAAGTCGTTCCGCGCGCTGATGGACTCCGAATGGTGGCGCCTCGACCTGCCCGAGCACATGGGCGGGGCGGGGTCGTCCCCGTCGCTGCGCTGGGCCGCGGCCGAGATGTTCCTCGGAGCGAATCCCGGCACCTTCCTCTACATGTCAGGCCCCGGCTTCGCCGCCATTCTCGATCGCATCGGCAACGACGACCAGAAGCGCTGGGGTCAGCTCATCGTCGACCACGAGTGGGGCGCCACCATGGTGCTTACCGAGCCCGACGCTGGATCCGACGTAGGGGCCGGCCGCACGAAGGCCTTCCCGAACGACGACGGCACCTGGCACATCGAGGGCGTCAAGCGCTTCATCACCTCGGCCGAGCACGACATGGCCGACAACATCGTGCACCTCGTCCTTGCGCGCCCCGTTGGCGTCGAGGGCGTAGGCGGCCCCGGCACCAAGGGCCTGTCGCTCTTCCTCGTGCCGAAACACCACGTCGACCTCAAGACCGGTGAGATCGGCGAGCGCAACGGTGTCTACGCCACCAACGTCGAGAAGAAGATGGGCCTGAAGGTGTCGACCACCTGCGAGCTCACGTTTGGCGAGAAGAAGCCGGCGGTGGGCTGGCTTGTGGGCGATGTGCACGACGGCATCGCGCAGATGTTCATGGTCATCGAAAACGCCCGCATGATGGTGGGCACCAAGGCGATCGCCCAACTCTCAGCTGGCTACCTCGCCGCGCTCGACTACGCCAAGACCCGCGTGCAGGGTGCTGACCTGACTCAGATGCTGGACAAGACCGCCCCGCGCGTGACGATCATCCATCATCCTGACGTACGCCGTGGCCTCATGCTGCAGAAGTCCTATGTCGAGGGCATGCGCGCACTCGTGCACTACGCGGCCATGTGGCAGGACCTCATCATGATGGCCAAGGCCGGTGCCGACAGCATCGATCTCGACATGGCCGAGCGCGTCAACGACCTCCTCCTGCCCATCGTCAAGGGCGTCGGCTCCGAGCGCTCCTACGAGCTCCTCGCGACCTCGCTGCAGACCTTCGGCGGTTCAGGCTACCTGCAGGACTACCCCATCGAGCAATACATCCGCGACGCCAAGATCGACACCCTCTACGAGGGCACCACGGCGATCCAGGGCCTGGACTTCTTCTTCCGCAAGATGATCCGCGACCAGTTCAAGGCGATCTTCTACCTGGCCGCGCAGATCACCGAGACGGTCAAGGGAGATGCCGGCAACGGCGTTCTCGCGGCCGAGCGCGAACTTCTGGGCAACGCACTCGAAGACGTCCAGGGCATAATCGCCGCCCTCGGCGGTTGGGCCATGGCCTCGCAGGAGGACCCCGCGCAGATCTACAAGGTGGGCCTCAACAGCACGCGCTTGCTCCTCGCATCCGGTGACCTCGTCATCGGGTGGCTGCTCCTGCGCCAGGCCGAAGTCGCCCTTGCCGCGCTCGAGGCGGGCGCCTCGGGCAAGGACAAGGACTTCTACGAGGGCAAGGTCCTGACCGCCAAGTGGTTCGCGCAAAACCGGCTGCCGTTGCTCGCCGCAGAGCGTGCGGTGGCTGAGGCGACCGACGACGCGATCATGACGCTCCCGGAGACTGCTTTCTAGCCTGCTCTCAGATTGACCTGAGCGCCCGCGACTTCCTCGGAGGCCGCGGGCGCTGTCATGCGAGAATGGCGCATGCCTGGGGTCGACGCGACCGAAAGTCTTCCCGCTCTCTTCCTTGAGTTCGGCCTCCTGCTGCTCGGGCTCGGCGTACTCGCGCGCATTGCCAAGGCCCTGTCGATCTCCCCCGTGCCGCTCTACCTCATCGCCGGGCTGTTCTTCGGTGACGGTGGCGTCGTCGGCATTCCCGCCAGCGACAGCTTCATCTCCACGGTGGCCGAGCTCGGAGTGGTTCTCCTTCTGCTCCTCCTCGGGCTGGAGTACTCCGGCACCGAACTCGTGCGCACCGCGCAACGCCAGGCACGCACGGGTCTGGTCGACATCGTGCTCAACGCGCTACCGGGCGCAGCTGTCGCACTACTCCTCGGGTGGGGATGGATCGGTGCGCTCGCACTGGGCGGCGTCACCTACATCTCGTCCTCGGGCATCGTCAGCCAGGTCATGCGCGATCTGCGCTGGCGTCGCAATCCCGAGAGCGCACCGGTCGTCAGCGTCCTGGTCATCGAGGACCTCGTGATGGCGCCCTACCTGCCGATTCTCACGGTCCTGCTGACGGGCACGGGGCTTGTCTCCGGGCTCATCTCCGTGGGCACGGCCCTGGTCGTCGTAACGATCCTCATCGTCATCGCGGTCAAGGGGTCGGTGCGCTTCCATCGCCTGCTGAGTCCACGCGATCCGGTCGGCCTACTCCTCATCGTGTTCGGGGCCGCCATCGCCGCTGCTGGCCTGGCCGGGCTTGTCGACTTCTCGCCCGCGGTCGCCGCCTTCCTGGTCGGGCTGCTGCTCACAGGAGAGGTCGCCGAGGTTGCCCGCCGCCGTCTGGACCCGCTGCGCGACGTACTCGCTGCCGTGTTCTTCGCCTACTTCGGCATCGCCGTGAATCCCGGCGACCTGCCCGCTGTGCTTCTGCCCGCTGCCCTTCTCGCGCTCGTGACGATCGGCACGAAGTTCCTCACGGGATGGTTCGCCGCACGCACGGTCGGAAGCACTCCCATCGGCACCCTGCGCGCGGGTGCCCTCCTGTCGGCCCGGGGTGAATTCAGCGTGGTCATCGCCGGCTTGGTCGCCGTAAGCCTGGTTCTGCCACCCCAGTTCCAGGCCTTCGTAGCGGCCTACGTCCTCATCACCGCCAGCGCCGGCCCCCTGCTCGCACGGTTCGCCGAGCCCCTCGGATGGTGGTGGCAGCAGCGTCCGCCACGGGCGGGTCGTACCCTCGAGGTGTGAAGCGTCTCCTCGCCCTCCTCGGCGTCGTCCTGCTCGTGTTCATCGGAGGCGGCGTCGCACGAGCCCACTCCGAACTCGTGTCGACCATCCCCGAGGACGGGCAGGTGCTCGATGCGCCCCCCACCGAGGTGACGTTCACGTTCAACGAAGACCTCATGCCCGACTTCGTGAACTTCGTCGCAACCGACTCAGCGGGAGTCGTCACCGAACTCCGAGTGAATGGGGTCAGCGGACCCACGGCCACCATCGCCTGGCCCGCCGATGCACCGGGCGGGGATTGGCGGGTCGACTACCGCGTGGTCTCGCAGGACGGGCACCCCGTCGAGGGCGCGATCTCGTTCGCGTACGCCGCTGCCTCACCCTCACCGTCGCCATCAAGCTCGAGCGCGGCGCCAAGCCCGTCTACGTCGTCCGCCGCTCCGGCTCCCTCGCCGACGTCGGTGCAGCCATCGCCCTCCGTGAGCCCCGCGGCCGATACGGAGTCGTCCGGCCTTAGCACCGGTTGGATCATCGCGATCGTCGGCGTGATCGCGCTCATCATCATTATCATCGTCGGACTCCTCACGAGACGGCGCTCGTCCTGACGTGACAACGACGGCAACACGACCCGGACCGCGCGACGCGCGGTCTGCTGGCGTGCGCTCACGCATCGCGTTCTTCGCTGTTGGCGCTCTCGTGCTCGGCCTCGTCGCCCTGTCGATCTCGCTCAGCGTCGCCGGGGGTGCGTATGAAGCGCCGCAAACGGGCCTTCCCGACCCCGGGCCCGTCGTCGGATGGGGCCTGCCCATCGTCCGCTTCCTCACCGACCTGGCCGGCATCCTCACCGCCGGCTGGCTGATTGGGGCGGCCTTCCTCGACCCGCACGGCAAGGGCGGCGTCGTGTCGCCAACCGGTCGCGCCGATCTCATGCGCGCGGTCACGGCGGCCGGAATCTGGGCTGTCCTAGCCCTGCTGCAGATGTTCCTGCTCCTCGCACAGGTGCTCGGTGTCACGCTCGATCGGGCGATGACCCCCGACGTTGCCGCGACCTACGCGTGGGAAATCCCCAACACTCGGGCACTCGCGATCGTCGCGGTCATCGCCGTCATCATCGCCGTCGGCTGCCTTTTCACCGCGACGCTGGGCCTGTCCGCCCTGTGGACCCTTCTCGCTGTCGTCGCGATGGCACTGCCCGCGCTTGCCGGTCACGGCGCTGGCCTCGGTGATCATGCCCTCGCCGTTAGCGCGGGCCTGTCGCATGTCGCGGCTGCGACGGTATGGATCGGGGGCCTGATCGTCCTGGCCTTCCATGGCCTTCGACGAGACGCCGGCTACGACGATCCGGGTGCGCTGGCGGTGGCTGCTCGGCGCTTCGGCGTGACCGCACTTGTGTGTGTGGTCCTCCTTGCGGCGAGCGGCGCGGCCAACGCCTACACGCGTCTGGACACGCCTGACCAACTCCTCACCACCGGCTATGGCCAGGTCACGCTGGTAAAGATCATCCTCCTCGTCATCCTCGTCGCGATCGCGGCGGTCATACGCCGACGCCTGATTCCCCGGCTGAGCACAGATGATCGCGCTCGGGCCTTCTTGCGGGTGCTTGGTGTCGAAGTATCGCTGCCGGTGGTCTCGATTGCACTCGGCGTAACGCTGGCAGTCAGCCCCTATCCACGCATCGAGTCGCTGCTGCCCACCTACGGCGAGTCGCTTCTTGGTTTCCCCTACCCACCGGCGCCGACTGCGGCCAACGTGATCCTCGGCTTCCGTCTCGAGCCCATCTTCCTCGTCGGGATGCTCACGCTGGCGGGTCTCTACATCGCCGGGGTCATCTCGCTCTATTCGCGTGGTGACAAGTGGGCGTGGGGCCGCACGATCAGCTGGTTGATCGGCGTCAGCCTCGTCATCTGGACCACCAACGCAGGCATTGCCGTCTACTCCCAGGTGTCGATCGGGCTGCACATGGTCCAGCACATGACCATGTCGATGCTGGCGCCGATGTTCCTGGTGCTGGGAGGCCCCTGCACGCTGGCGCTTCGTGCGCTGCCTCCCTCGACAACCGGCCGGTGGGGCGCTCGCGAGTGGATTGTCTGGGGGATCCACTCGACGATCGCCAGAGTCGTGACAAACCCGATCTTCGTCTTCGTGGTGTTCAGCATGAGTCTCTTCGTGCTGTACTTCACGCCGCTGCTGCCATGGCTCATGGGCAGCCACATCGGTCACCTGAGCATGCAGTTGCATTTCATCCTGGCCGGATATCTGTTTGCGTGGATCGTCATGGGCGTCGACCCCGTGCCCAAGCCGCTGCCCTACTGGGCGAAGTTCGGACTCATCCTGCTCATGGTGGGCGTGCACGCTCTCTTTGCCATCGTCATCATGATGGGCACTCAGCCCGTGGCCGAGGAGTGGTACGGCATCGTCCGGCCCGACTGGGCGAGCGATCTGCTCCAGGACACGAAGTTCGGTGGGCAGATCGCCTGGGGCATCAGCGAGATCCCCATGCTCTTCATGATCCTCACCGTCGCCTGGCAGTGGATGCGCAGCGAGGAGCGCGCCGCTCGTCGGCATGACCGTCAGGCGGATCGCGACGGCAACGCCGAGCTCAACTCCTACAACGACTACCTGGCGTCGCTCGATCGCCGATCAAAGTCCGGTGGCAACGGCACCTAGGCTTGGACCATGACTCGCGTCGCCTTGCCGCAGATGAGGCTGGCCACTCCGAGACGATTCTCTTCGCCGACGTCGAGCCTGAGTGCACTGGTGAGTGGCGCGAAGCCTTTCCCGCTCTCGGCGATCGTCGCTAGATCATCACCCGGAAGTTGTCGAGCACGACTGCCGCACGCGCCAGATCCCCCTTAGCGTTGACACGCTCTCGGTGCTGGGTCGCGTCGCCACGTCCGCATGACAGGCTGAGGAACGTCGGCCAGTTCATGGCGAGTGTGACAGTGGCTGGGCCGGACTGCTCGTCGACGACTCTCGCGCGACCGTCGTCATCGACGACGATGTCTCGGGCGAAAGTGACGCCGGGCTCACTGACATCCAAGCGAAGCACCTCACCGGGCTGGGCGCCGCAGAACTTGACCCAGACCTTGCCGTAGCCGGAAAGCAACTGCGACGCCGTGGTCTGCGCGCTTAGAGAGTCGAGATGACCGGGTCGGCCGAGGGCGTCGCGAATATCTTGCTCATGGACCCACGTGTCAAGGGTGCGCATGCGCAGGACCCGACCGAGCGGGGCTGGGCCAAACGGGCCTGGCGTATCGACAGTGACATCGTGTGGGCCTGAGTCCAGCGCCACCCATCGATCGGCCACGTTGGAGGCCAACTCCATGAGCACGTCCTCGCGCGTCCATGTCCGGCGGAGATCCACGGGGATCTCCATGAGCCTTCCGAAATCGCTCGTCACATGCGGCAGCGCGTCCCAGTCGGGTTCGTGCGCGGCGTCGAACCTGCCGAGCAGGATGCCCTCGAGCCATCCGACGTGCGAGACAATGTCGCCCACCGTCCACCCCGGCAGGGCTGTGGGCGCGTTCCACTCCTCCAGCGACAGCGGAGTTACGAGATCGCTGAAGTCGGCAGACGCAGACTGCCAGGCGCCAAAGAGGTCGTCGAAGTCAGCGTCTTCGGGAATGGGTGCTGTCATGGAGCGAGGCTAGCGCGCAACCGTGAAGGCAAGCTGGAGCAATCCCGGCAGCCAACCGGCTCAGGCGAGGGTGATGGGCGGTGCCTCAAGGAATGCCGCGACATCGGCGAGGAACGTCGAGCCCGCAGCGCCATCGACAATCCGGTGGTCGAAAGACAGCGAGAGTTGCATGACGGGACGCACGCACAGCCCGCCGTCGCTCACCCACGGCCGGTCGACGATGCGCCCCGTTGCAAGGATAACTGCCTCTCCCGGCACGAGAATCGGTGTCCCACCGTCGACGCCGAAGACACCGACGTTAGTGACGGTGATCGTGCCCTCGACCGAGTCGGCGGGGGTGAGGTCGCCCCGTCGCGCACGCTGCGTGAGCTCCCCGAGAGCACGAGCGAGTCCACTCACCGACAGCGATCCTGCGTCGCGCACATTGGGGACGACAAGTCCTCGATCGCTGGCAACAGCGACGCCCAGATTCATGTGTGAGTACACCTCGATCTCACTGCTGCCATCGGGCAGGTCTATCCAGGAGGAGTTGACGATCGGCGTGCGCTTGGCGGCGTGGATCATCGCGGCCGCGACGACAGTGAGTGGAGTCGGCTTCATGCCGGCGAAGGCCGCGTGGTCTCGCATCTGATCGACCAGGCGCACCGTGCCGGTGACATCTACATCGAGCCACTCCGTGACATGGGGTGCAGTTGACATCGAGCGCACCATCGCCTCCGCCATGGCCCGGCGTACACCGCGAACCGGGATTCGCTCCCCCCTGACGGGCCTCGCCTCCACGAGTGGCGTGACGGCGCGCTGAACGTCGTCGCGCGTGATGTCGCCATGGGGTCCGGTAGGCGCGACAAGGGCGAGGTCGATACCCAACTGGCGAGCGAGTAGACGGACGGGAGGCTTGGCAATAGGACGCCCGGCAACCACGGGAGCTGGCGCACTGGGTCGCGGGGCTGCCCTCGACGTGAGGCGGCGCCGGCGCGTCGTGCCGTGAGCAACTCCGTAGCCGACCAACACGGCCTCGCGTGACTCGCTGTGCGGCAGCGGCTCCGCGGGTGACGATACCTCGACCGACAGGATCGGCGTGCCCACAGGCACGACCTGGCCCTCCGCCACGAGCAGCGCGCTCACCCTGCCACTGAACGGGCACGGCAGCTCCACGACGGCCTTCGCCGTCTCGATGTCGACGATCGGCTGATTGATCTCAACCAGGTCACCGACCGCCACTCGCCAGGTGACGATCTCAGCCTCGGTCAGCCCCTCGCCTACATCCGGCAGCGGGAAGTCGAGCACGTGCGTGGCGGTCACAGCGCCAGCACCCCGTCGATGGCGTCGAGCACTCTGTCGACATCGGGTAGATAGTGCTTCTCGAATCGATTCGGTGGATAGGGAAGGAAGGCACCGCCTACCCGCGCCACCGGCGCCTCCAGCGCGAAGAAGCACTCCTGGCTGACACGCGCCGCAACTTCCGCGCCAATGCCGAGCGTCACAGGCGCCTCGTGCACGACGACACAGCGACCGGTACGTCGAA
Organism: Actinomycetota bacterium; assembly: GCA_016870515.1. Lineage (GTDB taxonomy): Bacteria > Actinomycetota > Actinomycetes > S36-B12 > S36-B12 > Mxb001. Next base: position 7,037 of record VGBL01000022.1, on the reverse strand, counting down.
CATCGACGTAGACCGGATTGAGGTCGAGGGGTGACAGCGAGCGCAGGTCGACGACACTGCACGACACCCCATCGTCGTTGGCCGCGGCGGCTGCCTCGAGGCAGGTGCGCACCATCGGCCCGTAGGCCACCAGGGTCACATCGGTGCCTGCGCGGACGACACGCGATGTCCAGGGGTCCCCCGTGATCGGCGAGACGTCGTCCACCTCGGCGCGGTCCCAGTAGCGGCGCTTGGGTTCGAAGTAGATGACCGGGTCGTCCGATGCGATCGCCTGCTGAATCGTGACGTAGGCCTCGGCAGCGTCTGCCGGTGTGAGTACGCGGAGGCCGGGCGTATGCGCGAAGTAGGCCTCCGGTGACTCGCTGTGATGCTCCACCGCACCGATGCCCCCGCCATATGGAATGCGGATGACCATCGGCATCGGTGTCCTGCCCTCCGAGCGATAGTGGTGCTTGGCCACCATCGTCACAATCTGGTCGAAAGCGGGGAAGACGAAGCCATCGAACTGGATTTCCAGCACCGGCCGGTAGCCGCGCATCGCGAGGCCGACCGCCGTGCCGACGATGCCACTCTCGGCGAGCGGCGAATCGACGACGCGCAACTCGCCGAAGTCCTTCTGCAAACCATCGGTCACCCGGAAGACGCCACCCAGCGGGCCGATGTCCTCACCCATGAGCAACACCTTGGGATCATTCTCCATCGCGCGACGCAGCCCAGCGTTGAGCGCCTGCACCATCGTCATTCCGGTCATGCCGACTCCTGCAGGCGCGTGAAGTACGCACCCATCTGAGCGCGATCGGCCTCTACATCGCGATGCGGCTCTGCGTAGACGGCATCGAACATCAGCATGGGATCAGGATCAGGCATCCCGCGGATGGAGCCGCGGACCTTCTCGCCGAGCTCTTCGCATTCAGCCTCTACGGCGGCGAAGAACACCTCGTCGGCTTCGCCGATCAGCAGCAGATGCCTGCGCAAGCGCTCGAGTGGATCGAGCTCGTCCCAGTGAGCGTAGTCAGACTCATCGCGATAGCGCGTGGGATCGTCGGATGTCGTGTGCGGTCCCATGCGATAGGTGATCGCTTCGATCAGTGCCGGTCCACCACCTTCTCGCGCGCGGTCGAGCAGAGTGCGAGTGACAGCCAAACCCGCGAGTACGTCGTTGCCGTCGATACGTATGCCCGGCATGCCGTAGGCGAGCGCCCGCTGCGCGATGGGCACCCGGCTCTGTCGCTCGACCGGCACGGAGATGGCCCACTGATTGTTTTGCACGAGGAAGACGACAGGGGAGGAGAAGGCGGCCGCGAAGACCATGGCCTCGTGGACGTCGCCGGTGCTCGTGGCTCCGTCACCGAAGCAGGCCAAGACAGCATCGTCGGTACCGTCGCGCTGGATACCCATGGCGTAGCCGACCGCATGAAGGGCATGACTGCCGATGACGATGGTAAAGAGGCCCAGGCCTACGCGCTGTGGATCCCAACTCGAGTGCGTATTGCCGCGATAGAGCTGCAGGAGCTCGTCGGCTTCGACCCCGCGCACATGGAATATGCCGGATTCGCGATAGGTCGTGAAGCCGTAGTCGCCCGGACGCATTGCATGGCCCGCCCCGACCTGCACGCCCTCCTGGCCGAGGGTCGGACACCACAGACTGAGTTCACCGGTGCGCTGAAGCGCCGTTGACTCGACATCCATGCGTCGTGTGATGGCGATATCGCGATACATCGTCCGCAATTGTTCAGCCGACACCTCCAGCGGGTAGTCGGGGTGCTCAACACGGGTGCCCTCTGGCGTGAGCAACTGAATGGCTGTCTCGGCCATAGTGGACCCTTTCGACGCCGGCCTTGTGGGCCTGGGCACATCCTGGCACCCTGTGCGGCTGCCTACCCCGCCTCCCCGGGCGGAACCCCCCGTACGCCGCCATACTCACTGCATGCCGACGTGGGTTGCTGTGCTAGCTCTGGCGGTGGGCGCCCTTGCTCTCGGACCGATCGGCCCTGCACAGGCTCACCAGCCCGTGCAGCTGACCTCTGCCGACCGCACTCCGTCGCAGGGTCCTCTCTTGGTCGACGGCACCGTCTCCTTCGCGGTCTACGCGACTGTGCGCAAGGGAGCCACTCGTGGATTTCGCGTGGGCATGCGTGAAGGGCAGCGACTCGACATTCAACTCCTTGTCAACGACCGGCCACCGGTCAACAGATTCACCAACGCCCAACTGCCGCTCGTCACCATCATCGATCCGGCAGGGCGGCGTACCTCGTTGGTCATCGACGAGCGCACGGCGTTCTTCGAGCCCTACTCGCAGACCGCATACCTTTACCTCTCGCGCTGGAGCACCACAGCACGCAGTGGGACCTACCAGGTGATCATCACCGGACGCGACCGCAGTAAGGTCCCGGCCGTGATCGGCGTGGGCTACCGCGAGGTGCCAGGAGCGGTGCGCGACTAGATGCCGAGGATCTTGGCCTTGGCGGCCGCGAACTCCTTGTCGGTGAGAAGCCCCTTGTCCTTGAGCTCACCCAGGCGCTCAGTCTCGGCCACGGCGTCGACCTCGGGCTCGGCCGCAGGAGCGGCCGCGGTCTGGGCGGCCTCCCTCCAACCCTGCTGATGGGCCTGACGCTGCCGGACCTTGCCGCTCACGGCGGTGGCGGTTCCTGCGACGAAGGCGGTGCGGGCAACTGCTCGGCCAAGACGCGGCATGGTGACTCCTTCGGGTGGGACGTCCGCGGAGGACCTAGCCCGGTCTTCCCCGGCTCATGGCGGTACCCGGTGGAATGCTGACCGCTATGGCCGCGACGTCCTCGCGTTCCATTTCCGTTGTCCATCGGTCGGCGTACCAGCCACCTTGGGCGAGGAGTTCATGATGGGTGCCCTGCGCCCGAATCTGCCCGTGCACCAGGACCACGATACGGTCGACGCAGTCGAGCCCCTTCAAGCGGTGGGTGATGAGCAGAGTGGCTCGATCGTGTGTCACACCAAGGACGTCGTCGATTAGAAGATCTGCGGTCGGGGTGTCGAGATGCTCTGTTGGTTCGTCGAGTATGAGGATTCTGCGATCGGCCAGGAGCAGCCGAGCGAGCGATAAGCGCTGACGCTCACCCCCTGACATGGCGGTTCCGCGTGCGCCCAATTGCGTGTCTAGACCCAGAGGTAAGGTCTCAAACCATCGATGAAGTCGCACACGTGCAAGTACGTCGCACAGAGCGGCATCATCGGCTTCTCGGCAACCCAGCCGGAGGTTGTCGCGCAGGGTCGCGTCGAAGACATGCGCATCCTGGCCGAGCAGTCCAATATCGCCGCGTACGGCGTCTCCGCCGAGTCGGTGGATCTCCCGGTCACCCAGCTTGACCGAGCCGTCGTAGGCAAGGAACTTCACGAGCACCGCCGCCAGTGTCGACTTGCCCGCGCCGCTGGGCCCCACGACAGCCACGCGCTCGCGTGTCCCGAGGCTGAGGTCGATGGATCGGAGTGTCGAGTCAGTCTCGGCTGACCACCGGGCCGAGAGACCGCTGCATTGCATCACCAGTGGTGGCAAGGGAGCCGGGTCCGGATCGGGAGGGTCAGTCACCGGCGGTGGAGCATCCAGGACCTCAGCCACGCGTATCGCCGATGCCCGCACCCGCTGATAGGCGATAACCGACGCCGGAAGCGTCATGACGATGTCGTACGCAGCGAGCGGGAGCAGAGCCGCCACGGCCAGCCAAGCCGGACCGATTCGCCCGTCGAGGACCGCGGGCACGGCAAGCGCCAGACATGCGACGACCGCAAGGCCTTGGGCGAGGACGCCGACGCCCGCACCCAGCCCTAGCCCTGCGGCTTCTCGGCGGGCCAACTCCGTCAGTCGGCAATCGCAGCTGGCTATCTCCGTGCGGGCAGCATCGGTGGCACCGAAGGCGAGGAGGTCGGCTCTCGCTTCGAGGCTCGTGACGATCGAGATTGACAGAGAACCCCTGGTTGGCGCCAGCAGCGCCTCCGCCCTCGAGGAGATGTGCCCGACCATCCAGGGGATGACCGTGAGTCCTGCGAGCAACGCCAGGGCCAGTGCAACACCGGCGCCAGGCACCAGCCACGCGAGGAAGGCGACGGTGGCGGCAGACACGAGGGCCGCCTGCGCCCAGGGCAGGATGACCCGCAGTGGCAGGTCCAGTGCAGCATCAATGTCTCCCACGAGGCGTGCGAGCAGGTCCCCCCGTCGGAAGCGCGCAAGACCCACCGGTGCGAGCACCTCAAGACGCTGGTACGCCTGGACCCGAAGGGAAGTGAGGCCGCGCAGTGCCGCGTCGTGACCCATAAGGCGCTCGCCATATCTAAACAGTGATCGGCTCAGTGCAAAGGTCCTGACCAGCACGGCGGCCACCGACAAGGAGAGCACCGGCGGCAACTGCGCGGCGTACGAAATGAGCCATCCGGAGGTGCCCAGGAGAGCCACACTGCTGCCTGCAGCGATGAATCCCAGGAATGCCGCAAGGGCGATGCGGGCACGTTGGCCGCGCATTCCTTCCCACATCTGGCGCACCGGTGACATTACAAGTCACTGCCCGTGAGCGTGGTCCGCGTCCAGTCCATGGCCTTCGCCTCAGCACTGGCGATCGCTGAGTCGGTCATCCCTGCGACGCCGCGCTGGGCGGGAGCAGCGATGTGCACGATGACGTCGGCCACGTTGACGATGGCAGGGCGATGCGCGATCACAACCACGGTCACGCCAGCATCGCGGGCCCGCATCAGCGAATCAACGATGGCCGCTTCGCTCACTCCGTCGAGTGCTGCGGTCGGCTCATCGAGGAGCAGGATGCCTGGCTGCCTGATGAGTGCCCTGGCAAGCGCGATCCGGCGATACTGACCCGCGCTGACGCCCTGCCCATCATCTCCAATGAGGGTTTGGACGCCGTCGGGCAGTGCCTCGATCTCGGCGAGCACGCCGGCCGCATCCAGCGCTGCCGCAACGTCAAGGGACGACGCGTCGGGACGACCGAGGCGCACGGCGGCGGCAATGGTGGTGGGGCCGTGCCCCGGCGACACAAGCCTGGGAGCCTGCGGCACCCATCCGATGCGCGCACGCCAGGCCGCGACATCGACATCCGCAAAATCGATGTCCACGCCATCACCGGAGATGACGACACGGCCGGAAGTCGGTGCGACGAAGCCGAGGAGGGCCGACATGAGGGTGGACTTGCCACCACCGCTGGGCCCGATGATCGCGACGAGCCTGCCCGGGGGCATGACCACGGTCGTCGGATACAGCGCCGGGCTGTCCCGGCCGGGGTAGGTGACCGATAGGCCATCGATATGAATGGCCGGGCGGATCGGAATGTCGGCGCGAGTGCCACTGGTCGGCGTCGGTGCCTCAAGGATCGCGAACATCCGGTCGGCCGCGCCCAGGCCCTCCGCCGCTGCATGGAAGTGCTGTCCCACCAAGCGCAGTGGCAGATACGCCTCAGGCACCAGGATCAGGATGAAGAGCGCCGCGCTGAAGGTCATCCCACCCTCTGCCAGGCGCACACCCACTGTCACGGCAACCAGCGCCACCGAGAGACTTGCGAGCAGCTCGAGGACCAGGGATGACAGGAATGAGATGCGAAGTACTCCCATGGTCGTCGATCGATACCGCTCCCCCATGGAGCGGATGGCCTCCGCCTGCACCTTCGCGCGGCCGAAGATCTTCAACGTGGGCAAACCGGCAACAAGATCGAGGAAGTGGCCGGACAGTCGCGCGAGTGTCGCCCACTGTCGATCTACCCGCGCACGCGTGTAAAGCCCGATCAGGGTCATGAAGATGGGGATGAGCGGCAGCGTAAGAGCGACGATCAGCGCACTCACGACGTCTTGCCCCACCACCGTGAGCAGCACGGCAAGCGGCACGATGACGGCGAGGATCAACTGCGGGAGATAACGGGCGTAGTAGCTGTCGAGTGCGTCGACCCCACGCGTTACCAGGGCTGCGGTGGCACCGGCGTCCTGCCCGGCAGGGCCGAGGGGGCAACCGTGCAGCACGTGATCAACCACCTGCTCCCTTAGCTCGGACTTGGCCGTTGCGGCGCTCCGGTAGGCGATGGCCTCGCCAAGCCAACTCACGGCAGCGCGAGCCACGATGACGACCAGCAGCGCTAGGAGGGTGGCGGCTATGGCTGACAGCGGGCTACCGCCTTGCGCAACGTCGACGATGGCTGTCGACAGCAGACGTGCCTGGGCGATCACCAATAGGGCGACAAGGGCGCCCAGGACTACAGCTATCGCGATGAAGCGGCGCGTACTGCGCGCATAGTGCATCAACCGCGGATCCATGGCCCTCACGCCTATATTCTTTCGACTGCTGTCACGACGCGCCACGATTTGGTCCAGGACCCGGTCTACGCTGCATCCGAGATGTCCTCGACAGCCACCAAAAAGGTCAGCTCTGGCCCGCTGCTGTGGACCAACCTGCTCATCATCTGGGTCGTGTGGGGCTCGACCTATATGGGGATCCGATTCTCTACTGAGACGATCCCGCCGTTCCTGGCCAGCGGCACCAGGTTCCTGACCGCATTCGTCATCATGATCGTGCTGACGTCGATCATCCGCGGGCCCGGCACCCTTCGCCTGACACCTAGGGAGTTTGCGACGGCGTGCTTCCTCGGTGTCGCGCTTCTGGGGGTCGGGCTAGGCACGGTAGGACTGGCGCAGGCCTACGTGCCGACAGGGATCATGGCGCTCATCATCGCGTCGACGCCGCTCACCATCGTTATCTGGCGGCGGGTCACCGGTGATCGACCTCCCTTGCTGACGCTCATTGGCGTGGTCGTGGGCCTCGCCGGGATCGGGTGGATGCTCCTGCCTGGCGGCACGCGCCCGGTCTCCGGCACAGATGGTGATGTCGTCTTCTGGAGTGTGATGGTGCTCATCTCCAGCACGATCTGGGCAACTGCGAGTTTCTTCTCATCGCGCATGCCAACACCGACGGACTCGTTTGCCCTGACCACCTACGAGCTCCTCAGCGGTGGTGTCGTCCTGCTGGTCGTGGGCCTGGTCGTCGGGGAGCGGGTGAGCTTGGCGGAGATAAGTCTGCG
>VGBL01000021.1 GCA_016870515.1 Actinomycetota bacterium | reverse complement strand
ACAGATGTCCTGACCCGCCGTCGGCCCGGCCGGGCGCGCGCGAAGTATCCTTATTCAGTGCAGTCGGTACTCGCGACCCTCGTGGCACTCGCCGCCGTGGCCTTCGTCATCGGCGGCATCACCGGCCGTGTGAGGGCATGAAATTGCTGTCCGGTCCCGGCCGAGCACGACCGGCGAACCAGCAGGACAGCCACGCTCACGATCACGGCAGCCAGCGGTTTCATGCCATCATGATGGGCACCGTCACTGGGCGTGCCCAGGCGGACAGATGAGCCTTGGGTCGCTTACTTCACGATGACCTGGTTCGCGCTCTCCCTAACGGAGGCTGCGGCGCTCTACACGCTGGGCGATAACGATCGACATGGTGTCGACAAAACCTCGCGTCACCCGGCCTACGCCCCGTGTACCCTCGCTGGAGGTGAACGCCACACCTACGATCGACGTCCCGGCCAGGTAGTAAGTGACGTACGAATCACCGACGAAGGCAAATTTCGTATCAAAGGCCTTGACAACGATATCGAAATCGAGGAACAACGTCAGGCCGGCCGTGCCATAAAGCGGCCGCGTTTGGCTCACCGCGGTGTTGACCACCATCCTGGTGGAGATCCCCTCATCCGATAAATCCACCTCGACCCGTCCCTCGCACAACGCAGCGAGCGAATTCAGGTTGTTCCAGGCGCGCACAGCCGCCTCGCGGGTGCGGTACTGGTAGATGTAGGAACCGACCTCAGTGTTCATTCGCAGGGGAACCGACGAATCCATCGACTGGCGAGCCTGCCTGCCCTCCAGAGCGTCGCCACTACGATCCAGGCACAGTGCCGGCCTGCCCGCTATACCTCCCGTGCGAAAGTCGCGCCTCGCCTCGGGCGTGGTGCCGCGAGACATCCATCGCGGCACATCACCTGCACCGAGTGAGGAGGCCGTCAACTGGCGCTCGCTCAAGGGGCTGTATTCGGCCGCCTGAGCCGGATGAGCAAGCATCATCGGCAGAGCGAAGGCCACGGAGCCAACCACGGCAAGGACAGATCGCATACTGGGAGACATGCCGTGACCCAACCAGATATGCCGCCCCTGGTCAATCCCCCACGCAGCGCCGTGATGGAGCGGCACCCTGAGGCGTTGCGGCGCTCGACCGGGGGGGTGCCCCTCTCATCTCACTCCGATCTCCACCCTCTGTCCGTATGTCGCTGTCTCCATGTCCATGAAACCAGTGAAGGACACCGCGTCCGCGAAAGGAAGTATCTGCGTGGCCCAATAGCCGCCAAACCCATTGGCGCGGTCAATCCAATAGAAGAGATTGGCCAGGCCGGCCCAGCCAATCGCCCCCGCGGGGCGCCCCGTCGGGGCCTCCTCGTCGTTGATCATGAACGTGAAGGACCAGGACTTGGGCAGGCCGGGGAAGAATTCGGCGTCGTTAGACAGCCACGGGATCACGCCCGGAAGCATGACCACCTTCTGGTGCTCCTCGAGCCCGTTGCGGACGGCCGCCTCGACGGTCTCCTTCTTCAACACTCGCCCATTCTGGCCAGCGCCGTCGTTGAGCCACATCCGGATGAACTTCATGTACTCCCCCACCGTTGCGTAGAGGCCGTGCCCACCCATGTGGACCTCCGGCTCCTGGGTGAGGACGAGGTCTGGCTGCGGGGTCAGCGAACCGTCCGCGTTACGCAGGTGGATCGTGGCGCGCCTCTGTGCCATCGACGGCGACATTACGAAACCGATGTCCTCCATGCCCAGAGGCTCGAAGACTCGCTCACGCATGACCTCGCCAAGACGCTTGCCGCGCACCCCTTGGACAACCTCCCCGGCCCAATCGATATTGGTGCCGTATTCCCACATGTCGCCCGGGTCAAACAGCAGCGGGGTCTCGATCGAGGCCCTTGAGGCGGTGATGACGCTGGGCTGCCCATGGTTCTCGGCCATGCGGTTGTAGTTCTCATTGAAGAAGTCGTAGCCGAAGCCGGCAGTGTGGAGCATCAACATTCGGGTGGTGATGTCCCGCTTGGGCGGCCTCAAGACGGGATTTCCATCACCGTCGAACCCGTCGAGAACCTGAAGTCGACCGAGTTCGGGGGCGAAGTTCTTTGCCGGCGCGTCGAGATCGAGCAGGCCCTCCTCGACGCACTGCATCACGCACGTTCCCGTGATTGCCTTGGTGGTGGAGAAGATGGCGAACACCGAATCAGTCGTCATGGGAACGCCGGTCCCGAGGTCGCGGGCTCCTGCCGCGCCTTCGTAGACGTTCTCGTTCCGGTCCGTCACCATCGCAACAACTCCCGGCACGCGAGGATCACTGTCGACTACGCCGTTCAGCACTGCATCTAAATCCTGGGAAAGGCCCACGCCTACCTCCTTCGACAGTCGCCACAATGGGGACGACCCAATGCGGCGAGCATAGCGCGATAGTGAGTCCGCAATCCCATTTCCTTAAACTTTCGCAACGGTTCGCCCTTTCTGTCGCGCTTTCACGATGACGCGTGGTTCAGTGATCCACACGAGCAGCCGAGCGTTCTCGAGAGAGAAACGGAAACATCCAGCGCAATGGAGGTAGGTCATGGCAGATATCGAACTGATCCCCGGAGGAACACTGCAGACGGAAACACCCGAAGAGGGTCGCCAACTTGCGATGAAGTTGGCACGGATGATCATCAAGGCAACCCAGCCCGACGCAGATGAGCGCACACGCCAACGCGCGATTTACTCGACGGAACCCGGCATGATGATCGCACTGGGGCAGACGGTCGCCATTGAATTCTCAACGATCGCGGCTGCTAACAACTACTGGAAGTAGGCGTCTCGCGCCAAGGCACGCCATTCGCGCGGAGAATTTCATCCGTCGGGCCGCTGGGTGTGCTCCTGCGACCCCTTGACCCCCAGGCGAACGCGGCCGTGATGTCGAGTGACTCCGGGTGCTACCGGTTGAGACTTCTCCTCATAACGAAGCGCAGTGAGACGAGCTCGATGTCGGCCGGTGCTGCCGACTCTCGCTCTGTCCGGTCGCTATGGGTCCCCAGAATGGTCCCCGGGTGCGCCGCGAACTCGTCTAGTTCCCTACGCGCAGGTGATCTGGCGGCCCTTCAGCCGGCAGGTGGCGAAGGCCTCACCTCGAACGTCGTTCAGCGCGATCGTCCACCCCGTCGCTGCGGGCGCCGCCATGGCATAGCCGAATGTCACCCAGGTCTGCAGGCTCTGTGCCGTGGGCAGCGTTCCGCGCTCTGGGGCGAGCGGCTGGCCTGAGGCATTCGTCAGGGGGCCGTAGGGCGGTATCGGATACGCCGTCGTCGGGTCGAGTTCGGTGCCGCCATTGCCGAGGATCAACTCTCCCGGCTGGCCGGGAATCTGAACGGCTTGGGCGATATGCACGTGGCTGGACAGCGATAGGGAGAACGGATCGAGAAGGCCGTAGGACGCATAGGCCTGGGTCACTGAGGTCCACGTCGTGCTCTCACCCTGCGGGACGGGGAGGTACTGATTGGATAAGACCCCCGACAGCGGACGATGTGTGAGCAGCCAGGCCTCGTCGGAAGCCTTGGCAAGGTTATGGGCGCGCTCGTAGAGCGGGCGCAGGCTAGCGGCGATCGTGTCGTCAATCGTGTTGTCGCTGCCATTGGCGGAGTCGACGTTGACCAGGCGAAGGCCGCGGCCGCCCTTGATCGACAGATCGACGGCTCTCGTGGGCGAATACACCGTCGGCGCCACACCGGCCGCAGGTGCGCAGCTCCTGGATGTCCCGAAAGCAGGATCGAACATAAGGTAAAAGCCGTTGCCTCCCCGGCTGCACTGCTCGTGATTGCCCCTCACGACCACGAGCGGCGTTGCGGAAAGCAGGGGGCCCATCGGCGTCAGTACGTCGGCCACCCAGCCCCACGCCGAATCTGTGAAGGGCGCTTCGGGCAAAGGTGCCGGGCTACCGCCGCAGATTGCCGAGTTGGCGGTGGGGCATGACTCCTCGCGATAGAAGAAGTCCCCCAGGAAGATCGTGACGTCAGGCTTGTCACGCACGATCGACTGCGCGATTCGCGCGAGGGGCCACTGCGCTGAGTCGTTGCACGCCTGCACCTCGGTGCCCTTCAGGCGGCACCCCGAGTCACCGAACAGCGCGATCGAGTCGATGTTGCGCGGGATGAACGCGGGTATGGACCGTCCCGCGATGGACGCCGCGCGAGCGCCCTTGGGTATCGGCGCCTCGCACACGAGGAGCGTGCTGAAGGCGTTCAGCGTGGTCGCTCCGGCCTTGCGCTCCTGCATGGCCTTGCGCACCTTCTTTGACCCCTGCTTGGCGGGCATCATCACGTCCAGCGACGGACAGCCGACCCCTGCCGGCAGTACGACGCGTGCAATCAAGCCGGAGGCCGACTCGGACGTCGACGCGGCGAGCGCATATGCGGCCAGGGGCGCGTGGGCCGGAGTCAGCGCGGCAAATCCCGCGGGCGAAGCGAGGGAGCTGAAGGCTAAGGCAGCCCCCACGACGAGGGCAGCAAGCGATCGGGTGCGCATGGACGTCACCTTAGCCATGGGTTCATGTCGCAGTGATGGATCCAGCCGTGTCCTGCTCGTAGCGGCGGTAGGAGAAGAAGGCCTGCCCTACGCCGTGGTCACGTCCGTCGAATCCGAGCGCGTCGCTCGGTTGCCGTCGACGATGGCGGATAACGAGAGTGAGCCCCAAGGTGATGCCTAGCCCGGACCAGATGAACGTCTTCAACCGACAATCTCCCAAGCCCTCCGTGAGCCAATGACCCATAGGGCAGTAGCAGCAGCTCGGCGTGTGTAGCCCTACCCCGCGCCAAACAGTGCCGCGCTTGCCTTCACAGCTCGAGCCTTCGCCGGGTCGAGCGCGTGAGCGTAGGTCTCCATCGTGACTCGAGTGTCCGAGTGGCCGAGCACGTCCGCAACCACCTTCGGCGAGAGGCCGACGATTGAACGTAAGCACAAAACTGGACCAAAGTGGACTAGCGCTTAGAACACCAATCTGGCGCGCGCACGTCCCGAGTACTTCCATTCAATCCACAATGGGAGGATCAGGCTGTCCGTGGGGATGCCGCACTCGCGCCAGCACGTCGTCAGAGTGTCGGCTGAGAGCGCGCGCACGGCCGGGGACCATGAGCCGGGAGGCACGACCTGATGATAGGTGGCGGCCTGCTGCGGGCGTGATGTTCGGTTACCTCTCGAAAGATACCCCGTGCGTCTTAGGTGAGGTGCCCGCTCAGTACCTCGACGCGTTGCTTGAAGGGAAAGACCTCACAGGTCGTGAGCGTGAGCGTTCGCGTGGACACCGGAAGGCCAGGTCTCCCGCGCCCGACCTGCGGTTGCCAACCGGGCGGGGTACGGTCTCCGTGGGGGAATCAGCCCCTGGAAGCGGCGATATCCCAGAGCCAGCGCAATCGTCGCCGAGGGGAGTTCATCGTGGTGGGCACCGGCGGTGCGCGACGGCTCGTGGCCGTGGGCGCTGGTGCGCTGATGGTGATCTCGGGGCTCGCGATGTCCTCAGCCGGACCCGCTGTCGGTGCCAGCGCCTCGACTCCTCCGGCGGGCGTCACGCTCGCGGCTCCCGCGCCACAGTGCACCATCACGGGCACGCCCGATGCCGACGTCTTGCGAGGCACTCCTCAAGACGATGTGATCTGCGGCCGAGGCGGCAATGACGTCATTCGCGGCGGCGGGGGCGACGACCTCCTCATCGGAGGAGCGGGCCGCGACCTGCTCCTCGGCGGCGCGGGAGATGACGCTCTGGATGGCGGCATGCGCCGTGACACGCTCGTGGGTGGCTCTGGTGACGACACCTGCGAGGTGTCCGACGAGGACGTCCCCAGCCGGGACTGCGCACTCGACTCCTCCGGCCCCACCATCACCGATGTGCAGGTGCCCGCGACGGTGGCAGCGGGAACGCAGGTCACCGTGGCGTGGCGCGTGACCGATCCCTCAACGGTCACGGGGTCCTATCTCCTTGTGCGCAGCGAGACCTGGAACTCCCAGGGTCGTCAGGGGTGGGTCTCCTGGTGCTTCGGAGCGAGCGCCCGGCTCATGAGTGGCGATGAGCGCGACGGTGTCTACGCGGTCACGTGTGAGGTGCCCGCCAACGTCATCAATGACACCTTCACGGTGTGGGTCGGGGCACACGACGCTCTTGGCAACGGCACGTGGCCTGAAGGGACCACGTCATTTGCGACGGTCGGCGGAAGTGATGACCGTGACCCTCCGACGGTCTCAGATGTCATGTTCGCTTCAACTGTGCGACCGGGAGACGTGCTCAGCATCACCGTGCGAGCCCAGGATGTCTCGGGCGTCGCGTCCATCGGCTTCCTGCTTCGCGGAGGCGAGCCCCAATTCGCATCCATCTGGGGCGCGGGTCCCATGGAGACCATCTCGGGTGACGCCCGAGACGGTGTCTTCCGCGTGGACGTCGAGATCCCGCCGGGTGTGTCGCCAGGGAGTGACGACGTGTGGCTGTTCGCGAGCGACGAGGTGGGCAATGCCTGGTATTCGTCATTCGGCACGCATGGCCCCATCGCGATCGAGTAGTTTTCTCGGCATGACGAGGAGGTCATGCGGACGGTCTACGACAAGCGCAAGCAGGTGAACCGCGGTCAGCAGAGGGTTTCGGAGTCGATCCAACGGTTGGGGGCGGGGGCGTAGCCGGGACCAATGTGACACGTCTGTGACAAGAAGACCCCTCCACGCGCAATGCGGAGGGGTCTTCCGTCGTCCGGAAGACCTGCTGACGTGGGTGTTCGCCCGTCGGGCTGACAGGATTTGAACCTGCGACCCCTTGACCCCCAGGCGAACGCGGCTGTGATGCCGCGTGATTCCGAGTGCTACCGGTTGAGACTTCTCCCCATAACGAAGAGCAGAGAGACGAGCTCGATGCCGGCCGGTGACGCCGACTCTCGCTCTGTCCGGACGCTAATGGTCCCCAGAATGGTCCCCGGATTCCGGGTCGGCTCTCCCGCGCTTGACCTGCCTTGACGTCCGGCTTGTCCGCCGCGAGTAAGGCTTCCGTCGGCGAGGTCGAGGGGGACTCCATGGCGAGCTTAGGTGCCTCAGTCGATTCCTCGACCGTCGCCACTTCCTCGGCCTTTGTCGCCGACGCTTGCCGAGCTCGACGACCGCCGTGGGCGGCCGGCCCCCTGCGGGGGTCTGGAGAAGTAGACCCACGGAGGGTTCATGAATTTCACCAAGAAGCTCGTCAGCGTCGCCGCCGGCGTCGCCCTGGTTGCCGGTGTCGGCATGGCCGCCGCCCCTGCGGCCACGGCCAAGACCACCTACAGCGGCACCACGCTGATCTCGTTCGACAAGAAGCTCGCAACGGTCGTCGGCGGCATCGTCGCGGTGACCCCCGCCAAGAAGTCGGGCACTAAGCTCACCTTCCCCGTGACCAACGTCAAGGGCACGATGGTCTACCACAAGGGTGCGATCAAGGTCGGTGCCGTCGAGGTCTCCGATCCCGTGATCGTGATCGGCGCCAATGACACCGCGAGCATCACCGTGACCTCCGCTCTCGGCTCGATCGAGCTCTTCACCATCAAGAACTTCAAGATCCGCACCCAGAGCAAGAAGCAGCAGGTGTGGCAGGGCTTCCTCCACCTGACCACCAACACCCTGGTGGTCGACACCCTCAACTCGGCGGTCGGCGCCGATGTTTTCACCCCCGACATGGGCCTCGGCCAGATCCGCACCACCATCAACATCAAGAAGTAGCCCACGCTGCTTCTCACGTGGGGCCCGGACCTGATGGTCCGGGCCCCACGCACGTGCTGGGGGTCCCTAGGCCCGGGGGGAAGGGCGGATTTCCGGACCTCGGCGCCTGAGCGGCCCCGGCCGCATGTGATAATGGAGGCTCACTACGCGCTCCCCCGAGCGCCCCACGCCCCTCATGAGTGGAGACTCCATGAACCTCCGCAAGACCCTCATCGCCTCGGCCACCGCCGTCGCGCTCGTTGCAGCCCCCGCGGCCATCGCCTCGGGCCCGGTCCAGGCCGCCACCCCCAAGGCCAAGGCCAGCGGCACCACGCTCATCTCCTTCAAGAAGGAGTACGCCGGCATCATCAAGCTGATCACGCCGGTCGCCCCCGCGAAGTTCATCGGCTCGAAGATGACCTTCCCGGTCACCGCGGTCAACGGCAATGTCGTCAAGCACAGCGGCGGCATCAAGGTCGGCGGTGTCGAGCTCTCCAACCCCGTGATCACCGTCAATGCCGCGAAGAAGACCGCGAAGGTCCGCATGGCGTTTGCCGGCACGATGGTCGAGGTCTTCACGGCCAAGCACTTCAAGGTCAAGGCTGACGGTGTCGATGGCCAGGTGTGGCAGGGTAACCTCCACCTGACCAAGGACAAGGTCGTCGTCAAGACGCTCAACGAGGCCCTGGGCGTCGACTCGCTTACGCCGGACCTCGGCCTCGGCCAGATCCGCGTCACGATCAAGAAGTAGTTTCCAGCGCGTCGTGTGGGGCCCGGGCATGCCCGGGCCCCACACGCATGCTCACACCCCCCTCTCGCACGCGCAACCCCCCCTCGCGCACTCGCACGCCCCCCTCTCGCACGCCCCCCCTCGCGCGCGCGGAGGAGCCTCACAGCGTCACGCCGCTTCTCCCGTCTACACCTCGCGCAAGTCCCGTCAGCTCCGAGCGGCTGACCACAATTCGGACAGACAGGCGAGGGAGGCCTCTCTCGAGCGAAGGAGTCCGCTTCCCCCAAGGTCCCTACCTCCCCGGCTGAGGCTACCCCGCGCCGAAGAGTGCCGCGCTTGCCTTCACAGCTCGAGCCTTCGCCGGGTCGAGCGCGTGAGCGTAGGTCTCCATCGTCACTCGAGTGTCCGAGTGGCCGAGCACTTCCGCGACCACCTTCGGCGAGAGGCCGGCGTCGAGCTGTGCTGTCGCGCTCGTATGCCTCATCGTGTGGACACACACTCCGGCATCGAGGCCGGCCTTCTCTGCCCACCCCTTCACAGCTCGGAGCGCGTTCCGCGGGTCGACGTAGGTCCCGAGCGGGGTCGAGAAGACGACACCCTTCTCCGTCCATGCCGCTCCCGCCTTGAGCTTCTCCTCCGCTTGAGAGCGCTTCACCTTGCGGAGGAGCTCGACGAGTGCCGGCGTCTCCGAGATGTCGAGGGTCCGTCGAGACTTCGCCTTAGGCTCTCCGCGCTCGAGCTGCCACTTCCCGTCCGCTCCTCGGAAGCGGTTGAGGGTCCCGGTCACCTTGAGGGTGCCGGCCTCGAGGTCGAGGTCTTCCCACCGGAGCGCGAGGCTCTCTCCCTTCCTAAGGCCGAGGGAGCCGACAAGGATGAGCCACGGGTAGAGCCGATGCTTCTCTGCGGCCTTGAGGAGCCGTCGAGTCTCGTCCGGCGTCAGGACTCGAGCTTCCTGCCTTGACACCTTCGGACGAGTGACGGAGGCCGCGGGATTCCTGGCGAGGAGTCCGTCTCGGACAGCATCATCGAGCGCGAGCTTGACGACCGTGAAACTCGTCCTAATGGTGGACTCGGCGTAGGGACGCTTGCGCTCGCCGACTTCTCCCTTCGCCATGGCGACGAGGAAGCGCTCGACGTCCGAAGACCGGAGTCGGTTGAGCGGAAGGTCCCCCAGGAATGGCACGAGCTGACGCTCGATTGCGTACCGGTACCCCTGCACGGTTGAGCGACCTCGACCTCGAGCGACGAGTCCCGCGTTCTGCCACCGCTCGAGGTAGGCCTTGACTGTGAGCCGGGAGTCAACGACCGCTCGACCGGCTTCGGAGCGCTTGACTACCTCCCGGAGCTTGTCTCTGACTTCCTTTCGAGTCTTCCCGCGGACAGTCACTCGCCTCGAGGCTCCGGTCGACGGGTCTGTGACGCGGACCTTCCCGGCGTATCCTCCGCGTTCCGGCTCGGCCGTGACACTCCCCTCGCCATTCCCTCGGCGCATCGTGGTCACTTCGTCCCCCTCGGCTTTGTCGGCTTAGTTTGGATTCGGTCGCGCATCTCGGCGAGCATGGCTCGAGTCGCGTGACCTCTGCGAGCGCGGAACTCGTGGCGCTCCCTTTCGTAGGACTCTGGGAACCCTTGAGCCGTGACCCGTCGCTCCCGCTCAAGCCACACGTCCGGGTGGCCGTACATCTCGCGGCATAGCTTCGACAACTCGTCGACATCTAGGCCGAGCTCTCCGGTGAGGAAGGACTCGAGCTTCTCCTTGTCTCGCTCGACCGATACATCCCCGCGGCCGTCCGGCGTCTGAGGCTTGACCTTGCCGGTGAGCACCTTTGCTCGGCGCGCTGCATCGGCTGAGAGGTCGGCGTCCGGCACGAGAAAGCGCTCGAGCTTGTGCTCGGTCACGTCGGCAAGGCCGGCGAGCTCGTCGAGTGTCACCTTGCGAGCACCTCGCTCGACGTCGGCGACGGTTGCCTTGCGCCATGCCGGGAAGCCTGCCGCGGCCATGCCTTCGGCTATGTCCGTCTGCGAGAGGTCGAGCTCTTCTCGGAGCTTCCTGAGGTTCCGGCCGACAAGCCGGTCGAGCTCTGGCGTCGTCGTCTCGCGTGTCGCCCTGTCCACGGACACGAGGCTACCTCATGGGTCGGTTGCAGACAACACATGACTAGGGCACACTAGGTCACAGGTCGGTCACGTCCGACCCATGACGAAAGGACCCCCCATGAGAACTACAGCGCTGCCGGACCCCGATGTCCGGCCGACCTTGACTGTCGAGGAAGCCGGTGAGCTCCTCGGCATCGGAAGGTCACTCGCATACGAGAAGGCCGCGAGCGGAGAGCTTCCCGCCATCCGACTCGGCCGACGTCTGGTCATTCCCACCGCGAGCCTGCTCAAGCTCCTCGGCCGAGACGTCGAGGTCTCGCACACCCGAGGAGGCGCGGCCTAATGTCGACTCCCCCTCGCTTCGATGGAGAGCGTCCGCTCTTCGACCTCACCGGTCATCCGGTCGACCTCGACGGGAAGCACTACCTCGAATCCCCCTCCGAGCCATGGCTCGAGCGACGGACAGAGGAGGCTTGATGACCCGCAACCTCGACTCACTCCCCGAGCGACTCCTCGCCTCAGTCATCGGACTCGACGAGCTTGTCGAGCGCCAGCTCTTCGGGTGGGAGATTCTCGACGACAGCACATCTCGCCTCCGCGTCACTAAGTCTCTCCTCTGCGCGGCCTTCTCGTCCGACACCTTCGCCGGCTCCTACGGCGAGTCCTTCGAGTCACCGGTCGCGCTGACCGTCGAAGCCTCAGACATCAACCTCGAGAGCATCCAGAACACTCGGCGCTTCGCACCGGGATGGGAGAGGTGGCTCTACTGGTGGCAGGAGTACGAAGAGGCGCTCGCCTACCGAGTGCTCGACCTCGTGGCCGGCATCCCCGGCACGCTTCGCGACCGCTTCGAGGCATCGGGGCCGGTCATCCGGCCACTCAGCTCCTCGCCTGCTCGACGCCTCCGCGGATTCACAGCCTCCGGCTCGGAGCTTCCTCAAGGAGGCCTCGGCTAGTGGAGATGACGAAAGGTCCCCGCTCGCGCCTATCGAGCGGGGACCTCCCCCCAGAATACGAAACCGCCACCACGGAAGAGCCGACTCGACTCACCCCCTTTGACTGTGCGGACCTCTACCGAGCTCGAGGGTGGGAGGGGACCATCCCCCTGCCGGCGAGCTCGAAGACTCCCCCGCCGAGCGGATACACCGGAGCGACCGGCCATATGCCGAGCGGAGCTGACGTCGAGGAATGGCGAAGGCATGGCTTCCGCGCCGGAGGTCGCACCTACCCGGCCGGGAACCTCGCTCTTCGACTTCCGCGGGACGTCATCGGACTCGACGTCGACCACTACGGCACGAAGACCGGAGGGGACACGCTCGCCGGTCTCATCACCCGATGGGGACCCCTGCCTCCGACGAAGCGCTCGACGTCACGCTCGGACGGCATCTCCGGTATCCGGCTCTATCGCCTCCCCCGGGCCTGTCTCGAGCGCTCGTGGCCGACTGAGGCCGGCGCTGACATCGAGCTCGTCCGCTTCGGTCACCGGTACCTCGTGTGCTCCCCGAGCTTGCATCCCGAGGGAAGTGTCTACCGGTGGCTCGACGAGGACGGAGCTGACGTCGCACCCCCTACGCCGGAGGAACTCCCCGAGCTGCCTCGAGCGTGGATTGACGGACTCACCGCCGGCCGCGACATCTGGGACAGCTTCACCGCTCCCGCCTCGACCTCGAGTAAGGCCGAGGAGAAGGCATGGCTCGAAGGCCTCCCGGCCGGTCCCACATGCGAGCGGGTCGCGCATCTCACCGGAGACGCTCTCGCGGCTGTCGAGCGGTCACGAGGGTCGGCGCACGACGGAGGAGTCAAGGCCTCCTACGCGCTCCTCAGAGCAGGAGAGGAAGGCCACCGCGGGGTCAGGGAAGCGCTCGAGCTTGTCGGGTCCGTCTTTGTCTCGACCGTCACCTCCGGCGAGTCCATGCGCCGCACGGAGAAGGAAGCTCGAGCCGAGTGGAAGTCGCTCGTCTTCGGAGGAGTGAGGAGGGTGCTCACGAAGCCGGCCGAGGTCACCGGCGTCCCCTGTAGCTGTCGAGTCGAAGAGGTCTCCTCTCGACCTCGACGTCGACTCAAGCTCACGTCTGCGGCTGACATCGACATCCGGTCGACGGAGTGGCTGTGGGACAAGCGGCTCCCCTTCGGAGAGCTGTCACTAGTGGCCGGTCGGGAAGGTATCGGGAAGAGCCTTGTCCTCTGCGACATCGCGGCACAGCTCACCCGCGGCGAGCTCGAGGGATGTCTCATCGGGACCCCTCGATCTGTCCTCCTCCTCGCGGTCGAGGACAGCTGGCGGGCGACTATCGCTCCCCGACTAATGGCAGCTCGAGCGGACCTCTCCCGAGTCCACCGCCTAGAGGTCGAAGTCGGGGACGAGGAGACGAGTCAGTCCCCCATCCTCCCGGTCGACCTCGACCTCCTGCGAGAAGCCATAGAGAGCACACAGTCCGCGCTCGTCGTCATCGACCCGCTCGTCTCAGCGCTCGACCACGGCATCGACTCATGGAAGGACACCTCCGTCCGCAAGGCGCTCGACCCTCTGGCGAGGGTGGCTCACGAGACGGGAGCTTCTGTCGCAGGACTCGCGCACCTCAATAAGGCCGCGACCGCGGAGACGCTCGACAAGGTGCTCGGGTCGAAGGCTTTCACTCAAGTCCCTCGAGCGGTTCACCTCGTCGCTCGCGACCCTGACGCCGAGGACGGGAGCTGCCTTGTCGTCCTCGCGAAGAGCAACCTCGGTCCTCTTGACATTCCCGGCCTTCGCTACAGGGTCGAAGAGGCGAGGGTCGAGTCCCGCGGAGTCGAGGCCGTCACCGGCCGCCTCGAGTGGCTCGGAGAGGTCGACGTCGAGGCCTCGGAGGTGCTCCGCTCTGTGAGCTCCGAGGAGGACCGGTCGGAGCGGGACGAGGCCGCCGAGTGGCTGTCATCATTCCTGACGGAGCGAGGAGGGGAAGCCTCTCGAGGTGACGTCGTGAAAGCTGCCAGAGCTGCAGGCTTCTCCGACTCCACCCTCAAGCGAGCGCGCTCGAAGGCCGGCGTCAAGTACCGGCGACGGAGGGAGCGGCAAGGTCCGAGCGTCTGGTACCTCGACCTCGCACCCTTCGAGTCGGCCGTCGACTCGGGTCACTCGGACCACTCGGACCACCTTTCTAAGGCTGACCCGAGTGAGCCGAGTAGGACGCCGAGCGACAAGGTGACACTCGACAGCATCGAGCTCGAGCTTGACCTCGCGCTCGAGGAGGGCTTCGGACCGTGCTCAGCGTGTGGCTCTCAGACTCGACGCTACGGCGAAGGGTCGACTGGTCCCCTCTGCGACAGCTGTCGAGCGCTCGTCACCGCGCCACAGCCTCAGGCTCGAGCGGAGCTAGGTGCCTGATGCTCCGTCCTTGCCGGTATCCCCCCGGCATCCCTCGGGAGTACCCCAGAAAGTCAGCGCTCTCCGTCCCTCGCTACCCGCCGTGTAGCCATACGCACGCCGCCGGCACTTCGACGCTCGCCATAACTCCCACCTAACGAAAGGACCCGCCATGCCACGAAAGCCGACCGGGAAGCCTCCCGGCCGACCCCCGAAGCCGACCGAGGAGCACCTCCGCGAAGGCACCTACCGACCCTCACGACATCGAGCTCGAGGAGCGGTCAAGCTCGCCGAGGGGACTCCCCCTCCCTCGGACGCCTCCCTCGCGGCTTTCGACGCTCTCGTCTCCGACCCGCCTCCGTGGTGGCTCCCGGTTGACCTCATCCTCGTCGCCATGCTCCGCGAGTCCCTCGAGGAGCGGGTCTCACTCCGAGCCGAGGCCATGGCCGGCAACCTCGCCGCCTCCAAGGAGCTCAGAGCTCTTGACGCTGAGGTCGGACGGATGCTCGACTCCCTCGGCCTGACCCCGACCTCGAGGAAGCGTCTCGACGTCGAGCTACCGAAGGAAGAGAGCCGGCTCGAGGCTTTGCGACGTCGAGGTCGAGCTCCGCACGTCGCCGCTCTCGAAGGTCCGAAGCGGCCGACTTAGGTCAAGTGTTCGAGGGGAATGGTCCCCAGAATGGTCCCCACTCCACCTCCGACGACAGTCGAGGCCGGCTCCTCGAGGTGAGAAGCCGGCCTTTGACGTGTGAAGACATCTGTCGGGCTGACAGGATTTGAACCTGCGACCCCTTGACCCCCAGTCAAGTGCGCTACCAAGCTGCGCTACAGCCCGCCGCCCCGCAGTCCCAGGTGACCTGGCTTACGGGAACCACGAAAGCCTACCGACCAGCCACGCGCGCAACGCACCCGCCCCGACTCGTTCAGTGGCGGATGTGCTGCGCGACACGCCGGTGAAGGGCAGCACAACCCGCCACTGAACGCAGGGAGCGACTAGCCGCGGCGGCGCTTCTCGCGGATGCGCAGGTTGATGCGGATCGGCGTGCCGACAAAGCCGAACTCCTCACGCAGGCGCCGTTCGACGAAACGCCGATAGCTGGCCTCGAGGAATCCGGTGGTGAACAAGATAAACGTGGGTGGCCGGGAACCGGCCTGCGTGCCGAAGAGGATGCGCGGCTGCTTGCCACCGCGCACCGGATGAGGATGCGCCGCCACGAGTTCGGAGAGGAATGAATTCAGACGCGAGGTCGGGATGCGCGTCTCCCAGCCCACCAGAGCCTCATCGAGGGCGGGTACAAGCCTTTGCAGATGGCGCCCCGTCAGAGCGGAGACGTTGACGCGTGGAGCCCAGCGCACCTGCACGAGCTCGCGTTCGATCTCCTTCTCGAGGTAGAGCTGCCGATCCTCGTCCATCAGGTCCCACTTGTTGTAGGCGATCACCAGGGCTCGACCCGTCTCGACGACGAGGGAGAGCAGCCGCAGGTCCTGCTCGCTCATGGGCTCGGACGCATCCACCAGGACGAGCGCCACCTCGGACTTCTCCAGTGCGGCATGCGTGCGAAGGCTCGCGTAGTACTCGTGGCCGCTGGCCTCCTTGACGCGGCGCCGAATGCCCGCCGTGTCGACGAACCACCACTCGCGACCGCCAAGAACGATGAGTTCGTCGACGGGATCGACCGTGGTGCCCGCCACCGAGTCCACCACAACACGCGCCTCGCCAGCCAGCTTGTTCAGCAGCGACGACTTCCCCACGTTGGGCTTGCCCAGGAGGGCCACACGCCGCGGCCCTCCCCCGCGAGTGCGGCCCTGGCCCTCCTCCGGGAGCAACTCGACCACGTGGTCAAGCAGGTCACCGCTCCCCCGGCCATGCAGGGCCGACACGTTGTGCGGCTCGCCCAGGCCCATTGACCACAGTGCGGCCGCATCGGCCTCACTGCGCGCATCGTCGACCTTGTTGGCGACGAGGATCACGGGGACGCCTGACTTGCGCAGCACGCGCACAACCGCCTCGTCTTCGTTGAGGGCACCCACGGTGGCATCGACAACGAACATCACGACATCCGCCTCATTGATCGCCCGCTCGGCCTGGGCGGCAATGAGTCCGGCTATCCCACGCGCGTCCTTCTGCCAGCCGCCGGTGTCCATGAGCATGAAGTCGCGACCATTCCACTGCGCCTCGTAGCTGACGCGATCACGCGTGACGCCCGGCACATCCTCCACGATGGCTTCGCGGCGACCCAGGATGCGGTTAACGAGCGTCGACTTGCCGACATTGGGGCGGCCGACCACGGCAATCGTCGGAATCAGCCGCTCATCCGCTACGTCGTCCGTGAACTCCTCGAGTTCGCCGAACTCCGCGATGGCGGCGGCACGGGCAGCGTCCGCCATCGCGGTCGCATCGTCGGAATCCGATTCGTCGACCCACGCCGTGTTGTCGGTATCGTCTATCCACAAAATGTCGCCATCAGGAGAGTCGTCTTGGATCACAGCGCACCATCTTTACGCGTGAAGGATTGCCCTGCCACCGCGACTCGCCCTGTGCGGTGCGTGGCGGTCATCACGTGGTCCGCAAGGCACTGGCGAAGGACCTCCGCGACATCGACCACTGTGGCTCGAACACACGGATCGGATACCGGCTGTGGGGTGAAGGGCACTCCGAAGATGACATCGACGGTGGCGCGGACCGGTGGCGGATCGGTCGGCCGGCGACCGTGTGACCCGAGCAGGGCCACGGGGACGACCGGGACGCCGGTGGTCACCTGCACGTAGGCCGCGCCCAGCGAAGCAACCCGCCCGGGGTGATCGACTGAGGGAAGTCCGCCTTCGGGGAACATGGCCACGGCCTCTCCACCCCCCACGAGAGTGACGGCATCGCGCACGCCTGCCGCCTGGTCGTCATCAGCCACCACGATGCGGCCGATGCTGCGCGACAGTGCACTCCAGACGGGGGCGAAGGCACCCGCTTCGATCAACACGCGCACGGGCCTGGGCGAAGCCACACCCAGGAAGGTGGCATCGGCGATACCGGGATGATTCGCGACCAACAGCAGTCCCCCCCTCGCCGGCACGTGGTGCGCGCCGATGACATTCACTCGGTAGGCCATGCGCACGAGCGGGCCGAGGAGATTGCGGGTTGTTGCGGCCGCCGAGACCTTCATGGCGATCGATCCGCGACCCGCGCCAGGATCTGATCGGCTACTTCATCGAGGGAGAGCAAGGTGCCATCGATCAGCAGGGCGTCTTCAGCAGCCTGGAGCGGGGAAACGGCACGCGTGGAGTCGACGGCATCGCGGGACAACAGGTGCTCTTCCGTGGCCCGTATGGCGTTGCCATCCACCTCGGAACTGCCCATCTGCTCACGAGCACGACGCTCAGCACGAGCCGATGCATCCGCCGTGAGATACACCTTCACGTCGGCATCAGGCAGTACGACGGTCCCGATGTCCCGACCTTCCATCACCACGCCCTCACCCTCCGCGCGAGCCTCGGCCACGATCCCCCGCTGGATGGCCACAAGCTGCGAGCGGACCTCGGGGACGGCGCTGACGCGACTCACAGCCTCGCCGACTGCACATCCGCGAATATCCGCGGTCACGTCGACTCCGTTGACGCTGACGTAAGGGCCCTCCGGGTCATCGCTGACCGTGATGACGGGCTCGCCACATCTTCGCGCGACAGCGGCGGCATCGTTGACGTCGACCGCTTGGCTGAGCATCCACCAGGTCATGGCCCGATACATCGCACCGGTATCGACGTGGCGTGCTCCAAGCCTGCTGGCCACCAGCCGCGAGGTGCTCGACTTGCCTGAGCCCGACGGGCCATCAATGGCGACGATCACGGACACGGAGGCAGCCTACGCACTAGTTACGCACATCAAAGCCACGCTGCCGCAGCCCGTCGCAGAGCCGGGCAGACACGTCGGGGCGCACAGACAGCTCAATGAGTCCCGAAGGCTTGCCCAGCACGTGGTCGATCCGGACATCCTCGAGGTTGACATCGAGGTCCCCCGCGGCGACGAAGAGACTGGCGAGCTGGCCAGGTCGGTCGGCAACCACGACAGCGACGACGTCATAGGCGTCCGCGGCGCTACCGTGCTTGCCCGGCACCCGCTGACGACCGGCAACACCCCGCGTGAGGGCGCCGGCGGTAGCCCCCGCTGCCTCACCCGCACGCAGGTCTTCGATCACCTCGGACAGATCGTCGGCGAGGGCCGTGAGCACCTCCGCGACCGAACCCGCATTGGCGCGCAGGATGGCCTGCCACAGGATCGGATCGGATTGGGCGATGCGGGTCATGTCCTTCAGGGCCTGGCCCGATACCGCGACGGCCTCGGGATCGGCATCGAGGAGCCGCGCCGCGAGCAGCGAGGCCATCACCTGCGGGGCGTGCGAGGTGAGGGCAACCGCGCGGTCGTGCTCGAGAGGGGACATGCGCAGGGGCACGCCGCCGCAGGTGACAACCAGATCGACGACGGCATCGACCCGCGCGGGATCAGCCCCGTCGCCGGGGCAGATGACCCACACTCGATCGTCGAACAGGTCGAGTCGCGCCGCCCCGGGCCCGGAGAGTTCACGACCGGCGAGTGGATGACCACCGACGAGCCGCTGCGGGTCCGCTCCGGCAGCTCGGGCCTGCTCCATAGGCAGGGCCTTCACCGACGTCACGTCGGTGACGGTGGCGTTAGCGAATCGGCATGCGTCAGCCATCGCCTGTCCGGCGGCACCGGGTGGAACCGCGATCACGACGAGGGTGGGATCCGGCGAGGACTCCTTGCGCGGCAGGCCAGCACCGCGAGCCACCGCGGCCGCCAGCACCGACGCATCGACGTCATCGAGCTGCACCTCGACCCCTGCACGCCGAAGCGCTAGTCCCACGGACGTGCCAAGGAGCCCACTTCCGGCAACGAGTACGGGCCCGGCGACGGGAACGCTCACCGCTTGAGGTCCTGTCGGAGCACGTCTGCACCACGGAGGTAGACGTGATGGATGTCGGCTCGCGACCGGGATACGTCGGCGTGGATCAAGACGCGCACTGCGAGCTCCACGGCTCCGTCGATGTCGAGCTCCTGGGCGCACAGCAGCGGGACGTCGGCTAGCCCCAGCGCCCGCGCCGCGGTGGCCGGGAACGCCGCATGGATGTCGGGGGTTCCGGTCAGGATGATGCTGACGACCTGCTCCTGATCGACTTCATTGACCGTCAGCATCTCCTGGAGGAGCTCGCAGACAGCCTCGCGCATCTCATCGGCGTCATCCGCCGTGAGCAGTGTTGCTCCCCTGATCCCGCGCATCGGCATGGCTTAAGCCTAGCGATGCCTACAGGCCGACGGCCGTGTAGAGGGCGCGGAGTTCGGGCCCGGTGATCACGCGAAGTCGTCCCGGCCGCTGCTGACCCAGGCGAATGGGGCCGACCTGCGTGCGCACCAGCGACTCAACCGGGTGGCCCACCGACTCGAGCATCCGGCGAACCACGTGCTTGCGGCCCTCGTAAAGCGACAGCTCGACCAGTGCCCGGCCGGGTAGCGCTTGAACCACGCAGAAGGAGTCCACTCGCACGACGCCGTCCTCGAGTTCGATGCCTTCTCGAAGGCGACGCCCCACATCCCTTGCCACCGGTCCGGGCACGGTGGCGATATAGGTCTTGAGGACGCCGTGACTGGGATGCGCGAGTCGCTGTGCCAACTCGCCGTCGTTGGTCAGCAGCAGGAGGCCTTCGGTGTCGGCATCGAGCCTGCCCACATGGAAGAGGCGTTCGGGACGATCGGCGACGACATCGCCGACGCATGGCCGCCCGCGCTCGTCAGACATGGTCGACAGGACGCCGCGCGGCTTGTTGAGCGCGAGCACCAGGAGATCGGGAGCCGTCGGCACGCGCTCGCCGTCCACGCGAATGATGCTCGTTCGCGGATCGACCCGCAGGCCCTGCTCGCGAACCAGGCGCCCATCGACCTCGACGCGCCCCTGGGCTATCAGGTCCTCGCACGCGCGGCGGCTACCCAGTCCGGCCTGCGCGAGAACCTTCTGCAAGCGGATGAGCCCGTCGGGTGCCTGTGCGTCGGCCACTACTCCCCCGCGGCGACCGAATCGATCACCGCGTCGAGCTCAGCGAGGTCGGGAAGGTGCTCGGCAAGGTCGGGAAGGTCGTCGAGCGACGCGATCCCTAGGCGCTCCAGGAAGTACGCGGTCGTGCGGTAGAGGATCGCCTGGGATGACGGATCGATTCCGGACTCCTCGATGAGGCCACGGGACTGCAGGGTGCGCAGGACTCCGTCGACATTGACGCCCCGCACGGCGCTGATGCGGGCTCGTGAAACCGGCTGACGATATGCGATCACCGCCAGCGTCTCCAGCGAGGCCTGGGTGAGACGCGCCTGCTGGCCGTCTAACACCCACCGCTCAACCACTCCCGAGCAGTTGTCGCGGGTGTAGTAGCGCCATCCGCCCGCGACTTCGCGCAGCGTGAAACCGCGATCGGAGCGGTCATAGTCGTCAGCCAGTTCGGTGAGCGCGGCAGCCACCTCCCCAACCGGCCGGTTGGTGGCCTGTGCCAGGAGGACGGTGGGCATGGGCTCCACCGCGACGATGAGCAGCGCCTCGAGCGCCGCCCCCAGACTGGGGGCACCCAGATCATCGTCGCCGTCATCAGCCACGGTCACGTCGACCTGATCATTCGCCTCACTCATCACCGGCCTCCTCGTCGACAGGCTCGGGTGCGAGCCGGAGCGTGGCGTCTTCATAAGTCGAGGGGACATCTGCCCCGTCGTCGTACTCGTCCTGCACGTCGATCTCGCCGGAGTCGGGTCCGGTCCAGCGCACGGTGAGATCCCCTAGCGGACTAACCTGCTCGAAGGCGACTACGCCATCGCGGTAGAGCTCGAGGAGGGCGAGGAAGCGGCCAACCACGAGCATGGTGGAGTCGCA
The DNA here is from genome assembly GCA_016870515.1 of Actinomycetota bacterium. Lineage (GTDB taxonomy): Bacteria > Actinomycetota > Actinomycetes > S36-B12 > S36-B12 > Mxb001. Next base: position 16,550 of record VGBL01000021.1, on the reverse strand, counting down.
ATCCGAGATGAGCGCACGGAACGTTGCCGCACGAAGTCTTCGAAGACGACCGACCAGCACGGCCGCCTGCTCGCGAACGCTCACGCGCGGGACGTGCAGGTGGGTGATCCTGACCTCCGGCTCAGGCTTGGGTGTCAGCGCCCGGGCGGCCAGCGCGGCGAAGCCGTCGGGGCCCATGCCGAAGACAACCTCAGGAAGCAACTCGGCGAAGTGCGGCTCGAGGCCGACGGTGCGCGGAACCATCCGCGCGGCAGTGAGCATCTGCTCCTGGAGGAGCGCCGCGACCTCCTTGTAGGCGCGGTATTGCAGCAAGCGCGCGAAGAGCAGGTCACGTGCCTCCAGGAGGGCGAGGTCTTCTTCGTCCTCGACCTCTCCGCTTGGCAGGAGGCGAGCAGCTTTGAGATCGAGGAGCGTTGCCGCGACGACCAGGAATTCGGTGGCCTCGTCGAGGTCCCACTCGGGGCCCTGCTGCCGGATGTAGGACATGAATTCATCGGTCACGACGTGGAGGGCAAGCTCGGTGACCTCGAGCTTGTGCTTGGAGATGAGCTGGAGCAGCAGATCGAACGGCCCCTCGAAACCACCGACGCTGACCGAGAACCCGCGCTCAGGGGCCTCCGTCATCAGCGGGGAGTCAACGACCTCGGTCACTTCGCGATGAGCTCTCGAGCCAGCTGTCGATAGGACTCGGCAGCCGGGCTGTTAGGAGCGAACAGGGTGATGGGCTCGCCGGCGACGGTGGCATCGGGGAACTTGATGGTGCGGCTGATCACGGTGTGGAACACCTGGTCGCCGAAAGCGTCCACGACGCGAGCCAGCACTTCACGCGTGTGCAGGGTGCGGGCGTCGTACATCGTGGCGATGACGCCGGTGACCTGCAGTCGCGGATTGAGCCGCCCTTGCACCTTGGTGACCGTGTCGGTGAGAAGCTTGACGCCGCGAAGGGCAAAGTATTCGCACTCGAGAGGGATGACGACGCCGTTAGCAGCGGTGAGCGCATTGATGGTCAGGAGGCCCAGCGACGGCTGGCAGTCGATGATGATGTAGTCGTATCGATCAATGACGGGAGCCAGGGCACGGGCGAGGGCATGCTCACGGGCGACCTCATTGACCAGAGCCACCTCCGCAGCGGACAGGTCGATATTGCTCGGCACGAGATCGAGCCCGGGCACCTTGGTCGAGACAATGACGTCGTCGACGCTGCAGTCATCGTCCATGAGCAGGTTGTAGACGGTGCGATCGAGCTGATGGGCGGGCACGCCAAGCGCGACAGACAGGGCGCCCTGCGGGTCGAAGTCGACCAGGAGCACGCGTCGGCCGAATTCGGCGAGGGCTGCCCCGAGATTCACCGTCGACGTGGTCTTGCCCACGCCCCCTTTCTGGTTAACCATCGCGAGCACCTTGGCCGGCCCGTGCTGCTCGAGTGAAGCGGGGACGGGGAATTCGGGCATGGAGCGTCCGGTGGGCCCCATGCGGCCAGCCGCGACGAGCGACTCGTCGGCCATGGCCTCCCCTTCCGCGTCACCCGGTGGCCCGGGACACCGGCATCCTCTCAGACGCCGGGCCGCCAGATCACCCGACGCTCCCGCTCAGCGGGCTCGGGGGTGACTGGCGGCGTAGACCTCGCGCAGGGTCTCCACGGTTACCCGCGTGTACACCTGGGTCGTGGTCACCGAGGCGTGGCCGAGGAGCTCCTGGACGACGCGCACGTCGGCACCGCCCTCGAGCAGATGCGTGGCGAAGCTATGGCGCAGCGCGTGCGGCGACACCGACTCGACGCGAGCGCGCTGAGCAGCGGCCGACATGGCCGCCCAGGCGCTCTGCCGACTCAGTCGCTGGCCGCGGGTATTGAGGAAGAGGGCCGGGGTAGCCCTCGACGCCAGGCCCGGGCGACCCCGCACCAGGTAGGCGTCGATGGCTGCTACGGCATGACTGCCGAGCGGCAGTCGCCTTTGCTTGTCTCCTTTGCCGCGAACGAGGACGGTCTGCTCCTGGAGGTCGATGTCATCGATATCGAGGCCGCAGGCTTCGGAAATTCGCGCCCCGGTGCCGTAGAGGAATTCGAACAGCGCGACGTCGCGCGGACCCAGGGGCGGGTCCTGGGTGGCCGCCGCAGCGATCAGGCCCACAACGCTGTCGTACGCGAGGGCCTTGGGCAGGCGCTGCGGCACTGATGGAGGGCGCCACGAGCGGGCAGGGTCGTCGATGGCCAGCCCCTCCTCCGCGCAGAATCGATGAAATCCGCGCACGGCCACAACGGCACGAGCCGCCGAGGATGCCGACAGTGCGGGGCGAGATCCACCGCCATTGCGCAGATCGACGGCGAAATCCTCCAGGTCGGGGGCCCGGACATCACCAGGGTTGGTGATGCCTCGGTCGGTGCACCATTCCGCGTAGCGAAGCAGGTCACGGCCGTAGGACGTCAGGGTGTTGCGCGACAGTCCGCGCTCGACGGCAAGGTGGTCGAGATAGTCCTCGACCGCCCTGCCCACCGATGGGCCGCTCAGGCGAGCACGTCCGCGACGTCGGTGAACGCAAGGTCGAACGCCTCTGCGACAGCGCCGTAGGTGATCGCTCCGGCGTGGGTATTGAGTCCAAGACGCAGGGCCGGATCCGACTTCAGGGCCGCCTGCCAGCCATGGTCGGCAAGCCGGACCGCATACGGAAGCGTGACGTTGGTGAGTGCATAGGTGGAGGTATGCGGAACGGCACCGGGTATGTTGGCCACGCAGTAGAAGACCGAGCCGTGCACGCCGAAGGTGGGGTCCGCGTGGGTGGTGGGCCGCGAGTCCTCGAAGCAGCCGCCTTGGTCGATGGCGATATCCACCAGCACACTGCCCGGCTTCATGCGGGAGACGAGGTCGTTGCTGATGAGCTTGGGCGCCTTGGCGCCGGGGACGAGCACCGCACCGATCACCAGGTCGGCATCGAGAACTGCTCGCTCGAGTTCGAACGCATTGGAGGCGATGGTCTGCAAGTGCCCCTGGTAGATGTCGTCCATGTAGCGCAACCGGGCGATATTCTTATCGAGCAGGTGGACATCAGCGTGCATGCCCAGGGCTATCGCCGCTGCCCCGTTGCCGGATACGCCGGCACCGATCACCACCACCTTGGCCGGGCGTACGCCGGACACACCGCCCATCAGCACCCCGCGACCGCCATGGACCCTCTGCAGCGCCTGTGCGCCCACCTGCGGCGCCATTCGCCCGGCCACCTCCGACATCGGAGCCAGGAGGGGCAGCGACCCGTCGGACAACTCGACGGTCTCGTAGGCGATGGCCGTGACGCCAGCACCCAGCAAGGCATCGGTGCATTCGCGCGAGGCGGCGAGATGCAGGTAGGTGAAGAGGATCTGTCCAGGTCGCATGCGGGAGTACTCCTCCGCGATGGGCTCCTTCACCTTCAAGATCAGATCACCGGTCGCCCATACCTCGTCCGCACTGGACAGCAGCCGGGCGCCCGCCCGGACGTATTCGTCGTCCAGGATCGATGACCCGAGCCCCGCCCCCTGCTGCACAAACACCTCATGGCCGTGGCGAACGAGTTCGAAGACCCCGGCAGGGGTAATCGCCACCCGGTATTCGTGGTTCTTGATCTCGGTAGGTATGCCTACCTTCATAACTCTCGCCTCCCGGACGGTATGCGGCCGCCTCTGCCGCAACCGCTGATCACTCTAGGGGTCGGGAAGCACCCACATGTCGACGCCCGCGGGACGCAGTGTCGACCAGCCCCGCTCCCTTGCCGATGCCGCTGCGAGGACGCCCGTGACCGTCGTCGGGTTGTGCAGGTCGCCACGCAATGCCAGATCAACGGCCGCGTCCAGATCCACCCATACGCGCGGCAGGTGCGCCTCCTCCGCCTCGCCGGTCGCGGGGCGCCCTCCGTTGACCTCGGTCAATCCCCTAGCGAGGTAGCAGCGAAATGCCTCCGTGGATCCGCCGGGAGAGTTGAAGAAGTCGAGCAGCACATGCCAGTCGCGGGCAACGTAGCCGGACTCCTCGAGCAGCTCGCGCTGGGCGGTTGCCCAGGGATGCTCGCCCACGACATCGCGCAACCCCGCGGGCAGTTCGAATAGGTAGCCGCCAACCGGCTGGCGGTACTGGCGGATCAGCAGGACGCGGTCGTCGTCGTCCAGTGCGACGATACCGACCGCTCCCGGGTGGTCAACGATGTCACGCTCCACCTCAGTCCCATCAGGAAGACGAATGGCATCGGTGACAACCCGCCACACCCGGCCCTCGTAGCGGATCGCGCGGCCCAGCAGCTCGCTGGGATCTCGAACATCACGGACGTCGCCGCGCCAGACCTCGTCGGCGCCCACTAGGAGGTGGCGGCTTCTCTACCCGCGGATGCCTTGGCGGTCGTGCCCAACCTGCGTGCCAGGGCCGCTCGCACGAGCCCGGCAAACAGCGGATGGGCGCGCGTGGGACGCGAGCGGAACTCCGGGTGAGCCTGCGTCGCGACGTAGTAGGGGTGGACATCGGCAGGTAGCTCGACGAACTCCACGAGCCTTCCGTCGGGCGACGTGCCGGAGATGACCAACCCGGCGTCCTCCAGGGCCGGCCGGTAGGCGTTGTTGACCTCGTAGCGGTGGCGATGACGCTCGTCGACGTAGGGCGCCCCGTAGGCCTGGGCGACGACCGAGCCCTCCACGAGCTTGGCCGGGTAGAGGCCCAGGCGCATCGTGCCGCCCATGTCACGGTCGCCGGCCACGACGTCGCGCTGGTCGGCCATGGTGCTGACCACCGGATGAGGGGTCGACTCGTCGAACTCCAGCGAGTTAGCGCCCTCCAGGCCCGCGACGTCACGGGCGAATTCGATGACCATGCACTGAAGACCCAGGCACAGGCCCAACGTCGGAATGCGGTGCTCGCGGGCATAGCGAAGGGCGCCGAGCTTGCCCTCGATGCCGCGTACGCCGAAGCCACCCGGCACGCAGATCGCGTCGACATCGCCGAGTTGCTGTGCAGCACCCTCATCGGTCGCACAGTCATCGCTGGTGACCCAGCGGATGCGCACGCGGCAGTCCTGGTCGAAGCCGCCGGCACGGAGCGCCTCGGTGACGGACAGGTAGGGGTCTGGGAGGTCGACGTATTTGCCGACGAGTGCCACCTCAACCTCCTGGGCGGGATCGTGCACTCGCTTGAGCAGGTCACCCCAACTGGTCCAGTCCACGTCGCGGAAGGGCAGCCCGAGGCGGCGGACGACGTAGGCATCCAGCCCCTCCCCGTGAAGGACCTTGGGAATGTCGTAGATGCTCGGTGCGTCGACCGCTGCGACAACGGCCTCCTCATCGACGTCGCACATGAGCGAGATCTTGCGCTTGATGCCGGGTGGAACCGGCCGGTCGGCGCGGAGCACGATCGCGTCAGGCTGGATGCCGATGCTCCGCAGTTGCGCGACGGAATGCTGGGTGGGCTTGGTCTTGAGCTCACCCGAGGGCCCGATGTAGGGCAGCAGCGAGACATGGAGGAAGAAGACGTTGTCGCGGCCCACCTCGTGGCGCATCTGCCGGACGGCCTCGAGGAAGGGCAGCGATTCGATGTCACCCACGGTGCCGCCGACCTCGGTGATCACCACGTCGATATCGGGCCCGGCCATGCGACGAATGCGCGACTTGATCTCGTTGGTGATGTGCGGGATGACCTGGACGGTGTCGCCGAGGTATTCACCGCGTCGCTCCTTGGCGATGACCGTGGAGTAGACCTGGCCGGTCGTCACGTTGGCAGAACCGTGCAGGTCAGTGTCGAGGAAGCGCTCGTAGTGACCGACGTCGAGGTCGGTCTCTGCTCCATCATCGGTGACGAAGACCTCGCCGTGCTGGAAGGGATTCATGGTGCCGGGATCGACGTTGAGGTAGGGATCTAACTTTTGCATCGTGACGCGCAGCCCGCGCGCCTTGAGGAGGTTGCCCAAGGAGGATGCCGTGAGCCCCTTGCCGAGGGAGGAGGCTACGCCGCCGGTGACGAAAAGATGCCGGGTTGTTGGCCGCTGCTCCACGGGCCACCAGGCTATCAGTGACGGGAGCTTCGGGGCACGGCGCGACCCGCGGGGGAAAACTCCGGGAGGGCCTCGCCCGATTCGGCGGCCGCCAGGGCGCGTAGCTCCTGGGCGTGGGCCAGGGCCGTGGCGGAGTCCTCCAGGCCGGCGAGCATCCGGGCGAGCTCGCGGTCCCGCGCCTGCCCCTCGACCTCCGAGAGGCTCGAGGAGGTCACCGCCTCACCGGGGCGCACGACCAGGTGCCGATCGGCGAATGCCGCCACCTGGGGCAGGTGGGTGACGACCAGCACCTGAGACGTCCGACCCAGTCGAGCCAGCCGGCGTCCCACCTCGACGGCCGCCTTGCCGCCCACCCCCGCGTCTACCTCGTCGAAGACGAAGGTGGGGACCGGGTCGGTGGCCGCGAACACGACCTCGAGGGCAAGCATGATCCGAGACCGCTCGCCCCCTGAGGCTCCCTTGGACAGGGGGCGCGGCGAGACTCCCTCGCGCGGGACAAGGAGGAAGTCGACGTCATCGATACCGTGCCGGTCGGCGACATGTTCGACCCCGTCGATGGTGACGCGAACATCGCCCCGCGTGCGCGACCGAATCTCCACCTCCAGGCGGGCCGAGGGCATCGCCAGGGCCTCGAGCTCGGCCGTCACGCACTCGGCCAGCCGCTGCGCGGCCGAGCGCCGGCGCCTGCTCACGGCAGCGGCCAGGGCGCCGGCACGGCCCGCCCACTCATCACGACTGGCCCGGAGCATCACGCGCAGGCTGTCGTCATCGCAGAGCTCGGCGAGGCGACCCTCCGCCTCGTCTCGCCAGGTGGTCAGGTCGGTCGCGGCCGCGCCGTCCCTATCACGCTGGGGAGCGGCCACGAATTCAAGGCGGCGACGCAGGCCGGCCAGGGCGGCGCGGCGTTCCTCGACGTAGGCGGCGCGGGACGGGTCCGCGTCGAGATCGGTCAGGTAGGCGGATACTTCAAGCCCCAGGTCATCCAACTCCGTCGCGGCACGGGCGAGACGGTCGCGAATCTCGGCCAGTTGCGGATCGCGTTGAGCGACGCGAGCAAGGGCCGCTTCTGCCTGGGCGACGAGACCGGTGGCCCCTACGTCCGAGACCTCGCTCAAGGCGGCGCGCGCGAGGCCGACCGCCTGCACGAGGTCATCCATGTGGACGAGCCGCTCGCTCTCGACTCGCAGCGCCTCCTCTTCGCCGGGCTGGGGAGCCACGGTGTCTATGAGGGCCAAGGTCTCGCGCAAGTCCGCGGCTTCTCGTGCCCGCTCAGGGGAATTGTCCACGACGTCGCGCAGTCGGGCCTCGATATCGACAAGGCGCGCGTGGCTCTCCCGGTAGTCAGCCAGAACGCCGGCGAGTTCGTCTCCAGCGAAACGATCGAGTGCTCGCTGCTGGTGGGCCGCCTTGAGCAGGCGGTGCTGATCATCCTGGCCGTGCACCGCCACGAGGAAACGGCCCACATCGGCGAGCGTCGCCGCCGGGACGCTGCGGCCACCGAGGTGGGATCGACTACGACCCTCGCGCGACACCGTGCGCGTGACCAGGAGGGTCCCGTCGTCATCCCATTGGCCGCCAGACTCGTCGAGCATCGCTTTGATCGAGTCACGGTCGTCTTCAGCGATCGCGAAGCGCCCCTCGGCAAGGGCAGTGTCGTGCCCGGGGCCAATGGTGCCTGCATCGGTGCGCTCACCCAGCAGGAGAGAGAGTCCGGTGAGCACCATGGTCTTGCCGGCGCCGGTCTCGCCCGTGATGGCAGTCAGCCCGGGGCCTAGCTCGATCTGCGCATCGTCGATGACGCCGAGACCGCGGATCCCCAGGCTGATGATCACCGGCGACCTCGCCATCCTTCGACGGGCAGGTCGAACTTCGCCACGAGTCGGTCGGCGAACGGGCCGCGACGCAGCCGCGCGAGGCGCACGGGTTCGACGTGGCGGCGTACTTCGATGCGTGCCCGGGGCGGAACGTCGATCGAGCGACGTCCGTCCGCCCACAGCACCGCCTCGGTGCTGGAGTCGGGCAGTTCGAGGGCGATCACGCTCGACGGGGATACCACGAGCGGCCGGGCGAAGAGGGCATGCGCGCTGATCGGAACGATCAGCAGCGCCTCCACCTCGGGCCAGACCACGGGACCCCCGGTCGAGAATGCGTAGGCGGTGGAGCCGGTCGGCGTGGCGCAGACGACGCCGTCGCATCCCCATCGCGAGACCGGCCGGCCATCGATCTCGACCAGGATCTCGACCATATGCTCGCGTGCCGCCTTCTCGATGCTGACGTCATTGAGCGCCCAGGTTCGAAAGACCTCCGCACCTCCAGCGTGGACGCTGACGTCAAGGGTCGTGCGCTCCTCCACCTGCCAATCGCGCCGCACGATCGCGCGCACGACCTGGTCGGCATCCTCGCGCTCTGCTTCGGCGAGGAATCCCACACGCCCGAGGTTGATCCCGAGGAGCGGAACGCCGGCGCTTCGTGCGCGCTCGGCGCCGCGGAGGATGGCACCGTCTCCACCCAGCACGATCACGAGCTCGCAGCTATCCGCACCATGCTCATCCGGGTCGATGGGCACCCATGTCGGCACCTCCTGGCCGCCACGGTCGTGGAACTCCTTGATCTCGTCGCTTCCCATGCGCACATCGATCCCGGCAGCCTGGAGCGCTCGGGTGATTTCGACCGCGTAGTCACGAACGTCGTCACGGCGAGAGTTGGTGACGAGCAGGACCGCACGCGGCGAAGTGGTCACGGGCCGGCCTCCACGGTCTCGTTGATGCGCGCGTCATCGGGTGGCGGCGCGCCCCGACGCAGCCACAGGAAGAACTCGACGTTGCCGCTGGGGCCCGGAAGAGGGCTTGCCGCAACCGCCTGGGTTCCCCACCCCATGCCGTACGCCGTTGCCGCGATCCTACGGACCGCCTCGGCCCGGGGCTCGGCGTCGCGCACAACCCCCCCTGCCCCGACCGCCTCGCGGCCCACTTCGAACTGCGGCTTGACCATGGGCACGACGTCGGCCCCGGGCGCCGCGCAGGCGAAGAGGGCAGGCAGGACGAGCTCCAAGGAAATGAACGACAGGTCCGCCACGATGAGGTCGGGCGTATAGGGCAGGTCGTTTGGCTGGAGGAGTCGCACGTTGGTGCGATCGATCGTCGTCACGCGCGGATCGGTGCGCAAGCGCCAGTCGAGGAGTCCGTAGCCCACGTCCACGCAGACGACGTGCTTTGCGCCGGCCCTCAGGAGAACGTCGGTAAAGCCGCCGGTGGAGGCCCCCGCATCAAGGCACCAACGCCCGTCGACGGGCGGACCGCCCATGCGTTCGAGTGCGCCGGCCAGCTTCCATGCCCCTCGCGAGGCATAACCAGGATCACGGTCATCCACCTCGACCGTGAGAGCCACCGCCTCCTCGACCATCGTGGCCGGCTTCGTGGCCCGGACGCCCTGCACGCGCACGAGTCCAGCTTCGACGACTTCGCGTGCGTGTTCGCGCGAGCGCACGAGTCCGCGGCGCACGAGCTCGGCGTCCAAGCGCCGGCGCGTCACCGCAGGTCGTCGCTCGCCGCGTCGGGCACCTCGTCGCCTAGGTCGGCGAGAGCTCCGGTCAAGCGCACATGGATGTCGGAAAAGATCTCGACGTGCTCGACCACGGGGCTGCCCTCGAGCTCAGCCAGACGGTCAAGGGCCGCATCGACGCGGGGATCGCCCGTGGGCTCCACGGGTGGCAGCCACGCCGGGACCGCGAGCGGGAGGTCAGGCTGGACCGCGCCGCCGGATTGGGGGAACGACGTCATGCGCGACCCTCGTCCTTCTTCTTGGCCTTCTTCGCCTTCTTCTTGTCCAAATTCCAGTCAGCGCCATGCGTGCCGGCGCTACCAACGACGGCGCTCAGGGCGTCCGCCTGTGTGCGGAGTCCCTCGACCTCTGTTTCAAGGCGCTCGATCTGTCGCCTGAGCGACGTCAGTTCGTCGGCCCTGACGAATCCGAGACGCCGGACGGCCCGGTCGACCTCCTCGCGCACCGTGGCCGCGAACTGCTCGGGGTCAAGGCCCGCCGATGTAATCGCGATGACGCGCTGGCCGGCTTCGGCGCCGGTGGTGGCGCCCTGGGTCATGACCGACTGCGCGAGCCCGGCCGCCTTGCCCGCCGAGACCTCGATGAGGCCGGACAGCAGGGCGAGGTAGGGACGCAGGGCGTCGAGAAGGGCGGCATCGTCTTGTCGGCTGTCCTCCGGCATGCCCCCACGCTACCTCGCGGTCGTCCTGGCCTGCCGGTCAGTCGTCCGCCTCGGCACGGCGGCGCCTTGCCGGTGCCTTGCGCGCCGACTTCTTGGCCGATGCCTTGCGCACCGACTTCTTGGCCGGTGCCTTGCGCGCCGACGTCTTGGCCGGCGCCTTCTTCGCGGAGGCCTTGGCCGGCTGCCTCTTCGCGGTCGCCTTCTGGGCTCCACGCTTTGCCGTAGATCGCCCGGGCCGTCTGCGAGGTAGCACCGCCATGTGCTCGAGTTCGACCACGCCGACTGCCACGAGGGCTTCGGCTAGACGAGCGACATCGGCGCGCAGCGAGGCGATCTCGGATTCCAGATCCTTGACAATCTCCGCTCCCTGGTCATCGACGAATCCCTGGCGACCGCCCAGATTGATGGACAGCAGGCCGAGCGAGCCGATCTGGGCCTGGTCGAGCACGTCGGATCCGATGGCATCCTCGGCCGCGGCGCCCTTGGCCTTGCCCTTTCCCTTCCCCTTGGCTTTGCCCTTCCGCTTGGCTTTGCCCTTTCCCTTGCCCTTGGGCGATGCGCCCGGCACCTGCGCGGCCCCTCCGGGAGCCTCGGGTCCGGAGTCATCGGCGAAGTCCTGGTCTTCCCCGAGATTGACGGCGACCAGCCCGAGTGAGCCGATCTGAGCTTGGTCGAGTACGTCGGATCCGGGGCCGTTGCGGGAGATGATCGCCTGAGCGCTCTCCACCGCCTTCGCCACCGTCGCCGCAGTGACGGCTGCCGCCATGTCGAGATAGGGCTTCATCACGTCCTTCATGGCAATCTCCCGCGAGGCTAGGCGGATACCTCACCCTAACCGGAGCATCACGCGCACTTGGGTCGGCTCACGGCATTCCGGACGAAAGGACGCGCACCGCACCGCCGATGTCCGCATCAGGGGTGGCCCATGACGCCGCACAGGCGCATCGCAGGGCATCCATCCACCCGTCGTTTCCCCGGCCCACCCTCACCACCACAGCGCCTTCCTCGACACGGGCCCTCGACGAACGAGCAGACCAACACCCTCGCCCATCACCGTCGATAGAGGGGTGCCGTTCGAGGAGTCCGCGAAGATCCCTCGCCAGCAACGTCGGGCGTTGACCGGCTGGCGCACTCATCGCGGTTGCGACATCGGTGACCCCCGTCATCACCAGCAGGCTGGGGATGCCTAGGCGATCCGCGCCTTCGATGTCAGTGTCGAGGCGGTCGCCCACGACCAGTGGTCGCCGTGCCTGTAGCCGATCGATGGAATCACGCATCAGGGGCGCATGGGGCTTGCCGGCGACGGCATCCGGACCGCGACCTGCAGCCTGTGCTACTGCCGCGACGAGCATGCCGTTGCCAGGAGCCCGGCCTCCGGGGATCGGCAGGGTTGCATCGAGGTTGGTCGCCACCCAGTACGCGCCACGACGTACCGCCACGCTCGCGTCGGCGAGATCCCGCCACTGCACGTCACGACCAAACCCCTGCATCACGGCAGCGGGTTGGGCTTCGAGTGAGCGCACGGGGCGCAGACCGAACTCCAGCAACGCCGCATCAACGCCCGGGCCCCCAACCGCCAGCACCGCCGTGTCGGCATCAAGCCGCTGGGCGAGCACATGGGCCCCGGCCTGGGACGACGTCACGACATCGTCGACGCTGGCTCCGATGCCAAGTTCACACAGGTGAGCCGCCACATCCTCAGGGGTGCGCGAGGCGTTGTTAGTGACGAAGCCGAAGCGCATTCCCCTCTCACGTGCCAACGCAATGGCGCCGTCAGCGTGGTCGACGAGGTGTGGGCCGATGTAGATGACACCATCTAGGTCGAGCAGCGCGACATCGAATTCATCCACCGGCAGGATGCCGACAGCCCGCTGGTCGCTCACGAGGCGCCTGGGTCGAGAGGGCCCTCGAGCGGGATTCCCGCTTGACGTCGTGCACGCAAGGTGGCCCTGACCTGGTCGAGGGCGTTTCGATAATCCTCGCGATCGGGCCGCATGACCGTGGCCATTGCCAGGTGGTCCTCGGCACTTTTGAACCGCTGAAGCCGCCAGAGGCACACGCCCAGGCCGTAGTGGGCGAAGTCGTCCGACGGACTCGCCTCGACCAGGATGTCGAAAGCGTGCGCCGCCTCATCGAAGCGTCGAGCGTCGAATAGGGCGCGCGCCTGAGCCTCACGAGCGGATGCGGATCCCGGATCCTCCGTGAGCACGCGATCGAGCAGGACCAGGCTGGCGCTGACGTCTCCACGCTCGAGAAGGTCAAGCGCCCGGCGATACCACTCGTAGGCAGTGCCCTCGGGCGCGCCGTCCGCTGTCACCGGCCCATGGTCGCATGCGATCAGTGAAGCGCGGTGAGCCTCCTGGCCTCGATACAGTCGATGGCATCGACGCTCACGCGCCCCGATGGACCTCGATCGCGCGGTGCGCGGGCCACCACCACACGGAAGGTGACCGCCTCGTCTCCGCTGGGGAGCACCTTGCGCCCCACTCCTGCAAGCCTGCCCTCGAGCACGACTTCATTGGCGCCGGCCTCGACCAGTATCCGTGAACCGCCCATGTGGGCATCGTTTCCCGAGGTCTGGATGGGCCCCCTAGCATAGGTTCCATGCTGGCCTCACGGCCGCGCGAACGCGACAGTTGAGGACATCGACTGGAGAGGGCACCTGTGCGGACGGTCACGCCTCTGGGTGACGAGGTCTTCGAGATCGACACCCTCATGGGCGGCTACCGCGGCGTCACCGCGGGATTCCTGATCCGAGGCGACCGCCCCTGCCTGGTCGAAACCGGCACCGCGCTGTCAGCGCCCACGGTCATCGACTCGCTCGACTCTCTCGGCGTCGGACCGACGGACCTCGCAACGGTCGTGGTCACGCACATCCACCTTGACCACGCCGGCGGTGTCGGCGACATTGCGGCGGCATTCCCGCACGCCGAGGTCGTCGTTCACGAGCGAGGTGCTCGCCACCTGGTGGACCCCACCAAACTCGTGCAGAGCGCACATCGAGTCTTCGGCCCGGTCATCAACGAGCTCTTCGGCGACCTGCTGCCCACCGACGCATCCCGCGTCGTTGCCCTCGGCGACGTAGGGCAGATCGATCTGGGCGGCGGCCGCGTGCTCGAGGCGTTTTACGCCCCCGGCCACGCCTCGCACCACGTCGGCCTGCTCGACTCGACCACCGGTGACCTCTACTGCGGTGATGCTGCCGGGGTCTACATTCCCCAGACCGCTGAGGTGCGTCCCGCGACACCCCCGCCGGACTTCGACCTCGACCTCGCCCTGGCCTCCATGCGTCGCATGCGCGAAATCGCCCCGCCTCGGCTCCTCTTCAGCCACTACGGTCCGGTCACGTCCGTCGAAGACGTACTCGAACGATCCGAGGCCGAGCTGATCCGCTGGGTGGAGATGGTCCGCGAAGCCCGGGCCCTGCAGATGGATCTTGACCACGCGGTCGCCATGGTGCGTGAGCGCACTCCTCGGATCGAACTTCCCCATGAAGACCCGGACGCCGCCCGAAAGTGGGCGACGTTGTCATCGACCGCTGCCAACGTCGCCGGGATCAGTCGCTGGCTGGACTGCGCAGAGGGGCCCGGCTCGACATCCGGCGATGCCGCCCAGATCAGTCGCTAGCGGATTCATCGTCCTCCCAGTCATCGCCGAACGTCACACCCTGGAGCTCGGCCAGCCGGTCCGCCGCATCTGTCTCTGCGTCGAGATCGACCTCCATCGAACGGGCAAACCACATGGCCGCCTCATCCACGCGCCCAAGATCAAGCAGCGTGTCGGCGTAGGCGTAGCGGAGCCTGGCCAGCCAGGGCTCGGTGCGACGTGTAGTGAGGTCCGGCCCTTGCAGGAGAAGAAGGGCCGCGTCGGGCTGGCCCAGGTCGCGTCGAGCGCCGGCCGCGACGATGCGCGACTCGACGCGCGTGTCCGGGGCCAATGACGAATCAGGGACCGTTGCCAGCAATTCTAGGGCCTTGCGCGGGCGTCTGAGTCCACGCTCGCAATCGGCCATCACGGGCACATACGCATCGTCGCCCGTCATCCGACGCAGCGCACGGAACTCCGAAAGCGCCTCGGCGAAGTCGCCAGCCGCGTATGCAGCCACGCCCACCGCCTCGCGGACCGGCGCGATGCGAGCCGCCTTGCGCTTTGCCTCCTGGGCGAAGACGAGCGCGGCCTGAGGGTCTTCGTCAATGACCATGGAAGCAGCGACCAGCAATCGAGCCACCTGCTCGGCCAGTCCCTCGGGGAGCGTGCGGAGCTCGGCAGCCACGCGCCGGTCGATCTCCTTGCCGGTGATCTCGTCCGGAATGCGCGGGCCACGCGGTCGGTCCGAGTCATCGCGAGCCGGACGCGCAGGACGCTCGGACTTCTCGCCCGGCTTGCCCTTGTAGGACGCCTTCGACTTCTCACCCGGCCCGCTCGACCGCGGCGAGCGCGAAGCTCGCGGCGATGAGGATCCCGACGACCGCGAACCGGAACCGTCGGGGGCGCCCATGCGATCATCCTGACGCATGCGCGCATGGCGGGCGAACCGCGGTGCCGAAATGACGAAGGGCCACCCCATGGGCGGCCCTTCGCGAAATAATGTCCGGCGGCGTCCTACTCTCCCACGCGGTCACCCGCGCAGTACCATCGGCGCTGAGAGGCTTAGCTTCCGGGTTCGGAATGGAGCCGGGCGTTTCACTCTCGCCATGGCCGCCGTAACTTTATGGAGTTGTCGATCGGTCCCGACCGTCACTCGGGAACCGCACAGTGGACGCGAATACGCAAAGTAGAAAAGAAAAGAGTCAAGTCCTCGGCCTATTAGTACCGGTCAGCTCCACACATTGCTGTGCTTCCACCTCCGGCCTATCAACCCAGTGTTCTCGCTGGGGGCCTTACCAGGTTAACCCTGTGGGAGTCCTCATCTTGGAGCAGGCTTCCCGCTTAGATGCTTTCAGCGGTTATCCCTTCCGAACGTAGCCAACCAGCCGTGCCCTTGGCAGGACAACTGGCACACCAGAGGTTCGTCCGTCCCGGTCCTCTCGTACTAGGGACAGCCCTCCTCAAGACTCCTGCGCGCGCGGCGGATAGGGACCGAACTGTCTCACGACGTTCTAAACCCAGCTCGCGTACCGCTTTAATGGGCGAACAGCCCAACCCTTGGGACCTACTCCAGCCCCAGGATGCGACGAGCCGACATCGAGGTGCCAAACCATGCCGTCGATATGAACTCTTGGGCAAGATCAGCCTGTTATCCCCGGGGTACCTTTTATCCGTTGAGCGACGCCGCTTCCACATGCGTGCGCCGGATCACTAGTTCCGACTTTCGTCCCTGCTCGACCCGTCAGTCTCACAGTCAAGCTCCCTTGTGCACTTGCACTCGACACCTGATTACCAACCAGGCTGAGGGAACCTTTGAGCGCCTCCGTTACTTTTTGGGAGGCAACCGCCCCAGTTAAACTACCCACCAGGCACTGTCCCTAGTCCGGATCACGGACCGAGGTTAGACAGCCAACACGATCAGAGTGGTATTTCAAGGACGACTCCACCCGAACTGGCGTCCGGGCTTCACAGTCTCCCACCTATCCTACACAAACCGAATCGACCACCAATACCAAGCTGTAGTAAAGGTCCCGGGGTCTTTCCGTCCTGCCGCGCGTAACGAGCATCTTTACTCGTAGTGCAATTTCGCCGAGTCCGTGGTTGAGACAGCGCTGAAGTCGTTACGCCATTCGTGCAGGTCGGAACTTACCCGACAAGGAATTTCGCTACCTTAGGATGGTTATAGTTACCACCGCCGTTTACTGGCGCTTAAGTTCTCAGCTTCGCCTTGCGGCTAACCGGTCCCCTTAACGTTCCAGCACCGGGCAGGCGTCAGTCCATATACGTCGTCTTGCGACTTTGCATGGACCTGTGTTTTTAGTAAACAGTCGCTTCAGCCTGGTCTCTGCGGCCGCAACCAGCTTCGGGGGCGAACCCCTACACCAGCCACGGCCCCCCTTCTCCCGAAGTTACGGGGGCATTTTGCCGAGTTCCTTAACCACGGTTCACTCGATCGCCTTAGTATTCTCTACTTGACCACCTGTGTCGGTTTGGGGTACGGGCGGCCATGCCACTCGCTAGAGGCTTTTCTCGGCAGCATAGGATCACTCACTTCACCTCAATCGGCTCCCCATCGGTTCTCAGGCATAAAAGACGCGGATTTGCCTACGTCTCGCCCTACAACCTTGGCCGCGGACTACCATCGCCGCGGATGAGCTACCTTCCTGCGTCACCCCATCGCTTACCTACTACCGGTTCGGGTCGCGCGCTCCTCCTTCTCCCTCCGAAGAGTTCAAAGGAT